>DASUZE010000082.1:0-25009 GCA_036377015.1 Piscinibacter sp. | reverse complement strand
AGGTCGCCATCGTTGCCTGCATGCGAAAGATGCTGACCATCCTCAATGCCATGGTCCGCGACGGCGCCACCTGGGACCTCACCAAGCACGCTGTCGTCTCGGCTCCGCGCGCTTGACTTCAGACACAGTTGCTCTGTGGTTGATCAACCTTCACGGGCTAGTTCAGCTTCGGCCCGCGCGGCAGCCCGGCCTCGTCATAGGCGCGGCGGTACGCGAGCCAGGCCCACAGCCAACCGACCAGGGGCAGCACGACCAGCGCGAGCAGCCATTGCCAGTAGCGGGCGAAGAAGCCGGGCGCGGACGTTGGCGCCGGGGTGGGCACCAGGGGTGGAGCGACCGAGGCCGGCAGCGCGGGAGCGGGGGCGGCCGCCACCGGCGCGACACTGCGCGCCGGCTCGGGTTCGATGACCGCCGTGGCCGCGGTTCGTGGCGCAGGACTGGGCGCCGGTGCGCGAACCACCGGCGGCTCGGGCGCGCGACGCGCGGGTTCGACCGGCTTCGCCACGACCTCGGCCGCACTCGCCCCCGTCTCTGCGGGCGGCGTCGCGGCGGCGCCGCCGCGACGCAGCAGGATCTTGCGCGCCCCGCCTTCGCAGGTCCCGATCACCTTGGCGCCGGGGGGCACGGGCGTGCTCGCCGGCACGGTTTCCAGCGAGAACCCGCGGATGCTCGGGTCGATGCGGGCGGCCAGGACGCCCTTGAGCTGGTCGCAGGCGTTGGACTGGGCGTGCGCGACCGTGGTGGCCAGCGGCAGTGCGGCCAGGGTGGCGGCGTGCGCGGCGGCTGCGAGCAGCGGTCGGGCCGCCGTCCTGCCGGCGTGCGATGGCGAAGCAGTGCTGTCTGTGGTGCTCACGCCGCGATTTTCGGCCGGACGGGAGGAAATCGGTGCGAATCCGTGCCGCGCGCCGTGGCGAAATTTCACCAATTGCGCAATGCCTCACGCGGCGGCGCCTCGCGCCACCTGCGTCGCATACAGCGCCCGAACGGTATCGATCGTGTCGGCGTCCTCGGCCCGCTTGTCCGGTCGGTACCCCTTCACCCGGGCGAAGCGCAGGGCCAGCCCGCCCGGGTAGCGCGGGCTGGCCTGCAGGTCGTTGAACGCGACCTCGACCACGAGCTCGGGCCGCACGTGCACCGTGTAGTCGTCGCGGCGGGCCTCGCGGGCGAGCAGCTCGCGCGTCTGCCACTCGAGCAGGGCGTCGGTCATGCCCTTGAAGGTCTTGCCGAGCATCACCCAGCCGCCGTCCGGGTCGCGGGCGCCGAGGTGCAGGTTGGACAGCCAGCCCTGGCGCCGGCCATTGCCCCATTCCGCGGCGAGCACCACCAGGTCCAGGGTGTGCGCGCGCTTGACCTTCAGCCAGCTGGCGCCGCGGCTGCCCGCTTCATAGGGCGCATCGAGGGCCTTGGCCATCACGCCTTCGTGCCCGCGGGCCAGGGCATCGGCATAGAAGTCCTCGCCCGCGGCGACGTCGGCGGTGACCAGGCGCGGGATGACGAGCGGCGCCGGCAATGCGTCGGCGAGCGCGTCGAAGCGCTCGCGCGCCGGCCGCCCGATGAGCGAGTGGCCGTCGCGGTGCAGGCAGTCGAAGAAGAACACCGCCAGGGGCAGCTCGGTACGCATGCGCTCGACGTCGATCTTGCGACCGAAGCGGCGCATGGTCACCTGGAACGGCTGCGGCGCGCCGCCGGCCCCGAGCGCCACCGCCTCGCCGTCGAGGATCAGCTCGCGCGCCGGCACCGCCTGCAGCGCCTCCACGATCTCCGGCACCGACGCGGTCACGTCGTTCAGCGCCCGCGTGTAGACGGTGACCGCATCGCCCGCCTTGTGGACCTGCACCCGCGCGCCGTCGACCTTCCACTCCAGCGCCGCCGCGCCCAGGCGCGCCAGCGCATCGGCGATGTCGTCGGCGGGCTGCGCCAGCATGGGCTGCACCGGCCGCTGCAGCGCCATGGTGAATTGCGCGAGGGCGCCGCCACCGTCGGTCAGTGCCACGCGGGCGACGGGTCCGAGCTTGCCCGCGACCATGGCGGCACGCCGCACGTCGGCCAGCGGCGCACCCGCGGCGGCCGCGATCGCGTCGATCATCACGCCCTCCAGCGCGCCCTGGCGAAGCTCGCCGACGAGCAGGCGCAGCAGGAAGTCCTGCTCCAGCGCGGTGGCGCGAGCGAACAGCGCGCGCAGCTGGGCGCCACGCTCGGCCGCCGACCCCTTGCCGGCGACCGCCGCGACCCGGTCGAAGGTCGCGTCGACCTCGTGCAGCGTGAGCGCAGGTTGCGCGGCGGGCGTTCCGCGCAATGCGGCCAGCGTGGCATAGCCGACGCCGATGCGGCCCTGGCGGATCTCTCCGGCGAGGTAGGCGACGGCCACCTCGACCTCGTCGGCGGCCGCACCGCGCAGGCAGGCCGCGATGGCGTCGCGCTTGGTCAGCCGGCTGCTCGTGCCCGACACGCGCCGGGAGGCCTCGACGACGCTGCTGAGGAGGGTGGGCATGGGCGCATTGTGAGCGCCACCGCTATCACGCGTGGCCCATCGGTGCTCTACTAGGGCCCTGCCCGACATGACCCGACGCCCCGCCCACACCCTGCGCAGCGCGCGCTGGTTCGCGCCCGACGACCTGCGCTCGTTCGGCCATCGCTCGCGCCTCATGCAGATGGGCTACGCGCCGGACGACTGGGCCGGCAAGCCGCTGATCGCCATCGTCAACACCTGGTCCGACATCAATCCCTGCCACGGCCACTTCAGGCAGCGGGTGGAAGACGTCAAGCGCGGCGTGCTGCAAGCCGGCGGCTTTCCGATCGAGCTGCCGGCGCTGTCGCTGGCCGAGCCCTTCGTCAAGCCGACCACCATGCTCTATCGCAACCTGCTCGCGATGGAGACCGAGGAGCTGCTGCGCAGCCACCCGGTCGACGGCGCGGTGCTGATGGGCGGCTGCGACAAGACCACGCCCGGCCTGCTGATGGGCGCGACCAGCGCGGGCCTGCCCTGCATCTACGTGCCGGCCGGTCCGATGCTGCGCGGGCACTACAAGGGCCAGGTGCTGGGCTCGGGCTCCGACGCGTGGAAGCTGTGGGACGAGCGGCGCGCCGGCCAGATCGACAAGACGCAGTGGATCGGCGTCGAAGGCGGCATCGCGCGCAGCCACGGCACCTGCATGACCATGGGCACCGCGGCCACCATGATGGGCATCGCCGAGGCCCTGGGCATGACGCTGCCCGGCGCATCGGCCATCCCCGCGCCCGACGCCAACCACGTGCGCATGGCCGCCGAATGCGGCCGCCGCATCGTCGACATGGTGTGGGACGACCTCACCCCGGCGCGCGTGCTCACGGCCGACGCCTTCCACAATGCCATCGTGACCGCGATGGCCATGGGCTGCTCCACCAACGCCATCATCCACCTGGTCGCCATGTCGCGCCGCGCCGGCTGCCCGGTGACCCTGGACGATTTCGATCTCGTGAGCCGCGAGGTCCCGGTGCTCGCCAACGTGCGCCCCAGCGGCGACACCTACCTCATGGAGGACTTCTATTACGCCGGTGGCCTGCCCGCGCTGATGAGCCGCCTGACGCGCTGGCTGCGCCTCGATGCGCCCGGCGTCAACGGCCGCACCCTGGGCGAGAACCTGCGCGGCGCCGAGGTCGTCGACGACGACGTCATCCGGCCGCTGTCCAACCCGGTCTATGCCGAGGGTGCGCTGGCCGTGCTGCGCGGGAACCTCGCGCCTTCGGGCTGCGTGATGAAGCCCAGCGCGGCCGAGTCGCGCTACCTGAAGCACACCGGGCCGGCCCTGGTCTTCGACGACTACGCCTCGATGAAGGCGGCAATGGACGACGAGAGCCTGGAGGTCACCGCCGACCATGTGCTGGTGCTGCGCAACGCGGGACCGCAAGGCGGCCCGGGCATGCCGGAGTGGGGCATGCTGCCCATCCCGACCCGGCTGGTGAAGCAGGGCGTGCGCGACATGCTGCGGCTGTCGGATGCACGCATGAGCGGCACCAGCTACGGTGCGTGCATCCTCCATGTGGCCCCGGAGTCGCACGTGGGCGGACCGTTGGCGCTGGTGAAAACAGGCGACATGATCAGCGTGGACGTGCCGGCCCGGCGCATCCACCTGGAGGTGAGCGACGCCGAGCTCGGCCGCCGCCTCGACGCCTGGACGCCGCCGCCGGCGCGCTTCGAGCGCGGCTATGGGTGGATGTTCTCCAGGCACATCCTGCAGGCCGACCAAGGCTGCGACTTCGACTTTCTCGAGACGCAGTTCGGGGCCGGGGTCGGGGAACCCGACATCTTCTGAACCACACGATGACGCCTGCCACCCGGGACCTGCTCGCCAAAGTCAGCACGGCGACCTTGTGCACCGCGCTCTTCAAGCGCGGCTTGCGCAACCAGTTCATCCAGGACGTGCACCCGCTCAACCCGGGCTTGCCGCGCATGGTCGGCGAGGCCTTCACCCTGCGCTACATCCCGGCGCGCGAGGACCTCAACCCGATCAGCGTGTTCCAGGACCGCCGCCATCCGCAGCGCCTGGCGGTGGAGGAATGTCCGCCCGGCGCGGTGTTCGTGATCGACAGCCGCAAGAACGCGCGTGCGGCGTCGGCCGGGTCGATATTGGTGTCGCGCCTCATGAAGCGCGGCGTGGCCGGCGTGGTCACCGACGGCGGCTTTCGCGACTCGCCCGAGATCGCCCGGCTGCCGTTCCCGGCCTACCACCAGCGGCCGTCGGCGCCGACCAACCTCACGCTGCACATGGCGATCGACATCAACGTGCCCATCGGCTGCGGCGACGTGGCGGTGTTTCCGGGCGATGTGGTGGTGGGCGATGCGGAAGGCGTGGTCGTGATCCCGGCGCACCTGGCCGACGAGGTGGCAGCCGAGGCGACCGAGATGACGGCCTTCGAGGATTTCGTGACCGAGCAGGTGCTGGCGGGGCGCTCGATCATCGGGCTGTATCCGCCGACCGACGAGCAGGCGCGCAGCGACTTCGCGGCGTGGCGAAAGGCGCGCGGGGTGTAGTGCGTCCCGGGTTGCACCCGGGCTACAAGGTTTCTGCCGGGTCGAAGTCGAGTTCGACGCGCGCGCCGTTGGGGTCGTGCGAGAAGAGCTGCCACGTCCCTGCGCCGGCCTGGCGCCTGAGGTCGTAGGTCACCCCGCGCTCGTCGAAGCGCGCCTTCACCGCCTTCAAGCCCTGCGCGCTGAACGCCATGTGGTCGATCACGCCGGCCCGCTGCGCCGGCAACGCGCGGCCGAAGACGATGTGCAGAACTGCCGATGGGGCGCCGTCGCTGTACAGCCACGCACCCGGGAACCCGAGGTCCGGCCGCGGGCCTTCGCGCAGCCCGAGCAGTCCGACGTAGAAGGCCAGCGTCTTCTGCGGGTCCTCCGCCAGGACGGTGAAGTGGTTCATGCCGACGATCATGGGACGTTCTCCTGGGCTCGGCGCATCATAGGACCGAGAGGAGCCCGACATGCACATCCTGATCACCGGCGGCGCGGGATTCATCGGCGCGCGGCTGACGCGCACGCTGCTGGCGCGCGGCGAGCTGGCGGGGCGGCGCATCGAGCGCGTGCTGATCGCCGACCAGGTGGCGCCGCCTGCCGATCTTGCTGCCGACCCGCGCGTGCGGGTGCACACCGGCGCGTTGCTCGCGCAATGCCAGGCGCTCGCGGACGAGCCGCTGGACGGCGTGTTCCACCTCGCGTCGGCCGTGTCGGGTGAGTGCGAGGCCGACTTCGAGCTCGGGCTGCGCTCCAACCTCGACACCACGCGGGCGCTGCTCGACGCCCTGCGCCGGCGCACCGAGGCAGGCGCGACCCCGGTGCGGCTGGTGTTCTCCAGCTCGGTCGCGGTGTTCGGTCCCGATCCGGCCATTCCGCTGCCTGCAGTGGTCGGTGACGACACGCTGCCCGCGCCGCAGACCTCGTACGGGACGCACAAGCTGGTGTGCGAGCACCTGGTGGCCGACTACACGCGCAAGGGCTACATCGACGGCCGCTCGGCGCGCCTGATGACGGTGACGGTGCGCCCGGGCCGGCCCAACGGCGCGGCCTCGTCGTTCTTCTCGGGAATCATCCGCGAGCCGCTGGCGGGCGAGATCGCGCTGTGCCCGGTGCCGCCCGACACAGCGCATCCGGTCAGCTCGCCGGCCACGACCATCGCCGGACTGATCGCCGTCTACGAGGCGAGCCGCGAGATGCTGGTCGGCCGCACGGCGCTCAACCTGCCCGCGCTCAACATGACGGTGGGCGGCATGCTCGACGCGCTCGAAGCGGTGGCGGGACGCGCGGCGCGAGAGCTCGTGCGCTTCGAGCCCGATGCGCGCATCGCGGGCATCGTGGCGGGGTGGCCGAAGGCGGCGAGCGCAGCAAGGGCGGCGCGGCTGGGGCTTCAGCCGGATCGGGACTTCGCGGACATCGTGAGGCAGTACATCGCGGAGTCCACCTCGTAGCCCGGGTGCAACCCGGGTTTCACCCGGGCTACGAGACGTTCTGGATGATCGCCATGATGTTGCCCTCGCTGTCCTTGAACCACGCCGCCTTCGCGCCTCCCGCGGTCACGATGTCGCCGCTGCCCGTGCTGCCGGGCATGTCGTAGTGCTCGAAGCGCACGCCGCGCGCCTTGAGATCGGCGACCTCGCGCTCGATGTCGTCGACCTGCCAGAAGGCCTGGCTGGCCTTGGACGTTCCGGCGTTGGGCGTGGGGTAGAGGAAGCACGCGGTGTTGCGCCCGAACTCGTAGACCACGCCGCCGGCGAGCTCCTCGCGGGGCTTGAAGCCGAGCTTGCGCTCGTAGAACTCGCGCGCGCGAGTCACGTCTTGGGCGGGGATGTAGGCGTACAGGGGAGAGTCTTGCAGCATGGCGGCATCCTTTCGTTCACAGCCGGCGGGTGAAGTTCACGAAGGCCGCGCCTCGCTGTCCCTTGTACAGCGTGACGGTCTCGCTGCCCGCCCGATTCCAGTACCAATAGTTCGCGTCCTCCCGGGCCGGCTTGCCGTAGGCGCCTTGCAGCGCGGCGAACACGGGCTGCGGCGAGCCCAGGAACTCGAGGTGGATCTCGTCGACGCGCCGGTGCTTGGGCCCCTTGAGCTCGAGCAGTGCCTTGGTGGCAGTCAGCGTGCCCAGCTGGCGCTTGGGGCTGGGGATCCAGCAGTACAGGCTGTCCTTGCGCTCGGTCGCGCCTTCGCCGGTGCGGCAGCCCTCGACGCCCAGCGCCTTGGCCGCGTCTTCGCTCATGCCGGGAAAGTAGCCGTTGAACGAAGCCCAGGGCGCGGCCGATGCCAGGCTGCAGGCCCCGACCATCGCCGCCGCACAGGCCATCTTGATGGAGCGCATGAACACATCCCTTCGTGTCGACACGCCCGATTCTCGGCCGCCCGCGCGGCCCCGGCGCTACAGTGTTGCAACGCTTGCAACGAAGCCCCATCGTGACCGCCATCCCCGATTCCACGCCCTCCAGCCGGACCACCATCCTCCCGATCCAGGTCCACTTCGGCGACTGCGACCCCGCCGGCATCGTGTTCTTTCCGAACTTCTCGCGCTGGATGGACGCGTCGTCCTTCGAGTTCTTCATGCTGTGCGGCGTGCCGCCCTGGCGCGAGCTCGAAGCCGCCCGCGGCATCATCGGCACGCCGCTGCTGGAGATCCACACCCGCTTCCTGCGGCCGGCCAGCTACGGCGATCGCCTGGAGGTGCACACGAGCGTCGCCGAATGGCGCGCCAAGACCTTCGTGCAGCGCCACCGCATCGTGCGCGGCGACGACCTGCTGTGCGAAGGCAGCGAGGTGCGTGCCTTCTGCACCCGCGACGCGACCGGCCGGCTCAAGGCGGTGCCGGTGCCCGAGGACATCCGCGCGCTGTGCAGCTGAGGAACTCCCATGACTCCCGACGCCGCTGAACGCACCCCCATGGGCAAGCTCGACGAAGCCGGGCTGCACGGCATCGTCGGCTACCAGCTCGCGCAGGCCACCATCGCCACCACGCAGGTCTTCGCCGGGCAGGTCGGCGGCCCCTTCGACCTGCGGCCGGTCGAGTTCACCATCCTCACCCTGGTCGACCAGAACCCCGGCGTGTCGGCCAAGCAGCTGGCCCAGGCCCTGGCCGTCACCGCACCCAACATCACCGTGTGGATCGATCGCCTCGAAGGCCGCGGCCTGGTCAGGCGCGAGCGCAGCGAGACCGACCGGCGAGCGCAGCACATCCGGGCCACCGCCAAGGGCGCGAAGCTGGCGCGCCAGGCGACCGAGATGCTGAAGCAGGGCGAGCGCGAGGCGCTGGGGGCCGCGCTGAGCGAAGCGGAACGCGCGATCCTGGTGGAGCTGCTGGTGAAAGTGGCGCGGTCGCGGCGGGCCTGATTGATTCACGCCATGAACTGATTTCTGGGTTCGTAGGGTGGGCTTCAGCCCACCATCGCGTGGGCTGAAGCCCACCCTACGGGAAAACCCGAAATGATCTTCCGAAGATAGTTAAGTAAATTAACTATCCAGCGAGGTTGATCATGAACACGGACACGTCCGCCCTGTTGGCCATCGAACACGACGGCCCCATTTCCCACCTGCGGCTGAACCGCCCGGCCAAGCGCAACGCGATCAGCGATGCGCTCATCGCGGCGCTGCACACCGCCTTCATCAATCTGCCGGCCGACACCCGCGCCGTGGTGCTCAGCGGCGCGGGCGAGCACTTCTGTGCCGGCCTGGACCTGTCGGAGGTCAGCGAGCGCAGCGTCGCCGAAGGCGTGCTGCATTCGCGCATGTGGCATGCGGCCTTCGAGCAGGTGCAGTTCGGCCGCGTGCCGGTGGTCGCGGTGCTGCACGGCGCGGTGGTGGGTGGCGGCCTCGAGCTCGCCGGCTCCTGCCACATCCGCGTCGCGGAGCAGGGCAGCTTCTATGCGCTGCCCGAGGGCCAGCGCGGCCTGTTCGTCGGCGGCGGCGGCTCGGCGCGCATCCCGCGCCTGATCGGCGTGTCGCGCATGACCGACATGATGATGACCGGCCGCGTCCTCGACGCCGCCGAAGGACAGCAGCTGGGCATCTCGCAGTACCTGGTCGGTCCGGGCGAAGGGCTGGGCAAGGCCTTCGAGCTGGCGCGCCGCATCGCGCAGAACGCGCCGCTGTCGAACTTCGCCGTCATGCAGGCGCTG
The DNA here is from genome assembly GCA_036377015.1 of Piscinibacter sp. GTDB lineage: Bacteria > Pseudomonadota > Gammaproteobacteria > Burkholderiales > Burkholderiaceae_C > Albitalea. Next base: position 15,877 of record DASUZE010000082.1, on the reverse strand, counting down.
CCGCGCATCGCCGACATGTCGCAGTCCGAGGGCCTGTTCGTCGAGTCGCTGATGGCCGCGATCGCGCAAGGCGACGAGGCGGCGAAGCAGCGCATCCGGGCCTTCCTCGACGGCCGCGCGGCGAAGGTGAGCCGGTCGTGAGCGCACCGGCGCGCTGGCGCCACACACGCGTGGGTGGCTGCGTGTCGGCCGTGGTCGACCAGCGGCCGGGCGGCATCGTGCGCCTGCGCTCGACCGAGCCGCTGGGGACGTTTCCGCAGCGCCTGGCCGACCGTTTCGAGCATTGGGCGAAGGAGACGCCCGATCGTGTCTTCGTGGCCAAGCGGCGGGCCGGCGGGGATTGGCAGCGCATCACCTACGCGCAGATGCTGGCGCGCATGCGGCAGGTCGGCCAGGCCCTGGTGGAGCGCTGCCTGTCGGCCGAGCGGCCGCTGGCCATCCTGTCGGGCAACGACCTGGAGCACCTGACGCTGGCGCTGGCGGCGATCTGGGTCGGCATTCCGTACACGCCCATATCGCCGGCGTACTCGCTTCTGTCCACCGATCACGCCAAGCTGCGCCACATCGTCTCGACGACCACGCCGGGCCTGGTCTTCGCGAGCGACCCGAGCTTTGCCCGGGCAATCGAGGCGGTGCTGCCGCCCGAGGTGGAGGTGGTGCTCGCCGAAGGCAGCATCGCGGGCCGCGCCACCACCGCGTTCGGCGCCCTGCTCGACACCGCGCCCGGCGAGGACGAGGCGGCGGCGCATGCCGCCACCGGCTCCGACACCATCGTCAAGTTCCTCTTCACCTCCGGCTCGACCAAGGACCCCAAGGGCGTCATCAACACGAACCGGATGCTGTGCGCCAACCAGCAGATGCTGCGCCAGTGCATGGCCTTCCTGGCCGACGAGCCGCCGGTGCTGGTCGACTGGCTGCCCTGGAACCACACCTTCGGCGGCAACCACAACGTCGGCATCACGTTCTACAACGGCGGCACGCTGTACATCGACGAAGGCAAGCCCACGCCGCAGGGCATGGCCGAGACGCTGCGCAACCTGCGCGAGATCTCGCCCACCATCTACTTCAACGTGCCCAAGGGCTTCGAGGAGATCGCGGCTGCGATGGACCACGACGATGCCCTGCGCGAGTCGCTGTTCGCCCGCGTGCAGGCCTTCATGTTCGCCGGCGCCGGCCTGGCGCAGGCGGTGTGGGACAAGCTCGACAGCCACGCCGAGCGGACCATCGGCGAGCGCATCCGCGTCATCACCGGCCTGGGCATGACCGAGACGGCGCCGAGCTGCACCTTTGCCGTCGGCACCGACGTGAAGGCGGGCTGGATCGGGCTGCCCGCGCCGGGCGTCGAGGTCAAGCTGGTGCCGCAGGGCGACAAGACCGAGATCCGCTTTCGCGGGCCCAACGTCATGCCGGGCTACTGGCGCGCGCCCGAGCAGACCGCCGACGCCTTCGACGACGAGGGCTTCTACCGCACCGGCGACGCGGTCGCGCTGGTCGATCCCGCCGATCCCGGCCGCGGCCTGGTGTTCGACGGCCGCATCGCCGAGGACTTCAAGCTGTCCAGCGGCACCTTCGTGAGCGTCGGGCCGTTGCGCGCGCGCGTGCTCGCGCACGGCGCGCCGCTGGTCCAGGACTCGGTGGTGGCGGGCATCGACCGCGACGACATCGGCCTGCTGCTGTTCCCCCGCCTCGATGAATGCCGCCGCCACGCCGGACTGGCGCCCGATGCCGGCGCCGAGGAGACGCTGGCGCATCCGGCGGTGCGCGAGTTCTTCCAGCAGCTCGTCGATCGCCTGTGGCGCGAGGGCACCGGCGGCGCCAACCGGGTGGCGCGCGCCCAGGTGCTGCTCGAGCCGCCGTCGCTGGAGGGCGGCGAGCTCACCGACAAGGGTTCGATCAACCAGCGCGCGGTGCTCAAGCGCCGCGCCGCCATCGTCGACGCGCTGTACGAGGGCCGCGATGCGCAGGCCCTGCGGCCGCGCCCGTCGTGAACAGGAGACCTCTCGCATGAACATCCAAGGCCAGGCCGCGATCGTCACCGGCGGCGGCTCCGGGCTCGGCGCCCAGACGGCGCGCGAGCTCGCCCGGCGCGGGGCGCGCGTGACCGTGCTCGACATCAACGGCGAGGGCGCCGCCGCGGTGGCCGCCGAGATCGGCGGGCTCGCGGCACGCTGCGACATCACGGACGCGGCCAGCGTCGAGTCGGCGCTGGCGCTCGCGATCGAGCGGCATGGTCCCGTGCGCATGCTGATGAACGTCGCCGGCGTCGGCGGCGCCAAGCGCATCGTCGCCAAGGACGGCCGCGCCGCGCCGCTGGAGGACTTTCGCCGCGTGGTCGAGATCAACCTCGTCGGCACCTACAACGTGACGCGCCTCGTGGCGGCCCAGATGGCGGCGCTGCCGCCGCTGGACGACGACGGCGAGCGCGGCGTGATCGTCAACACCGCGTCGGTGGCGGCCTTCGACGGGCAGGTCGGACAGGAAGCCTATGCGGCGTCCAAGGGCGGCATCGCGTCGATGACGCTGCCGCTGGCGCGCGACCTCGCGCAGCACGGCATCCGCGTCGTCACCATCGCGCCGGGGCTGTTCCTCACGCCGCTGATGAAGGAATTGCCCGAGGCGGTGCAGGCGTCGCTCGCGGCGAGCGTGCCGTTCCCTCGCCGGCTGGGCAAGCCGCAGGAGTTCGCGCAACTGGCAGCGGCGATCGTCGAGAACATGGCACTCAACGGCGAGGTGATCCGGCTGGACGGCGCCTTGCGGATGGCGCCGCGCTGAGCCCTGACTTCGTAGGGTGGGCTTCAGCCCACCACTGCGTGGGCTGAAAGCCCACCCTACGAAACCATACAACGAAGGAGACAACGTGATGATGTTGAACAGAAGACAGTTCGTCGCCGCCTCGGCCGCGACCGGGTTCGGGTGGCCGCTGCTCGCATCGGCCCAGGCCATCGACAGCGCCAAGATCCTGTGCGGCTTTCCCGCCGGCGGGACGACCGATGCGGTGTCGCGCCGCGTGGCCGAGAAGCTGCAATCGAGCGGCTACGCCAAGGTCGCGCTGGTCGACAACAAGGCCGGCGCCGGCGGGCGCATCGCGGTCGAGGAGCTCAAGCGCAGCCCGGCCGACGGGTCGGTGCTGCTGCTCACCCCCGCGGCCATGATCACGCTGTATCCGCACATCTACACCAAGCTCGCCTACCGCATCGAGGACGTCACGCCGGTGAGCACCGCCTGCCGCATCGTGTTCGGCTTCGGCGTCGGGCCCGGCGTGCCGGAATCGGTGAAGAACATCAAGGACTACCTGGCCTGGGCCAAGGCGCACCCCGAAGGCGCGATGTACGGATCGCCGGGTGCGGGCTCGCCGCCGCATTTCATCGGCGCGCTGCTGTCCAAGGAGTCGGGCGTGGATCTGCGCCACGTGCCCTACCGCGGCTCGGCGCCCGGAATCCAGGACCTGCTGGGCGGGCAGGTGGGGGCGATGAGCTCGCCCATCGGCGACTACCTGCCGCACCTCAAGGGCGGCAAGCTGCGGCTGCTGGCGACCTCCGGCGCGACGCGCTCACGCTTCACGCCCGACGTGCAGACCTACGCCGAGCAGGGCTTCAAGAGCCTGACCATGAGCGAGTGGTACGGCTTCTTCATGCCGGGCAAGGCCTCGCCCGAGACCGTTCAGCGCGCCGCGGCGGCGATCCGCGCGGCGGTGGCCTCGCCCGATGTGGTCGAGGCCTTCGCAGGGCTGGGCTTCGAGGCCGGCGCCAACACGCCCGCCGAGATGGCCAAGGCGGTGAGGGAAGAGAACATCGCCTGGGGACCGATCGTCAAGCAGGTCGGCTTCACGCCCGAGAACTGAGCCGCGTGCCATGGACACCGCGAACCTCATCGCCATCGACACCCACACCCACCTCGAGGTGTCGTGCCGCAATCCGTTCGACAACTACGGCGAGGAGTACGACCGCGCAGCCGACAAGTACTTCCGCTCGTCGCGGCGGCCCACCATGGACGAGACGCTGGCCTACTACCGCGAGCGTCGGATCGGCTTCGTCAACTTCACGGTCGACGCCGAGGCGCAGCTGGGGCGCCGGCGCATCTCGAACGACGAGATCGCCGAAGCGGCGCAGAAGAACGCCGACGTCATGATCGCCTTCGCGAGCATCGACCCGCACAAGGGCCGCATGGGCGCGCGCGAGGCGCGGCGGCTGGTGGAAGAGGCGGGCGTCAAGGGCTTCAAGTTCCACCCGACGGTGCAGGGCTTCGATCCGAACGACCGCATGGCCTGGCCGATCTACGAGGTGATCGCGGAGCACAGGCTGCCGGCCATCTTCCACAGCGGCCACTCGGGCATCGGCAGCGGCATGCGCTGCGGCGGCGGTCTGCGGCTGGCCAACTCCAACCCCATGCTGCTGGAGGACGTGGCGATCGCCTTTCCGGACATCGAGATCGTGGTGGCGCACCCGTCGTGGCCCTGGCAGGACGAGGCGCTGTCGCTGGCGCTGCACAAGCCCAACGTGTGGATCGACCTGTCGGGCTGGAGCCCGAAGTACTTCCCGCCTCAGCTGGTGCAATACGCCAACACGCTGCTCAAGGACCGCATCCTGTTCGGCTCGGACTTTCCGCTGATCACGCCGGACCGGTGGATGAAGGACTTCGAGGAGGCGGGGTTCCGGGAGGATGTGAAGCCGCTGATCCTGAAAGGCAATGCGATGCGGCTGTTGAAGCTGGCCTGACTCAGGACGAGGCGGGCAAGCCGCCTTCGACGTCCTTGGGTTGCGTGCCGAGATAGCGCATCACGGCATCGGCCCGCGGCCCGACATGCTGGACCGCGCGGCGCAAGGCGCTGTGGTCCACGTCGAGCAGGCGGCACCAGAAGGCCACGTCGACGTCGCGCGTGAGGTCGATGCGCGCGGACGTGCTGCTTGAGAGGGTGTCGTCGCTCATGACGTTCTCCTGTGCTGCTGCATGGATTCGGGTGCGGGACGAAAGTGTCGCTCCCGGGTTGCCCCCGGGCTACCCGGCGTAGCCCGGGTGCAACCCGGGATGTGCCTGCGCCAGCTGTTGTCCCAGCGCGTCCGCGGATCGCGCCGGCAGCTCGCATCGACCTTCGCGGCACAGACAGGCCTCGCCCGCCACCCGCCCCACGAGCAGCGGCAGCGCCCCCGGCTCGACATGAACCGGCGTGACCAGCGGCGCGAAAGCACTCGCCGCCACCGCCCACAGCGCCTCGCTGCCCGCGCCGGCCGGCACCGCCAGCTCGGCGCCGCGCGCGGCCAGCCAGTGCGCCTGCAAGAGTGCCGGCACCGCCATTGGCGCCTCTTCGATGAGGGCGCCGTGGCGCTCCAGCGTCGCGCGGGCCAGCTCGGCCCAATCGGCCCGCTCGCACGGCCCCGCCAGGCGCAGCAGGAGCTCGCAGGCCGCCGCGCTCCCGGAGGGCACGGCGCCGTCGTAGACATCGCGAGCGCGTGTCGGCACCTGCGTGGACAGGCTGTCGAAGAAGCCCTGGTCCGCGGTATGGAAGCGGGCCACCATCTGCGTGCAGCATTCGATCGCCGCCGCGATCCACCGCCACTCGCCGGTGGCCGCATGCAATTCGAGCAAGCCCAGCCCGAGCTGCGCGTGATCGGCCAGGTAGCCCTCGGGCCGCAGGCTGCCGTTGCGCCAGGCGTGATGAACGACGCCGTCGCGCACGAGGGTGTCGAGCAGGAAGCTCGCGAGCTCACGCGCTGCCGGGACGAAGTCGTCGCGCTCCAGCCAGCGGCCCGCCGCGGCGAAGGCGCGCAGCGCCATGCCGTTCCAGTCGGCCAGCACCTTGTCGTCGGTGAGCGGCCAGACCCGCTGCGCGCGGGCCGCGTACAGGCGCTCGCGCAGCGATCGCTCCCACTCGGCGAAGCGATCGTCGTCCAGGCCCAGAGTGGCCTGCACGGTGCGCGGGTCGCGCCGCTCCAGCACGTTGAGCCCGTCTTCCCAGTTGCCGGCCGCGGTGACGCCGTACAGCTGCGCGGCAGCGCTCGCATCGGCGCCCAGCACGGCGTCGAATTGCGCCAGCGTCCAGACGTGAAAGCGTCCCTCGACGCCCTCGGCATCCGCGTCCTGCGCGGTGCTGAACGCGCTGGGCGCGGCCGCCGGATGCATCTCGCGCAGCAGGTAGGCGAGGATGTCTTGCGCGACCTCGCGCAGGCGGGCGTCGCCGGTCAGGCGATGTGCACCGGCGTACACGAGCGCGAGCTGTGCGTTGTCCGACAGCATCTTCTCGAAGTGCGGCACATGCCATCGCGCATCGGTGGCGTAGCGCGCGAAGCCGCCGCCGACGTGGTCGCGGATCCCGCCGGCGGCCATGGCGTGCACTGTCGCGACGAGCATGGTGCGCGAAGTCGCGTCGCCGCCCGCCGCGCGCCACAGCAAGTACTGCAGCAAGGGCGCCTGCGGGAACTTGGGTGCGTTGCCGAAGCCGCCGTGGGTCGGGTCGAAGCGCTGCTCGATCTGCGCGAGCGCCTGCTCGTGCACCGCATCGCCCGGCGTGCGCGGCGCGAGCGTGCTGCCGCTGCGCAGGTGCTCGAGCACCGCCTGCGCCTGCTGCTCGACCTCGTCGCGACGCTCGACCCATGCCTCGCGCACGGCCTGCAGCACCTCGGTGAAGCTGGCCATGCCGCGGCGCGGCGTGGGCGGAAAGTAGGTGCCGCCGTGGAAGGGCACGAGCTGCGGCGTGAGGAACATGTTCATTGGCCAGCCGCCGTGGCCGGCGAGCGCCTGCAGGGCGCTCATGTAGACATGGTCGACGTCGGGCAGCTCCTCGCGATCGACCTTGATCGCGACGAAGCCCTCCGCGAGCTGGCGCGCGATGGCCTCGTCCTCGAAGCTCTCGCGCTCCATCACGTGGCACCAGTGGCAGGTGGCGTAGCCGACGGACAGCAGGATGGGCTTGTCCTCGGCGCGTGCGCGCGCGAAAGCCTCCTCGCCCCAGGCGTGCCAGTCCACGGGGTTGTGCGCGTGCTGCAGCAGGTAGGGGCTGGTCTCGCCGACGAGGCGATTGGCGGGTCGCTCGGCCATGCGCCGATTGTTTCGCAACGTTCGAATCGCTTCATGGAGCTTTACGTTCCCTTGACGGGCGTGAGGTGAACCGCCCGTCGCGGCCGCCCGTTTCTGCCATGTGTCCGGGCGAATCTTCGCCAAAGGGCTCACCAGCAAAGGAGTTGGATTCATGAGCAACAGGAAATGGGTTCTCGCCGCCGCCGTCGTCTTCGCCGGGGCCGCGGCCGCGGGTGCAGCGCAGGCGCACGACGAGGTGCAGTGGTCGGTGACCGTCGGCTCGCCGGTCGGCGTGCCGGTGTACCAGCAGGCCGTGCCGGTGTACCAGCCCGTGCCCGTCTACACCCAGCCGGCGCCGGTCTACTACCCGCGCCACTACCACCATGGCTACCAGCAGCCCACGCGCTGGGATCGCGACGGCGATGGCATCCCCAACCGCTACGACCGCGTCTACAACCCGGTGTGGGACCGCGACGGCGACGGCATTCCGAATCGCTATGACCGGCGCGACGATCGGTGGAATCGGTATTGAGCTCCCGTAGCCCGGGTGCAACCCGGGATCCCGGGTTGCACCCGGGCTACGAGTGGTGAAGGATGACGTCCGCCTGATCGCGGCAGGCCGCGATCAGGCGGGCATTGGGTTCATCGGTGTCCCGCACCCATGCACGCGCCTCGTCGGGCGTGCGGCCGAAGCGGACATGGCGCTCGATCAGCCGCTCTTGCCGCAGCGCGTCGTCCACGTCGATGAACCAGACCTCGTCGAGCAGCGCGCGCACCCGCGCCCAGTGGCCGTCGCGCAGCAGCAGGTAGTTGCCTTCGGTCACGACCAGCGGCGTCTCGGGCCGCACGCCGATGGCGCCGGCGATGGGCTCCTCGATGTCGCGCTTGAACTCGGGCGCGTACACGATCTCGTCGGCCCGTTGCGTGCGCAGCCGCTGGAGCAGCGCCGCGTAGCCGGCGCTGTCGAAGGTGTCGGGCGCGCCCTTGCGATGGGCACGACCGAGGCGCACGAGCTCCGATCGGGCGAGGTGGAAGCCGTCCATGGGCACCACCTGCACCTGCGCGGGCAGCGCCATCGCCAGCGCCTCGGCCACCGTCGACTTGCCGCACCCCGGCGGCCCGACGAGGCCGAGCAGGATGCGTGGTTGCCGTGCGATCAGGGCCTGCAGGCGGGCGAGGTGTTCGGCGGGAAGCGGCATGGCGCGTATTGTGTTCGCGCCGTGCGCCGCCGCATCAGCAACGCGAGCCCCGCGAGGCCCGCCAGCAGCAGGGCGAAGCTGCCCGGCTCGGGCACGCTGATCGCCACCGCCTCCACGACGAGGAACAGCGGCGGCATTTCGGCCCCGCCTTCCCATTCGAAGAACACGTTGCTGGAGACGGAGAAGCTTCCCGAGAGCGTGAGCACCTGGGGATCCGTGTCCTGCTGCGTCATCCCCCTGACCACCTGGGGGAAGAAGCCGAAATAAGGCGGGCAGTTCCGGCCGTTGCAGCCGGGGCTCACGTACATGTTGAAGTACGCCAGCTCGTTGCCGTTCAGCGGCAGCACCTCGAACTCGTTGAACGACGTGATGAGCAGGTAGCCCGCGACGCAGCCCGTTTCCCAGTCGCATGGATCGGGTCGCGGCACGACCGGCTCGGTGGGGCCGGTGCGCGGGATGGTGGCGCCCTTGAGGCCGTCGTCGCGCAAGGTGACGGTGTAGTCGAACGACCAGCTGCAGACTTCGCTCGCGAACATCAACTCCGCGCACGACCGATCGGCCGGACGCGTCGAGCCGTCCGGCGAGGTGATCACCGCATCGGTGACGTTGGTGAAGCTGTAGACGACCGAGGCCGCGGCGTGCGCGTTGCCTGTGACACAGGCGAGCCACAGCGCGGCGACGAACAGGGTGCCGGCACGACGATTCATGGCGTTCTCCTCCGGATCGCCCCCCGGCCCTCGGGCGAATGGTGCGCCGGTGAAGAGACCCTGACGGCGAAATGTGAGGAATCAGCCGGTGGCGCGCCGTTTGCGCAAGGCGGCGCCCGGCGTGAAGGGCCGGCGCGCGGAGCGCCGCTCGCCGCCGACGCGCCGCTCGCGTGGCGACGCCGCAGCCGCCGGTGAGGCGCTGGTGTCGCGATCCGACGCCCGACGCCGGAACAGCGACGGCACGATGCGCATGAAGACCTCGAGGTCCGAACCCTTCTGGAGGATCGTGATGTTCCCCAGTCCGGCGCTGCCGCGCACGCTGCGCAGCTGCTCGATCTCGTCGTCGTGCCCCGAGTACACGAGCACCGGCAGGCTCGCGTTCAGCTCGCGCAGGGCCTCGAGCAGCTGCAAGCCGCTCTCGCGTTGCAGCCGCAAGTCCAGCACCAGCAGCTCGGGCTGGAAGCGCTGCAGCTCGGCGAGGGCCTCCCGCGCCGTCTGCTGGACCCGGATCTCCGCGCCCGACAGGCAGCGCGAGAGCATGGCCGGGATGATGGACTGCATGACCTCGTCGTCTTCCACGACCAGCACGCGCGAGCTGCTGCGCTTGCGGCGCTCGCCGCTGCTGCTGGCCTGGCGCCGGTCGGCGCGCGGCGGCGTGCTCGCGTCGTCGCGCTTCAGGCGCTCGATCTCTTCCAGCGCCTGCTGCGAGCGCCGGCGTTCGTGCTCGTTGACCTCGGCCAGGTGATGGGCGCGCTGGAACTGATGCCATCCGTAGAGGGCCACGGCCGCGAGCAGGACGATGAGCAACACCGGCCAGCCCACGTGGCCAGCGACGAACTGCCACAAGGCGCCGGTCAGCTGTTCCATGGAAGCAGTATCTTCCGCGCCGCTGCGGCAACCACCCCTAGAAGCCGAGGGCCGCGTCAATGCGCCAGCCGCGGGTCCACGCTCAGTGACTCGAACAGGAACTGCGTGAAGGCGCGGATGCGCGCCACCTGCTTCAGGTCAGGATGGGTGAGGATCCAGATCTGCGTGTCCAGCGCCGGATCGGGCGGTGCCAGGCGCACGAGCTCTGCGCGCGCATCGGCCAGCGGGCACAGCAGCATGCCCACGCCGGCACCGTGCACGACGGCGTCGACCATGCCGACCAGGCTGTCCACCCGCACGGCGATGCGCGACGCGGGAACCTGGCGGTGCAGCCACTTGGCCTGCTCCAGGTGCGACAGGGATTCGTCGGGCGCGACGAAGCGGTAGTCCTCGAAGCTCGGCCGCCGCCCCAGCGACTGCAGGTAGGCGCGCGCGCCGTACAGCGCGGTCTGGATGTCGCCGACCCGGCGGCCCACCAGGTTGTCCGGCGGCCGGTTGGAGCCGCGCAGGGCGACGTCGGCTTCGCGCCGGGTCAGGCTGAGGAAGCTGTTGTTGACGACCACCTGCACCTGCACGCCGGGATGGCGCGCGCGAAACGCCGCCACCAGCGGCATCAGAACGGCATGCAGCAAGGTGTCGGTGGTGGTGACCCGGATCACGCCGTTGATGGATTCGTCCTGGCCGCGCAGGCGCCGCTGCGCGCCCTCGACCTGCTCGGCCATGCCCGACAGCTGCTCGGCCAGGTCGTTGCCCGAGGCGGTGAGGGCATAGCCGCTGGGCAGCCGGTCGAACAGGCGCACCGCCAGCGCCTGCTCCAGGTTGGCGATGCGGCGCAGCACCGTCGAGTGGTTGACCGCCAGCGACTGGGCCGCCCCGGAGATCGAGCCGGCCCGGCACACCGCGAGGAAGACCTGCAGGTCGTCCCAGCGCAGGGGCCGCTCGGCGGAGGCGGATGGCTTCAAGCGTCGGTGCTCAATCTGCAGAAATGCATATGGATTATGCGCAGATTGCGAATTGGCATGCGAATCGGCGGATCCTAGATTGGCGACGGGGCAGTTCCGCCCCCACCGAATGGAGATCCCTCATGGACATCGCACTGAACGCCTGGCGCGCACCGTCGCTCGCCACCCTCCTGCTTCGCGTCGCGCTGGGCGCGATGTGGCTCACGCACGCCATCGTGCTCAAGCTCATGACCTTCGGGCTGGGCAACCTCGCCGCCTGGATGGACAGCCAGGGCTTCTCGCCACGGCTGGCCGGCCCGCTGGTCGTGGCCGAGATCGTCGGCGGCACCCTCATCCTGCTCGGGCTGCACGGTCGCTGGGCCTCGCTGGCGCTGCAGCCCGTCCTCATCGGCGCGCTGGTCATCCATGCCGGCAACGGCTGGGTGTTCACCGCGCCCAACGGCGGCTGGGAGTACCCGGTGTTCCTGATGGCGATGTCGGCGGTGCACTTCCTGCTCGGCGACGGCCCCATCGCGCTGCGCCGCGAGCGCTGAGGAGGGCGTGATGAGCGAGATCGAACTGGTCAGCCATCCGCTGTGCCCCTATGTGCAGCGCGCCGCCATCGCGCTGGCCGAGAAGGGCGTGGCCTACCGGCGCACCGACATCGACCTGGCCGACAAGCCCGCGTGGTTCGTCGCCATCTCGCCGCTGGGCAAGGTGCCGCTGCTGCGCACGCGCGGCACGGTGATCTTCGAGTCGGCGGTCATCGTCGAGTACCTGGAAGACACCGAGGCGCCGGCCCTGCATCCGGCCGACGCGCTGGAGCGGGCGCGTCACCGCAGCTGGATGGAATTCGGCTCGGGGCTGCTGGGCGACATCTGGAACTTCTACGTCGCGCCCGACGCCGCCGCCATGCAGGCGCAGGCCGACGTGCTGCGCCGCAAGTTCGAGCGCCTGGAATCGGCGCTGGGGCCGGGGCCGTACTTCGCCGGCGAGCGATTCGGCCTCGTCGACGCGGTGTTCGCGCCGGTGTTCCGCTACTGGGACAGCTTCGACCGCATCGCCGACTTCGGCCTCTTCCGCGAGCTGCCCAGGGTCACCGCATGGCGGCATGCGCTCGCGCAGCGGCCTTCGGTACGATCCGCGGTCGCCGCCGACTACGGCGAGCGGCTGTGGCGCTTCCTGCGCGAGCGCGGCAGCCACCTGTCGACCTTGATGCAGTGAGCGTCCAAGCCAGGAGCAATCGCCAGGGGCACTGACATCCGCTTGCGCAGGCAACCTTCGCTTGCGCCGGGCGACGCGCGGGTTCGCATACTCTCGGGCATGTCCGCCCCCACCGACACGGCCCTGAACCGCACCGAGCGCTACGGCGATTTCGTCGTCTCCGGCGCTGTCTGGTACCTGCCCGACGTCCAGCTGTGGGAGCCGCGCATCCACATCGCCCGCGTCGACGGTGCGGCACAGGACTTCGTCGTGCCTTGCGGTCCGGAGTGCTATCGCAAGAGCAGCGAGGAAGCCTTCAACGCCGGCTGGGCGGCGGCGCGCCAATGGCTGGACGGCGGGCGCATCCCCTGGAAAGCCAAGGGCTGAGCGCGGCTCAGGCGGTGAGCGTGTCCTGCTGGCGCAGGTGGTAGCGCCGCAGGAACGGCGTCACCACCTCGCGTTGCCACTGATCACCATCGGTCTGCGGCGGCAGTCCGAGTGCAAACGCTTCACACAAAATTTCACCGAACTCGGTCTTCGGATGGAGCTCGGTGCCGTGCGGCGCGTTGTCGTCGTGGAAATCGGGCCCGCTGTCGTGCCGTCCGGCCAGGGCCATGTCGACCACTTCGAGGGCAGAGCGCGACGGATAGCGCCGCGCGTAGGTCACGACGTCGTGGACGATCTTGCGGGCCAGCCTGTCCATGCGATGGGCTTGGCAAGCGGCGTGCCCACCCCGGCCAATCGATTGGCTTTGCGGGTCACTGCCTTCTCGCCCCTGGCCCCGTATCGTCGCGCACGCGTTTTTTCCAACACGAGGAGGAGTGAGACATGAAGCGTTCGATTGCTGCGCTGGCCCTGGGCCTGAGCGCGTTCGCAGCCTGGGCACAGGTCACGCCGGTGGGAGTGTGGAAGACCGTCGACGACGACGGCAAGACCGAGAAGTCGCTGGTGCGCATCAGCGAGTCGGGCGGACAGCTGGTCGGCCGCATCGAGACGCTGTTCGATGCCGCCAAGAAGGACTCGGTGTGCGACAAGTGCAGCGACGAGCGCAAGGACAAGCGCATCGTCGGCCTCACCATCCTGCGCAACGTCGTCAAGCAGGACAACGAGGACGCGCCCTGGGCGGGCGGCGACATCCTCGATCCGAACAACGGCAAGGTCTACAAGGTGCGCCTCAAGCCGGTGGACGGCGGCCGCAAGCTGGAGGTGCGCGGCTACATCGGCATGCCGATGCTGGGCCGCACGCAGACCTGGCTGCGGGTCGAGTAAGGGGCGCCACATGCTGAAGATGAATCGCCGCCGCCTTCTCGCGGCCGCGCTCGCCGGCACGGGTGCACAGGCTGCCTGGCCGGTGGTCGCTCGCGACGAGCGCATCGTGATCGGCCAGAGCGCGCCGCTCACCGGCCCGGTCGCCGGTGCGTTCAAGGGCGTGCTGGCCGGCGAGAAGATGGCCTTCGACCAGGTCAACCGCAAGGGCGGGATCAACGGTCGCCCCGTCGACCTGGTGCTGCTGGACGACGCCTACGACACCCGCCGCACGGTGGACAACGTCAACACGCTGATCGAGCGCGACAAGGTGGTGGCGCTGACCGGCCTGGGCAGCACCGCCGGCGTGGGCGCGGCCCTGCCCATCCTGCTCGAGAAGAAGGTGCCGCTGGTGGGCGTGTACACCGGCGCGCCCATCCTGCGCGCCCGCCACCATCCGTACTTCTTCACCACCCAGGCGAGCTTCAAGGACGAGGTGTTCTATTCGGTGCGCAACCTCGTCACGCTGCGCAGCACGCGCATCGGGGTGGTCTACCAGAACAACGAGTTCGGCAAGCTGATGCTGCCGGTGGTCGAGCAGGCCATCAAGGAGCAGGGCGCGACGCTGGTCGGCGCGGCCCCCATCGCGATCGACGGAAGCGATGCCGTGGCCGCGGCGCAGGCGCTGGCGGCCAAGCAGCCGCAGGCGGTGCTGCTGATTGCCGTCGGGCCCTCGGTCGTGGGCTACGTGAAGGCCAACCGCAGCTACCTGGGCGTGCCCATCTACACCATCTCGACGGCGATCGGCGCCTTGCCCGCTCTGGGCGACGACGCGCGCGGCGTCGCCATCACGCAGGTCGTGCCCTACCCGTGGCGCCAGACCACGCCGCTGGCGCGCGAGTTCGCGCAGGAATGCGAGATCGCCAGGCAGCCGATCGCCTACGACACCTACGGCGGCTACCTGCTCGCGCGCTTCCTGCTCGATGCGCTGCGGCGCTGCGGCAAGTCGGTGTCGTCGGAGGCGCTGGTGCGCGCCATCGAAGGGCGGCAGAGCTGGGACTACGGCGGGATCAACCTCAGCTTCAGCCCGACCAACCACCATGGGACGAGCTTCGTGGAGACGACCATCGTGGGGCCGCGGATGAGCTTCATGCGCTGAAGTACCGCGTCCCGGGTTGCACCCGGGCTACGACGTCGCCTCGTAGCCCGGGTGAAACCCGGGTTCCTCCCGTTGCGCGGCGCGGTCCTTCAACGCGAACCGCTCCAACCCGGGCAGATGCACCCGCGCCACGTACGCCGGCCAGTCGATGCACGCCGGATCCCCCGGAAAGCGCTCGCGGTCGGCCGGCTCGAACTCGTCGGCCATCTCGAGCAGGCGGGTGCACTCGAACACGCAGCGCGGCGAGGTGTAGAAGCTGAAGACCTCGGCCAGCTCCCGTGTCGTCTCGAGCCGATCGAACAGCGCCAGCGGCACGACCGCGTTCACGAGCCGCGCCGCTGCGTGTGCCGTGGCCAACCAGGCCATGAACAGCGGCCGCGGCACGGTGCGAAACGCACCCAGGGGCCGCTTGATCAAGCGCGGGTAGGCTTCGGCGTTGCCGCGCATCTCGTCCTGGCACAGCCGGATGTACTCGCCCACCCGCACCGGGTTGCGCACGCTGCTGGCGACCTGCACGATGCGCCGCCGGCCGGGCCGCGCCAGCGCCTGCGCGGCGGCCAGCACGATGGTGTTGGCCACCAGGTCGGCCGGCACGATGTCGGCCACGCCGGCCGTGCGCGCCGGGAACAAGGTCGTCTTGCCGCGCGCATACGCCAGCACGATCGCGTCGCCGACCTTCATCCCCTCGATCCAGCCGGGCAGCGGCTCGCGCCAGGTGCTTTCGACGATGGCCGGACGCACGATGGTGAGCGTGCCGCCGGCGCACTCGCGCCAGGCGATCTGCTCGCCCAGCCACTTGGTGAAGGTGTAGGTGTCGTTCCAGCCGCGCCGACGGGCTTCGCGGATGCCCAGCGCGACCAGCGCGCGTGAGCGCTCGGCCGGCTCGACGATGCGTGCCTTCAGCCCGGCGATGGCCGACTGGAGCTCGGCGATCCATCCGTCGACCTCGAAGTGGCCGCCGGCATGGCGCGGCAGGTCGGCGCGCGCCGGGGGCGCGAGGGTCTCCGCGACCGCACCGCGGTGCAGCCCGTTGACATAGCAGGTCGACACCTGCACCAGCGCAATGCCGCCAGCCAGGCGCGCCAGCCGCGCCAAGGCCTGCAGCGACAGCGCGTTGACGGCCAGCGCGCGGTCCAGCGGCTCGCGGAAGTCGACGCTGGCGGCCACGTGCACGACGACGTCGATCTCGCTCGCGAGCGCGGCGAAAGCCTCCGGGTCCAGGCCCAGGTCGGGCTCGGCGATGTCGCCGCTCACGCAGCGCAGGCGCTGCTGCACCGCCTCGTGCAGGCGCTGCGCGTCGCGCTGGCGAAGGACGTCGAACACGCTGGAGGCGAGCAGCTCGCGGTGCAGGCGCTGCCCCGCGTTGCCGCGCAGCAGCAGCACGATGCCGCCCAGCCCGGGCACGTCGCGGATGAGCTTCTCGAGCACCACCTTGGCGATGAAGCCGGTGGCGCCGGTGAGCAGGATGCGCTTGCCGCGCAAGGCGTCGGACACGGCGATTCGTGCATCCCGGGTTGCACCCGGGCTACCCGTAGCCCGGGTGCA
>DASUZE010000081.1:0-6201 GCA_036377015.1 Piscinibacter sp. | reverse complement strand
TCTGTTCAAGCCGTTGCCCGGGTGCAACCCGGGACTCCCGGGTTGCACCCGGGCTACGGAGGGGTCGGCACGCCGCTGGCACACTCCCCGCCCATGGACCTGCACCTGCACGAGCTCTCCAAGACCTACCCCAACGGCGTGCGCGCGCTCGATCGCGTGTCGCTCACCATCCCCGCCGGCATGTTCGGCCTGCTCGGTCCCAACGGCGCCGGCAAGTCCACGCTGATGCGCACGCTCGCGACGCTGCAGGAAGCCGATGCCGGCAGCGCGACGCTGCAGGGCGTCGACGGCCGCGACATCGACGTGCTCAACGACAAGGACGCCGTGCGCCGACTGCTCGGCTACCTGCCGCAGGACTTCGGCGTGTACCCCAAGGTCTCGGCCCAGGAGCTGCTCGACCACTTCGCGCGGCTGAAGGGCCTGATCGACGCGAAGGCGCGGCGCGCGACGGTGGATGCGCTGCTGGAGCGGGTCAACCTGCATGCGGTGCGCAAGCAGAACCTGGGCGGCTTCTCCGGCGGCATGCGCCAGCGCTTCGGCATCGCGCAGGCCCTGCTGTGCAACCCGAAGCTGGTGATCGTCGACGAGCCGACCGCCGGCCTCGATCCGGAAGAGCGGGTGCGCTTCCACAACCTGCTGGCCGACATCGCCTCCGACGTGATCGTGATCCTGTCGACCCACATCGTGAGCGACGTCGCCGACCTGTGCGGCGAGCTGGCGGTCATCGACGGCGGGCGGGTGCTGCTCGAAGGCACGCCCGACGCGCTGGTCGAGAGCCTGCGCGGGCGCATCTGGCGCAAGGCGGTCGACAAGGCCGACATCGACCGGCTCAAGGCCCGCATGAGCCTGGTGTCGACGCGCCTGCAGGCGGGGCGCACGGTGGTGCGGGCCTATGCCGAGGGCGAGCCCGAAGAGCCCGGCTTCGAGGCCGTGGCACCCGACCTGGAAGACGTGTACTTCTGCAGCATCGCGGGTCACCTTCGCGATGCGGCCACGGCAGCGGCCTGAGATGCAGACCCCGCTCTGGGCCATCGCCCGCTTCGACTTCATGCGCCGCCTGCGCATGCTCTCGACCTGGGTCTACCTCGTGATGTACGCCGTCATCGCCGGCTTGTGGATGGCCGCGGCCGGCGGCGCGCTGCGCGGCGCGGCAGTGAGCTTCGGCGGCGACAAGATCCTCATCAACGGCACCAACGCGCTGGCCATCGGCATCGCGGTGCTCGGCTTCACCGGCGTGATGGTGATCGGCTCGGTGTGCGGCCGCGCCATCCAGCAGGACTTCGACGCCAACACCCACCACTTCTTCTTCAGCGCGCCCATCAGCAAGCGCGCCTACTTCTTCGGCCGCCTGCTGGGCGCCTGGGCCACGCTGCTGCTGATCTTCGCCGGCGTGGCGGCGGGCGCGCTGGTCGGCACGCACTGGCCGGGCGTCGACCCGGCGCGGGTGCTGGCCTCGCCGGACTGGCAGAACTTCGCGCGGCCCTATCTGTTCGTGCTGATCCCGAACATGCTGTGGCTGGGCGGCATCTTCTTCACGCTGGCGGCGCTGACGCGGCAGATGGCGCCCGTCTACGTGGCCGGGGTGATCGCGCTGGTGGGCTACGTGCTGTCGCTGAACCTGATCAGCGACATGGAGAACAAGACGTTGGCCGCGCTGATCGACCCCTCGGCGGCGACCGCCGTCGACGTGCTCACGCGCTACTGGAGCGTGGCGCAGAAGAACACCACGCAGATCCCGCTCGCCGGCCCCTTGCTCTGGAACCGCGCGCTGTGGGTCGGCGTGGGCGTTGTGGTCACGCTGTGGGGCTACCGGCGCTTTCGCATGGAGGCGATGGCGCCGTTGCGCGCGCGACGTGCGCGGGCCGATGCCGCGCCGGCCGATGCGCCGCAGCACGCCGCCGCCTTGCCGCGCGCCGCCACCGACCGCAGCGCCGCGGCCTTCGCGCGCATGCTGCCGGGGCTCGTCCGCCTGTACCTGGGCGAGATCCTGCGCAGCCCGCGCTTCCTCACCATCGTGGGCGGCGGCATGCTGCTGGTGGTGGGCAACGCGTTCACGCTGGGCTCGTTCTACGGCACCAACACCTACCCGCTCACCTACAAGGTCCTCGACGCCGTCTCCGGCCTGTTCGGCCTGTTCGTGCTGATCGTGACCGCCATCTACACCGGCGAGCTGGTCTGGCGCGAGCGCGATGCGCGCATGGACGACATCGGCGACAGCATGCCCGCGCCCACCTGGCTGCCCTTTCTCGCCAAGTTCGCGACGGTGCTGGTCCTGCAGGTGCTGCTGATGGCGGCGGTGATGGCCTGCAGCATCGCGGTGCAGCTGGTGCAGGGATTCACGCGCATCGAGGTCGGCCAGTACCTGATGGAGCTGTTCGTGATCCAGCTCTCCGGCTACGCGCTGGTGGCGGTGCTCGCGCTGGTGGTGCACACGCTGGTGAACAACAAGTACCTCGGCCACTTCGTCGTCGGCGTGGTGTTCCTGGTCGGCGCGCGGCTGCCCGACTTCGGCTTCGAGAACCGCCTGTACCTCTACGCCAGCAGCCCGCCGCTGGTCTATTCCGACATGAACGGCTGGGGCCATTTCCTGCCGGCGGTGTTCTGGTTCCGCCTCTACTGGAGCGCCTTCGCGGTGCTGCTGCTGGTGCTGGCCTACGCGCTGTGGGTGCGCGGGCGCGACGAGGGCTGGCGTGGACGCTGGCGCGGCGCCGCGGCCCGCATGCGCCCCGCCGCGTGGCGCGTGGCCGGTGTCGCCGCGATCGTCTTCGTCGCGACCGGCGGCTGGGTCTACTACAACACGCACGTGCTCAACCCCTTCGTCAGCCGGTATGCGGGGCAACAGCGCCGGGCCGAATTCGAGCGCCGCTTCAAGCCGCTGGCCGGCGCGCCACAGCCGCGCATCACCGCGGTCGACGTGCGCGTGGACCTGGTCCCCGAGCAGCACCGGGTGCGCATCGCCGGTACGCTGACGCTGGTCAACAAGACGACGCAGGCCATCCGTGACCTCTATGTCGTGTATCCGACCCGGGCGCAGGTGCACCGCATGGAGCTGGGCGTGCCGGCGCGGCTGGCCGACGAGGCGCCGACGCTGTACTGGCATCACTATGCGATGAGCGAGGCGCTGGCCCCGGGCGCGTCGACCGAGCTGCGCTTCGACATCGAGTACGCGGCGCGCGGCTTCGCCAACGGTGGCGCCGATCCGGTGGTGCTGGACAACGGCAGCTTCCTCAACGCCGGCCTGAGCCCGCAGACCACGCTGATCCCGAGCCTCGGGTATGCCGAGGAGGTGGAGCTGGCGTCGGACCGCGAGCGGCGCGACCTGGGCCTGCCGCCCAAGCCGCGCATGCACGATCTGGACGACCCGCGGCAGGTCCTGCGCAACGGGCTCACGCGCGATGCCGACTTCATCGACTACCGCGCGCGGTTCTGCACCGCCGCCGACCAGCTGCCCGTCACCACCGGCTACGTCGAGCGCGACTGGGTCGAGGACGGCCGGCGCTGCCTGGCCTATCGCATGGATTCGAAGATGGCCGCCATCTACCCCTTCGTGTCGGCGCGCTACGAGGTCCGGCGCGACACCTGGCGCGGACCGGAGGGCGACGTCGCGATCGAGATCGACTACCAGCGCGGCCACGAATACAACGTGGACCGCATGGTGGCCGGCGTGAAGGACTCGCTGGACTACTTCACGCAGCACTTCGGGCCCTACCAGCACCGCATCGTGCGGGTCATCGAGTTCCCGCGCTTCTCGCGCGCCGGCGGCTTCGCCGAATCGTTTCCCAACACCATTCCGTTCAACGAGGCGATCGGCTTCACCGCCAAGGTGAACGACCGTGACCCGCAGGACATCGACTATCCCTACTTCGTGACCGCGCACGAGGTCGCCCACCAGTGGTGGGCCCACCAGGAGATCCCGGCCAACGTGCAAGGCGCCGAGTTCATCACCGAGAGCCTGGCCGAGTACTCCGCGCTGATGGTGCTCAAGCACAAGTTCGGCGACGCAAAGATGCGCCGCTTCCTCAAGTACGAGCTCGACCGCTACCTGCTGGGCCGCGGCTCCGAGGCCAAGGAAGAGCAGCCGCTGGTGCGCGCCGACGGGGCGGCCTACGTGCACTACCAGAAGGGCGGCCTGACGCTGTATGCCCTGCAGGACGTGATCGGCGAGGCGGCCTTGAGCGATGCGCTCGCTGCCTTCGTCAAGCGCTGGCGCTTCGCCGGCCCGCCGTATCCGCGCTCGGTCGACCTGCTGGCCGAGTTCCGGCGCGTGACACCCGCGCCGTTGCAGCCCTGGATCACCGACCTGTTCGAGACCATCACGCTGTTCGACCTGCGCGCCGTCAGCGCCGCCGCGGCGCGCCGACCCGACGGCCGCTACGACATCGACCTCCTCGTCTCGGCGCGCAAGGTCCGCGCCGACGGCGCCGGCAACGAGACCGAGGCGCCGCTGGACGCGCTGATCGACGTCGGCGTGCTCGATGCGGCGGGCAACGCGCTGCTCGTCGAGAAGCGGCCGGTGCGCTCGGGCGAGAACCGCTTCCGGATCACGGTCGCGGGAGAGCCGGCCAAGGCGGGCGTCGATCCGCTGGCCAAGCTGATCGACCGCGACACCGGCGACAACGTGGTGAGCGTGGATCGCTGAATCGGAAAGCGCAGGCGGTTCCCGACACGCACTGGTGCACGCCCCAGCTATCGCACATCCCGTCTTGGCAGGGGCCGCGACGGCGTCTTCAATGGCGTCACTTTGCACCGACGCGATGGAGCACCCGCATGTCCGAGATCACCCCTTTCAACGCCGCGCCCCGACTGGCCGCGTCCCCTCCCGCCGATCCGCCGCCCGATGCCGGCGACGAGGTCCGCATCACCGAGGCCGGTGGCTTGCGCGGCGCGCTGGGCCTGGTGGAGGTGACCGTCGGCGGCGTCACCCGGACCATGAGCCGCGAAGACGCACAGGACCTGAAGCGCGCGCTGAAGCCGCTGGCCGACACCGCGGTCACCGCGCCGGCGGGCCGTGAAGTGCTCGGCGACCCCGGGCCGGTCTACGACGTCGCCAAGACCTCGCAGGCGACCATCGATGCGCTGAAGAAGAGCCGCGACGACGTGCAGCGCCGCCTGGGCCACACCATCGAGAACGCCAGGGCCTCGTACGGCGACCTGCTCGCCCAGGGCGGCCGGATCGTCGTCACCACCAGCGCCGGCAACGGGGGGCAGCCGGTGATGACGGTGACGGGACCGGGCTTCGACCCCGACCAGCCGGCGCGCGTGCACACCCACTACCACGGCGACAACGCCACCGTCGCCGACCCGGTCGGTGCCAAGGCCGGCACGAACTCGCGCATCCGCGAGGCCATCGCGCGCAATCCGCAGACGGTGTTCGTTCTGCCCGAAGCGAAGAACGCGCCCGGCGGCGTGGACTCGCCGGAGAACCGCAACCGCAACGACTACCACGCGAACTGGAGCAACGTGCAAAGCCAGGTCCGCACGACCGAGGATGCGCTCACGGCCGCCGGCGTGGACACGGTGCGCAAGGAGATCGTTTCGGTGCACTCGCGCGGCGGCGAGGTGATCCAGCGCCTGATGGCCGTGGACAAGCACGGCGGCGGCCTGCGCGCCGACCGGCTCGAGCTGTACGACTCGCTCTACGGCTCGCAGAACGCGGTCGCGCGCTGGGGGCAGACCGCCAACGGCAAGGCGGCGGCCCGGGTCATCTACTACCGCGGCACCAACGAAGCCGGGCGGCACGCGGTCATCGAGAACACGTTCCGCGGCAGGTTCACCAAGGTCGAGATGAAGGACCAGAAGCCGCTGGACGACACGACCCATCCGGTCTATCACGGGGCCCAGGGCGAGACCTATCGGCGCACCGTGGTCTGGTTCGACAAGGCCGGGGTGAAGCATGTGGAGCATCCGCTGGTGCGGCAGTTCCACGACAACCCGCACTACCGCACGACCGGGCAGTTCCTCGATGCCTACGATTGAGTGACGGCGTACCCTTGCGGATCCAGGTCACGACCGCAGGAGAGGGCACATGGACCAACCCGGATCCGACACGGTGTTCGCCGGCTCGATCCCCGAGCTGTACGACACGCATCTCGTCCCGCTGATTTTCGAGCCCTATGCCGGCGACCTGGCGAGCCGCGTTGCCGCGCTGCAACCGTCGCGCGTGCTCGAGACGGCGGCGGGCACCGGCGTGGCCACGCGCGC
>DASUZE010000080.1:0-17114 GCA_036377015.1 Piscinibacter sp. | reverse complement strand
GGCCTTGGCTTCGCCGCCGAACTTGGCCGACAGCACCGACGTCAGCGCCGCCGTCAGCGTCGTCTTGCCGTGGTCGACGTGCCCGATCGTGCCCACGTTCACGTGCGGCTTGGTCCGTTCAAATTTGCCTTTTGCCATCTCAAAATCTCCGTATCAAAGAGCAGTCCGGTGTGGTGTTTAAGGTCTCCGGTGAGGGCTTGATCCCACCGCCGCCGGCAGCGGTGGGCGCCTCACTGAAGACCGGCTCGTCTAACTGTGTCTTACTTGCCGCGGGCGGTGATGATCGCGTCGGCGACGTTCTTCGGAGCTTCGCTGTAGTGCTTGAACTCCATCGTGTACGTGGCACGGCCCTGCGACATCGAGCGCAGCGTGGTCGAGTAGCCGAACATCTCGGACAGAGGCACCTCCGCCTTGATGATCTTGCCGCCGCCGGGCATGTCGTCCATGCCCTGCACCATGCCGCGACGCGACGACAGGTCGCCCATCACGTTGCCGGCGTAGTCTTCCGGCGTCTCGACTTCCACGGCCATCATCGGCTCCAGGATGACCGGCTGTGCCTTGCGGCAACCGTCCTTGAAGCCCATCGACGCGGCCATCTTGAAGGCGTTTTCGTTCGAGTCGACCTCGTGGTACGAGCCGAAGGTCAGCGAGACCTTCACGTCGACCACCGGATAGCCGGCCAGCACGCCGTTCGGCAGCGAGTCTTCCACGCCCTTCTTGACGGCCGGGATGAACTCGCGCGGCACCACGCCGCCCTTGATCGCGTCGACGAACTCGAAGCCCTTGCCCGGCTCCTGCGGCTCGATCGAGAGCACGACGTGGCCATACTGGCCCTTGCCGCCCGACTGACGAACGAACTTGCCTTCGACATCGGTCACGGCCTTGCGGATCGTCTCGCGGTACGCCACCTGCGGCTTGCCCACGTTGGCTTCCACGCCGAATTCGCGCTTCATGCGGTCGACGATGATTTCCAGGTGCAGCTCGCCCATGCCGGAGATGATGGTCTGGCCGGACTCTTCGTCGGTGCGCACGCGGAACGACGGGTCTTCCTGGGCCAGCCGGCCCAGGGCGATGCCCATCTTTTCCTGGTCGGCCTTGGTCTTGGGCTCGACAGCCTGCGAGATGACCGGCTCCGGGAACACCATCTTTTCCAGCGTGATGATGGACTCGGGATCGCACAGCGTCTCGCCGGTCGTCACGTCCTTCAGGCCCACGCAGGCGGCGATGTCGCCGGCCAGGATTTCCTTGATTTCCTCACGCTGGTTGGCGTGCATCTGCAGGATCCGGCCGATGCGCTCCTTCTTGCCGCGGATCGGGTTGTAGACCGAGTCGCCCGACTTCAGCACGCCGGAGTAGACGCGCACGAAGGTCAGCTGGCCGACGTACGGGTCGGTCATCAGCTTGAAGGCGAGCGCGGCGAACTTCTCGTTGTCGTCGGCCTTGCGCGATGTTTCCTTGTCGTCGTCGTCATGGCCAGGCACCGGCGGGATGTCGATCGGCGACGGCATGTATTCGATGACGGCGTCGAGCATGCGCTGCACGCCCTTGTTCTTGAAGGCGGTGCCGCACAGCATCGGCTGGATTTCAGTGGCGATCGTGCGCGTGCGCAGGCCGAGCTTGATCTCGGCCTCGGTCAGCTCGCCCGATTCCAGGTACTTGTTCATCAGCTCTTCGCTGGCTTCTGCGGCCGCCTCGACCATGTTCTCGCGCCACTTCTGCGCGTCGGCCTGCAGCTCTGCCGGGATGTCCTTGTATTCGAACTTCATGCCCTGCGAGGCCTCGTCCCAGATGATCGCCTTCATCTTGATGAGGTCGACCACGCCCGTGAAGCTTTCCTCGGCGCCGATGGGAATCACCACCGGCACCGGGTTGGCCTTCAGGCGGGACTTCATCTGCTCGTAGACCTTGAAGAAGTTCGCGCCGGTGCGGTCCATCTTGTTGACGAACGCGAGGCGCGGCACCTTGTACTTGTTGGCCTGGCGCCAGACGGTCTCGGACTGCGGCTGCACGCCGCCCACGGCGCAGTACACCATGCACGCGCCGTCGAGCACGCGCATCGAGCGCTCGACCTCGATGGTGAAGTCGACGTGCCCGGGGGTGTCGATGATGTTGATGCGGTGCTCGGGGAACGACAGGTCCATGCCCTTCCAGAAGCAGGTCGTCGCAGCCGAGGTGATGGTGATGCCCCGCTCCTGCTCCTGCTCCATCCAGTCCATGGTCGCAGCGCCGTCGTGCACTTCACCGATCTTGTGGTTCACACCGGTGTAGTACAGGATGCGCTCGGTCGTCGTCGTCTTGCCGGCGTCGATGTGAGCCGAGATACCGATATTGCGGTAGCGCTCGATCGGGGTCTTGCGGGACATGATGTCACTCCAAATACAGGGGCCGCTCGCGGGTTAGCACAAACCCGAAGAGCGGCCGAGGGGGGAACGTTGGACCGGTCTTAGAAGCGGAAGTGCGAGAAGGCCTTGTTGGCCTCGGCCATGCGGTGCACTTCGTCACGCTTCTTCATCGCGCCGCCACGGCCTTCGACCGCTTCGAGCAGCTCGTTCGCGAGACGCTGCGCCATCGACTTCTCGCCGCGCTTGCGCGCCGATTCCTTCAGCCAGCGCATGGCCAGGGCCACGCGGCGCACGGGACGAACTTCCACGGGAACTTGGTAGTTCGCACCGCCGACGCGGCGTGACTTCACTTCGACCATCGGCTTGATGTTGTTCAGCGCGACGGTGAAGACTTCGAGCGGATCCTTGCCCGACTTCTTCTCGACCTGGTCGAGGGCGCCGTAGATGATGCGCTCGGCAACCGCCTTCTTGCCCGACTCCATGATGACGTTCATGAACTTGGACAGATCGACCGATCCGAACTTCGGGTCCGGCAGGATCTCGCGCTTGGGGACTTCGCGACGACGTGGCATTTCACTCTTCCTTCGTTTGCTTCAGTTGGCTCGGGCTCTCGCCTTCGCCTCGGGCGCCACCAACTTCCGGGGCCACCCACTTACTCGGCGATCATTCGCCGAACCTTGACCGGCCTTCAGGGCCGGCCATCCTGTTGGCGCTGCGTTACGCCTTCTTCGGCCGCTTGGCGCCGTACTTCGAACGCGACTGCTTGCGATCCTTCACGCCTTGCAGGTCCAGCGAGCCGCGCACGATGTGGTAGCGCACGCCCGGCAGGTCCTTGACGCGGCCGCCGCGCACGAGCACCACGCTGTGCTCCTGCAGGTTGTGGCCCTCGCCGCCGATGTAGGAGATGACCTCGAAGCCGTTGGTCAGGCGCACCTTGGCGACCTTGCGCAGCGCGGAGTTCGGCTTCTTGGGCGTCGTGGTGTACACGCGGGTACACACGCCGCGCCGCTGGGGGCCACCCTGCAGCGCCGGCGATTTGGACTTCGTGGGCTCGGTCTCACGACCGTGGCGCACGAGTTGGTTGATGGTTGGCATAGGTAACTTGTTCCCGTTTGAAGTCACTTGGTTTCCGGCGAAACCCAGCGCCTCATTGGGCGGCGGCGCCGATGCCAGACTGGTCTCGCCTGGTGGGCCGCCCGACAAAGAGCGCAGCAGAATCTGCCGAAAAGCCCGCGATTATATTCGGCGCAGGCCCTCTGCCGCAACCGACCAGCCGGACAAACCCTCCATGACAGTGCCCTCGGCCCCTTCGGACCCCGTCCCGGCGGTGGTCCTGGACACCAACGTCGTGCTGGATTGGCTGGTTTTCCGCCATCCCACCAGCGTCGCGCTGACCGCCGCCCTGGCCGACGGCCGGCTGCGCTGGTTGGCCAGCCCGGCGATGCGCGAGGAGCTCGCCCATGTGCTCGGGCGCGGGGTGGGCGCGGCGTGGTCGCCCGACCAGGCCGCCCTGTGGGCGACCTGGGAGCGCTGGGCGTGTGCGGCCGATCCGCTGGCCGCGCATGGCGCCGCCACCCGCCTTCGGTGCACCGACGCCGACGACCAGAAGTTCATCGATCTGGCGCTGGCGCACGGCGCACGCTGGCTGCTCAGCCGAGACCGTGCCGTCCTGAAGCTGGCGCGGCGCGCGCGCCCTCTCGGTTTGGAAGTGCTGACTCCAGAGGCCTGGCGGGCCGCCTTCAGCGACGGCTGAGCGCGGCCAGCAGCAGCCGCGCTCCGGCGACGTTGGTGGCGCACGGGATGTCGTGGACGTCGCAGGCCCGCACCAGGGCGTTGATGTCGGGCTCGTGCGGCTGCGGGGTCATGGGGTCGCGCAGGAAAACCACCGCGTCGACCTGCCCGACGGCCAGGCGGGCGCCGATCTGCAGGTCGCCGCCCATGGGGCCGCTCAGCATGCACTCCACGTCCAGGCCGGCTTCCATCTGCAGGCGCCCGCCGGTGGTGCCGGTGGCCACCAGCTGGCAGGTCGCGAGAAAACCGGCGAACTCCTTCGCCAGCGCGACCATGTCGTCCTTCTTGTGGTCGTGGGCGATGAGCGCGATGTTCATGCGCCCATGGTAGTCACCCGCGGTTGCGACGCGGTTTCAAGACAAGAAAAAAGGGGCAACCGAAGTTGCCCCTTTCGATGCGCAGAAGGCCCGCCGATTTACTCGGTCCCTTCCCCGCTCGCGGTGGCCGCGTCGACCTGCGCCAGCTGCACCGACGCCAGCTCCTCGGCTTCCTGCATGGCGATGGCACGACGCTCGGCGTCGTCCATCTCTTCCTTGGCCTTGCGGGCCGCGTGGAAGGCCATGCCGGTGCCCGCCGGGATCAGGCGGCCGACGATCACGTTTTCCTTCAGGCCGCGCAGCTCGTCGCGCTTGCCCATGATCGCCGCCTCGGTCAGCACGCGGGTGGTCTCCTGGAACGACGCCGCCGAGATGAAGCTGTCGGTCGACAGCGAGGCCTTGGTGATGCCCAGCAGCACATCGCTGTGCGTGGCGGGCAGCTTGCCCTCGCCCACCATCCGGTCGTTGGTGTCCAGCAGCTCCGAGCGCTCGACCTGCTCGCCGGCGATGTAGGCCGTGTCGCCAGGGTTGGAGATCTGCACGCGGCGCAGCATCTGGCGAACGATCACCTCGATGTGCTTGTCGTTGATCTTCACGCCCTGCAGGCGGTACACGTCCTGCACCTCGTCGACGATGTAGCGCGCCAGCTCCTCGATGCCCAGCAGGCGCAGGATGTCCTGCGGATCCGCCGGGCCGTCGACGATCAGCTCGCCCTTGTTCACCACCTGGCCTTCGTGCACGAGGATGTTCTTCTCCTTGGGCACGAGCTCCTCGAACACCTTGCCGTCCGGGTCGGTGATCTGCAGGCGCACCTTGCCCTTGGTCTCCTTGCCGAAGGACACCGTGCCGGTGATCTCGGCCAGCGTGCCCTTGTCCTTGGGCGAACGCGCCTCGAACAGCTCGGCCACGCGCGGCAGACCGCCGGTGATGTCGCGGGTCTTCTGGCCTTCGACCGGGATGCGGGCGAGCACCTCGCCGGGCATCAGGTCCTGGCCGTCGCGGATCTGGATCAGCGCGCCCACCGGGAAGGCGATCGTCACCGAGTGGTCGGTGCCGGGGATCTTCACCTCGTGGCCGGTCGCGTCCAGCAGCTTGACCTGCGGACGCACCACCTTGGCGGCACCGCGACGCTTCGGGTCGATGACCACCAGCGTCGACAGGCCGGTGACTTCGTCGACCTGCTTGGCGACCGTCACGCCTTCCTCGATGTTCTCGAACTTCGCGCGTCCGGCGAATTCCGTGATGATCGGGCGGGTCAGCGGGTCCCAGTTCGCCAGCACCGTGCCGGCCTTGATCTGCTGGTCGGGCTTGATCGCCAGCAGGGCGCCATACGGCACCTTGTGACGCTCGCGCTCGCGGCCGTGGGCGTCGGAGATGATGATCTCGCCGGAACGCGAGATCACCACCAGCTCGCCCTTGCCGTTGGTCACGTAGCGCATGGTCGTGTTGAAGCCGACGTGGCCGTCGGACTTCGCGTCGACGCTGGACGCCACCGCCGCGCGCGAGGCCGCGCCACCGATGTGGAAGGTCCGCATCGTCAGCTGCGTGCCCGGCTCGCCGATCGACTGCGCCGCGATCACGCCCACCGCCTCGCCCTGGTTGACCAGGCCGCCGCGGCCGAGGTCGCGGCCGTAGCACTTGGCGCACAGGCCGAAGCGCGTGCCGCAGGTCAGCGCCGTGCGCACCTTGACCTCGTCGACACCGGCGTTCTCGAGCACGTCGAGCGAGTCTTCGTCGAGCATCTCGCCGGCGGCCAGCAGCGTTTCCTGGGTCTCGGGGTGCTGCACCTCGATCGCGGTGACGCGGCCGAGGATGCGGTCGCGCAGCGATTCGATCACCTCACCGCCTTCGACCAGGGCGCGCATGTTCATGCCGTTCTGCGTGCCGCAATCGTCCTCGGTCACCACCAGGTCCTGGGTCACGTCGACCAGGCGACGCGTCAGGTAGCCGGAGTTCGCGGTCTTCAGCGCCGTGTCCGCCAGGCCCTTGCGGGCGCCGTGGGTGGAGATGAAGTACTGCAGAACGTTCAGGCCTTCGCGGAAGTTCGCGGTGATCGGCGTCTCGATGATGGAGCCGTCCGGCTTGGCCATCAGGCCGCGCATGCCCGCCAGCTGGCGGATCTGCGCCGCGGAGCCGCGCGCCCCGGAGTCGGCCATCATGTAGATGGAGTTGAACGACTCCTGCTCGACTTCCTTGCCGTGGCGGTCCTTGGTCTTCTGCTTGGACAGCTGGGCCATCATGACCTTGCCGACCTCGTCACCCGTCTTGCCCCAGATGTCGACGACCTTGTTGTAGCGCTCGCCGGCGGTCACCAGGCCCGAGACGTACTGCTGCTCGATCTCCTTGACTTCCTTCTCGGCGCGCTCGATCAGACCGTGCTTTTCCTTGGGCACCAGCATGTCGTCGATCGCGATCGAGATGCCCGCGCGCGTGGCCAGGCGGAAGCCCGACTGCAGCAGCCTGTCGGCGAACACCACCGTGTCCTTCAGGCCGCACTTGCGGAACGACGTGTTGATCAGGCGCGAGATCTCCTTCTTCTTCAGCGCCTTGTTGATGTTCGAGAACGGCAGCCCCTTGGGCAGGATCTCGGACAGCAAGGCGCGGCCGACCGTCGTGTCGACGAGCTTGGTCTCCTGCGTGAATTCGCCGGTGTCCTTGTTCTTGACATGCTCGGTCAGGCGAACGCTGATGCGCGCGGTGATCTCGACCTGGCCGTTGTCCAGCGCACGCTGCACTTCGGCGACATCGGAGAAGACGATGCCTTCGCCCTTGCCGTTGATGCGCTCGCGGGTGGCGTAGTACAGGCCCAGCACCACGTCCTGCGACGGCACGATCGAGGGCTCGCCGTTCGCGGGGAACAGCACGTTGTTGGAGGCCAGCATCAGGGTGCGGGCTTCCATCTGCGCCTCGATCGACAGCGGCACGTGGACGGCCATCTGGTCGCCGTCGAAGTCGGCGTTGAAGGCCGAGCACACCAGCGGATGCAGCTGGATGGCCTTGCCTTCGATCAGCACCGGCTCGAACGCCTGGATGCCCAGGCGGTGCAGCGTCGGCGCGCGGTTGAGCATCACCGGGTGCTCCTTGATCACTTCCTCAAGGATGTCCCACACCACCGGCGTGCCCGATTCCACTTCCTTCTTCGCCGCCTTGATGGTGGTGGCGATGCCCATCGCCTCCAGGCGCGAGAAGATGAAGGGCTTGAACAGCTCCAGCGCCATCAGCTTGGGCAGGCCGCACTGGTGCAGCTTGAGCGTCGGGCCGACCACGATGACCGAACGGCCCGAGTAGTCGACGCGCTTGCCCAGCAGGTTCTGGCGGAAGCGACC
Organism: Piscinibacter sp.; assembly: GCA_036377015.1. Lineage (GTDB taxonomy): Bacteria > Pseudomonadota > Gammaproteobacteria > Burkholderiales > Burkholderiaceae_C > Albitalea. The sequence goes on along the minus strand of DASUZE010000080.1, from coordinate 9,338 downwards.
GCTCTTGCCCTTGATCATGTCGGCCAGCGACTTGAGCGCACGCTTGTTCGCGCCCGTCATGGCCTTGCCGCGGCGGCCGTTGTCGAGCAGCGAGTCGACGGCTTCCTGCAGCATCCGCTTCTCGTTGCGGACGATGATCTCCGGCGCCTTCAGCTCCAGCAGCCGCGCGAGGCGGTTGTTGCGGTTGATGACGCGACGATAGAGGTCGTTCAGGTCGGAGGTCGCGAAGCGGCCGCCGTCCAGCGGCACCAGCGGACGCAGGTCGGGCGGCAGCACCGGCAGCACGTCCATCACCATCCACTGCGGCTTGATGCCCGACTTCTTGAAGGCCTCCATGACCTTCAGGCGCTTGGAGTTCTTCTTGACCTTGAGCTCCGAGCCGGTCATGTCGCCGCGCAGCTTGTCGGCCTCGATGTCGAGGTCGATCTCCTCGAGCAGCTTCTTGACGCCCTCGGCGCCCATCAGCGCGATGAACTCGTCGCCGTACTCGGTGCGCTTCGCGTCGTAGTCGTCCTCGCTCATGATGCTGAACTTCTTCAGCGGGGTCATGCCGGGGTCGACGACGACGTAGGCTTCGAAGTACAGCACGCGCTCGATGTCGCGCAGCGTCATGTCGAGCACCAGGCCCAGGCGCGACGGCAGCGACTTCAGGAACCAGATGTGCGCGCACGGCGCCGCCAGGTCGATGTGACCCATGCGGTCACGGCGAACCTTGGTCTGCGTCACTTCGACGCCGCACTTCTCGCAGATGACGCCGCGGTGCTTCAGTCGCTTGTACTTGCCGCACAGGCACTCGTAGTCCTTGATCGGGCCGAAGATCTTGGCGCAGAAGAGACCGTCGCGTTCCGGCTTGAAGGTCCGGTAGTTGATGGTCTCGGGCTTCTTCACCTCCCCGAACGACCAGCTGCGGATCTTCTCCGGCGAAGCGAGGCCGATCTTGATGGCATCGAAATGCTCATCAGGGGTGAATTGCTTGAACAGGTCGAGCAAACCTTTCATGGTTTCCGATTCCTTCTCTATCAGTTGCGCTCGAGTTCGATGTCGATGCCAAGGGAGCGGATCTCCTTGACCAGGACATTGAACGACTCGGGCATGCCGGCTTCGATGGCGTGCTCGCCCTTGACGATGTTCTCGTACACCTTGGTACGGCCATTCACGTCGTCGGACTTCACGGTCAGCATCTCCTGCAGCACGTACGACGCGCCGTAGGCTTCCAGGGCCCAGACTTCCATCTCGCCGAAGCGCTGGCCGCCGAACTGGGCCTTGCCGCCCAGCGGCTGCTGGGTGACCAGGCTGTACGGGCCGGTGGAGCGCGCGTGCATCTTGTCGTCGACCAGGTGGTGCAGCTTGAGCACGTGCATGTAGCCCACGGTGACCGGGCGCTCGAACGGATCGCCGGTGCGACCGTCGTGCAGCACGGCCTGCGTGCGCGTGTCGGTCAGGCCCTTGGCCCGGGCGATGTCGTCCGGATACGCGAGCCTCAGCATGCCGCGGATCTCTTCCTCGGCGGCGCCGTCGAACACCGGCGTCGCGAAGGGCACGCCCTTCGAGAGGTTGCCGGCCATCTCGACGATGTCGCCGTCGGACAGGTGATCGAGCTTCTCGGTCTTGCCGCCCGACTTGTTGTACAGCTCGTCGAGGAAGGACCGCAGCTCGGCCACCTTGGCCTGCTGCTGCAGCATGTCGCCGATGCGCTGGCCGATGCCCTTGCCGGCCCAGCCCAGGTGGACTTCCAGCACCTGGCCCACGTTCATGCGCGAAGGCACGCCCAGCGGGTTGAGCACGATGTCGCACGGCGTGCCGTCGGCCATGTAGGGCATGTCCTCGACCGGAACGATCTTGGACACGACACCCTTGTTGCCGTGGCGGCCGGCCATCTTGTCGCCGGGCTGCAGGCGGCGCTTGACGGCCAGGTAGACCTTGACCATCTTGAGCACGCCCGCGGGCAGCTCGTCGCCCTGCGTGAGCTTCTTGCGCTTCTCTTCGAAGGCCAGGTCGAAGCTGTGGCGCGTCTGCTCGAGCGAGTTCTTGATGCTCTCGAGCTGGTTGGCGATGTCGTCGTCGGCCGGACGGATGTCGAACCAGTGGTACTTCTCGACGCTGGCGAGGTAGGCCTTGTCGATGACCGTGCCCTTGGCGATCTTCTGCGGGCCGCCGTTGGCGACCTTGCCGGCCAGCAGCTTCTCGATCCGGTCGAAGGCGTCGGCCTCGACGATGCGCAGCTGGTCGTTCAGGTCGAGGCGATAGCGCTTGAGCTCATCGTCGATGATCTGCTGCGCCCGCTTGTCGCGCGGAATGCCTTCGCGGGTGAAGACCTGCACGTCGATCACCGTGCCGCTGGTGCCCTGGTCGACACGCAGCGAGGTGTCCTTCACGTCCGAAGCCTTCTCGCCGAAGATCGCGCGCAGGAGCTTCTCTTCCGGCGTCAGCGTGGTCTCGCCCTTGGGCGTGACCTTGCCGACCAGCGTGTCGCCCGGGTTCACCTCGGCGCCCACGTAGACGATGCCCGACTCATCGAGGCGAGCGAGCTGCTGCTCCGACAGGTTCGGGATGTCGCGGGTGATTTCCTCGGCGCCCAGCTTGGTGTCGCGCGCCATGACCACCAGCTCCTCGATGTGGATCGAGGTGTAGCGGTCGTCGGCGACCACGCGTTCGGAGATCAGGATCGAGTCTTCGAAGTTGTAGCCGTTCCAGGGCATGAACGCGACCAGCATGTTCTGGCCCAGGGCCAGCTCGCCGATGTCGGTGGAGGCACCGTCGGCGATGATGTCCTCGGCCTGAACCGCATCGCCGCGCTTGACGATGGGGCGCTGGTGGATGTTGGTGTTCTGGTTGGAACGCTGGTACTTGATCAGGTTGTAGATGTCGACGCCGACTTCGCCCGCCACCGTTTCCGTGTCGTTGACGCGGATCACGATGCGGTTGGTGTCGACGTAGTCCACCACGCCGCCGCGGCGAGCGGCCACGACGGTGCCCGAGTCCTTGGCCGCGACACGCTCGACGCCCGTGCCCACCAGCGCCTTCTCGGGACGCAGGGTCGGAACGGCCTGGCGTTGCATGTTGGCGCCCATCAGCGCGCGGTTCGCGTCGTCGTGCTCCAGGAAGGGCACCAGCGAAGCCGCCACCGACACGATCTGCGTCGGCGCCACGTCCATGTACTGGATGCGCTCCGGCGAGGTCAGCACCGATTCGCCGTTGTCGCGCGCCGACACCAGCTCGTCGATCAGCTTGCCGTCCTTGTCGAGCGACGCGTTCGCCTGCGCGATCACGTACTTGCCTTCCTCGATGGCCGACAGGTAGTCGATCTGGTTGGTGACCTTGCCGTCGACCACGCGGCGGTACGGCGTCTCGAGGAAGCCGTACTCGTTGAGCTGGGCGTACAGGGCGAGCGAGTTGATCAGGCCGATGTTCGGACCTTCAGGCGTCTCGATCGGGCAGACGCGGCCGTAGTGCGTCGGGTGCACGTCGCGCACCTCGAAGCCGGCGCGCTCGCGCGTCAGTCCGCCCGGGCCCAGGGCCGAGACGCGCCGCTTGTGCGTGATCTCGGACAGGGGGTTGGTCTGGTCCATGAACTGCGACAGCTGCGACGCGCCGAAGAACTCCTTGAGCGCCGCGGAGATCGGCTTGGAGTTGATCAGGTCGTGCGGCATCAGGGCTTCGGTCTCGGCCTGCCCCAGGCGCTCCTTGACGGCCTTCTCGATGCGGGCGAGGCCCGAGCGGTACTGGTTCTCGGCCAGCTCGCCCACGCAGCGCACGCGACGGTTGCCGAGGTGGTCGATGTCGTCCACCTCGCCGCGGCCGTTGCGCAGCTCGACCAGGATCTTCACCACATCGAGGATGTCGTCGTTGGACAGCGTCATCGGGCCGTCCGGCGAGTCGCGGCCCACGCGGGCGTTGAACTTCATGCGGCCCACGCGCGACAGGTCGTAGGTGTCGGCCGAGTAGAACAGGCGATGGAACAGGGCCTCGACCGCGTCTTCGGTCGGCGGCTCGCCGGGGCGCATCATGCGGTAGATGGCCACCCGCGCGGCCAGCTGGTCGGCGGTTTCGTCGGCGGCCAGGGTCTGCGAGATGTACGCACCTTCGTCCAGCTCGTTCGTGTAGAGCGCCTGGATCTCCTTGATGCCGGCCGCACGCAGCTTCTTCAGCAGCGAGTCGGTGATCTCGTCGTTGGCCTTGGCGATGATCTCGCCGGTCTCGGGATCGACGATGTTGCGCGCCAGCACGCGAGCGACGAGGTAGTCCTCGGGCACGCTGATGAACTGCGTCTCGGTCGTCTCGAGCTGGCGCGTGTGGCGCGCCGTGATGCGCTTGTCCTTCTCGACGATGACGTTGCCGCTCTTGTCGGTGATGTCGAAGCGCGCGATCTCGCCGCGCAGGCGGTCGGCGACGAACTCCATCTGGGCACCGGAGTCCATCAGACGGAAGTTGTCGAACACGAAGAAGTGCGCCAGGATCGCTTCCGGATTCAGGCCGATGGCCTTCAGCAGGATGGTCACCGGCATCTTGCGGCGGCGGTCGACGCGGAAGTACAGGATGTCCTTCGGGTCGAACTCGAAGTCCAGCCACGAGCCGCGGTAGGGAATGATGCGCGCGCTGAACAGCAGCTTGCCGCTCGAGTGCGTCTTGCCCTTGTCGTGCTCGAAGAACACGCCGGGCGAACGGTGCAGCTGCGAGACGATCACGCGCTCGGTGCCGTTGACGATGAACGAGCCGTAGTCGGTCATGAGCGGCACTTCGCCCATGTAGACCTCCTGCTCCTTGATCTCCTTGACGGTCTTCGCCTGCGGCGACTCACGGTCGTAGATGATCATCTGCAGCTTCGCGCGCACGGCGGCGGCGTAGGTCAGGCCGCGCTGCTGGCACTCCCGCGTGTCGAACGCGGGCTTGGCCATGTTGAACTCGATGAATTTCATCTCCACGAACCCGTTGTGCGACACGATCGGGAACGCGGACAGGAAAGCGGCTTGCAAGCCCTCGGGCTTGCGCTTTTGCGGTGGTACGTCCTTCTGGAGGAAGGCGACGTACGACTCCCGCTGCATGGTCAGCAGGTAGGGGACGTTGAGGACACTCTCGCGCTTGCCGAAGCTCTTGCGGATCCGCTTGCGCTCGGTGTAGCTGTAGGGGGTTGCGTGCTGCGCCATAGGTGATTTCTCACTCCGTCTCAGGAGCTCGCCTGGCCGAGGCGAGGGCTCCGTCGGCGACTGTCTTTCGGCCCTTGCGACCGAAGCTTGGTGGTTGGCCACTACCAACCGCTGGCGGACAACCCCGGCATTGCACCGAAGCCCGACCAAACCCGTTTCTCTGCAGTCGGATCAGAGAACACTTGGGAAGGTCCTCGATTGTCGGATCGAGGGCCTTCGCAGGTGCTCTCCAAGGGCGAATAACCACATCACCCTTGAAGCGCAAAAGGCTGGGTGCCCTTTTCGGCTCCCAGCCCCGGCGCGGCGAACGCAATTACTTGAGTTCTGCCTTGGCGCCGGCTTCCACCAGCTTCTTCACGGCGGCCTCGGCGTCGGCCTTGGCAATGCCTTCCTTGACGGGCTTCGGAGCGCCGTCGACCAGGTCCTTGGCTTCCTTCAGGCCCAGGCCGGTGAGCTCGCGGACAGCCTTGATGACCGACACCTTGTTGGCGCCGGCTTCGAGCAGCATCACGTTGAACTCGGTCTTCTCTTCGGCGGCCGGAGCGGCAGCGCCGCCGCCACCGGCGGCCGGGGCGGCCATCGCGGCGGCGGACACGCCGAACTTCTCTTCGATCGCCTTGACCAGGTCGTTGAGTTCCATCACCGACATGCTGTCCAGCGCGGTCAGGAATGCGTCTTTGTCGAATGCCATTTTGGGTTCCTAGATATCAGGTAAGGGGTTGCGGTTGATCGTTCAGGCAGCGGCTGCTTCGGCGGCCGGCGCTTCGGCGCCGCCACCCTTCTTCTCGGCCACGGCCGCCAGCACGCGCGCGGTGCGCGAGATCGGCGACATGAGAAGACCGGCCAGCTGCGCCAGCAGGACTTCCTTGGTCGGGATGGACGCCAGGGCCTTCACGCCTTCGGCGTTCAGGGCCTTGCCGGCGTATGCGCCCGCCTTGACGATCAGCTTGTCGTTGCCCTTGGCAAAGTCGGCGATGACTTTGGCCGCGGCGACAGCGTCTTCCGAAAAGCCGTAGATCAGCGGACCGACCATGCTCTCCGAGGCCACTTCGAACGGCGTGCCGGCCACCGCGCGACGGGCGAGCGTGTTCTTCAGGACATGAAGGTACACACCCTTGTCGCGGGCTTGCCGGCGCAGGTTGTTCAAGTGCTCCACGGTGAGGCCACGGTACTCGGCCAGCGCCAACGTCTGCGAGCGCGCGACTTGCGCGGCCACATCCGTCACCACGGCTGCTTTCTCGTTGCGATTGAGACTCAAGGTCTGCTCCTCACATCAAGTGCGGCTTCGGTTGTCGCCAACCTCGACCGCACACTTCGTTCAGCGACCTTCTGAAACCAGGAACCGAATCCTTCTTTCAGCGGGACCGCCATCTGCGCTGGCGTCGGGGCTTGCGCCCTTCGTTTAGGAGGCCCGAGGGCCTCACCAGCGGTCTTGGATGACCTGCATCGGCCTTTCAACCGATGCAGCCCACCAAACTCATCGGACCGGCGCCAGACTCGCGCCGGTCCTCATGTCTTGCCTCAGGCCGGCTGGGCCGCGGCGTTGATCGACGCCACGTCGACGCGGGCACCCACGCCCATGGTCGACGACACCGCCACCTTGCGCAGGTAGATGCCCTTGCTCGAGGCCGGCTTGGCCTTGTTCAGGGCTTCGATCAGCGCGCGCAGGTTGCCGGCGAGCTTGTCGGCCTCGAACGAGCGGCGGCCGATCGTGGCGTGCACGATGCCGGCCTTGTCGACGCGGAACTGCACCTGGCCGGCCTTGGCGTTCTTCACCGCGGTGGCGACGTCGGGCGTGACGGTGCCGACCTTGGGGTTCGGCATCAAGCCGCGCGGGCCCAGGATCTGGCCCAGCGTGCCGACCACGCGCATGGTGTCGGGCGAGGCGATGACCACATCGAAGTTGATGTTGCCGGCCTTCACCTCGGCGGCGAGGTCGTCCATGCCGACGATGTCGGCGCCGGCGGCCTTGGCCTCTTCGGCCTTCGCGCCCTGGGCGAACACCGCGACGCGCTTGGTCTTGCCGGTGCCGTTGGGCAGCACGACGGCGCCGCGAACGACCTGGTCGGACTTCTTGGCGTCGATGCCCAGCTGCACGGCCACGTCGATGGATTCATCGAACTTGGCCGTGGCGCACTCCTTGACGATCGACAGCGCGTTGTCGAGTGGGTACAGCTTGGTGCTGTCGACCTTGCCCGACAGCGCCTTTTGACGTTTGGTCAGCTTTGCCATGATCAGAGGCCCTCCACCGTGATGCCCATCGAGCGGGCCGAGCCGGCAATCGTGCGGACGGCGGCTTCCAGGTTGGCGGCCGTCAGGTCCTTCAGCTTGGTCTTGGCGATCTCCTCGACCTGGGCGCGGGTCAGCTTGGCGACCTTCTGCGAATTCGGCCTCGGGGATCCCTTGTCGAGCTTGGCGGCCTTCTTGATCAGGACGGTGGCCGGCGGCGTCTTGAGGATGAAGGTGAACGACTTGTCCGCGAAGGCGGTGATGACCACCGGCAACACCAGACCGGGCTCCATGCCCTGGGTCTGGGCGTTGAACGCCTTGCAGAACTCCATGATGTTCAGACCGCGCTGACCCAGCGCCGGACCGATCGGGGGCGACGGGTTGGCTTTGCCCGCCGGGATTTGCAGCTTGATGAAGCCGACAATTTTCTTTGCCATGACACTCTTTCGATGAGGCGCCCGAATGCGGTGAGCGCCTTGAGTTCAAACGCCAAGGACTGGCTACCTTGGCTCCTCGTACCGGTATCTCGTCACCGGCAGCAACGGCTGCGATTCAGGCCGGCCTTGCGGCGACCCGAGCCCGCAGCGGCTCTCAGACCTTCTCGACCTGGCCGAAGTCCAGCTCGACCGGGGTGGCGCGGCCGAAGATGGTGACCGACACACGCACCTTGGACTTGTCGTAGTTGACGTCCTCGATCGCGCCGTTGAAGTCGGTGAACGGACCTTCCTTGACCCGCACCAGCTCGCCCACCGACCACTCGACCTTGGGCCGGGGCTTCTCGATGCCTTCCTGCATCTGGTTGACGATCTTCATGACCTCGGCTTCGGAGATGGGCGCGGGCCGGTTCTTGGCCCCGCCGACGAAGCCGGTCACCTTGCTGGTGTGCTTGACCAGGTGCCAGGTGTCGTCGCCCATTTCCATCTCGACCAGCACATAGCCCGGGAAGAAGCGGCGCTCGGTGACGGCCTTCTTGCCGTTCTTGAGCTCGACGACCTCTTCCATCGGCACCAGGATGCGGCCGAACTTGTCCTGCATGCCGGAGCGCTCGATGCGCTCGCGCAGGTTGCGCTCGACGGCCTTTTCCATGCCCGAATAGGCGTGGACCACGTACCAGCGCTTGTTCGATGGCACCGCCGGCGTCTCGGGCGTGGTCGCTTCGGTGGCGTTTTCGACTTGATCGGTCATTTGTCTGTCCTCAACGCTTCCAGCCCAGGACCAGGTCGTACAGCGCCCATTCCAGCGTCTTGTCGGTCAGCCACAGAAACAGCGCCATCACGAACACGAACGCAAACACGTATCCGGTCATCTGCATGGCTTCCTTGCGGGTGGGCCACACGACCTTCTTCACTTCCTTCACCGAATCCTGGCCGTAGGCGATGAGCTGCTTGCCCGACTCCGAGGTGAAGAAGATGGCCACCCCGACCGCCAGCAGCCCCAGCAGGGCGAGGATGCGCACCCACTGATCCTGCTTGCCCAGCGCATAGAACGCGACGACGGCGCCGACGACCAGCAGCCCCGCGACGGCCAGCTTGGCCTTGTCAGCGCCGGTGGAGACAGTTTCGACAGGTGGATTCGACATTGGTTTCAGTTCACTTGGGGGCGACCGGGGCTTTCGAAACCCCCGCCGCCTTACAGCAGCAAAGCCCGGAGGCACTTTCGTGCGCTCGCGGGCTGCTTTTCCGGCCGTTCGACCCCGACTTTCGTCAGGACCTTCGCGTGGCAGGGGCAGAGGGCATCGAACCCCCAACCTCCGGTTTTGGAGACCGGCGCTCTGCCAATTGAGCTATACCCCTGCGGCCTGAATCGACTGGCTGTTCTCGACCCTTACTCCATGATCTTGGCGACGACGCCCGAGCCCACGGTGCGACCGCCTTCGCGGATGGCGAAGCGCAGGCCTTCTTCCATGGCGATGGGGGCGATCAGCTTGACGGTGATGCTCACGTTGTCACCGGGCATGACCATCTC
>DASUZE010000079.1:0-36207 GCA_036377015.1 Piscinibacter sp. | reverse complement strand
CTCACGTCCGACACGCCCCTGGGCCCCCTCAGGCACCAGCGCGAGGCCTCCCATAGCGCTAACAGGCCCTAACCCGAGGAACCCCATGCAACTCATCGGCATGCTCGACTCGCCCTATGTGCGCCGCGTCGCGGTCTCGCTGCGCCGGATGGGCCTTCCGTTCGAGCACCGCTCGATCTCCGTGTTTCGCACCTTCACCGAGTTCCAGGCCATCAACCCGGTCGTGAAGGCGCCGTCGCTCGTCTGCGACGACGGCGAGGTGCTGATGGACTCCACCCTCATCCTCGACTACGCCGAAGCGCTGGCCGGCCCGGAGCGCTCGTTGATGCCGCGTGCGATCGGAGAGCGCCAGCAGGCGCTGCGGCAGATCGGCCTGGCGCTCGCGGCCTGCGAGAAGACGGTGCAGATCGTCTACGAGCACGAGCTGCGTCCGTCGGAGAAGCGGCACCAGCCCTGGCTCGATCGTGTGCAAGGGCAGCTCGCCGCGGCCTACGGCGCCCTGGAGGCACAGCTGCAACGGCATCCGCGCGTGGCCGAATCGGCGACGCTCGACCAGGCCGGCATCAGCGCAGCGGTGGCGTGGTCGTTCACGCAGATGATCCTGCCGGGGCAGGCCGATCCGGCGGCCCATCCAGCGCTGCACGCCTTCACCGAGCGCGCCGAGCAGCTGCCGGAATTTCTCGCGTTTCCGCAGAAGTAGGAACCCGGGTTGCACCCGGGCTACAGGCCGTCGGGCACAGGAGGCAAGGGGTCGAAGCGCGGGTCGCGCTTGTCCTTCCACGCGGCGATCGCCTCGGCCATTTCGCCGGTGTCGAAGATGGCCGACTGCAGCAAGGTCATCTGCGCCAATGCCGCGGCCGTGCCGTGGTCGCGCGCCTGGTTCAGCGCCAGCTTGCTCCCGGCGATCGCCAGCGGCGACTTGGCAGCGATGCTGCGCGCCGCCGTCATCGCGTGGGCGAGCAGCGCATCCGCATCGGCCAGCACCGCGTTGACCAGCCCCAGCTCCAGCGCCCGTGCCGCGCTCAGCCGCTCGCCGGTGTAGGCCAGCTCGCGCACCACGCCCGGGGCGATCAGCTTGGGCAGGCGCTGCAGGACGCCCAGGTCGGCGGCCATGCCGACGTTGATCTCCTGGATGCAGAAGAACGCGTCGGCGGTGCAGTAGCGCAGGTCGCAGGCGGCGGCCAGGTCGAGTGCGCCGCCGATGCAGCCGCCCTGGATGGCGCACAGCACCGGCAGGCGCGCGCTGTCGAGCACGTCGAAGCAGGCCATCAGGCGGCGCAGGCCTTCCTGGAAGCCCAGGCGCGCGCGCGAGCTCTTCAGGTCCAGCATGGGCCCGCCGCCGGCAAAGGTGTCGAGCGCCATGCCGGCGCTGAAATGCTTGCCCGTCGACGAGATCACCAGCACCCGGGCGCGGCCGCTGTCGTTGAGGGCCTGCACGGCATCGCGAAAGGCCGGGAAGAACGGCGGCGCCATGGTGTTCATGCGCTCGGGCCGGTTCAGCTGCAGGTGCGCGATGCCGGCGTCGTCGGTGGCGAGATGGAAGAAGTCGGTCATGCTGTCCTCGTCATGAGCGGGCGCCAAAATCGTGGCCGGGCGAGCCGCGCGCGTCAGTCACGCAGCGGACAGCCCTGCGCCCTGCCTACACTGCCGCCCCATGAACACCACGCTCACCACCGCCGACGGATTGTCGCTGCACGCCCAGCACTGGCCCACGCCCACCCTGGGCCGCGGCACCGTGCTGCTGGTGCACGGCCTGGGCGAGCACGTCGGCCGCTACGCCCGCGTGGCCCATCACCTCAACGAATGGGGCTGGAACGTCGTGGGCTACGACCACCGCGGCCATGGCCGCAGCGGCGGCGCCAAGGGTCGGCTGGCCGACGGCGACGACCTGTTGCGCGACCTGGCGCTGGTGGTCGATGCCGTGCGCCTGCGCCACCCCGGCACGCTGGTGCTGCTGGGCCACAGCCTGGGCGGCCTGATCGCCGCGCGCTTCGTCGCAGAAGGCCTGGCGGCCGCGCCGGCTGCCTGGTACCGGCCGGTCGACGCGCTGGTGCTCAGCTCGCCGGCGCTGGACCCCGGCATGAACGCGCTGCAGAAGATGATGCTGGCCGTCGCCGGGCCGCTCCTGCCCGATCTCGCGGTCAACAACGGGCTCAAGCCGGCCTGGATCTCGCGCGACGCGAGCGTCGTGCAGGCCTACCGCGACGACCCGCTGGTGCACGACCGCATCACCCCGCGGCTGGCGCGCTTCATCGTCGACGCCGGCGAGCTGGTGCTGCGCGAGGCGCCGCGCTGGAACGTCGCGACCCTGCTGCTGTATGCCGGCAGCGACCGCTGCGTCGCGCCGCGCGGCAGCGCAGCGTTCGCCGCGGCGGTGCCCAAGGGCATGGTGAACGTGCGCGAGTTCGCGCCGCTCTTCCACGAGATCTTCAACGAGCCGGAGCAAGCCGAGGTCTTCGCGGCGCTCGGCGCGTGGCTCGCCGGCCGGGCGCACTGAAGCAAGACCCCGGGTTGCACCCGGGCTACGCGAAGTGGGCGGCCAGAACGTTGACCATGTCCATGTCCGGCACGCTGCCCAGCAACGACAGCGCATGCTTGGCCAACTCGCGCGGCACGTGGCCGGTCAGGTGGGCAAAGCGTCCGCCCTGGTCGGGGAACACGTCGAAGATGCCGTAGCTGCCGTCCTCGAACAGCAGCGCGAACCACGCCGTGGTCCGCGGCTCCTGCTGGACCAGCGGATGGGCGTCGCGCAGGAACTGCACGACCTGCGGCTCGTGCATCGCCTTCGCCTTGAAGCCGAGCAGCAGCGCCTTGGTCACCGCCTGCGCCGGCTCGCCCGCGGGCAGCTTGTCGGACAGGATGTCGATCTTCTGGATGCGCGGCTGGCGCGCGAACAGCCGGTCCGACTCCGCGATCAGCGCCCTGGCCACCGCGCCGTTGAGATGCGCGTCTCGCGCGGCGTCGTCGGCGAACACGTCGAAGATGCCGTACTCCGATCGCCCGAAGCGCAGTGCGAACCACGCTGTCGTGCCGGGTTCCTGCTGCACCAGCGGCAGGGCCGATTTGAGGAAGGTCTCGACTCCTTCGTCGTGGCCCGGCTTGGCCTCCAGGCGCACCAGCAAGCCTCGATTCACCATGGCAACCTCCTGTGAATGACGGCCGGGGCATCGTGCCCCCGATGCCGCATCAAGAATACGCCGATCGCTGCCGTCCTACACTCGTCGCTTCCCCAAAAAGGAGCCCCGACATGAACGCACGCGACCCGCTGCTGCCGGTGCAACCCGACGAGGCCGCCGCCCTGGCCGCCTTCGCCGATCGCACCTGGGACGAGGAGATCGTCCCCGCCCTCACCGACTACATCGCCGTCCCGGCCAAGAGCCCGATGTTCGATGCCGACTGGCAGAAGAACGGCCACATCGAGCGGGTGGTGCAGGACGCAGCGCGCTGGGTCGAGAGCAAGAAGATCGCGGGCCTGACGCTCGAGATCGTGCGCCTCGAAGGCCGCACGCCGGTGATCTTCTTCGAGGTGCCCGCCACCAAGGCCGGCAGCCGCGACACGATCTGCCTGTACGGCCACCTCGACAAGCAGCCGGAGTTCAACGGCTGGCGCAGCGACCTGGGCCCGTGGACGCCGAAGTACGAGGACGGCCTGCTCTACGGCCGCGGCGGCGCGGACGACGGCTATGCCATCTACGCCGCCATCACCGCCATCGCGGCGCTGGACCAGCAGGGCATCGCGCGCCCGCGCTGCGTCGGCCTGATCGAGAGCTGCGAAGAGAGCGGCTCGTTCGACCTGCCGGCCTACATCGACCTGCTGCGCCCGCGCCTGGGCAACGTCGCCCTGGTGGTGTGCCTGGACAGCGGCGCCGGCAACTACGACCAGCTCTGGCTCACCACCAGCCTGCGCGGCAACGTCACCGGCACGCTCAAGGTCGAGATCCTCACCGAGGGCGTGCACTCGGGCGACGCGAGCGGCCTGGTGCCGTCGAGCTTTCGCATCCTGCGCCAGGTGCTGGACCGGCTCGAAGACTCGAAGACCGGGCGCTTGCTGCCCGAGAGCTTCCACTGCGCGATTCCCGCCGATCGCATCGAGCAGGCGCGCGCCACCGCGGGCATCCTCGGCGACCTGGTCTGGAAGCGCTTCCCCTGGGCCTGCGGCGCCGACGGCCATCCGGCGCTGCCGACCACGACCGACCCGACCGAGGCGCTGATCAACCGCACCTGGCGGCCCACCCTGAGCGTGACCGGCGTCGATGGCTTTCCGGAGCTGCGCAACGCCGGCAATGTGCTGCGCCCGTACAGCGCCTTCAAGCTGTCGCTGCGCCTGCCGCCGCTGGTGGAAGGCGACCGCGCGGCGCACGAGCTCAAGGCCCTGCTCGAAGACAACGCGCCGTACAACGCGAAGGTGACCTTCCACGCCGACGGCCGCGTCGGCGCGCAGGGCGCGACCGGCTGGAACGCGCCCACGCTCGCGCCCTGGCTCGAATCGGCGCTGAATGCCGCGTCGCAGGCCCACTACGGCGCGCCCTGCGGCTACATCGGCCAGGGCGGCACCATCCCGCTGATGAGCATGCTGCAGCAGGGCTTCCCGAAGGCCCAGATGATGGTGTGCGGCGTGCTGGGCCCCAAGAGCAACGCCCATGGGCCCAACGAGTTCCTGCACGTGCCCTACGGCAAGAGGCTCACCGCGGCGGTGGCCCAGGTGATGGCCGCCTGTCCGTGAGGAAGACGCGGATGTAGGCCTGAGAACACCGCTTCTTCGGCCTTTGGGGCGGCGCGCGGCGAGGCTGTAATGGACCTTGCGTCACGCCGCCCGTCCGATGCCTGCTCCGAAGACAACAAGAAAAACCTCCAGCGACACGCGCCGCGTGCTGCTGATCGTCTGCGTCATTGCGGCGCTGATCGGCATTCCCGCCGGCATCGTGAGCGGGATCAGCTGGCTGGACCTGTCGAGCTCGTGGTCGGGCGCGGGGCGTCCGCTGCCCAAGTGGGTCACGTCGGGCGAAGTCCGCGCCACCACGCGCGACGGCACGCTGGTCAAGGTGCGGGTCGCGATGGACGTGGGCAACAGCTCGACGAAATCGGCGGTTCAGCGCCGCTTGCGCGAGGTCGGGCTGCTGCTCGAGGTGAGCGTGGGAACGCAGAGCACACGCGAGCTGGCCGGTCCGGATGGGATCACGATGCTGTCGGCGGAGATGCTCCGGCGCGTCAACGACTATCTGGCGACGGAAGGCGTCGAGCCTTTGCGGTCGGTCGCCATCCAGGACCTCTGGTACACGCGGCCGTAGCCCGGGTGGAACCCGGGTTGCACCCGGGCTACGAATCCAGCATCGACCTGCCGACGGCTTCGGCGACTTCGATGCCGTCCACACCGGCCGACATGATCCCGCCGGCATACCCCGCACCCTCGCCGGCCGGGTACAGCCCGCGCACGTTGAGGCTCTGATAGTCCTTGCCGCGCGGAATGCGCAAGGGCGACGAGGTGCGTGTCTCCACGCCCGTCAGCACCGCGTCGTCCATCGCGAAGCCCTTGATCTGCCGGTCGAAGGCGGGAATCGCCTCGCGGATCGCCTCGATCGCATAGTCCGGCAGGCTGCTCGCGAGGTCGGTCAGGTGCACGCCCGGCTTGTACGACGGCAGCACGGCGCCGAGTGCGCTCGACGCCTGCGCGCGCAGGTAGTCGCCGACGAGCTGTCCGGGCGCGTCGTAGGTCCCGCCGCCCAGCTCGAACGCCCGCGACTCCCAATGGCGCTGGAAGGCGATGCCGTCGAGCGGGTTCACCACCTCGGCGTCGGACCTCGCGTAGTCGCGCGGCGTGATGCCCACCACGATGCCCGCATTGGCGTTGCGCTCGTTGCGCGAGTACTGGCTCATCCCGTTGGTGACGACGCGGTTCGGCTCGGACGTCGCCGCGACCACCGTGCCGCCCGGGCACATGCAGAAGCTGTAGACCGACCGGCCGTTGCGCGCGTGGTGCACGAGCTTGTAGTCGGCCGCGCCCAGCAAGGGGTTGCCGGCATTGGGACCGAAGCGAGCACGGTCGATGAGCGACTGCGGATGCTCGATGCGAAAGCCGATCGAGAACGGCTTGGCCTCCATCTGCACGCCGCGCTCGTGCAGCATCGCGAAGGTGTCGCGCGCGCTGTGGCCCAGCGCCAGCACGGCATGGTCGGCGCGCAGCTCCTCGCCCGAGGCGAGCGTCACGCCGCGCAGGCGGCCGTCCTCGATGAGCACGTCGGTGACACGCTGCTGGAAGCGGATCTCGCCGCCCAGCGCCTCGATGTCGGCGCGCATCTTCTCGACCATGCCGACCAGGCGGAAGGTGCCGATGTGCGGCTTGCCGACGAACAGGATCTCCTCGGGCGCACCGGCCTTGACGAACTCGGCGAGCACCTTGCGCGTCAGGTGGCGCGCGTCGCTGATCTGGCTGTAGAGCTTGCCGTCGGAGAAGGTGCCGGCGCCGCCTTCGCCGAACTGCACGTTCGACTCGGGCTCCAGCACCCGCTTGCGCCACAGGCCCCAGGTGTCCTGGGTGCGCTCGCGGACCTGCTTGCCGCGTTCGAGCACGATGGGGCGCAGTCCCATCTGGGCCAGCACCAGCGCGGCGAAGAGGCCGCACGGACCGAAGCCGATGACCAGCGGACGCAATCGGCCGCCGGCGTGAAAGGCCGGGCCGGCTTCGCCCACCAGGCGGTAGCGCATGTCGGGCGCGACGCGCACGTGGCGGTCGCCTTCGAGCGAGGCCAGCACGCGCGCCTCGTCGCGCAGCTCGCAATCGACGGTGTAGATGAACACCATCGCATGCTTCTTGCGCGCGTCGTGGCTGCGCTTGTAGATGGTGAAGGCGGTCAGGTCCGCGTCGCGGATGCCCAGTCGCTTGACGAGGGCCGGGCGCAAGGCGGCGTCGGCATGGTCCAGCGGCAGGCGCAGTTCGGTGATTCGAAGCATGGAAGCGCGATTGTCCATGCCCGCAAAAACAACGAGCCGCCCGAAGGCGGCCTCGCGGTTGCGGCGCCGGAAGGCGGCCGCCTGTCGTGCGCGGCTCGATCAGCCGGCGTTCAGCGGGTCGTACTTCGGCAGGCGCACGGCACGGGCCTGGGCGCGGACGTCGCCGCGCGACACGCTGGACGCGACCGGGTGGTCGACGAACACGGTGGCTTCGCCGCCGCTCATCAGCGTGCGGTCGGCGCGCTGCAGGTCGGCCTTGACTTCGGCGCGGGTCAGCGTCGAGGGCGTGTCGTCGAACTGGGTCGCTTCGGTCGCCATGGCGACGTTGCCGGCCATTGCGACGGCGAGCACGGCGAAGATTTGCTTGGCATTCATGATGGTTGTCCTCGTTTCGATGTTCCGGGGTGGCTCAGGCGCGGTTCAGCTGCCGACGTACAGCGAGTTGAAGGCGTGGGCGCGGTTCGCGGCGCGGGCTTCGGCGCGCACTTCATCGCGGCTGCGCTGGGCCGGCACGTCGGCGAACTGGGTGGCTTCCTGGCGGCTCACGACGATGGCGGTCGGCGCCACGGTCTTGCCCGACTCCAGGGCCGACTTCGCGGCGGGCGTCAGGACCGACACGGGTTCGTCGAACTGGGTGGCTTCGAAGGCCATCGCGGAAGAACCGGCGAGGGCGATGGCGAGGACGGCGGCGATTTGCTTGGCGTTCATGGTGATGATTCCTTCAAACAGTGGTTGACGATGTTTCCGGGCAGGGCGGTCGGTGTTGTCAGGGGCCGTCTTGTCCAGCCTCGGTGAGTCGCTCGGTTTGGGTTCGGCTCATCGATGGGATGAACTGTAGGCATTGCGTCGTCATCAATAAACCACTTAAAATTCAATTCGACATTTCCATAAGCGAAACAATCATGGACCGTTTGCACTCGATGCGTGTGTTTTGCCGGGTGATCGACTCGGGCAGCTTTGCCGCTGCCGCACGCGAGATGAACCTCTCGCCGGCGGTGGTCACCCGATTGGTCGCCGACCTCGAGGAGCACCTGGGCGCGCGCCTCATCAACCGCACCACCCGCCGCCTGTCGCTGACCGACATCGGCGAGGCCTACCTCGAGCGCACGCGCCAGATCCTCACCGAGGTCGAAGAGGCCGAGGCGCTGGCAAGCAGCGCGAGCAGCGAGCCGCGCGGGCACTTGCGCATCCTCGCGCCGCCGGCGTTCGCGGTGCACCAGCTGGCCAAGCACCTGCCGCGCTTTCACGCACAGTTTCCGAAGATCACGATGGAGCTGTCGGCGCCGGGCCCGGTCGAGACGGTGGACGAGAACTTCGACGTCAGCATCATCAGCGTCGGCCGTCGCCCGCTGGACGGCGATTTCGTCGCGCGGCGCCTGGCCCGGTCGGAGGTGATCGCCTGCGCGTCACCCGAATACCTCGACAAGAACGGCCGCCCCGAGCATCCGCACGACCTGGCGCTGCACGAGGCCATGCTGCCCACCTTCCTGCGCGAGATCACCTTCATGCGCGGGACCTGGGGCGACGACGAGCCCGGTGGCGAGTCGATCACGCTCACCCCGCACCGGCCGGTGCTGGGCACCATGCACACCGACACGCTCTATGCGGCGGCGCTGCACGGGCTGGGCATCGCCGGACTGCCCTCGTTCGTGGTCGAAGACGCGCTGCTCGAGCATGCGCTGGAGCGGGTGCTGCCCGAGTGGCACCTGCTCACCGTGACGCTGTACGCCGCCATGCCCACGCGCAAGCACGTGCCGGCGCGCACGCGGGCCTTCGTCGACTTCCTGCTGCAGACCTTCGGCGGCGAGGACCGCGACCCGTGGCTGATCGCCGCAGGGTGCGAGACGCGCCGGCCCGTGGCCGCGGTGGCCTGAGGCCGCCGTCCCGGGTTGCACCCGGGCTACCAGTGTCTTCGTAGCCCGGGTGCAACCCGGGATCGCACGCTCAGAAGAACACGTCGGTGCGTGTCTCGCCCATCAACGGCTCGAGCAGCCGCGCCAACCCGCCCAGCCCGTTGTAGCGCGACGCCACGTGGTGGGCGTAGCGGAAGAAGCGCGGCAGGTCGGCGCTGTAGCGCGGCTTGCCGTCGCGGTGCTTGAGGCGGCAGAAGATGCCCAGAACCTTGAGGTGGCGCTGCAGGCCCATCCATTCGAGCTGGCGCCAGAAGTCGCCGAAATCGTCGGGCACGGGCAGCGCGAGCTTCTTCGCCTGCTCCCAGTAGCGCACCGCCCAGTCGATCTCCTGTTCCTCGTCCCAGCTGATGAAGGCGTCGCGCAGCAGCGAGGCGACGTCGTAGCTGATGGGCCCGCGCACCGCGTCCTGGAAGTCGAGGATGCCGGGGTTGGGCGCGCCGACCATGAGGTTGCGCGGCATGTAGTCGCGATGCACGGCGACGGTGGACTGGGCCAGCGCGCTGGCCACCAGCAAGTCGGTGGCGGCGCGCCAGGCGGCCTGCTCGGCATCGCCCCAGGTCTGGCCGAACTCGCGCTCGACGCACCAGTCGGGGAAGAGCTGCATCTCGCGCCGCAGCAGCGCTTCGTCGTAGGGCGGCAGCGTGGCCGAGTCGACCTGCCGCTGCCACACCAGCAGCGACGCGATCGCGTCGCGCATCAGCGCGTTGACCGTCGCGGTGTCGCCCGCGTTGACCGCGGCGTGCAACTCATCGAGGTACAGACGCGTGCCCAGGTCGCTCAGCAGCAGGAAGCCCTGCTCGACGCTTTGCTCGACGATCGCCGGCGCATGCAGGCCGGCGCCGAGCATCAGCTGCGCGACGTGCACGAAGGGCCGCACGTCCTCGTGCGCGGGCGGGGCGTCCATCACGATGAAGCTGCCGTCGGCGCCGCTGATGCGCAGGTAGCGGCGAAAGCTCGCGTCGCTGGACGCCGGGCACAACGTCGTCGGCTGCAGGCCGTGGCGCGGCGCCACGCCGGCGAGCCAGTCGTCGAACGAGCGGCGACGCGCGTCGTCGGCCCAGTGGATCGAGGGCGCCGGATCGGGAGTGGGATGGGTCATCGGTGTGCTGCGGGCCGGTACATCAAAAGGGACGCTCGAGGACGGGCGCCACCCTCATGGATAATGAATTCTACAAACCAGCCCCAGCGAAACACCCGTCGTCCGTGCCTGGCTCCGGGCGCCGAGCGACCGGGGCCCTTACCCGGCTCTCGTCCCCTTGCTGCGTCGCTCTCGCCTCGATTCCCGCAGACCGCCTGCGCGCCTCGCGCCGGTCGCCGCCGCATGGGCGCTGGTCGCCTCCTGCGCAGCCGTCGCGCAGGAGGCCGATCCGGGCGTCGCGCTGCAGATGTCGCACCAGCTGCAGGCGCCGCCGCGCGGCGAGGCCAGCAAGAAGCTGCCGATCATCCTGCTCGCCCGCGAAGTGCGCGGGCGTCCCGACCTCGAGACCATCGCCGAGGGCGATGCCGAGTTCCGCCGCGGCGGCATGGTCCTGCGGGCCGATCGCCTCAGCTACGACCATCCCGAGGACCTGGCGGTGGCGCGCGGCCATGTGCGCATCAGCCGCGACGGCAACATCTACAGCGGGCCCGAGCTGCAGCTGCACATCGAGCGCTTCGAAGGCTTCTTCCTGCAGCCGACCTACTTCTTCAGCCGCATGGGGGCGGGCGGCTCGGCCCAGCGCATCGACTTCATCGACGACCAGCGCGCCGTCGCCATCGGCGCCACCTACACCAGCTGTCCCGCCGACGGCAGCGGCGACCCCGACTGGCTGCTGTCGACCACCCGCGTGAAGATGGACTTCGAGGCCAACGAGGGCGTGGCGGAGGGCGCGGTGCTGCGCTTCATGGGCGTGCCCATCCTGGGCGCGCCGGTGCTGAGCTTTCCGCTCACCGACGCGCGCAAGTCCGGCTGGCTGCCGCCCACCATCTATCCGCTGGACAGCCGCAGCGGCTTCACGGTGCAGGTGCCGTACTACTGGAACATCGCCCCGAACCGCGACGCCACGCTCACGCCGGGCATCGCGACCAAGCGCGGCGTGTCGCTGGGCACGGAGTTCCGCTACCTCGAGCCGCACTACAACGGCAGGCTCAACCTCGACCTGCTGCCCAACGACCGGCTCAACGGCCGATCGCGCCATGCGCTCGCCTGGGATCACGACGCCGCCCTGGTCCAGGACACCCAGCTTCGGGTGCGCGTGCTGCGCGTGTCCGACGACGACTACTGGAAGGACTTTCCGCGCGACCTGCCCACGCTCACGCCGCGCCTGCTGCTGTCGGACTTGCAGGCGACCCGGCCGGTGGGCGACTGGACCACCTATGCCCGCGTGATGCGCTGGCAGGCCTTGCAGAATGCCGAGAGCCCCATCGATCCGCCGGTGGCCAGCGTCACGACCGACCCACGCCCGCTGGTGACGCACCTGTACGAGCGGCGACCGCAGGTGGGCGCGCGCTGGCTGCATCGCGTGGGCACCTTCGAGCTCGGCTTCGAGGGCGAGTACAACCGCTTCGCCACGCCGGACGGCATCATCGACCCGAGCCGCCCCACGGGGTCGCGGCTGCATGCGCTCGCCACCTTGAGCCGACCCTGGGTCACTCCGGGCTGGAGCCTCACGCCGCGCCTCACGCTCAACGCCGCGACCTATTCGCTCGACCAGGACATCGCCGGCATCCGGCGCAGCGCGACCCGCGTCATCCCCACCTTCAGCCTCGACAGCGCCTGGGTGCTCGAGCGCGACGCGACCTGGTTCGGCCGCGCCGTGCGCCAGACCCTGGAGCCGCGCCTGCTCTACGTGAACACGCCCTTCCGCGACCAGTGGAGCCTGCCCAACTTCGACTCGGCCCTCAAGGACTTCAACTTCGAGTCGATCTATTCCGACAACGCCTTCTCCGGCGTCGACCGGGTGTCCGATGCGCACCAGCTGACCGCCGGCGTGACCACCCGGCTGCTGGACCCCGTCACCGGCGCCGAGACAGTCCGCCTGGGCGTGGTCCAGCGCTACCTGTTCCGCGACCAGCGCATCACGCCCGAAGGGCCGCCGCTGACCCAGCGCTTCTCCGACGTCCTGCTGCTGGGCTCGAGCACGCTGGTGCCGCGCTGGACGCTGGACGCGTCGGTGCAGTACAGCCCCGACAGCAAGCGGGTGGTGCGCTCCATCGCCAGCGCCCGCTACTCGCCGGGCCCGTTCCGCACCGTCAGCGCCACCTATCGCCTCACCCGCGACCTGAGCGAGCAGATGGAACTGGGCTGGCAATGGCCGATCTACGGTCCGGGACCCGACGACACGACCCCCGGCAAAACCCTGACGCCGCGTCCGGATGCCCATTCCTGCAAAGGCACCTGGTACGGTGTGGGCCGCATCAACTACAGCATGCGCGACCGCCGCATCACCGATTCGTTGATGGGCATCGAGTACGACGCCGGCTGCTGGATCGGCCGCCTGGTGGCAGAGCGGGTGTCGACCGGCCGGAGCGAGGCGACGACACGTTTGCTGTGGCAGCTGGAGCTGATCGGGCTGTCCAAGCTCGGGTCGAATCCGCTCCAGGTCTTGAAGGACAATATCCAGGGCTACCGCCTGCTGCGCGACGACAAGCCCGCTCCCGCGACCACGACGTTCTATGACTGAAGACTCCAACCCGATCCGACGCGCGGTCCGCCGCCACACCGGCCCCCTGCTGATGGCCGCCGCGGCGTGCATCGTCGGCACGCCGGCGCTCGCGCAGACCACGACCCCCGCGCCGGCGCGCTCGGTGCCGCGCACCGCCGACTACATCGTGGCCATCGTCAACCAGGAGCTCGTCACTGCGAGCGAGCTCGAGCAGCGCATGGCGCGGGTGCGCGAGAACGCCACGCGCGCCGGCCAGAAGCTGCCCGATGCCGCCGAGCTGCGCAAGCAGGTCCTCGACGCGCTCATCGACGAGCGGGTGCAGGTCACGCATGCGCGCGACAACGGCAACCGGGTCGACGATGCCGAGCTGGACCGCGCCGTGGCCAACGTGGCGGTGCAGAACCAGGTCACCATGACGCAGCTGCGCCAGCGCCTGGCCGCCGAGGGCCTCGACTATGGCCGCTTTCGCAACAACATCCGCGACCAGATCATGGTCGAGCGCTTGCGCGAGCGCGAGGTGCAGGCGCGCATCCGCATCACCGACGAGGAGGTCGACAACCTGCTCGACAAGCAGCGCGCCAAGGCCGGCGCCGCCATCGAATACAACATCGCGCAGATCCTGGTCAGCGTGCCCGATGGCGCCAGCGACGCGGCGGTGGCCGAGCGGCGCGCCCGCATCGACGCGGCCCTGGCAAGGGTGCGCGCCGGCGAGGCCTTCGAGGCGGTTGCGCGCGAGGTCTCGGAAGACGGCAACAAGGCGCAAGGCGGCGTGATCGGCATGCGCGCGGCCGATCGGCTGCCCGACGTGTTTGTCTCGCACGTGCGCGCACTCAAGCCGGGGGAGGTCTCTCCCACGGTGCTGCGCACGGGCGCGGGCTTTCACGTGCTCAAGCTGATCGAGCGCCGCGAAGGCAGCGCCTTCTCGATCGCCCAGACCCACGCGCGCCACATCCTGTTGCGCACATCGCCCCAGCTGTCCCAAGAGGCGGCGATCCGCCGGCTGGCGGAGTTCAAGCGCGAGATCGCGGCGCGCACCAAGTCCTTCGAACAGCTGGCGCGCGAGAACTCCGAGGACGGCAGCGCGGCGCAAGGAGGCGACCTCGGGTGGGCCTTCCCCGGCCAGTTCGTGCCCGAGTTCGAAGAGACGATGAACGCGCTGGCGGCCGGCGGGGTGTCCGAGCCCGTGGTGTCGCGCTTCGGCGTGCACCTGATCCAGGTGATCGAGCGGCGCCAGGTCTCGCTCGATGCCAAGCAGCAGCGCGAGCAGGCGCGCAACGTGCTGCGCGAGCAGAAGTTCGAGCAGGCCTACCTCGAGTGGCTGCGCGAGCTGCGGGCGCGGGCTTATATCGAGATGCGCGAAGCCCCGACGTGAAGATGGCCCCCACGTCGCTGCGCTCCTGCCCCCCGGAGGGGTCGCGGCCTGCCTTGGGGCGGCCCGGCGGCAGGCCGGTGAAACACGTGGCGCGCAAGCGCTTCGGCCAGCACTTCCTGACCGACAGCGCGGTGATCGACGGCATCGTTCGTGCAATCGATCCGCGCCCCGGCGATGCGCTGGTCGAGATCGGCCCCGGCCTGGGCGCCATGACCGATCCGCTGGTCCAGCGCAGCGGCCGGCTCACGGTGATCGAGCTGGACCGTGACCTCGCGGCGCGGCTGCGCAAGCGTCCCGAGCTCGAGGTGGTCGAGTCGGATGTGCTCAAGGTCGATTTCGCCGGGCTGGCGCAGCACGCGGGGCAGCCGCTGCGCGTGGTCGGCAACCTGCCCTACAACATCTCCACACCCATCCTGTTCCACCTGCTCGGCGCGGTGGAGCACCTGGTCGACCAGCACTTCATGCTGCAGAAGGAAGTCGTCGAGCGCATGGCCGCGGGGCCGGGCGGCAAGGACTACGGTCGGCTGTCGGTGATGCTGCAGTGGCGCTACGACATCGAGTCGGTGCTCGACGTCCCGCCCGAGGCCTTCGACCCGCCGCCGCGGGTGGAGTCGGCGGTGGTGCGCATGCTGCCGCTGCCCGAGGTGGCCCTCCTGGACCCGGCGCTGCTCGGCGAGATCGTCGCGGTCGCCTTCTCGCAGCGGCGCAAGCTGCTGCGGCACACCCTGGGACGCTGGCTGGAGCAGCGCGGCTTCGCCGGGACGTTCGACGTGCAGCGGCGGGCCGAGGAAGTGCCCGTGTCCGACTACCTCGCACTCGCGCAAACGCTGGCATGAAAAAAGGCGACCCACGGGTCGCCTTTTCGTTGCTCGACGCGCCCTCAGGCGGCGTTGAGCCACATCGCCGTGTCAAAGGCGCTGCTCATCAGCGGCATGTTCATGCCGAAGCTGGTATTCGCGGCACTCTTGGAAGCCTTGGCCGGCTTCTCCGCGACGTTCTGGGCCACTTCCGTCGCCCGCTCCCATGACCCTTGTTCCTGGGAGCGGGCTACTGAAAAGAATAAAAACACCTGAATGGTATTTTTCGCTCCGCCCAGAAGTCGGCCGCATCTCGGAAGACATCGAGCAGCTGCTCGCGGGCTTCGCGGTCGAAGCGCGGGTTGTCGGGCAGTTGCTCGAGCACGACCACGAAGCCCGGCTGCTGCCCCGCCTTGTGGACCAGGTCGGTCATGCAGTCGTACAGGGAATCGAGGTTCTTGCCGTAGTGCACAGGGAACAGGAAGGACTCGGCAATGCTGTCGAGCACCTCTTGCTTGGACTGGGCCGTCGTCAGGTTCGCGTAGAGGAAGTGCTGGCCGACGTCTTGCGCGGCTTCCAGCAGGTCCTCCACGCGGTAGGCGCGGATCGATTGAACAATGTTCGGACGGACGGTCTGCAAGAGCATGGTCTCGTTCCTCCTTGGTTATACAAATCGGCCCACCGTCGATCGTTGGGCACGATCGCGATGTGGAAACTGGTTCTTCGGGTAGGGGATGCGACCGCCGTCACGGTTCAAGCGTCGGTGGTCTGCGCCTCATGGTCGGCGCGGCACAGGCCGACCGCCGGTATTCCTGGACCGCCGGCCCCCCTTTTCCCCAAGCCGCCCGATCACAACGTGGCGCCAGTGGAGGAGGTCGCAAGTCCCACCCTGTGAAGGGCTTGCCACGCCTACGCCTGGCCGGAAAGAGACACGGGTTTTCCCTGAATCCTGAAACCCTGATGGTACCGGTTCGCCCCGAAAACCTCAAGCCTTTGCCTCAAATTGGGGCACAGGCGAGGCAATGTGTGTACATGCTCACACTACCTGACAGCCTTGATGACAGCGCCAATCGGCTGGCGAGAAGACAATCTCGCGCCCCAGAAGGGGCAGGTAACCCGGCTGTCACAAAGCCACCGGCTTCCGGCGGATATTGCGCCGCGCTTGCCGGGCCGGCATCGGATGTGCTTAAGCCGCCGGGTCAGCGCGCGGCGTTCGCGTCGGCCACGGTGAGGGCGGTCATGTTGACGATGCGCCGCACCGTCGCCGACGGCGTCAGGATGTGCACCGGCTTGGCCGCGCCCAGCAGCACGGGGCCGATGGCGATGCCGCCGCCGGCCGCCGTCTTGAGCAGGTTGTAGGCGATGTTGGCCGCGTCGATGTTGGGCAGCACCAGCAGGTTGGCCTCGCCGGTGAGGCTGCTTTGCGGCATCAGCTCCTTGCGGTAGGCCGCGTTGATGGCCGCGTCGCCGTGCATCTCGCCGTCGACCTCCAGCCAGGGCGCTGTGCGCTGCAGGATGGCCAGCGCCTCGCGCATCTTGACCGCCGACGGCTGGTTGCTGGATCCGAAGTTGCTGTGCGACAGCAGCGCCGCCTTGGGCTGCAGGCCGAAGCGCATCATCTCCTCGGCGGCCATCACGGTGATCTCGGCCAGCTGCTCGGCCGTGGGGTCGTAGTTGACGTGGGTGTCGACCAGCTGCACCTGCCGGTTCGGCAGGATCAGTCCGTTCATGCACGCGTAGGTCTTCGCGCCTTCGCGCAGCCCGATCACCTGGTCGATGTACTGCAGGTGCAGCCCGGTGCTGCCCCAGGTGCCGCACAGCATGCCGTCGACCTCGCGCTTGTGCAGCATCATCGCGGCAATGAGCGTGAGCCGGCGCCGCATCTCGATCTTGGCGAGCTGGGCGGTGACGCCCTTGCGCATGGTCATCTGGTGGTAGGTCTGCCAGTAGTCGCGATAGCGATCGTCGTGCTCGGTGTTGACCAGGTCGTAGTCCTTGCCGGCCTTCAGCCGCAGGCCGAACTTCTCGCAGCGCGCGGCGATCACGTCGGGCCGGCCGATGAGCGCCGGCCGGGCGAGGTTCTCGTCGACCACCACCTGCACCGCCCGCAGCACCCGCTCCTCCTCGCCCTCGGCGTAGGCGACGCGCTTGTTCGCCGCCCGCTTGGCCACGCTGAAGATGGGCTTCATCGTCGCGCCGGAGGCGTAGACGAAGGTCTGCAGCTTGTCGCGATAGGCATCGAGGTCGGCGATGGGCCGCAGCGCCACGCCGGACTCGGCCGCCGCCTTCGCCACCGCCGGCGCGATCTTCATCATCAGCCGCGGATCGAAGGGCTTGGGGATGAGGTACTCGGAGCCGAAGCTGAGCGTCGCGCCCACATAGGCCGCCGCCACCACCTCGCTCAGCTCGGCCTGCGCCAGGTCGGCGATGGCATGCACCGCCGCGATCTCCATTTCGAGCGTGATCGTGGTCGCGCCCGAATCGAGCGCGCCGCGGAAGATGTAGGGGAAGCACAGGACGTTGTTGACCTGGTTCGGATAGTCGGTCCGGCCGGTCGCGATGAGCGCATCGCCGCGCACCGACTTCACCTCCTCGGGCAGGATCTCGGGCGTGGGATTGGCCAGCGCAAAGATGATGGGGCTGGCCTTCATGGTCGCCACCATCTCCTTCTTCAGCACACCGCCGGCCGACAGCCCGAGGAACACGTCGGCGCCGTCGATCACCTCGGTCAGCGTGCGCAGCGAGGTCTTCTGGGCGAAGAAGACCTTGTCCTCGTCCATCAGCTCGGTGCGCCCTTCGTAGACCACGCCGGCCAGGTCGGTGACCCAGACGTTTTCGCGCGGCAGGCCGAGCTTGACCAGCAGGCCCAGGCACGCCAGCGCGGCGGCGCCCGCGCCGGAGGTGACGAGCTTGACCTGCTTGATGTCCTTGCCGGCCACCTTGAGCGCGTTGAGCAGGGCGGCGCCGACGACGATGGCGGTGCCGTGCTGGTCGTCGTGGAAGACCGGGATCTTCATGCGCTCGCGCAGCCGGCGCTCGACGTAGAAGCAGTCCGGCGCCTTGATGTCCTCGAGGTTCACCCCGCCGAAGGTCGGCTCCAGCGCCGCGATGATGTCGACCAGCTTGTCGAGGTTCTTTTCCTGCAGCTCGATGTCGAACACGTCGATGCCGGCGAACTTCTTGAACAGCACGCCCTTGCCTTCCATCACCGGCTTGGCGGCGAGCGGGCCGATGTCGCCCAGGCCCAGCACCGCCGTGCCGTTGGTGATGACCGCGACGAGGTTGCCTCGCGAGGTGTAGCGAAAGGCGTTGACCGGATCGGCGACGATCTCCTCGCAGGCCGCGGCCACGCCGGGCGAGTACGCCAGCGCCAGGTCGCGCTGGTTGATGAGCTGCTTGGTCGCCGCGATGGCCACCTTGCCCGGCGTCGGGAACTCGTGGTACTCGAGGGCGGCACGGCGCAGCTCGGCGCGTTTGGGCTCTTGGTCGTCGGACATGGCAGCGTCTCGCAAGGAAGGCTCGGGTCATTGTAGGAGCCGGCGGGCCCCGGCCCGCGCACGCGCCGATGAGCAAAACTGCGTATCCGGGTGCACCCGCGGCTCCGCAATACTGGCAAGGCCATGAGCGCCCCGCCTGCCGTTCCCGCGCCCGCACCGCTGGTGCCGGGATCGACGCGTCGCCGCCGGGCCCTGCTGTGGGTGGCCCTGGTCGCGCTGCTCGCGGTCGCCCAGTCGATGCTGGTGTGGCTCACCGTCAACTACGAAAGCAGCCGGGCGCAGGACCAGGTCGAGGCGGTGTCGGCAGGGGTGGCGGCCGACCTCAAGCAGACCCTGTCGCGCGACCTGCAAAGCCTGCAGGCGCTGCTGTGGAACGACCCGACGCCGGCGCAGTGGCGCTCCGACGCCGGTGACCTGCTGCGCGCGCGCCGCGAGATCCTGCGCGTCGAGCGGCGCGACCTGCAGCACCACATCCTCGACGCCGTCGAGTCGCCCTACCAGGGACCGCTGTTCACCCGCATCAAGCGCGAGGACATCGACCTCGACACCGAGGTCGCCTGCAGCACCGCGGTGCGGCAGGCCGGACCGGTCTATTCGCGCAGCTACTTCGTGCCGCTGCCCGGCGGGCTGGGCCTGGAGGTGGTCGACGTGTGCCTGCCGCTGCTGAAGGCCGGCCGGGTCGACAGCTTCATGGCCGCCACCCTGGCGCTCAACGGCGTGCTGGCGGAGGCGGTCGCGCCCGACGTGCTGCGCAGCCACGAGCTGTCCTTCGTCGAAGGCGACGGCACCCGGCTCGCCCGCGTCGGACTGATGCGCGGCGCCGGCGCGTACGTGTCGCAACGCCTGGTCGACCTGCCCGGACTCACGCTGCAGTTCCGCGTCGACAGCGCCGCCGGCCGGCCGCAGCTCATCCCGAACCTCGCGGTCGCGCTGGTCCTGGGCCTGTCAATGGCGCTCGGCGGCGTGGTGGCGCTGCTGGTGCGCGACGTGCGCAAGCGCGCCAGCGCCGAGCGGGCGCTGGCCGAGTCGCTCGCGTTTCGCAAGGCGATGGAGGACTCGCTGGTCACCGGCTTGCGCGCGCGCGATCTCCAGGGCCGGGTGACCTACGTCAACCCGGCCTTCTGCCAGATGGTGGGCTTCGGCCCCGAGGACATGATCGGCCGCACCACGCCGCCGTACTGGCCGCCCGATCTCGCGCCGGAATACTCGGCCCGCCAGGCGGTGCGCCTGGGCGCCACGCCCACCAGCGAGCAGGCCCGCCAGCACGCGCGCGAGGGCTTCGAGACCATCTTCCAGCGTCGCAACGGCGAGCGCTTCGCGGTGCTGATCTTCGAGGCCCCGCTGGTCGACGGCACCGGCCGCCACACCGGCTGGATGAGCGCGGTGCTCGACGTGAGCGAGCAGCGCCGCATGGAGGAGCTGTCGCGCCAGCAGCAGGAGCGGCTGCAGGCCACCGCGCGCCTGGCCACGGTCGGCGAGATGGCCTCGCTGCTCAGCCACGAGCTCAACCAGCCGCTGGCGGCGATCGCGAGCTATGCCGCCGGCTCGCTCAACCTGATGCAGTGGGGCACGCAAGACCCCGAGACCGCCGCCATGCTGCGCCAGGCCGCCGAGCGCATCGCCGAGCAGGCAGAGCGGGCCGGCCGGGTGATCAAGAGCGTGCACGACTTCGTGCGCCGGCGCGAGCAGATGCACGAGGCGGTGCGCTGCGACCTGCTGGTCGAGGCGGTGCTGCCGCTGGTGCGGCTGCAGGCGCGCAAGAGCGGCACACGGGTCGAGGTCGATCTGCCCACGCCCATGCCGCGGGTGGTGTGCGACCGCACCATGGTCGAACAGGTGCTGCTCAACCTCACCCGCAACGGCATCCAGGCGATGGAGGCGCACACCGAGCCGGCCCGGCGCGAGCTGCGCATCCGGGTGCGCCAAAGCCATCCGCGCTGGGTCACGATCAGCGTGATCGACCACGGACCCGGTGTGCCGCCGGAGGTGGCGCAGCGCCTGTTCACGCCCTTCTTCACGACCCGCAAGGAAGGCATGGGCCTGGGCCTGAGCCTGTGCCGCACGGTGATCGAGCAGCACGGCGGCGCGCTCGACTTCGGCAGCGTGCCGGAAGGCGTTGGGGCTGGCGCGATGACCGAGTTCCGGTTTACGCTTCCGGCCGACACGCCGGAGCGCCGGAACCCCGCCGCGCAGGGCGAAGCGCGCGACGCCGACGTGGCCCAGAAGACCCCATGACCTCCCCGACCGATCCCCGTCTCGGCCTGCCCACCGTCTACCTCGTCGACGACGAAGACGTCGTGCGCGACGCCTTGGCCTGGCTGCTGCGCTCGCGCCGCCTGCTCTCGGAAGGCTTCGGCAGCGCCGAGACCTTCGAGGCCATGCTCGACACCCGCCCCGCTGGCTGGCCCGCCTCGCCCAGCTGCCTGCTGCTCGACGTGCGCATGCCCGTCACCAGCGGCCTGGTGCTGTTCGAGCGCCTCATCGAGCGCAAGCTGCTCGAGGCGCTCCCGGTGATCTTCCTGACAGGCCACGGCGACGTGCCCACCGCCGTCGCTGCGGTCAAGCGCGGCGCCTTCGATTTCGTCGAGAAGCCCTTCGCCGACAACGCCCTGGTCGACCGCATCGAGCAGGCGCTGGCCCGAAGCGCCGGCGCGATCCTCAAGCGGCGCGAGTCCGACTCGGTGTCGCGCCGCCTGGCCGAGCTCACCGACCGGGAGCGCGACGTGATGCGCCTGGTCGTCGAGGGAAGGCCCAACAAGCTGATCGCCGACGAGCTCGACATCAGCGTGCGCACCGTCGAAGTCCACCGCGCGCGGGTGTTCGAGAAGATGGAAGTGCGCTCGGCGGTCGAGCTGGCCAACGCGCTGCGCGGGCGCGACGCCTGAAGCCGCTGCGCTGCGGCCCATAATCGCCGCGCGGCATGTGCCGCGCGACCTCGGCCTTCTCATGATCGTTCGCGTCCTCATTGCCGTCCTCGTCGCCGCACTGCTGGCCGCGGCCCTCACCAGCTGCGGCACCATCGAATCGGGCAACGTCGGGGTGCGCACCACCCTGGGCAAGGTCAGTCCCGACGAGGTCGAGCCCGGCCTGTACCTCGGGCTGCCGGGCATCAGCCGGGTGACCGAGTTCTCCGGCAAGGAGATCGCGCTGGACCTGAACGACATGACACCGAAGGCGCGCGACAACCTGACGCTGCGCGACCTCGACGTCACGGTCTACTACCGCGCCGCCGCCGGCTCGATCGCGGACCTTTACGTCAAGTACGCCGGCCAGCACACCCACGACGAAGGCAGCCGCGTGAGCCTGCCGGCGCACTCGATGGTGACCCGGCTGGCACGCAACGCGATCTACGAGCAGTCTGCGCGCATCGACAGCCTGGTGATGCACACCCAGCGCGAGGAGCTCGCGGCCTCGGTGCGCAAGTCGCTGCAGGCGGACCTGGACGCCAACGACAAGGGCGTGTTCACCGTGACGCGTGTCGTGGTGCGCGCACTCACCACCGACGCCGCGATCGAAAAGGCGATCCAGGAGTCGGTGGCGGCGCAAAAGCAGCTCGAGACGACGCGCCAGCGCGTGGCCATCGCCGAGGCCGAAGCCCAGGTCGAGATCAAGAAGGCCGAAGGCATCGCCCGCGCCAACCAGATCATCAACCAGAGCCTGACGCGCGAGTACCTGCAGCACGAATCGAACGTGGCGTTGCTCAAGTTCGCCGAGAAGGGCGGCACCACCACCGTGGTGCTGCCGGCCAACATGCAGACGGCGCCGCTGATCAACGTGGGCAAGTGAGCGATGGCCCTCGGCGAGTTCGACCTCATTGCCCGCTACTTCACGCGTGAAGCGCGCAAGGCGGCGCTGGGCATCGGCGACGACTGCGCGCTGCTGGCGCCCGCGGCCGGCATGCAGATCGCCGTGTCCAGCGACATGCTGGTCGAGGGCCGCCATTTCCTGTCCACCGTCGCGGCCGATCGGCTCGGGCACAAGTCCCTCGCGGTGAACCTCAGCGACCTCGCCGCCTGCGGCGCGAAGCCGCTGGCCTTCACGTTGGCGCTGGCCATGCCGCGCGTCGACGAGGCCTTTCTCGAGGGCTTCTCGCGCGGCTTGTTCGCACTCGCCGACGCGCAGGGCTGCGAGCTCGTCGGCGGCGACACCACGCAGGGGCCGTTGACGATCAGCATCACCGTGTTCGGCGAAGTCCCGGCCGGCGTGGCCTTGCTGCGCTCCGGTGCCCGCGCCGGCGACGACCTGTACGTCAGCGGGCAGCTGGGCGATGCGCGCCTGGCCCTGGAGGTGTTTCGCGGCAGCGCCGGCATCGATGCGGCCGTCGTCGACGAGGTCCGTGGCGCAATGGAGCTGCCGCAGCCGCGCGTCGCGCTGGGCATGGCCTTGCGCGGCATCGCACGCAGCGCGATCGACGTGTCCGACGGCCTGCTGGGCGACCTGTCCCACCTGCTGCGGCGCTCCGCCGTGGGCGCCACGATCGAGGTCGACGCCTTGCCGCGCAGCGCCGCGCTGCGCCGCCAATCCATCGCCTGGCAGCGCCTGTGCACGCTGGCCGGCGGCGATGACTACGAGCTGGCGTTCAGCGCCGCGCCCGCCGACGCGGGCCGGGTCGCCGAGGCGGCACAGCGCGCCGGGGTCGCGGTGACGCGCATCGGGCGCATCGACCCCGAACCGGGCCTGCGCCTGCTCGACGCACAAGGCGCCACCGTGGCCAACGACTTCGCCAGTTTCGACCACTTCAGATCATGAGCCCCGCCCGGCCGCCCGAAGGGGCTCATTCCCGCTTGGCGGGACCGGCCGCAGGCCGTAGGGTGCACCAATGAGCGACGACGCCCTGCATCCGCCGGTGCGGCCCGCGCCGCGCAAGCCGACGGTCCGATTCCTGTTTTCGCACCCGGCCCACTTCATCGCCCTGGGCTTCGGCAGCGGGCTGTCGCCGGTGGCGCCGGGCACCGTCGGCACGCTGTGGGCCTGGCTGGTGTTCCTGCTGCTGCAACCCTTGCTCAGCCCGCTGCGCTGGGGCCTCGTGATCGTGGTCGCGCTGGTGGTCGGCTGGTGGGCCTGCACGGTCGCCGCCCGCCACCTGGCCGTCGCCGATCCAGGCGCCATCGTCTGGGACGAGGTGGTCGCCTTCTGGATCGTGCTGTGGCTGGTCATGCCGGCCAGCGGCTGGACGCAGCTCGCGGCGTTCGCGCTGTTCCGCGCCTTCGACGCCGCCAAGCCCGGCCCGGTGGCCTGGGCCGACCAGCTCTTCAAAGGCAAGCGCAACCAGCCCATCGGCTGGCGCCAGGGCCTGGGCATCCTGTTCGACGACCTGGTCGCGGCCCTGTGCGCCTTGATCCTGATCGCGTTGTGGAGGTGGTGGTGACACACGCCGATGACGATGCCATCGCGCGCAGCGTCGAGACCCTGGCTGCCGCACTGCGTCAGCGCGGCTGGACGATGTGCACGGCCGAGTCCTGCACCGGCGGGCTGATCGCGGCCGCCTGCACCGCGCTCGCCGGCTCGAGCGACTGGTTCGAGCGCGGCATGGTCACCTATTCCAACCAGGCCAAGTTCCAGCTGCTCGGCGTGCCGCCGGCGCTGGTGGCGGCCCACGGCGCGGTGAGCGCCGAAGTCGCCTGCGCCATGGCCGAAGGCGCGCTGATGCATTCGCCAGCCGATGCGTCGGTGGCGGTGACGGGCATCGCGGGGCCGGGCGGTGCCACGCCCGGCAAGCCGGTCGGCACGGTCTGGATCGCCGTGGCCACGCGGGGGCAGCCGGCCACGCCGACTGGCGTGCAATTCGGCGGCGACCGCGCAGCCGTGCGGCGGCAAAGTGTGCTGAAGGCGCTGCAGCTGCTGCTGCAGCGCCTTCAGCCCTGACCTCGCGACCCGCTCAGTTCGACGAGATCAGCTCACGCGTCGTCCGGTTGCCCGCTTCGACCGACTCCAGCCGCACCCAATGCAGGTTGGGTGCGTAGAAGTAGGTCTCGACCAGTCCGCTCTGGTAGTTGATCCGCACCTTGCAGGTGTCGTAGGTGCCCAGCGGCGTGGTGACGCGGGCAAACCCGTCGAAGGTGAAGGCATCGTTGCTGGTGCTGGTGCCGCCGCCCGAGGCCGTGAAGACCTCGGTGTAGTTGACCGTCCCCAGCGGCGCCGTGCCTCTCAGGTCGGGCCGGCCGGAAATGCCTGCCGTGGTCACCAGGGTCGTGCCGGAGCTGCCGTAGGAGTTGATGCCCACCGGCATGAGGTAACCCACGTTGGGATCGTAGAAGTAGGCCTGCGTCCGGAAGTTGCCCTGGATGTTGCGCCGCTCGATCTCCAGCGCGGGCAGGGCGTTGAAGGTGGTCGTGCTGGTCACACGCACGGCATTGTTCGCCTCCATCGAGCTCGACGCGGTGACCACGAAGGTCTTGCCGACAGGCAGCATGCTGCACTGGGTCAGGGTCGTGGCGCTCGAGGCGGTCGGCGGATCCAGCACCAGGCTGCCGGTGCTCGACACCACCTCGGTGAGGTAGGTCTGGTCGTGGTCCGACGCGGTCGACGCCGTCGGCTTGTAGTAGCTCTTCACGAAGCCCAGGCCGCGCGCGAGGTGCAGCGTCTCGGTCGAGACGGGCGTGACGGTCGCGCCGGCCACCCCCGAGATCACGGCCTTCACCCGACAGGTGTCGAGCCGTCCTCCGCTCAGGTTGACGACCTCGTTGGTCTCGTAGGTCAGGACAAGACGCTCGGTCCGGTCGGCCGGGCCCGCGGGCAGCAGGGTCTTGACGGTGTAGTTGACCGTCTCCGACTGGCCGGCCGTGAGCGCGGTGGAGTTGACCAGCCCGGTGAACTGCAGGCGTCCGTTGACATTGCCGCTGCCGTCGAGGGTCTCGGTGCCCACCGTGGTCAGCGTGTGGGCCGTGGCGTCGGCCTTGTAGTACCAGACGCGGGTCGGCGCCGTCGCGGTGGCGTTGGCGTACTCGAAGCGGCCGATGACCGCGTCACCCAGGAAGGTCGCGGCCTTCCACTCACGCCGCGGGCGCGCCGTGTTGAGGTAGGTGTTGACCACGCCGACCGGACTGGCCGTGCAATCGGCGTAGGTGAGCGGCCCGGCGGGCGGCGGTGGAGGTGGTGGCGGGGTGCCTCCACCTCCGCCGTCGCCACCACCCCCGCCGCCACAGGCGGCGAGCGTGCAGACGCCGGCAAAAAGAACGACAAGACGAGACCGCGTGCGGTCGGCGAACGGCTGAGACACGATGGCTCCTTTGGCCTGTGTTCTCCCGACTGCGCCCCTGGACGAAATCAGTGTACGCATCGACACGTTCTTTAACGGTCGGATAAGCGCGCATCGCGATGGTGATCTTGTCCTACATCGTGGAAGTGCAGTCGGCTACGCTCGCCCGCATGCTCACCGTGCTCGCCACCGACTTCTCCGAGGAGGAACAGGCACGCTGGCTGGCCTTGCTGCGCGACGCCATGCCGGGCGAGACGCTCGTCACCGAGGTCGGCGCCGGCCGCGCGACCGACGTCGACATCGCCATCGTCGCCAATCCGCCGTCGGGCGCCTTGGCCGGCCTGCCGCAGCTGCGCTTCGTGCAATCCTTGTGGGCGGGCGTCGACCGCTTGCTCGCCGACCCGACCCTCCCGGCGGCAGTGCCGCTGGCGCGCATGGTCGATCCGGCGATGAACGAGGCCATGGCGCAGACCGCGCTGTGGGCGGTGCTGAGCCTGCATCGCGGCTTCTTCGACTACGCCGAGCAGC
Organism: Piscinibacter sp.; assembly: GCA_036377015.1. GTDB lineage: Bacteria > Pseudomonadota > Gammaproteobacteria > Burkholderiales > Burkholderiaceae_C > Albitalea. The sequence continues at coordinate 10,310 of DASUZE010000079.1, read as the reverse complement.
AGCGCGCCGCGAATTGGCAGCCGCATGCGCAGCGGCGTGCCGACGAGGTGGCGGTCGCCGTGCTCGGGCTCGGGCAGATGGGCCGGACCGCCGCCTCGCGCCTGGCCGCCAACGGCTATCCGGTCACTGGCTGGGGCACCCGCGACACGCCCGTCGCGTCGCTGCGCACTTGCGCCGGCGATGCCGCGCTCGCAAGCGTGCTCGCCGAAGCCGAGGTCGTGGTGAACCTGCTGCCGCTCACGCCCGCGACCCGCGGGCTGTTCGACGCCCGCCGCTTCGCCGGCATGCGGCGCGGCGCGGCGCTGGTCAACCTGGCCCGCGGCGCCCATGTCGTCGAAGCCGACCTGCTGGCGGCACTCGACAGCGGCCAGATCGGCCGGGCGGTGCTCGACGTGTTCGAGTCGGAGCCGCTGCCGGCGAGCCATCCGTTCTGGCGGCACCCGCGGGTAACGGTCCTGCCGCACGCCGCGGCTTTGACCGACCCGCGCAGCGCGGCGCGCGTCGTCGCGGCCAACGTCCGCGCCGTGCGCGCCGGCGCCGCACCGCAGCACCTGGTGGACCGCACACGCGGCTACTGAGTCGAGCTCAGGGCGTGCCGAGAGCCAGCCGCGGCGCCGCCGTGCGGCCGCGCCCCGCCCCCGGGGCGGCCGCGGTCCACTGCACGGTCATCAGGACCAGGCGCTTCAGCCCTTCCCAGGGATCCTGCGGCCAGTCGGGATGCTTCAGGCCCTTGACGAGCCCGTCGCAGACCTGCGCCGCGTGCAGCAGCTGAGCCAGTGCGTTGTCGGTGAACAGCGGCACCGCCCGCTCGAACAGGCGCTCCTTGACGCCCCACACCCGCGCCTCGCGCAGCGCCATGGGCAGCGGCCTGCCCGCGGCGATCGCGTCGCGCACCCGCTTGAGGGCGCGGATGTCCTCCGCCAGCGTCCAGTGCACCAGCACGGCGGCCTCGCCCTCGGCCTGCAGGCCGTCGAGCATGCGCAGCGCGCGGTCGACCTGGCCGGCGAGCACGGCCTCGCCGAGCTTGAAGACGTCGTAGCGGGCGACGTTGAGCACCGCCGCCTCGACCTGCTCGAAGCTCAGCTCGCCGGCCGGGTAGAGCAAGGCCAGCTTCTGGATCTCCTGGTGGGCGGCGAGGAGGTTGCCCTCGACCCGGTCGGCGAAGAAGGCCAGGGTCTGCTGGCCCGGCTCACCGCCTTGCACGCGTTGGCTTTGCGCGGCCAGCCGCTGCGCAATCCATTGCGGCAGCGCCTTGCGCTCGATGGGATCGATGCGGATCGCCAGGCCGGCCGCGTCAAGCGCCGCGAACCAGGCGCTTTGCTGCTGCTGGCGATCCAGGCGCGGCAGGTGGACCAGCGTGATCACGTCGTCGGACAGCGTCTCGCAGTAGCGCTGCAGGGCCTCGGAGCCGTCCTTGCCGGGCTTGCCGGAGGGGATGCGGATCTCGATGAGCTGGCGATCGGCGAACAGGCTCATCGCCTGCGCGGCCCCGATCAGCCCGCTCCAGTTGAAGTTCGCGCCGCTCACCGTGTGCACCTGGCGCTCGGTGTGGCCGGCGGCGCGCGAGGCGGCGCGGATCGCGTCGGCCGCTTCCTGCGCCAGCAGCGGCTCGTCGCCCCACAGGGTGTACAGCGGGCGCAGGCCCTTCTGGAGCTGGGCGGCCAACTGGTCCAGGCGGATTTGCATGTCAGACGGCCTGCACCGCAGCGAGGCGGCGCATGACTTGCGCCACGATGTCGCTCTGCATGGTGCGGTACAGCAGCGCCTCTTCCTGCTCCTTGGCCATCGCGAGGCTCTCGCTGTAGCTCATGTCGCGGCTTTGCACGATCTCGGTGGCGGGAATGAGCTCGCGGCCGTTGGCCGCACGCAGGCGGAAGTTCAGGCGCGTGCGCAGCTGCAGCTCGCGCACCTGGCCGGCGGCGGTGCTCGCCACCACGCTGCGCTCGCGCGCGTCGGTGAGGGCTTCCAGCACGACCTGGGCCTGGGGCAGGGCATCGATCACCATCGTGGTCTGGCTGGCATTGATGTTCATGCGCAGCTCCTCGGCCAGCGGCGAGTGGGCGGCGAAGCCCGCCAGGGCGATGGTGCGAAAGCGCAGCTGCGGCGCGCGCCGCAGCTCGAATCCGCAGCCCGCCAGCGTCGCCGCGATGCCGGCGAGCAGGAGGCGGCGGGAGCGGCTTGGCATCAGACCACGACGTTGATCAGGGGCCGCCCGGGCGGAATGACGATCTTCTTGACCGGCTTGCCTTCGGCGAACTTCGCGAACTCGGGGCTGGCCAGCGCGGCCGCCTCGACCGATGCCTTGTCGGCCGCCGCCGGCACCTTGACCGAGCCGCGCAGCTTGCCGTTGATCTGCAGCACGTACTCGATCTCGTCTTGCACCAGCGCCGCCGGGTCCACCTTCGGCCACGGCGTGTCGGTCAGCTCGCCGAAGGCAGCGCCGAACCCGAGCTCGTTCCACAGGACATGCGCGATGTGCGGCGCCGCCGGGTACAGCGCGCGCAGCAGCACGCTCACGCCTTCGCGCAGCACCGCCGCATCGGCCGGGCCGTCGTCCAGGCGTGCGCCCTCGAGGGCGTTCAGCAGCTTCATCGCCCCGGAGACGACGGTGTTGTACTGCAGCCGGTCGTAGTCGTGGCTGACCTGGCGCAGCAGGGTGTGGACCTCGCGGCGCAAGTCCTTGGCCGCGGTGCCGGCGCCTTCGATGCGCTCGCCCGCAGCGCGGATGCGCTCGGCGTGCTTGACGCCGAAGGTCCACAGCCGCCGCAGGTAGCGGTACGTGCCTTCGGCACCCGTGTCGGACCACGCCGCGCTCTGGTCGGGCGGGCCGGCGAACATGGTGAACAGACGCGCGGTGTCGGCACCGAACCGGGCAATGATCTCGCGCGGCTCGACCACGTTGTTCTTCGACTTCGACATCTTCTCGATGCCGCCCAGCATCACCGGCTGGCCGTCTTCACGCGCGGTGGCGCCCACCGGGTGGCCGCGATCGTCGTACTGCACCTCGACTTCGCTGGGATAGAACCAGCGCAGCTTGTTCGGCCCGGTCTCGCGGTAGAACGACTCGTTGAGCAGCATGCCCTGGGTGAACAGGCGCGTGAACGGCTCGTCGAACTTCACCAGGCCGATGTCGCGCATGGCCTTGGTCCAGAAGCGCGCGTACAGCAGGTGCAGCACGGCGTGCTCGATGCCGCCGATGTACTGGTCCATCGGCATCCAGTAGTCGTTGCGGGCGTCGACCATCCGCTGCGCGTCGGGGCAGCAGTAGCGCATGTAGTACCAGGCCGAGTCGACGAAGGTGTCCATCGTGTCGGTCTCGCGCCGCGCCGGCCTACCGCAGCGCGGGCAGGCCACGTCGAGGAACTGGTGGCTCTTGTTCAGCGGGTTGCCGGTGCCGTCGGGAATCAGGTCTTCGGGCAGCAGCACCGGCAGGTCCTTCTCGGGCACGGGCACGTCGCCGCAGGCGCTGCAATGGATGATCGGGATGGGGGTGCCCCAGTAGCGCTGGCGGCTGATGCCCCAGTCGCGCAGGCGCCAGGTCGTCTTCTTCTCGCCCAGCCCCTTGTGCGCCAGCGCCTTGGCCACCGCATCGACGGCCACCTGGTAGGGCATGCCGCTGAAGTTGTCGGAGTTGATGGTGATGCCGCGCTGCTTGTCGGCGTACCAGTCCTGCCAGTGGTCGTAGCTGAATTCATCCTCGCCGTCGACCGCGATGACCTGCAGGATGTCGATGCCGTACTTCTTGGCGAAGGCGAAGTCGCGCTCGTCGTGCGCCGGCACGCCCATCACGGCGCCGTCGCCGTAGCCCATCAGCACGTAGTTGCCGACCCACAGCTCGACCTTCTCGTCGGTCAGCGGGTGCACCACGTGCAGCCCCGTGGGCATGCCTTCCTTTTCCTTCAGCGCGAGCTCGGCCTCGGTGGTCCCGCCCCTCTTGCATTGCTCGACGAAGGCGGCCAGCTGCGGGTTGTGGCGCGCCGCGTGGGTGGCCAGCGGATGCTCCGCCGCGACCGCGCAGAAGGTGACGCCCATGATGGTGTCGGCGCGGGTCGTGAAGACCCACATGCGGCCATCTCCGATGAGATTCCCGGTGTCGTCGCGGATGTCGTGGGCGAACGCGAAGCGCACTCCCTCGCTCTTGCCGATCCAGTGCTCCTGCATCAGGCGCACGCGCTCGGGCCAGCCGCTCAGGTACTCGGGGCTCGTCGGGTCGGCGACGTTGGCCAGCAGCTCGTCGGCGTAGTGGGTGATCGCGAGGTAGTAGCCGGGGATCTCGCGCCGCTCGACCGGCGCGCCGCTGCGCCAGCCCTTGCCATCGACGACCTGCTCGTTGGCGAGCACGGTCTGGTCGACCGGGTCCCAGTTGACGACCTGGGTCTTCTTGTAGGCCAGGCCCTTCTCCAGCATCTTCAGGAAGAACCACTGGTTCCACTTGTAGTAGGCCGGGTCGCAGGTGGCCAGCTCGCGGGTCCAGTCGAAGGCCAGGCCCAGGGGCTGCATCTGCGACTTCATGTCGGCGATGTTGTCGCGCGTCCAGCGCGCCGGCGCGATGCCCTTCTCGATGGCGGCGTTCTCGGCCGGCAGGCCGAAGGCATCCCAGCCCATGGGCATCAGGACGTTGAAGCCCTTCATGCGCAGGTAGCGGCCCATCATGTCGCCGATGGTGTAGTTGCGCACATGGCCCATGTGCAGCTTGCCGCTGGGATAGGGCAGCATCGAGCAGGCGTAGAACTTGGGACGCGACGGGTCCTCGGTCACGCGGTGGGCGTCGCGCGCGGTCCAGGCGGCCTGCGCGGTGCGCTCGATCTCGTCGGGTTTGAATTCTGGGTTCATGGACAGGAGCGGCCGCGCATCGGGCCTCGAAGCAGTCGGTCGATTATAGGAAGCCGCCCCCGCGGCCCAGGCTGCCGTTACGGCTTCGTCGTGCCTGCCGGCTCGGCCACGAAGCCGATGCGGTTGAGACCCGCCTTCTGCACCAGGCCGATGAGCTCGGCGACCCGGCCATAGGGCACGGTCTTGTCGGCACGCAGCTGGACCTCGGTCTGCGGGTTCTTCTTCGCTGCCTCGGCGATGCGCGCGGCCAGGACGGTGGCGTCGAGCACCTCTTCGCCGAAGTAGAGCCTGCCCTGCGGATCGATCGCCACCGAGACGAATTGCGGCGTGTCGGTGGGCTGGGCGGCGTCGGTCTTGGGCAGGTCGAGCTTGAGACTGGACGTCATCAGCGGGGCGGTGATCATGAAGATGACCAGCAGCACCAGCATGACGTCGATCAGCGGCGTCATGTTGATGTCGCTCATCGGCGACGGGCCGGTGCTGCGCTCCAGGCGTCCGAAGGCCATGGCGTCAGGCCCGCTCGGCTTCGGCGCCGCTGGCGTCGGTGATCATCTCGCGCAGGTCGTGGGCGAAGCCCTCGAGCTCGGCCTCGCAGGCGCCGACCTGCTTGCCGAAGATGTTGTAGGCCAGCACGGCCGGGATCGCCACCGCCAGGCCCGCGGCCGTCATCACCAGCGCCTCGCCGACCGGACCCGACACCCGCTCGATCGTGATGGAGCCACCCGCCGAGATGCTGACCAGCGCGTGGTAGATGCCCCAGACGGTGCCGAACAGGCCGATGAAGGGCGCGGTGCTGCCGATGGAGGCGAGCAGGACCTGGCCGTACTGCAGCTGGTGCAGCACCGCATGCAGCGCGTCGCGCAGGCGGCGCGTGAGCTGCGAGTCGATGTGGCCGCGCGCCTCCAGCGTGTTGGCGACCGGACTCAGCGTCGCGGCGGCGAGCAGCGGCGCCAGCACGCGCTCGCGATCGAAGGCCTGGAGCTGCTCGCGGCCGATGGCCACGTCGGGGGCGGACCAGAACGCCGGCACCGCTCGCTCGATGTCGGCGCGCACCCGGCGCAGCAGCCAGCCCTTCCAGAAGATCACCACCCAGGCGCTGATCGACATCAGCAGCAGCAACGCCGCCACGCTGCGGGTGATCGCGTCGCCTTGTTGCCAGAAATGCTGGAAGCCGCTCATCGGTGGCCTTTCTTCTTCGTGATGCGTTTAGGCGATGCCGAGCACCTCGTTCATGCCGAACAGGCCGCGCGCCTGGCCGGCCAGGAAGCGCGCCGCGCGCAGGCTGCCCTGCGCGTAGGTGCTGCGACTCGAGCTCTTGTGGATGATCTCGATGCGCTCGCCGGTGCCGGCGAACAGCACCGTGTGGTCGCCGACGATGTCGCCGCCGCGGATGGCCGCGAAGCCGATCGTCGAGGGATCGCGCTCGCCGGTCACGCCTTGGCGGCTGTAGACCGCGCAGTCCTTCAGGTCGCGGCCCAGCGCCCGGGCTACCACCTCGCCCATGGCCAGCGCCGTGCCGCTGGGTGCGTCGACCTTGTGCCGGTGATGCGCCTCGATGACCTCGATGTCGTAGCCCTGCGGCAAGGCGCGCGCGGCCATGTCGAGCAGCTTGAGCACCACGTTGACGCCCACGCTCATGTTGGGCGCCATCATGATCGCGATGTGCTTGGCGTGGTCGGCGATCTGCGCCTTCTGCGCCTCGGTGAAGCCGGTGGTGCCGATCACCGCCTTCACGCCCAGCTCGCGGCAGGCCGCCAGGTGCGCGAGCGTGCCCTCGGGGCGGGTGAAGTCGATCAGCACCTGCGCGCCGGCCAGGCCCGCCTTGACGTCGGCGCCGATGGTCACGCCGCTCGTCTGGCCGAGGAAGGCAGCGGCATCGTGGCCCATCGCCGCGCTGCCGGCCATGTCGAGCGCGCCCGCGAGCACCATGTCGTCGGCCGCGCAGACGGCCTCGATCAGCATGTGGCCCATGCGCCCCGAGGCGCCGGCGACAGCGATGCGCAGCGGGCTCATTCAGCGCGGCTCGAGGGGCGGATAGGTGCGCGTGGGGACCACGGCCGACGCCGCGGCTTCCGGCGCGGGCGGCTTGGCCGGCACCGGCAGCGCCTTGACCTGCTCCTCGCTGAGCGCGAGCGGGGGCGCATTGCGCTTGGTCTTGAAAGTGTCGATCGAGGCGACGAACTCGCGCTCGGCCGGCAGTTCGCCGCCGGTGTCGATGCTCTTGAGCGTCTCGCCGTCGAACAGAGCGACGACGCTGCGGCGCTGCGGCTCGGCGCCCTGGCGGCGGATGGTGAAGACGTAGTCCCAGCGATCGGCGTGGAAGGTGTCGGTCAGCAGCGGCGAGCCGAGGATGTCGCGCACCTGCGCACGGCTCATGCCGGGCTTGATCAGCTCGGCCTGCTCCTTGGTGACGACATTGCCCTGGACGATCTCGATCCGGTAGGGCGTGACCACCCCCAGGAAGTTGTCGGAGGACTGGAGCGATTGGCAGCCGGCGAGCACGAAAAGCAGGGGAATGAGCGAACGCATGATGGCGGAACGGGAACGCCGGCAGGGGCGTCAACCTCGATATGATGGAACGATTCTAGCGGCTGGGTCCATCCGGCCCGCCGGTTGGGAGCCACCATGACGAACGCGGAAGAACTCAAGAGCAGCGGCCTCAAGGCGACGCTGCCGCGCATCAAGATCCTCGAAGTCTTCCAGAGGTCCAGCCAGCGCCATCTCACCGCCGAAGACGTGTTCAAGGTGCTGCTCGCCGAAGGCTCCGACGTCGGCTTGGCGACGGTGTACCGGGTGCTCATGCAGTTCGAGCAGGCCGGCATCCTGTCGCGCAATCACTTCGAGACCGGCAAGTCGGTGTTCGAGCTCAACGAGGGCAAGCACCACGACCACCTGGTGTGCATGGACTGCGGGCGCGTCGAGGAGTTCTTCGACGCCGAGATCGAGAAGCGCCAGAAGTCCATTGCGCAAGCCCGCGGGTTCGAGCTGCAGGAGCACTCGCTGTCGCTGTACGCGGTCTGCACGAAGAAGCACTGCCAGTACCGGCCGACGCACAAGTAAGCCAACACCGCTCCGGCGCCGAGCCGCCTCAAGCCGGAGCGCGCCCCTCGGGGGCAGGAGCGCAGCGACTGGGGGGCCTACAGCTACTCGGGCTTGCCCATCGCCTTTTGGTGGCGCTCGATGAACTCGCGATAAGTGTCGATGCCGCGCAGCTGCAGGATGGTGTTGCGCACCGCCGCCTCCACCAGCACGGCCAGGTTGCGGCCCGCATCCACCGCGATCACCGCCTTGCGCACCGGCACGTCGAGGATTTCCTCGTACAGCGGCTCGTAGGGCAGGCGCTCGAACTCGCGCTCCAGCGTCTCCTTGCGCACCAGATGGACGATGAGCTTGAGCCGCATCTTCCGTCGCACCGCCGTCTCGCCGAAGATGGCCTTGATGTCGAGCAGGCCGATGCCGCGGACTTCGAGAAGATTCAACAGCAGCTCGGGGCAGCGGCCTTCCAGCGAGGTCTGCGAGACGCGGTACAGGTCGACGGCGTCGTCGGCCACCAGGCCGTGTCCGCGCGAGATCAGTTCCAGCCCCAGCTCGCTCTTGCCCAGGCCCGACTCGCCGGTGAGCAGCACGCCCAGGCCGAGGATGTCCATGAACACGCCGTGGCGGGTGGTGCGTTCGGCGAAGAGCTGGCTGAGGTAGCCACGGACCACGTCGATGACGTGGCCGGCCGATTCCTCGGTGACGAACAGCGGGATGTCGGCGCGGTCGCACATCGCCACCAGCTTGTCGGGCGGGGTTTGCGCATCGGCCACGATCAGCACCGGCGGCTCCAGCGTCACGATGCGCGAGATGCGACGCTCGATCACGTCGGGGGTCGACTGGCTCAGGTAGGCCACCTCGCGGCGCCCGACGATCTGGACGCGGTACGGATGGATGTAGTTCAGGTAGCCGACCAGGTCGGCGGCCGACTGGGCGTTGCGCACCGCGGCTTCGTCGAACCGGCGCTCCGGGTGGGCGTGCCCGGCGATCCACTCCCAGCGCAGGGCCGGTCGGTGTTCTTCGAAAAGCGCTTCCGCGCTGATGACGGTCGGTTTCACGGGCGGGCCTTCTGCGCCATGGGCAAAAGGCTACACCACCCGGAAATCAGGCGACGGACTTCAGGGGTTCCCAATTCGAGATGAGCTCGTGGACCTTGGCGGCCGTGTCCTCGGACTTGAGGCGCTCGCGCAGTTCGCGGTCGCTGAGCATTTCGGCGATCTCGGACAGGATTTCCAGGTGCCGCTGGGTCGCCGCCTCGGGCACGAGCAAGAAGATCAGCAAGGCCACCGGCTCGTCGTCGGGAGCATCGAAGGGGATGGGCTGCTGCACGCGCAGCACGGCTGCGAGCGGATTCTTCAGGCCCTTGATGCGGCCGTGCGGGATGGCCACGCCATGGCCCAGGCCGGTGGAGCCCAGTCGTTCGCGGGCGAAGAGGTTGTCGGTGACGGTGGCCCGGGCAATCGCGTGCTGGTTCTCGAACAGCAGGCCCGCATGCTCGAACGCGCGCTTCTTGCTGGTGGCGTCCACATCGACCAGAACATTGCTGGCGGGCAGGATGGCGGCGAGACGGTTCATCGAGGGTCCGAGCACCGACTTCTTGCCTCATGGGCGGAGGCCGGAAGCTCAAGTGGAGCCAGGTCAGCAGACTATAGGGATTGCGTGTTGCGACAACGCCTGATCGCGTTGCGACGATGACAAGATTGTGCCCGGGGTGCTGCGACGCAGCAACGTGCGCTGCCCCCGCGCTCATGGGGTTGTGCGATCTGCAGCAAAAAGCGGCCCGCAGGCCGCTCGTTTGCTGAGGACCGCGATGCGCTCACGTCGCGGCGCCGTCGATGCGTTTTGCCGCCACATGATGGTGGTCATTGAGCCGGTCCTTGTGCCGGCAGACCTGCCGATCGAGCTTGTCCATGAGCTGGTCGATGGCAGCGTACAGGTCCTCGTGGGCGTTCTCCACGAAGATGTCCTTGCCCTTCACGTGCAGTGTCACTTCGGCCTTCTGGCGGCGTTCCTTTTCCTTGAGCTTCTCGACTGACAACAGCACGTTGATATCCACCACCTGATCGAAATGCCGGGTCACTCGATCCAGCTTTGTGAGCACGTACTCACGCAAGGCCGGAGTGACTTCAAGGTGATGGCCGCTGATCGTCAGATTCATGGGTACTCCTTTCGCGGTGGGGTGGGAAAGCGGGGGGAGGCGGAGGAGGGGAGACGGGAAACGGGGTCGACGCGGGGGTCGCTGAACCCAGTGTGCACGTCTTCCGCCGGGGTGACAAGCGTGTGACGTGCCCTCTGATTTCCACAGGTATTCGCATGTTTCGGATGCCATAATTTGGAGCTTCGCCACTCCTCGGAGTTCCGACTTGGACGTCCCCCCTACTCGGTGACCGTCCGCGACCAGCCTGGCTCGACCGCTTGAGCCGCCTGCCGTGGGACGGATG
>DASUZE010000078.1:0-43468 GCA_036377015.1 Piscinibacter sp. | reverse complement strand
CGGGCTACGTAGCCCGGGTGCAACCCGGGACGCGAAAAAAAACGCCGAGGGCTCGAGCCTCGGCGTTTTGAAATCGGCGAGGAGTCCCCGCCGCCTAGGAGTCGACTATTTCCACTCGGCCTGCTGCAGCACGGGGTCGTCGGTCAGGCCGAAGCTCGGCGCGATCTTCTTGCCGATGCTGCCCGGCGAGGCCACGGCCGCGGAGCCGCAGTTGCCGGTGGCCGCCTTCAGGATGGACCACAGCATGGCGCCGTCGCGCGGGTTGCGCCTGGCGCTGGTGCTGCCGGTGACCGCGCCGGTGTAGCGGGCGACCGAGTACGGCGCGTTGATGGTCGCGCCGTATTGCGTCTGCAGGTTGCGCGAGCCCTCGCATTGCGCGTCGGCGTCGTTGATCACCAGCAGGCCGCCGGCCCAGCCTTCGGGCGGCGTCTCCAGGCCGATCGACACGATGGTGCCGGCGGGGAACAGCTCGCGGTACTGCTGCCATGCAGTCACCCCGTCGTAGTGCTCGTAGCGCGCGTCGTAGGTCATGACGTTGACCATGTTGAACGACGATGCCACGGCCGGATAGCGCGATGCCAGCAGGCGCTCGCGGCCGGCACTGCCGCCCCAGTACGAGACCTTGCCGGCGCAGGCCGCTTCGGCCGCCGTCTGCGCGGTGCAGTCGGCACCGGTCGACCAGGCCGCGGTGGTCAGCAGCCGCCCGCCGCCGGCCGCGTTGACAGCGTTCTTCATGGCCTTGGCCGCGTTGGCGTAGCGGTCGACGTCCTCGACCTCGTAGTCGACGTCGAGCCCGTCGATCCCCATGTCGCGCATGAAGTTGGCCAGTGCGGTGGTGCGAGCGCCGCTGCCTGCTGCTCCTTCCGCGGCCAGGCCTTCCCAATTGTTGTAGTTCGCGCCGCCCACCGCGAGGATCACCTTGATGTTTCGGGCGTGGAGGACGTCGATGGCCGCCTTGATGTCACGCGGCGTCGAGTTGAAGTTGACGCCCGTGCCTGACCAGTTGTTGGCCGCGATGCCGTTCCACGAGAAGTTGGGATCGCCGAAGGCCACCATCACGTGGGTGTAGTTGGCCGGTATGCGGGCGAACTTGCTCGCGCGGTAGACCTCGGTCTGGCTCTTGCCGGTGGCGTCGAACCAGTTGTCGCTCCAAGTCGGGTAGTAGCCGACGTAGACGCGGCCGGTCTGCTTGGCGCTCAGCGCTTCAGGCGGGAGACCGGGCGCGGGGGCAGGAGCGGGTGCCGGCGCAGGGGCGGGCGCCGGTGCGGGCGCGGGCGCCGGTGCGGGCGCTGGCGCCGGTGCGGGCGCCGGTGCGGGGGCGGGCGCGGGCGCGCAAGTCGTGGTCTTGGTCCACGGCTGTCCGCTGCCGGTCGGACCGTTGTTGGTCGCCGGGTTCTGGCCCTGCGTCCACCAGTTCGCCTTGTAGTTCTGGCTGCTCACGCTGGCCAGTTGGCCGCCGGTGTAGGCCGTGGTGGCGTTCCACGCGGGCTCGCAGCCGGGCGCGGGTGCCGGGGCGGGTGCCGGGGCGGGCGCAGGCGCGGGTGCGGGTGCAGGCGCCGGAGCCGGTGCGGGCGGCGGCGGCGTGCCGCTGCTGGCGCCCATGTCCTTCCACAGACTGGTATTGGTCGGATTCCAGCCGGTCCCTGTGTAGTCGGTCTGGTCGACCAGGGCCTGGTAGTCGCGGCCCTGGTACGACACCAGGGTGCCGGCGCGGTAGAAGGTGTCCGGTTGCCAGGCCGGATAGGCGGCGTAGATGGCGGTGGCCGCGAACGCGGCCGAGAGGGCGCAGAGCACGCGCATCCTCGGGCTGCGTGCGATCGATCTGTTTGACATTGTCCTGCTCCGTTGCGGGGAAGTCGCTGGGCCGGCGCGGGGGAACGCGCCGGGCAAGAGTCCAGACGTACTGCATGCACCGCATGACGGACGGTGTTCGCCTGGTGGGGCGACTATCGCAAGAACAATACCAATTCCGGTACTGGTATAACCACTGAAGTACCAGTTATTACCTTTTTGATACCAATGTTGGTTTGAAGGGTTCCCGGGTTGCACCCGGGCTACGGGGCGCCGTAGCCCCCTCCACCGGGCGTTTCGATCACGAAGACATCGCCCGGCTGCATCTCCGTCGAGCCGATGTGGTCGAGGGCCTCCTGCCGGCCATCGACGCGCTCGACCCGGTTGATCCCCGGCTGCCCCGCCGACCCCCCGGCGGCACCGAAAGCCCCGCTGTGCCGCCCGTTCGACAGGATGGACGCCGTCATCCGCTCGAGGAAGCGCACGCGGCGGATGCCGCCATCGCCGCCCCGGTGCCGGCCTGCGCCCCCGGAGCCCTTGCGGACCTCGTAGCTCTCCAGCCGCACCGGGAAGCGGAACTCCAGCACCTCCGGATCGGTCAGGCGCGAGTTCGTCATGTGGGTCTGCACGACGCTCGTCCCGTCGAAGCCGGGCCCCGCGCCCGAGCCGCCGGAGACGGTCTCGTAGTACTGGTAGCGCTCGTTGCCGAAGGTGAAGTTGTTCATCGTGCACTGACCCGAGGCCATCACGCCCAGGGCGCCGTACAGCGCGTTCGTGATGCAGGTGGAGGTCTCCACATTGCCCGCCACCACCGACGCCGGCGGCCGCGGGTTGAGCATGGAGCCCTCGGGCACGATGACCTTGAGCGGCTTCAGGCAACCCGCGTTGAGCGGGATGTCGTCGTCGACCAGGGTGCGGAACACGTACAGCACCGCCGCCATGCACACCGCCTTGGGCGCGTTGAAGTTGTTGGCGAGCTGCTGCGACGTGCCGGTGAAGTCGATCACCGCGCTGCGGTCCTTGGCATCGACGGCGATCTTCACCCGGATGCACGCACCGTTGTCCAGCGGCAGCGTGAACTCGCCGTCCTTCAGCTTCGTGATGACCCGCCGCACCGACTCCTCGGCGTTGTCCTGCACATGCCGCATGTAGGCCTGGACGACGTCCAGCCCGAACTGCGCCACCATCTTGCGCAGCTCCTGCACGCCCTTCTCGTTGGCCGCGATCTGCGCCTTCAGGTCGGCCAGGTTCTGCTCGGGGTTGCGCGACGGATGCGGGCCGCTGCGCAGCAGGTCCAGCATCTCGCGCTCGAGCAGGCGCCCGCGCTCGACCAGGCGCAGGTTGTCGATCTGCACGCCCTCCTCCTCGATGCGGGTGGAGAACGGCGGCATCGACCCGGGCGTGATCCCGCCGATGTCCGCATGGTGGCCACGGGACCCCACGTAGAACAGCACCGACTGGCCCTTCTCGTCGAACACGGGCGTCACCACGGTCACGTCGGGCAGGTGGGTGCCGCCGTGATACGGGTCGTTGAGCACGAACACGTCGCCCGCCTGGATGCGCCCCGCGTTGCCGGTGATCACCGTCTTGATCGACTCGCTCATCGAGCCCAGGTGCACCGGCATGTGCGGCGCGTTGGCGATGAGGTTGCCCTCGGCGTCGAACAGCGCGCAGGAGAAGTCCAGCCGCTCCTTGATGTTCACCGAGTAGGCGGTGTTCTGCAGCTGCAGGCCCATCTGCTCGGCGATGTTCATGAACAGGTTGTTGAAGACCTCCAGCATCACCGGGTCGACCGTGGTGCCGATGGCCTGGCGCGCCTCGCGCGGCTGCACACGCTCGAGCACCAGGTGGTCCAGGTCGGTGACGCGGGCGCGCCAGCCCGGCTCGACCACGGTGGTGGCGTTTTTCTCCGCGATGATGGCCGGGCCGTCGATGAACTGGCCGGGGCGCGTCTGCTCGCGCACGATGAGCGCGGCGTCGTGCCAGCGGCCGCCACTGAACAGCTTGACGGTCTCGGCCACCGGCGCGCGTTGTTCCGCGCCCAGCGGTTGGCGCGGCTCGGCGGGCGCGTCGCCGGCGCCCACCGCCTCCACCGACACCGCCTCGACGACCAGCTCGCGCTCGTTCATGAGGAAGGCGAAGCGCTGGCGGTAGGCGGCCTCGAAGGCTTCCTGGATCTGCGCGGCGCTGCCGAAGGGCACGACCAGGGACGAATCGGTGCCTTCGTAGCGCACGTGCACGCGGCGCAGCAGCTCGACCTGGCCGCCCGCCACGCCCTGGCGCTGCAGCTCGGCCTGCGCATCGGCGGCCAGCGCGTCCAGGCGCTCGGTGACGGCTGCGCTTGCGGCCGACAGCGGCAGCTCGATCGCCGCCTCGCGCATCACGCTCTGGTCGGCCAGGCCCATGCCGTAGGCCGACAGCACGCCGGCCAGCGGGTGGGCGAAGACGCGGTTCATGCCCAGCGCATCGGCCACGCGACAGGCATGCTGGCCCCCCGCGCCCCCGAAGCACTGCAGGGTGTAGCGCGTGACGTCGTAGCCGCGGGCCACCGAGATCTTCTTGATCGCGTTGGCCATGGAGCCGACCGCGATGTCGATGAAGCCCTCGGCGACCGCCTCGGGCGTGCGGCTGCTGCCGGTGGCGCGCTCGATCTCGGCGGCCATGGCGTCGAACTTGCGCACCACCACCTCGCGGTCCAGCGACTCGTCGGCGTTGGGCCCGAACACCTTGGGGAAGTAGGCGGGCTGGATCTTGCCGACCATCACGTTGGCGTCGGTGACGGCCAGCGGCCCGCCCCGGCGGTAGCACGCGGGCCCGGGATTGGCACCCGCGCTCTCGGGGCCGGCGCGAAAGCGCGCGCCGTCGAAGCCGAGGATGGAGCCGCCGCCCGCGGCCACCGTGTGGATGCTCATCATGGGCGCGCGCATGCGCACGCCGGCCACCTGGGTCTCGAAGGCGCGCTCGAACTCGCCGGCGAAGTGGCTGACGTCGGTGGAGGTGCCGCCCATGTCGAAGCCGATCACGCGGTCGAAGTCGGCGAGCTGCGCGGTGCGCACCATGCCGACGATGCCGCCGGCCGGTCCCGACAGGATCGCGTCCTTGCCCTGGAAGGCATGCGCATCGGTGAGGCCGCCCGACGACTGCATGAAGAACAGGCGCACGCCGGGCATCTCGCCGGCGACCTGCTCGACGTAGCGGCGCAGGATGGGCGAGAGGTAGGCGTCGACCACCGTGGTGTCGCCGCGCCCGACCAGCTTCATCAGCGGGCTGACCTCGTGCGACACGCTGATCTGCGCGAAGCCGATGTCGGCCGCGATGCGCTTGGCCGCGAGCTCGTGGGCGGTGTAGCGCCAGCCGTGCATGAACACGATGGCCACGCTGCGCAGGCCGGCGTCGAAGGCCGACTGCAGCTCGGCGCGCAGGTGCGTGGTGTCGAGTGCCTGCACCACCTCGCCCTTGGCGCCGACACGCTCCTGCGCCTCGATCACCCGCGCGTACAGCAGCTCGGGCAGGACGATGTGGCGGTCGAAGATGCGCGGGCGCTCCTGGTAGCCGATGCGCAGCGCGTCGCGAAAGCCGCGCGTGGTGACGAGCAGCGTGGGCTCGCCCTTGCGCTCCAGCAGCGCGTTGGTGGCCACCGTCGTGCCCATCTTCACGCACTCGACGCGGTCGGGCGTGATGGGCTCGTTCGGCTTCAGCCCCAGCAAGTGGCGGATCCCCGCCACGGCCGCGTCGCGGTACTGCTCGGGGTTCTCGGACAGCAGCTTGTGCGTCACCAGCGTGCCGTCCGGGCGCTTGCCGACGACGTCGGTGAAGGTGCCGCCGCGGTCGATCCAGAACTGCCAGCGGTCGGGGGTGCGTGCTGTCTCTTGCATTGCTCTCTCTCACATGGCGCGGCATCGCGCGCCTGTGGACGACGGGCGCCGCGAGCTCGCGTCTCGGGGTTGTCGATGGCTTGTGGCCGTGGAGGCATCGTAACGCCCGCCCCCGCGGCCGAATGGGAAACCCGGGTCGGTGTCTACCCCTGGGTGAAGTAGGGAACGAAGATCTCGTTGGCCTCCGCGCCCACCTGGCGGATCCACTCGATCGAGAAGCGCTCGCCGAAGCGCTTGATCTCCTGGCCCAGGTCCGGCGGCACCTTGTCGACCTTCATGCCGCTGCGGCGCAGCTCGTCGACCGACTGCGTGGCCGCGGCGGCGCTGGCCGCCCAGCCGCGCTGCTCGGCAGCGGCGCTGGCGTCGAGCAGCGCTTCGCGCGATCGCGCCGGCAGCGCGCGCAGCGCGGCAACGTTGGCGAACACCAGGTTCTTCGGGAACCAGGCGTTGATGTCGTAGTAGTGCTTCACATGGCTCCAGACCTTGTTCTCCACGCCGGTCACGGCGGAGGTGATCATGCTGTCGATGCGGCCCTCGGCGAGCGCCTTGCCCACCTCCACCATGGGCACGTCGACGGCCTGCGCGCCCAGCAGCTCGGCGATGCGCACGGTGGTGGCGTTGTAGGTGCGCATGCGGGTGCCCACGAGGTCGCTCGCGCTGGCGATGGGCTTGGCGGAATACAGCCCCTGCGGCGGCCAGGGCACGGCGTACAGCACCTGCAGCCCGCGGCGCACGAAATGGCGCTCGACCAACGGCCGCTGGCAGCGCCACATGCGGCGCGCGTCGGCGTACGAGCTCACGATGAAAGGCACCGAGTCGGCGCCGGCCACCGGAATCTCGCGCACCAGGCTGCTCATGATCGTCTCGCCGGCCTCGACCTGGCCCGACTCCACCGCCGCCCGCATCTCGGCCAGCTTGACCAGCCCGTTGTTCGGATGGACGTCGATGCGCAGCTCGCCGCCGGTCGCGCTGCCGACCTCGCGCGCCATGGCCGCGATGTTGACGGTGTGGAAGGATTCGCCGCGGTAGCCGGTCGCGAGTCGCCAGCCGGTGCGCGCCCGCACATGCGGCGCCGCCAGCGCGGCACAGGCCATCAGCGTGAATTGCCTTCGTCCCAATGACATCGTGTCCATGGCGCTTCCTTTCCTTCACAACCCCAGGTAGGCCTTGCGGATGTCCTCGCTGTCCAGCAGCTCGCGGCCGCTGCCCTGCATCACGATCTGGCCGGTCTGTATCACGTAGCCGTGGTGCGCGATGGCCAATGCCTTGTGCAGGTTCTGCTCGACCAGGAGGATGGCCACGCCCTGTGCATTGATGTGCTGGATGGTGTCCAGCACCTTGGTCACGAACTTGGGCGCGATGCCCCAGGAGGGCTCGTCGAGCATCAAGAGGCGCGGGCGTGCCATCAGGCCGCGGCCGATGGCCAGCATCTGCTGCTCGCCGCCGCTCATGGTGCCGGCAAGCTGGTGGCGCCGCTCCTTGAGGATGGGGAACCAGCCGTAGACCTGCTCCAGCGTCTGGGCCACCTCCGCCTTGTCGTGGCGGGTGTAGGCGCCGAGCTCGAGGTTGCGCTGCACCGACAGGCGCGGGAACAGGCGCCGCCCCTCGGGCACCAGCGACAGGCCCAGGCCGACGCGCTCGTGGGCCGGCAGGCCCTGCACCAGCGCGTCCTCGAAGCGGATCTCGCCGGCGTCGGCGCGGTTCAGGCCCGCGATGGCGCGCAGCGTGGTCGACTTGCCGTTGCCGTTGCCGCCCACCAGCGCGACGATGCGCCCCGCCGGCACTTCGAGGTCGACCTTGGACACGGCCAGCACGCCGCCGTAGCTCACCTTGAGGCCGCGCACGCTGAGCATGCTCGATGTCACCATGCTCACTCTCCCAGGTAGGCCGCGATCACGCGCTCGTCGCGCGACACCTCGGCCGGCGTGCCGTCGGCGATCTTGCGGCCGTAGTCGAGCACGACGATGCGATCGGCGATGGGCATGATGCCCTCCAGCACGTGCTCGACGATCAGGCAGGAGATGCCCTGGCCGCGGATCTTCAGGACCACGTCGACGGCGTCGCGGACCTCGGACGGGTTCAGGCCTGCCATCACCTCGTCCATCAGCAGCAGCTTGGGCTCCAGCGCCAGCGCGCGCGCCACCGCGAGGCGACGCTGCTCGCTCACGGTGAGGCTGCCGGCGGCCCGCTCGGCGTGGCGCGCCAGGCCGACGAACTCCAGCAGCTCCAGCGCCTTCGACCGCGCGAGCACGGTGTTCCGGCGCAGCATCAGCGCGCCCACCATCACGTTTTCGCACGCCGTCATGCTGGTGAAGGTGCGCGCGACCTGGAACGTGCGGGCGATGCCGATGCGCGCGCACTGCTCGGGCGCGAGGCCGTGCACCATGCGGCCGTCGAGGCGGATTTCGCCTTCGGTGGGCGCGTTGTAGCCGGCGATGCAGTTGAACAGCGTGGTCTTGCCGGCGCCGTTCGGGCCGATCAGGCCGACGATCTGGCCGCGCTCGACGCTGAACGACACATCGTCGTTGGCGACCAGGCCGCCGAAGCGCTTGGTGACGTGCTTGACGTCGAGCAGGTTCATGACCGGCCTCCCTTTCGACGCGCCAGCACGTCGCGCGCCCAGCCGATCAGCCCGCCCGGCTTGTACACCGCGATGACGATGATGATGCCGGCGTAGACGATGAGATCGGTGCCGCGCCCCGTCCCGCCGAACAGGCTGCGCGAACCCTCCTCGATCAGCGTCAGCGCGGCCGCGCCCAGCACCGGCCCCAGCAGCGTGCCCACGCCCCCGAGGATCGACACCAGCGCCATCTTGATCGACAGGCCGGTGTGCAGCACCGAGCCCGGGTCGATGTAGAGCTCCTTCTGCGCATAGAGGCTGCCGCCCAGCGCCGCGAGGAAGCTCGACACCGCCAGCGCGATCAGCTTGTATTTCGTCAGGCTCACGCCGAGGCTGCGCGCCGCATCGGGCTCGTCCTTGATGGCGCGGAAGTAGTAGCCGAGGTGGCTGCGCGCAATCCACAGGTTCACGCCCAGGCTGATCGCGAGCAGTCCCAGCGCGAGGTAGTAGTACGGCGTCTTGGAGGCGAAGACCAGCGTGGCCCAGCCCTGCTTGTCCATGGGAATCGTGAGACCCACCGCCGCGCCCGCCGGCTCCCAGTTGGTGAACAGGGTCTGGATGATCTCGGCCACCGCGATCGTCGCCATGGTGAAGTAGTGGCCCTTGAGGCGGAAGCACGGCCAGCCGATCACCAGGCTGGCGAGCACCGCCATCACGCCGCCGGCCAGCATGCCCAGCCACGGGTTCACGCCCCACTGCAGCAGCAGCATGGTCGAGGTGTAGGCGCCGATGCCGAAGAAGGCGGCGTGGCCCAGCGAGACCTGTCCGGCCAGGCCGCCGAGGATGTTCCAGGCGACGCCGAGCTGGGCCGACATCAGGATGAGGATCAGCAGGTTCAGGTGCGCCGGGCTGTCGATGGCCAGGGGCAATGCGACGAGCGCGATGCCGGCCAGGCCGACCAGCGTCCAGCTGCGGTTCAGTCGAGCCGGCGACGCCGGACGCGCTGCATTCAGGGCGATCGTTTCCATCACGGGTTCCATCTCATGCCTTGCCCAGCAGCCCTTGCGGCCGCCACACCAGCACCGCCAGGAACAGCGCCAGCACGATCGCGGTCTTGAACTGCGGCCCCAGCAGCAGCCCACCCATCACCTCGACGACGCCGACCAGGATGCCGGCCCAGAAGGCGCCGGCCACGCTGCCGAAGCCGCCGAGGTTGACCACCACGAAGGCGATCAGCACGAAGTTCGCGCCGACCTCCGGGAAGATCGGGAAGAAGGTCGCCAGCAAGGCGCCCGCCACGCCGGCGCAGGCCGCGCCCAGGCCCCAGGCCAGGGTGAACATGCGCTGCGAGTCGATGCCCATCAGCTGCGCGGCCTCGCGGTCGGCGGCGGTGGCCTCGAGCGCGGCGCCGGCCCGGGTGCGGGTCAGGAAGAGATACACCGCCAGCGTCGTCAGCACCGCGCCCACGCCCGCCGCCACCTGCGGCAACCCGAGCTGCACGCCGAGCAGCGACACCTGGCCCGACACGCTGGACTTGTCGATCATGCGGAAGTCGGGCTTCCACAGGAACTGAGCGATGCCGCGCAGCAGGATCATCAGCCCGAAGGTGGTGAACACCTGCGCCAGCGGCGGGGCCGCGATGATGCGCTTGATCACCAGCCGGTAGATCGCCGCGCCCACCACGAACAGGCCGATCGCCGACAGCGGCAGGGTCCAGATCGGGTCGAGCGCCCACAGCGCGAACATCCAGAAGGCCGAGTACATGCCGAGCATGAGGAACTCGCCGTGGGAGAAGTTGACGATCTCCATCACGCCGAAGATCAGGGTGAGGCCGACGGCGACGAGGGCGTAGACCAGCCCGATGAGGATGCCCGACGCGAGCGTCTGCAGAAGGATGTCTGAGGTCATGGCTTGTGTCCTTGAGCGGGCCACCCACCTCCGTTCGCCCTGAGCTTGTCGAAGGGCCGCTGCAACCGTGGTGCAGGGGCTTCGACAAGCTCAGCCCGAACGGACCGGGGAGGCCTGCGCGGTGATCACGGCTGCTTGCGCTCGCTCCACTTCGGCATCGGCCACACCACCTCGCGCGCCGCCATGTTGAACGGCCACACGGTGTTGTACTTGCCGTCCACGATCTGCACGAGGATGCCGCGGCCCAGCACGTTCTGGCCGTTCTCGTCGAACTTCACGCCCTTCCACGGCATGATGATGTGGTCGGCGGTGATGTTGGTCTCGGTCAGCGCCTTGCGGATCGCCTCGGGCTCGGTCGACTTCGCGCGGTTGATCGCGTCGGCGATCACCATCAGCCCGGTGAAGGTGCGCGAGGAATTGCCGGTGAAGTTGGTCTTGTAGCGGCTCGCATAGAGATCGTTGACTTCCTTGATCAGCGGATTGCGATTGGCCAGGTCCAGCGCCCACACCTCGCGGGTGATCACGTACTCGGCGTCGCGCCCCAGCGTGCGGATGAACTCGGTGTCGGTGAAGCCGGCGTTGTTGGCCAGGATCATGTCCGGCGCGAAGCCGAGCTCCTTGTAGGTCTTCATCGACAGGATGGCGTCGCCCAGGTAGGACGACTGCAGCACGAGGGTCGGATTGGCCGCCTTGAGCGTCTGCACTTCCGAGGTGAGCTGCGTGCTCTTGGCCGGGTAGGTCACCTGCTTGACCAGGTTGTAGCCCTTCTCCGGCGCCAGCTTGGCCTGCAGCTTGGTGGTCTCGTTGCCCCACAGCGTGTTCTCGTTGAAGCTGGCGATCGCGCCGATCTTGATGCCGCGCTTTTCCTGCAGCTCCTTCAGGAAGTCGAACTGGTTCTGCACGAACAGGTCGTCGTGCGGCGTGGTGCGGAAGAACCACTTGAAGCCGCGCGCCGTGAGCGAGGCCGACGACGACTCGGGGTTGAGGAAGGGGATCTTGTAGCGCTCGGCCACCTGGCTGGCGGTGGCGGTCACGTTGCTGTTGTAGCTGCCCACCAGCGCGACCACCTTCTCCTGCGAGATCAGGCGCTCGGCCTCGGTGGCGCCGGTCTGCGGGTTGCCCTGGTGGTCGGCGAAGACGAGCTTGATCTTCGCCCCCTTGAGGTTGGACAGGCCGCCTCCCGCGGCGAACGGCAGGTCGCGGATCCTGGCGCCGTTGTTGACGATGTCGGCGGCCAGCTCGAGCGCGTTCTTCAGCTCGGCGCCGGTCGACGCGGCCGGCCCGGTGAGCGGATAGATCACGCCGATCTTCACTTCCTGCTGGGCTTGGGCGGCAGCGGCGAAGGCCGCGCCGATGAGTGCCACGACGAATGTCTTGCGCATGGGATATCTCCTTGCTTAGAAGCTGGCGAGCTGGTGGTTCAGCAAATCGGTGATCAGCATGGCGCCGGGCGCATGCGTGATGCAGAAGTCGGGCTTGGCCTGGGTGATCGCGGCCTGCGGCGTGACGCCGCAGGCCCAGAACACCGGCAGCTCGTCGCGCATCACGTCGACCGGGTCGCCGTAGTCGGGCAGGGCCAGGTCCTTGATGCCGATGAGCGCCGGGTCGCCGATGTGCACCGGCGCGCCATGCACGTCGGGGAAGCGCGAGGTGACCTGGATGGCGCGGATGGCCGCCGCGGCGCGCAGGGGCCGCATCGACACCACCATCGGTCCGTGGAAGCGGCCGGCGGGCTCGGTCGCGATGTTGGTGCGGTACATCGCGACGTTGCGGTTCTGGTCGATGTGGCGCATGGACAGGCCCGCATCCAGCAGCGCCTGCTCGAACGAGAAGCTGCACCCGATCACGAAGGTGACGAGGTCGGAGCGCCAGTGGGCGCGGATGTCGTCGACCTCCTCGACCAGCTTGCCCTCGCGCCACACCCGGTAGCGCGGCACGTCGGTGCGGATGTCGAGGTCGCTGCCCAGCTTGGGCAGCATGGGGTCCCCCGGCTCCGACACCGCGAGCAGCGGACAAGGCTTCGGGTTGCGCTGGCAGTAGCGCAGGAAGTCGTCGGCCAGGGCCTTGGGCAGCACGACCACGTTGCCTTGCACATGGTCGCGCGCCAGGCCGCTGGTGTGGCCGTTGTAGGCGCCGCTGCGGATGGCCGCGCGGGTCTCGGCAATGGCGGCGCGCGAGGTCTCGAGAGGGGCTGAGGGCTTCACGTTGCGGCGTCCGTCAGGTGTCGGTTCGGTGACGATGGGCGGATTGTGTTGGCCGGTCCCGATGTGCCGCAAACGAGAAATTTTTCGATTACTTCATCGCTTTTTTCGATGATCGGGACAAACCCTTGCTGCCGCCCACGTACTCGACCACGGCCTCCACCACGCCCTGCGCGACCATGGAAGTCGGGTCGTCGCGGTAGCTGGCATGCACCGGCAGCGGCGGCAGCGTCGCCTCGCACTTCAGCGGCTTCAGCGGCAGCCGCTCGGACAGGCGCCGCACGGCGGCCAGGGGCAGCGTCGCGATGCCGAAACCGCCCTCCACCAGCTGCACCATGGCGGAGATCGACGAGATGTTGTGGACGCGCTTGAGGCCCACGTTGGCGTCGCGGAACAGGTCCATGAGCCCCACGTGCGGCTGCGAGCCGCGCTGGAAGGTGAGCAGGTCGAAGCCGGCCAGGTCGTCGAGCGTGTAGCGCCGTTTGCGGTGGATCTGGCCATGGCCCACGAACACCATCTCCATGGGCGGCAGCGGCCGGCTGCGCAGGCGCTCGCCCACCGACGGCAGGGCCGCGAAGGCGATGTCGAGCGCGCCGCGGTGGATCTGGTCGACCAGCACCGGCGTGGTTTCCACCGTGAGCTCCAGCTCGACGTCGGGGTTGCCGCGGCGCATCTGGTGCACCCAGTCGATCAGCCAGGAGTGCAGCACCGACTCGATCGCGCCGATGCGCAGCGTGACGGCGCGCTGCGCCCCGCCGGCGCCCATCTCGCCCTTGATCTCGCGCTGCAGCGCCAGCAGGCGCTGGGCGTGGCTGAAGAAGCGCATGCCGGCCACGGTGAGGCGGAACTGCTTGTCGCGCCGGTCCAGCAGCAGCACGCCCAGCTCTTCTTCCAGCGCCGCGATCCGGCTGGACATGGCCGACTGGGTGATGAAGAGCTTTTCCGCTGCACGCGAGACGCTCTTCAAGGACACGACCCAGTAGAAGGCCTCGACGAAACGCAGGTTCATGCTTCGCACTCCGGGAGAAGCCCCAAGCGATGGCGCGCGCGGCACGCCGTATTCTCGGGACTTTCTCTACACGGAGATTGTCCATGCGTTTCAAGCTGACCCTGGCGGCGCTGTCCATCGCCTCGAGCAGTGCGTGCTTCGCACAGACCAGGTGGGACCTGCCCTCGGGCTATCCCGCCACCAACTTCCACACCGAGAACCTGATTCAGTTCGCCGCCGACGTCGACAAGGCGACCGGCGGCAAGCTGAAGATCAGCGTCCACGCCAACGCCTCGCTGTTCAAGGCGCCCGAGATCAAGCGCGCGGTGCAGGGCGGCCAGGCCCAGATGGGCGAGATCCTGCTGTCCAACTTCTCCAACGAGTGGCCGGTCTTCGGCGTCGACGGCATTCCCTTCCTGGCCGACAGCTACGACGCCTCGATGAAGCTGTACAAGGCCCAGCGTCCGCTGATGGAGCGCAAGCTGGCCGAGCAGGGCATGCTGCTGCTGTACACGGTGGCGTGGCCGCCGCAGGGCATCTACGTGAAGAAGCCGATCAACTCGGCGGCCGACCTCAAGGGCGTGAAGTGGCGCGCCTACAACCCGGCCACGGCGCGCATCGCCGAGCTGGTGGGTGCGCAGCCGGTCACCGTGCAGGCGGCCGAGCTGGCCCAGGCCATGGCCACCGGCGTCATCGAGAGCTACATGTCCTCCGGCTCCACCGGCTACGACACCAAGACCTACGAGCACATCAAATACTTCTACGACACCCAGGCCTGGCTGCCCAAGAACGCGGTCATCGTCAACAAGGCCGCCTTCGACGCGCTGGACAAGCCGACCCAGGCGGCGCTGCAGAAGGCCGGCGCCGAGGCCGAGACGCGAGGCTGGGCGACTTCCAGGCAGAAGAACACCGAGTACCTGGACCTGCTCAAGAAGAACGGCATGAACATCGTCGCGCCCTCGCCGCAGCTCGCAACCGACATGAAGAAGGTGGGCGACACCATGCTGCACGAGTGGCTGCAGAAGGCCGGCCCCGAGGGCCAGACCCTGATCGACGCCTACAAGAAGCCCTGATGCGCCGCGCCCTCGACCTCGCCTACGACGGCGCCGGCGCACTGGCCGGCCTGTTCGTGCTGGCCATCCTGGTGATGATGATCGGCCAGAGCGTGCTGCGCGAATTCGGCGTCGCCACCGGCCCGGTCAACGATGTCGTCGCCTGGAGCTGCGCCGCCGCGGCCTTCCTGCCCATGGCGTACACCCTGCGCCACGGCGACTTCGTGCGCGTCACGCTGCTGCTGGAGAAGCTGTCGCCGCCGCGCCGGCGACAGCTGGAGCTGGCCTGCCTGGCGATCGGCGCCGTCGCCGTCGCGTACTTCGCCTGGTCGGTGCTGCGCTTCGTGCACGAGAGCTGGGTCTTCCACGACGTGGCCACCGGCCAGCTCGCGATGCCGATCTGGATCCCCCAGGCCAGCTTCGCGCTCGGCGCGGTGCTGTTGTTCGTCGCCGTGGTCGACGAGCTGGTGCGGGTGTGGCGCGGCGCGATCCCGATCTACGTCGAGGCGGTCGAGCAGCGTCACGCCGCCGGCGATTTCTCCGCGGACCTCTGATGGACACCCTCTGGATCGGCGCCCTGCTCCTGGCGGTCATGCTGGTGCTGCTGGCCATGGGCGTGTGGATCGGCATGACGCTGGCCATCGTCGGCTGGGTCGGACAGGCCTTCTTCACTGTCACCCAGCCCGGCAAGAACCTGTTCTCCGCCTTCTGGGAATCGAACGCCTCGTGGGAGCTCGCGGCCCTGCCGCTGTTCATCTGGATGGGCGAGATCCTGTTCCGCACCAAGCTGTCGGAGCAGATGTTCGAAGGCCTGGCGCCCTGGCTCAACCGCGTGCCGGGCCGGCTGATGCACACCACCATCCTGGGCTGCGGCATCTTCGGCTCGGTGTCGGGCTCGTCGGCAGCCACCTGCGCGACCATCTCCAAGGTGGCGCTGCCCGAGCTGCTCAAGCGCGGCTACGACGAGCGCATCGCGCTGGGCTCGCTGGCCACCGCCGGCACGCTGGGCATCCTCATCCCGCCGTCGATCACCATGGTGGTCTATGCGGTGGCGGCCGACGCGTCCATCATCCGCGTCTTCCTCGCCGGCTTCCTGCCGGGCTTCCTGCTGATGGCGCTGTTCTCGGGCTACATCGCCTGGTGGTCGCTGCGCAATCCGGCCAAGACGCCGCCCGCCGACGCCCCGATGAGCCTGGTGAACAAGATCCGCGCCTCGGGCAACCTGATCCCCTGCGCCTTGCTCATCGTCTTCATCGTCTGGGTGCTGATCGCCGGCTGGGCCACCGCCACCGAGTGCGCGGCCTACGGCGTGCTGGGCTCGCTCGCGATGGCGGCCTGGAGCCGCCAGCTCACCTGGCGCAACTTCTGGGAAGGGCTGATGGGCACGACGCGCACGTCCTGCATGATCATGTTCATCCTCTCCGGCGCGGCCTTCCTCACCAAGACCATGGCCTTCACCGGCATCCCGCGCGAGCTGGCCGAATGGGTCAACGGCATGCACCTGAGCCCGTACATGCTGATCACCGTGCTGGTACTGGTGTACCTCGTGCTCGGCACGGCGCTCGACGGCATCTCGATGATCGTGCTGACCTCCGCCGTCGTCCTGCCCATGATCCAGAAGGCCGGATTCGACCTGGTGTGGTTCGGCATCTTCATCGTGCTGCTGGTCGAGATCGCGGAGGTCACGCCGCCGGTGGGCTTCAACCTGTTCGTGCTGCAGAACATGACCGGCAAGGACAGCAACACCATCGCCCGCTCGGCCATCCCGTTCTTCGGCTGCCTGGTCGTGTGCATCGCGATCATCACGGCCTTCCCCGGCATCGTCACCTGGCTGCCCAACGCGGTGATGGGCGTCCCCAAGTAGCCCGGGTGCAACCCGGGTTGTCGTGGCACATTCCAGACCCATGCAACAGCGCCTGATCGTCTGCGAGCAATGCGATGCCGTGCACCGCTGGCGAGACCTCGCCTCCAGCGAGGTCGCCCGCTGCAGCCGCTGCGGCGCGGTGATGGCCCGCGGCCACAAGCTGGGCGTGCAGGCGCTGCTCGCGCTGACCGTCGCCGCGCTGCTGCTGCTGCTCATCGCCAACCTCACGCCCATGGCCGAGCTGCGCATGCGCGGCCTGCACAGCGACGCCACCCTGCCCTCGGCCATCCATGCGACCTGGCTGCTCGGCGAGCGCCTGGTCGCGCTCACCGCCGCCTTCACCGCCATCATCGCGCCCGCCTTGCTGCTGCTGCTGCGCCTGGTGGTGCTGGTGCCGCTGGCGCGCGGCCGGGCACCCGAGTTCGTCGCCTGGAGCCTGCGCCTGCTGCACGAGATCTCGCGCTGGAGCATGGTCGAGGTGCTGATGGTGGCGGCGGCGGTGTCCATCGTGCGCATCGCCGCCATGGCGCAGGCGTTTCCGGGGCCGGGGATGTTCGCGTTCGGCGGGGTGGCGCTGCTGTTGGCAGCGCTGGAGTCGGGGGGGTTGAAGCATCTTTGGCCCGCGACGGAAGACAGCGTCCCGGGTTTCACCCGGGCTACGGGGTCATGAGCACCACCAGGCTGCTGGGGTGCGAGTGCTGCGGGCAGGTTTCCTCGCTGCCGGTGACTGAGTGCGAGCGCATGCGCTGCCCGCGCTGCGGCCACCCCCTGCACGAGTGCAAGCCGCACAGCCTGCAGCGCACCTGGGCCTACCTGGGCGCGTCGGTGCTGCTGTACGTGCCGGCCAATGCGCTGCCGATCATCACCACGTCCAACCTGTTCCGTGCCGAGAGCCACACCATCGCCGGCGGCATCGCCGAGCTGTGGCACGACGACGCCTGGGGACTGGCCGTCATCGTGTTCATCGCCAGCATCGCGGTGCCGCTGCTCAAGATCTGCTCGCTGGCGCTGCTGGCCTGGACGGCGCAGCACCGGCCGCGCTGGCGCCGCCTGGAGCGGGCGCGCCTGTTCCGCATTGTCGAGACGGTGGGCCACTGGTCCATGCTCGACGTGTACGTGGTGGTGCTGCTGGCCGGCATCGTGCAGTTCGGCCGCGTGGCCAGCGTGCAGCCGGAGCCCGGCCTGCTGGCCTTCGCCGCGGTGGTCGTCCTCACGATGATGGCCGCGCGCAGCTTCGACCCGCGCCTGATCTGGCAGGAGCCCGAAGACGATGAGTGAACCCACCGGGCCGCAGGACCCCGACGCCGGCGACGACGCGAGCGTGCCGCCGGCCATCGCCGAGCCGGTGGTGCGCAAGAAGAACCCGGCGCGGCTGTCGCTGGTCTGGATCGTGCCCATCGTCGCGGTGGTCATCGGCGCGTCCTTGCTGATCAACTCGCTGATGAAGGCGGGACCGCACGTGGTCATCGAGTTCCGCACCGCCGAGGGCCTGGAGGCCGGCAAGACCGAGGTGCGCTACAAGGAGGTCGTGATCGGCCGCGTCGAGTCGGTCTCGCTCAGCGAGGACCGCCGCCGCGTGCTGGTGGGCGTGCGGCTGGACAGCAGCGCCGCCAACATCGCCGTCGACGACACCCACTTCTGGGTCGTCCGGCCGCGCATCGGCATGGCCGGCATCACCGGGCTCAACACGCTGCTGTCGGGCGCCTACATCGCGGTCGATGCCGGCAGCTCGGACAAGTCGCGCAAGCAGTTCGTCGGGCTGGAGTCGCCGCCGTTCGTGCTGCGCGGCGAGCCCGGACGCAGCTTCGTGCTGCGCGCCCTCGACCTCGGCTCGCTCGACGTGGGCTCGCCGGTGTACTACCGCCGCGAGCGCGTGGGCCGCGTCGTCGGGCACATCCTCGATCCGCGCATCGACGAGCTCACGGTGCAGATCTTCATCGAGTCGCCCTACGAGGCCCTGGTGAACCAGCAGGCGCGCTTCTGGAACGCGAGCGGACTGGACCTGCAGCTCACCGCCGCCGGGCTGACGCTCAATGCCCAGACGCTCACCTCGGTGATCGCCGGCGGCATCGCCTTCGAGCGCCTGCCCGGAACCGAGGGCAGCGTGCCCGCGGCGGCCGGCACCCGCTTCTACCTCTTCAACGACCGCAAGAGCGCGCTCGCCCCGCCCGACGGACCTGCGCTCACCATCCGCGCCGTGTTCGACCATTCGGTGCGCGGCCTCGCGGTGGGCGCGCCGGTGGACTTCCTCGGCATCGAGCTCGGCAACGTGCGCTCGATGCAGCTCCAGTTCGACGCGAAGCGGGGGCGCTACCCCATGGAAGTCACGGCCGACATCTACCCGCTGCGCCTGGGCCAGGTGCGCAACGCCATGCTGCAAGGCAAGACCGCCGATCCGGCGGCCGACGTGCGCTTCCTCAAGACCCTGGTCGCCAATGGGCTGCGCGCGCAGCTGCGCACCGGCAACCTGCTGACGGGGCAGCAGTACGTGGCGCTCGACTTCAACGCCAAGGCACCGCCCGCCGCGCTGTCGGTCAGCAACGGCGTGCCCACGGTGCCCACCGTGCCCGGCACCTTCAGCGACCTGCAGCCGCAGATCGCGGAGATCGTGGCCAAGATCAACAAGGTGCCCTTCGACGAGATCGCGCGCGACCTGCAGTCGACGCTGGGCCAGGCACGCATCGCCATCCGCCAGCTCTCGCCCGAGGCGCAGAAGGCGCTGGCCGACGTGCAGCGCACGCTGGGCGCGGTGCAGGAGTCGCTCAACCGCCTCGACCACAACCTGCTCGACCCGTCCGCGCCGCTGCAGCGCAACGCCGAGGAAACCATGACCGAGCTGCAACGCGCCGCGCAGTCGCTGCGCCAGCTCGGCGACTATCTGCAACGCCACCCGGAGGCGATCCTGCGCGGCAAGCGCGCGGACCCGCCGGTCGGCTCGGGAGACAAGCCAAGATGAAATCACTGCGTACGGGAATGCTCATGCTGCTGGGCCTGGTCGCGGCCTGCTCCACACCCAAGCCGGAGCGCTTCCACAGCCTGCTGCCGGCCGAGCGGCCGGCATCGCGCACGGTGGCCGACCCGATCTACGTCGACGTCGCGCCGGTGAAGGTGCCGGCCCAGGTCGACCATGCCCAATGGGTGCTGCGGCAGCCCGACGACTCCCTGCTGCTGCTCGAACAGGAACGCTGGGCCGCGCCGCTGGCCGACGAGCTGCGCGCCGCCCTGGTCGACGGGCTGATCGCGCGCTGGTCGACCATCGACGTGCGCGGCGTCGCTTTGCCGGCGCCCGCCGTGTGGCGGGTGAGCGTCGACGTGCAGCGCTTCGAGTCGGTGTCGGGCCGCGAGGCGCGCCTGGAGGCCGCCTGGTCGGTGTCGGCGGCGCAGCGCGGCACCACCGCGCTGGTGTGCCGCAGCACGCTGGTCGAGCCCGTCGGCGAGCCCGGCGTACCGGCCCTGGCCGCGGCCCACCGGCGCACCGCGGCGCGCCTGGCCGACGAGATCGGGCGGCGCCTGCAGGCGTTGCGCAGCGGTCAGCCGGGGACGTGCTGACTTCGCAGGCGGGCCCGCGCACAATCGTGGCGCCATCGCCTTGCGAAGGAGATCCGCATGAACGCCCTGTGCCGCGCCGGCCTGGCCGGTGTCATCGCCCTGCTGGCCACCTGCGCCCATGCCGAATCGCTGCGCTGCAACGGCCACACCACCGAGGTCGGCGACTCGCGGCTGTCGCTGCTCTACAAGTGCGGCGAGCCGCTGCTCAAGGACTCGTACTGCGCGCCGATCTACATCGCCAGCTCGCTGCAGCCGGTGCCGGCGCCCTTGATCGGGCTGGCGGTGCCGTGCCAGCGGGTGGACCAGTGGCTGTACGACCGCGGACCGGGCAACCTGCTCGCGACCGTGCGGCTGCAAGGCGGCGTGGTGCGTTCGATCGAATACGGACATGCGCCGCAATGAGCGGGGAGCAGGCGTTCGTCACCGAGCGGCTGCGCGGGCGGAACTGGCGCGCGTCCGACCGTGACCCCTTCGCCCGCATGTGCGCCGACCCGGCAGTCATGCGCCACTTCCCCGGCACGCTGGACCGCGCCGCCAGCGACGCGCTGGTCGATCGGGTGGAGAACGGCCTGGCCGAGCGCGGCTGGGGGCTGTGGGCGATCGAGACGGTGGCCGGCGGCGAGTTCATCGGCTTCGTCGGCCTGGCGCCGGTGCCCGAGCGCATGCCGTTCGCGCCGGCGATCGAAATCGGCTGGCGACTCGCGTCGGCGCACTGGGGACGCGGCTATGCCACCGAAGCGGCGCGCGCCGCGCTGGGCATCGGCTTCGAGCGGCTGGCGCTGCCGGAGATCGTCTCCTTCGCGGCCGTGGGCAACGAGCGCTCACGCGCCGTGATGCAGCGCCTGGGCATGCGCCTCGCGGTCGAGGCGTTCGAGCATCCCGGGATGGAGCCCGGGCATCCGCTGGGCACGCATTGCCTGTACCGGCTGGCCCGCGAAGACTGGCGCCCGTAGCCCGGGTGCAACCCGGGTTCGTCCACCCGCGCCGGTCGCAGCTCCCGGGTTGCACCCGGGCTACGGATGCGTGAATTCGCCGGTTCGCCCGCCACGCGTCACGACGCCTGCACATCCAGCCCGAGCTGCCGGTTCGCCGGCACGGCCACGTCCATCATGCGCGGCCGCGGCAGGTTCAACGAGCCCATCAGCGCGATGAACTCGTCGCGGCTGCGACCGGCGATGCGCTCGTTGTGCGCCTTCTCGTGCCCGATCGTGCTCATGCTGCGGCCGCGATAGTCGTGCGCCGGATACACCCGGGTCTCGTCGGGCAGGCCGAACAGCCGCTGCGTGATGCTGTCGTAGAGCGCGCCCGCGTCGCCCGACTGGAAATCGGTGCGGCCGCAGCCGTCGATGAGCAGGCAATCGCCGGTGAACACGCAGTCGCGCCACAGGTAGCTCATGCTGCCGGCGGTGTGGCCCGGCGTGTGCATCGCCGTCAGCGCCTCGGCGCCGAACTGCAGGCGGTCGCCGTCGACGAGCTGCCGGTCGGCGGCGACGATGCCGCAGCCGATCGGCGCGGCCGCCAGCGCGCTGGTCGAGCGTGTCAAGGACCCGGCCGAGGTGATGTGGTCGGCGTGGTTGTGCGTCTCGAGCACGTAGCGCAGCGTCAGCCCCTCGTCGCGCAGCAGCGCGAGGTCGCGCTGCAGCTGCTCGGCCACCGGGTCGATGATGACGGCCATGCGTTCGACCGGGTCGACCAGCACGTAGGTGAAGGTCGAGGAGCCGGGGTCGAAGAGCTGGTGCAGGGGCGACATGACGTGGCGTCCGATGGCGACAGTCCTTGCCGGAGCATAGGACGGCCCTGCGACCGGCGCCATCCCGTGTTTCGGCGACGCGCCTGGGGTGTAATCGCGCCGTGAGCGACGACCACACCATCACCACCCATCCGCACTACCGCGCGCTCATGACCGACGCCGGCATCGACGGCGCGGCCTACGACAGCGACCTGCCGGCACGGCAGCGGGCGACCTTGTACTGAGGCGGTCGGCATGCGCGCCTTGGTCGCCGGGGATCTGAGGCTGGAGCCTCAAACCGCCGACCATGCCGACGAGATGTTCGTCGTGCTCAGCGACCCGGCGATCTACACGTACGAAAACGCGCCGCCCGCGTCGGTGGACGCGTTGCGCGAGCGCTATCGCCGGCTGGAATCGCGCCGCTCGGCGGATGGGCGCGAGCACTGGCTCAACTGGGTGATCCGGCTGGCATCGGGCGAACTGGCGGGGTATGTGCAGGCGACGGTGATGGCGGATGGGCGGGCGTTCATCGCGTATGAGCTGGCGAGCGCGCATTGGGGCCAGGGCATCGCGAGGCGCGCGGTGCAACCCGTGATCGACGAGCTGGTCTCCCACTACGGCGTGACGGGGCTCGCTGCCGTGGCGAAGCGAAGCAATGCCCGATCCATCGGGTTGCTGCGGCGGCTGGGCTTCACCGAGGCAGCGCCCGGATCGAGGGCACGGGAGACCGTGGAGGCCGACGAGGTGGTCTTCGAGCGACCGATCGGCTGAACGCGGTCGCTATCACAACGCAAACCTCGCGGCAATGCCAAGCGTTTGGCAAAGCGCTTCGGCGTTGATCCTGACAAGCTGGGAGCCTGGGCAGCTCGGCGGACGGCCATGCCCGCAAAGCACGAGTCGCCTCGCGAAGTCGACACCAAGGACACTCCATCAAGCTGCTGTTGAGGCGCAGTGCTTTCTACGTCGCGTTCGGCGTCGCGGTCGGCATCCTGGCACGCTACACCCCTCTCGCGCCTGTTCTGAAGATCGGCCTCATCGATGCCGCGGTCGTCGGCATCCCAGTCGCACTGATTTCCATCAGCGTGTTCGATCTTCGAGCGGTACGGCGCTTCTTCACTCGCAAGCCCTCCAGGCCTTCTCGCGGGGGCATCACGTTCGTGCCCGGCCTAGCCGTCGTCAGCCTGGTGCGCAGGCACTTGTCTGGGGATGGCTCCAACAACGGCGCCAGCTGATGGACCTTGAAAGTCGTCCTTCAAGACACCCGAGCATCCGCCCCCTCCAATCCCGACCGTTCCGCTGCTGTATTGCAAGGCCACACCATCGCGATGCGATTTGGGCCATGCTTCGGCTCCCCCGAGCCCGCCATGCCTGCCAGCCTCATCCCCGCTCCGGGTGCAGCGCCCGACCCGCTGCACGCCCGCGCCATCGCCGAGTCGCACGAGCGCTGCCGCGCCTTCGGGCTGCGCGTGCACGAAGCGCCCGACCTGGCGCTGGTCAGCCGCGCCGACCTGCGCCAGGCGCGCGAGCACAACCAGCGCCTGTGCGAGCAGGCCTTGCCGGTCATGGAGCTGCTGTGGGAGCAGCTGTCGCACACCCGCAGCATGGTCGTGCTCAGCGACCGCCAGGGCACCGTGCTGCATGCCGTGGGCGATGCCGGCTTCCTGGAGCGGGCGCACCGGGTGGCGCTCGCCCCCGGCGCCGTCTGGTCGGAAGCGGCCAAGGGCACCAACGCGGTCGGCACGGCGCTGATGGACGAAGTGCCCACGCTCGTGCACGGGCGCGAGCACTACCTGGGCATCAACCACTTCCTCACCTGCTCGGCCGCGCCCATCTTCGACCACGCCGGCCAAGTCATGGGCGTGATCGACGTCTCCGGCGACCAGCGCTCCTACCACCCTCACACGCTCGCGCTGGCCCGCATGTCGGCCCGCCTGATCGAGGACCAATGGTTCAGTGACCGCTTCCGCCATGCCCTGAAGCTGCACCTGCATCCGCAGGCCAGTGCGCTGGGCACGGTCCAGGAAGGCGTAATGGCCATCGATGCAGACGGCCAGATCCTGGGCGCGAACCGGCGCGCGCTCGACCTGCTGGCACGCAGCGCGGCGTCGCTGCGCCGGCACAGCGTGGCGACCGTGTTCGGCGTGTCGGCGGCGCAGATCGTCGACCATGCCCGCCAGGGCGGGGATGCGCCCATGACGCTGGTGCCGCGTCCTGCGGTCGACGCCTCGGCGCCGCCCGCGCGCCTGCCGGCCCTGCCCCTGTGGGCCGGCGATCCCGGCGAGCTGCCTTCGCCGCGCGGCCTCGCGCTGGCTGCGCCGCAGGCCCTGCATGCCAAGGTGACGCTGGGAGCCGGCGAGGAATCGCGCCGGCCGGTGCGCATCGGACCGCCGCGCGCCACCGGCGTGCCGACCCTGCGCGAACATGAACGCCAGGCCATCGCCGACGCGCTCAGCGCCTCCGGTGGCAACATGAGCCGTGCGGCCCGGGCCCTGGGCATCGGCCGCAGCACGCTCTACCGCAAGCTGCGCGACATCGGAGACACGCCATGAAGATGCTGCTCGCCGTCGACGGAAGCGAATACACCCGGCGCATGCTGGAGTACATCGCCACCCACCGCGACCTGTTCGACCTGTCGCACGACTACACCGCGCTCAACGTGGTGGCGCCGGTGCCGCCGCGTGTCACCGGCTTCGTCGACCGCCAGACGCTGGACAGCTACTACACCGAACACGCCGAGCAGGTGCTCGCGCCGGTGCGTGAACGGGCGGCGCAAAACGGCTGGAAGCTCAAGGCCATGCACGCCGTCGGGCCGGTGGCCGAGCTCATCGCACGCACGGCCAACGAAGGCGGCTACGACATGCTGGTGATGGGCTCGCATGGGCACGAGCCGATGGCCCAGCTGGTGCTGGGGTCGGTGACCTCGCGGGTGCTGGCGCATTGCACGAAGCCGGTGTTGATCGTGCGGTAGGTCCCGGGTTGCACCCGGGCTACGGCCTTGTAGCCCGGGTGCAACCCGGGACCGTCGAACAATTCATTGCGCTGCCGTCACCCCCGGCATCGACGACCCCTGCTTCTTCTGCGTCAACACCACCCCATTCCTCACCGCGATGACCTCCGCCAGGATGGCCACCGCGATCTCCGCGGGCGTCTTGCCGCCCAGGTCCAGCCCGATCGGCCCGTGCAGGCGCCC
Organism: Piscinibacter sp.; assembly: GCA_036377015.1. Lineage (GTDB taxonomy): Bacteria > Pseudomonadota > Gammaproteobacteria > Burkholderiales > Burkholderiaceae_C > Albitalea. Next base: position 18,761 of record DASUZE010000078.1, on the reverse strand, counting down.
GATCTCCTGCGGCGTCAGGTCGAACATCGCGAGCCGTTCCTTGCGCTTGGCGGTGTTGCCGCGCGAGCCCAGTGCGCCCACGTAGAAGGCCGGCGACTTCAGCGCCTCCAGCAGCACCATGTCGTCGAGCTTGGGGTCATGGGTGACCGCCACCACCGCGCTGTGCGGGTCGAGCTGCATCTCGCCCACCACGTCGTCGGGCATCGACTTGGAGAAGCTCGTCCCCGGCACGTCCCAGGTGAGGTGGTACTCCTCGCGCGGGTCGCAGCAGGTGACCTCGAAGTCAAGCGCCAGCGCCATCTCGGCCAGCACGCGCGAGAGCTGGCCGGCGCCGATGATGAGCAGGCGCCAGCGCGGACCGAACACCGCGCGCATCGAATGGCCGTCGAACTCGAAGGCCTCGCCGCGGCGTGCCGGCTCGACGCTCACGGTGCCGGTGTCCAGGTCGAGCCGGCGCGCGACCAGCTCGTGACGCGCGGTGCGCTCGAGGATCTCGTCGATCCACTCGACATGGCGCAGCGGCTCCTGCACCAGCCGCAGGTTGCCGCCGCAGGGCAGGCCGAAGCGCGCGGCTTCTTCCTTGGTGATGCCGTAGGTGATGAGCGAGGGCGCGTCGACCCGCTCGCCATGGCGCACCCGGTCGATCAGGTCGTCTTCCACGCAGCCGCCCGACACCGAGCCCACCACCAGGCCGTCGCCGCGCAGGCACAGCAGCGCGCCGGGCGGACGCGGCGCCGAGCCCCAGGTCTCGATCACCGTGACCAGCCACACCTTGTGGCCGGCGGCGAACCATTCGCGCGCCTGATGGAGCACTTGCAGGTCCAGGCTGTCCATCGTCGTCTCCGGTGTGCCGCTCAGCGCAGCAGGAAATACGCCACCGCCGCGACCAGCAAGGCGGCGACCAGCCACCACAGGCTGCGCAGGTCGCCGCCGCTGCGCGCCGGCGCGGTGGCGGCGGACGGCGCGGCGACCTCGGTTGCCGGCGGTCGCAGCTTCTCTTCGAAGGCACGGAAGAAGTCGTCGGTCATCTTGACGGCCGCGGCGTCGATCAGGCGCGAGCCGATCTGCGCCATCTTGCCGCCGACCTGCGCCTTGGCGGTGTAGCGCAGCCGCGTGTTCTCGCCCTCGGGCTCGAGCGAGACCTCGGAGGAGCCCTTGCCGAATCCCGCGGCCCCGCCCTGCCCTTCGAACACGATGGTGTAGCCGCGCGGCGGCTCGATGTCGTTGAGCTCCAGCTTGCCGTTGAAGCGGGCGCTGACGGGGCCCACCTTCACCGCCACCACCGCCTTGAAGCTGTTGTCGCCGGTGCGCTCCAGCGTCTCGCAGCCGGCGATGCAGGCCTTGAGCATGTCGGGGTCGTTGAGCGCGGCCCAGGTGCGCTGCTGGTCGGCCGGGATCAGTCGTTCGCCTTGCAGTTCCATGGCGTCATTGGAGTGGATTTCGCGATGCCCCGCTCAGCGCACGGCCCAGGTCCGCGAGGCTGGCGAGGTTGTGCACCGGCAGGAAGCGGTCGACATGCGGCAACAGGGCCCGCACGCCCGCCGCCCGCGGCTCGAAGCCATCGTAGCGCAGCAAGGGGTTGAGCCACACCAGCTGGTGCGCGCGGCGGCGCAACTGCGCCGCGGCCTCGCCCAGGTGGCCGTGCTCGTCGCGGTCCAGGCCGTCGGTGAGCAGCAGCAGCGCCGCGTTTCCGCCCAGCAGCCGCCGCGCCCAGCGCCGGTTGAACTCGTCCAGGCAGGACGCGATGCGCGTGCCGCCGCGCCAGTCGGGCACCTGCGCGTCGGCCAGCGCCAGCGCCACGTCGGGGTCGCGGTGGCGCAGGCTGCGGGTGATGTTGGTCAGGCGCGTGCCGAAGGTCAGCACGTGGACCTGCGCATGCCGCTGCGCCACGCCGTGCACGTAGTGCAGGAAGACGCGGGCATAGCGATCCATCGAGCCGGAGATGTCGAGCAGCACGACCAGCGGCGGCAGCTCATGGCGAGCGCGGGTGAAGGCGGGCGTGAGGGTCTGCGGCGCGCGCGCCATGCGCAGCATGGTGGCGCGCAGGTCCAGGCGCCCGCGCGACGCCGGTTCGTGGCGGCGCCGGCGCACCGGGGCGATCGGCAGCGGGACCTGGCCGGCGAGGCGCTTCGCCTCCTCGAACTCGGCGGCGGACATCGATTCGAAATCGGCGCGCTGCAGGCGCTCGCGCTCGCTGAAGGTGAGGCTGGCGTCGAAGCGGATCTCGTCGTCGGCGGGCGCCTGCGACGAGCCGGCCTGCGGGCGCGGCGGCGCGAGCGCCTCCTCCAGCCGGCGCGGCCGCGTCGTCGGCTCGGCGCGCCCGCTGACCTTGGGCAGCAGCAACAGCATCATCTGCTCGACCAGCTTGGGGTCGCGCCAGAAGGTGGCGAAGGCGGCGTCGAAGAGGGTCTGCTGGTCGTGGCGGTCGATCATGACGGCCGACAGGGCAGCGTGGACGTCGTCGCGGCGGTCGAGGCCGACGGCCTCGATGGCGGCGATCGCCTGCAGCACACGATCGGGCCCCACGGTGAGGCCGGCAGCACGCAGCAAGCGCGCAAAGTGAACGATGTTCTCGCCGATCATGTCGTCGTAGCCCGGGTGCAACCCGGGATCGCCACCGCGAACCGCCCACCCCGGGTTGCACCCGGGCTACGAGCCCAGCTCACCGAGCAACCTCGCCGTATCCCCGCCCTCCATCTTCGCCAAATCATCCTGGTGCTTCAGCAGCACCCCCAGCGTGTCCTGCACCGTCGCCGGATCCAGCCGCATCGCGTTCAGCGCCACCAGCGCATTGGTCCAGTCGATGGTCTCGGCCACGCCCGGCGCCTTGAACAGGTCCAGGCCGCGCATGCGCTGCACGAACTCCACCACCTGCCGCGTGAGCCGCTCGGCCGCGCCCGGCGCCTTCAGCCGCACGATCTCCAGCTCGCGCTCGAGCGAGGGGAAGTCGACCCAGTGGTACAGGCAGCGGCGCTTGAGCGCATCGTGGATCTCGCGCGTGCGGTTGGAGGTGATGACGGTGATGGGCGGGGCGCTGGCGCGGATGGTGCCCAGCTCGGGGACGGTGATCTGGTTCTCGGCCAGCACCTCCAGCAGGAAGGCGTCGAAGGGCTCGTCGGCCCGGTCCAGCTCGTCGATGAGCAGCACCGGCGAGACGGGTTGCGTGAGCGCCGCCAGCAAGGGCCGCTCGATCAGCATCTCCCGCGAGTAAAGACTCTTCACCAGCTTGCCGCGGTCGGTGTCGTGCACCGCCTCGGCCAGGCGGATCTCGATCATCTGGCGCGCGACGTTCCACTCGTAGGCGGTCTGCGCGACATCCAGCCCTTCGTAGCACTGCACGCGCAGCAGCGCCGTGCCCAGCGCCTCGGCCAGCACCTTGGCAAGCTCGGTCTTGCCGACGCCCGGCTCCCCTTCGAGGAAGAGCGGGCGCTCGAGCTTGAGGCTGAGGAAGAGCGCGGTCGCCAGGCGGCGATCGCAGACGTAGCTGCGCGTCGCCAGCAGGGCGATGACCGCGTCGACGGAGTCGGGCAGGACCAGGGCCGCGCTGCCCTGGCCGCCACTCGAAGAAGTCAACGCGCCAGGGCCGCTGCCACCGCCCGGGATGCCATCACGCTGATCATCGCGGCGCGATAAGCGGCCGAGGCGTGCAGGTCGGCGTTGATGTCGGTCGCCGGCATGCTGACGCCCTTGGCGGCCTCGGCCGTGAAGCTCTTGCCAAGCGCGTCCTCGATCGGCTTGGCGCGGAACACGCTGCTCTTGGCGCCGGTCACCGCCACGCGAACCCCGCCCGCGGCCTGGCTCACGAACACGCCCACCAGCGCGAAGCGCGAGGCCGGCTGCGGGAACTTGACGTAGGCCGCGCGCTGCGGCTTGGGAAAGCTCACCGCGGTGATCAGCTCGCCCGGCTGCAGCGCCGTCTCGTACAGCCCGAGGAAGAAGCTGTCGGCCGGGATGTCGCGCCGGTCGGTGTGCACCGTCGCGCCCAAGGCCACCAGGGCCGCGGGATAGTCGGCGGCCGGATCCGCATTGGCGATCGAGCCGCCCAGCGTGCCCATGTTGCGCACCATGGGGTCGCCGATGTGCGAAGCCAGCTCGGCCAGGGCTGGGATGGTCTTCTGTACGTCCGCCGAGCGCGCAACCTCGGCGTGCGTTGTCATCGCGCCGATGCGCACGCTGCCGGCATCGGCCTTGATGCCCTTGAGCTCGGCGATGCCGCCCAGGTCGATCAGCTTCTCGGACGACGACAGCCGCAGCTTCATCGCCTGGATCAGGCTCTGGCCGCCGGCGAGGTAGCGCACGTCGCCCTTGGCGGCCGCGGTGGCCTCGGCGCGGGTGGCGGGACGTTGGTAGTCGAAGGTGTACATGGAGTCCTCCTCGTCGCGTCAGGACAGGTGGCGGGCGGCGGCCTGCCACACACGCTCGGGGGTTGCGGGCATGGGCAGGTCCTTCACGCCCAGCGCGTCGGTCAGTGCGTTCATGTAGGCGGCCGGCGAGCCGATGGCGCCGGCCTCGCCGCAGCCCTTCACGCCCAGCGGGTTGTGGGTGCAGGGCGTGACGGTGTTGCTGACCTTGAAGCTCGGCAGGTCGTCGGCGCGCGGCATGGCGTAGTCCATGTAGGACCCCGTCAGCAGCTGGCCCGACTGCTTGTCGTAGACGCAGCCTTCGAGCATGGCCTGGCCCAGCCCCTGCGCCAGCCCGCCGTGCACCTGGCCCTCGACGATCATCGGATTGACCAGGTTGCCGAAGTCGTCGACGGCGACGAAGCTCTCGATGGTGCTGCGACCCGTCTCGGGATCGACTTCGACCTCGCACACATAGCTGCCCGCCGGATAGGTGAAGTTGGTCGGATCGTAGAACGCGTTCTCGTTCAGGCCCGGCTCGAGCTTGTCGAGCGGGTAGTTGTGCGGCACGTAGGCCGTGAGTGCCACCTGGCCGAAGGGCACCATCTTGTCGGTGCCCGCGACCTTGAACTCGCCGTTCTCGAACACGATGTCGGTGTCGGCCGCTTCCAGCAGGTGGGCCGCGATCTTCTTGCCCTTGGCGATCACCTTGTCGACCGCCTTGACGATGGCCGTGCCGCCGACGGCGAGCGAGCGGCTGCCGTAGGTGCCCATGCCGAACGGGATGCGGCCGGTGTCGCCGTGCACGATCTCGACGTTCTGGACCGGGATGCCCAGGCGCGACGCCACCACCTGCGCGAAGGTGGTCTCGTGCCCCTGCCCGTGGCTGTGCGAGCCGGTGAACACCGTCACCGTGCCGGTGGGATGCACCCGCACCTCGCCGGCCTCGAACAGGCCCGCCCGTGCGCCCAGGGCGCCGGCGATGTTCGACGGCGCCAGCCCGCAGGCCTCGATGTAGCAGGCATAGCCCAGCCCGCGCAGCTTGCCCTGGGCCTTGGCCGCGGCGCGGCGTGCCGCGAAGCCGCCCACGTCGGCCATCTCCATGGCCTTGGCGAGGTGGGCCGCGTAGTTGCCGGTGTCGTAGGTGAGTCCGACCGGCGTGGCATACGGGAACTCGGTGATGAAGTTCTGCTTGCGCAGCGCGGCCGGATCCATCTTGAGGTCGCGCGCGGCCTGCTCGACCAGGCGCTCGACCACGTAGGTGGCCTCGGGACGGCCGGCGCCGCGGTAGGCGTCGACCGGCGCGGTGTTGGTGAACACCGATTTGACCTCGCAGTAGATCGCCGGCGTCTTGTACTGGCCGGCCAGCAGCGTGGCGTACAGGATGGTCGGCACGCTGGACGCGAAGGTCGACAGGTAGGCGCCCAGGTTGGCCGTGGTCATGACCCGCATCGCCAGGAAGTTGCCCTTGGCGTCGGTGGCCAGCTCGGCGGTGGTGACGTGGTCGCGGCCGTGCGCGTCGGCGACGAAGGATTCGCTGCGCTCGGCCGTCCACTTGATCGGCCGGCCCACGCGCTTGCTGGCCCACACCAGCGCCGTCTCCTCGGCGTAGAGGAAGATCTTCGAGCCGAAGCCGCCGCCGACGTCGGGCGCGATCACCCGCACCTTCGACTCGGGCAGGCCCAGCACGAAGGCGCTCATCAGCAGCCGCTCGACGTGCGGGTTCTGGTTGGCGACATACAGCGTGTAGCTGTCGTCGTGGCGGCTGTACTGCGCGTTGGCCGCGCGCGGCTCCATCGCGTTGGGGATCAGGCGGTTGTTGACCAGCTCCAGCTTCGTGATGTTGCTGGCCTTGGCGAAGGCGGCGTCGACCGAGTCCTTGGTGCCGTGGCCCCAGTCGTAGCAGACGTTGCCCGGCACGTCGTCGTGCACGCGCGTGGCAGCGCTGGCGGCGCCGGCCGTGTCGATCACGGCGGGCAGCTCCTCGTACTCCACGTCCACGCGCTCGGCGGCGTCTTTCGCCTGCAGGTAGGTGTCGGCGACGACCAGCACGACCTGCTCGCCGACGTGGCGCACCTTGCCTTGCGCCAGCACCGGGTGCGGCGGCTCCTTCATGGGCGTGCCGTCCTTGCTGTGGATCAGCCAGCCGCAGGGCAGGCCGCCGACCTTGGCATCGGCCAGGTCGGCGCCGGTGAAGATGGCGAGCACGCCGGGCGACTTCTTCGCGTCGTCGAGGCGGATCGCCTTGATGCGCGCGTGCGCATAGGGCGAGCGCACGAACACGCCGTAGCTCTGGCCGGGCAGCAGCACGTCGTCGGTGTACTGGCCGGCGCCGGTCAGGAAGCGCTGGTCTTCGCGGCGAAGCAGCGGCTTGCCGAGGGGGGAATTCGACATGTCGGTCATGACTGTCTCCTGAGGGGGGCGGGGCCTGCGGGTCGCAGGCGCTCTCGGATCAGACCGTGCTGGCCTGCTTGCCGGACTGGCAGAACTGGATCGACTTGACGATGTTCTGGTAGCCGGTGCAGCGGCAGATGTTGCCTTCCAGGCCGGCGCGGATCTCGGCCTCGCTGGCGTCGGGCTTGTCCTTGAGCAGCTGCACCGCCGACATCACCATGCCCGGCGTGCAGAAGCCGCACTGCAGTCCGTGGCACTCGCGGAAGGCCGCCTGCATGGGATGCAGCTGCCCGTCGGGCGCCAAGCCCTCGATGGTCGTGATGTCGGCGCCTTGCGCCTGCACCGCGAGCATGGAGCAGGCCTTCACGGCCCGGCCGTTCAGGTGGATGGTGCAGGCGCCGCACTGCGCGGTGTCGCAGCCGACGTGGGTGCCGGTGAGTTGCAATCGCTCGCGGATGAACTGGACCAACAGGGTTCGCGGATCGACGCTTGCCTCGACCGCCTTGCCGTTCACCGTCAATCGAATCGCCACGTCCATGCTTGTCTCCTGGGCACGAGAGTGAGCGGCCATTTGACGACTGTGATGCGGCCATGCAAAGCGCGGGTTTCCCCGTAGCCCGGGTGCAACCCGGGATGCGATCGCCGGTGCGGCACCCGGGTTGCACCCGGGCTACGGGCTGTGCCAGCGTGGCACATCAAGTCCAGGGCAGCTCGGCTTTGAGGAACAAGGTCGCCGCCTCCGGCAGCGGCCCGTTGAAGAAATGCTCCGTCGACACGTCGGCCAGCATCCGCCCATGCTCCAGGTACACCACCCGCCCCGCCAGCCGCTTCACCTGCCCGAGGTTGTGCGAGCTCATCAGCACCGTGATGCCCTGCGCCGCGAACTCGCCGATCAGCGCCTCCACCTCGCGCTTGGCCGTGGGATCGAGGCTGGCGGTCGGCTCGTCGAGCAGCAGCACGTCCGGCTGCAGCGCCCAGGCGCGCGCCAGCGCCACCCGCTGCTGCTGGCCGCTCGAGAGGACGCGCGCGATGCGCTGCGACTCGCCCGCCAGGCCCACGCGCTCGAGGGCGCGCATCGCGCGCTCGCGACGCTGGCGTCGCGGCATGCCCTGCAGCATCAGGCCCAGCTCGACGTTGGCGTGCACCGTCAGGCGCAGCATGAAAGGCCGCTGGAACACCATCGCGATGCGCGGCACACCGCCGACCTGGCGCCGGCCTTCGGCCAGGGGCACCAGGCCGTGCAGCGCGCGCAGCAAGGTGCTCTTGCCGGAGCCGTTGGCGCCGACGATGGCGATGCGCTCGCCGCGCGTCACGGCGAGGTCGATGCCCGTCAGTGCGTGCTTGGCGCCGAAATGGACGGCGGCGGATTGCAGCTCGATCAGCATCATGGTGCCGTCATGCCGCCAGCTCCCGATCGCCCACGGTTCGCCACTGGCGCAACGCCGCGATCATCACGTTGAGCGCCAGCACCACCGCGAGCAGCACCAGGCCCAGCGCGAGCGCCAGCGGCAGGTCGCCCTTGCTCGTCTCGAGCGCGATCGCCGTCGTCATGACCCGCGTCACGCCGGCGATGTTGCCGCCGACCATCATCACCGCGCCGACTTCCGAGACGGCGCGGCCGAACGCCACCAGCGCGAGCGTGAGCAGCGCGAGCCGCTCGTCCCAGGCGACGATGAGCGCACTGGCCAGCCGGCCCGCGCCCAGCGAGCGCAGCTGCTCGCCATGGTCGCGCAGGGCGTCCTCGATGGTCTGGCGCGCCAGCGCCGCGACGATGGGCGTGACCAGGATGGACTGGGCGATGACCATCGCCGGCGGGGTGAACAAGATGCCCCAGGCGCCCAGCGGCCCGGCGCGCGACAGCAGCAGGTACACCACCAGCCCGACCACGACCGAAGGCAGCGCCAGCAGCGTGTTGAGCAGGACCAGCACCGCGCCGCGCCCCGGGAATCGCCACACCGCGATCGCGGCGCCGGCCAGCAGCCCCAGCGCGCTGGCGATCAGGCAGGCCGATGCACTCACGCTGAGCGAGAGGCCGACGATCTGCAGGAGCTGGGGGTCGCCCTCGGCGACCATGCGCACGGCCTGGGCCGCGCTGTCGAGGAAGGGATTCATTCGCGGCGAATGCTAACGCGGGTCCCGGGTTGCACCCGGGCTACGGATGCGGCATCAGATCGAGCAGCTGCGGAACCCACAGAACATCCCGTCGCGATCGGGTTCGGCGAAGCGGCGGAACCGGGTGTGCCGCATCCGCTCGGGTGTCGCGAACGATGCGCCGCGCAGGACCTTGGTCCGGCCGAAGGACGGCAGCGAGTAGGCCCGCCACGGATCGGGGCTGAACCCCGGGTACGGCCGAAAGGTGCCGGCCGTCCACTCCCACACCGCGCCCCAGGCGAAGCCGCGCGAATAGCTTTGCGCGGCGGCTTCCCATTCGACTTCGGTCGGCAGGCGCCGCCCGGCCCAGCGGCACCACGCCTCGGCCTCGTGCCAGCTCACGTGCAGCACCGGCTGCGCCAGCGGCACGCGGGCGAGGCGGCCGAAGCGCTGCTGCAGCACGCCCTGGCGCAGCTGGTCGACATGGCGTGGCACGCGCCGGCCCTCGCGCCGCAGCCAGGCCCGGCCCTCGACGGACCACCAGGCGGGCTCGTCGTAGCCGCCGTCCTCGACGAACTCGCCGTACTGCGCCCAGGTGACCGGCTGCGCGTCGATGTCGAACTCCGGCACCTCGACCTCGTGGGCCCACTTCTCGTTGTCGAACACGAAGCCGCCCGGCGCCGACCCCAGCGGCCAGCGCGTCGCCGGGAACAGCAGCGGCTCGCGCGGCGGCGCGCTGCCGAGATCGGCGACCAGGCCGGGCGCGCCGGCCAGCGGCAGGTCCAGCGCCTGCGCCATCTCGGCCAGGGCCTCGCCCTGCTGGTCTTCGTGGAACAGCGAGAGGCGATAGAAGTACAGGCCGGCGTCGCTCTCCTCGGCGCTCTCCAGCAGCTCGAGCGTCACGTCCATGGTGTCGGCCAGGTACTGGCGGGTCGATGCGAGGTCCGGCAGGTCGAGCTGCCAGCGCTCGTCGTGCGCCACCTGCGCCGGGTCGTACCAGCGGTCCGCATCGGGCAGCAGCGGGGCCAGGCGCGGCGCGCTGGGGTCGCTCGCGTCGCCGCGCTGGCGGTGCACGTTGCGCGCGATCCAGCGCTCCTGGAACCAGCCCGCGTGGCCCAGCGACCACAGCGGCGGACTGAGCTCGGGCGAGACGGGAACCGCCAGGCCCTGCGCGGCCAGCGCGTCATCGAACAGCGAGATCCAGCGCAGGGTGCGGTTGCGCACGTCCATCAGCGCCAGCGACAGCAGCTCCTTGCCGGCGCGTCGCATGTGCGGCGAGCGGATGTCGGTGCCGGCGATCTCGATCATCGCGGGTCCTCCGGGCAGACGCTCATCGTCAGCGACAGCCCCGCCGGCAGCCATTGGCAACGACCTTGCGCGCACCAGCGGTAGCCGGCGCCGAAGCTCGAGTTGGCCAGTCGCACCTGCGGCTGCGGCGGCAGCGCCGGCCGGAAGCGCCACCAGCCATCGGCCAGCCGCGCGTCGTCGGGCAGCGCGACCCCGGCGCCCAGGCCGCGGCTGCGCGTCTCGGCCAGCACCAGGCCGGCGGGCTGCGCCTGCCACTCCTCCTCGATCTGGAAGTGCTCCACGCTGTGCTCCCAGCTCAGCGTGATCGGCGACGGCGCGCGCAGCAGCAGCGTCGTGGCCAGGCCGGCAGCGAGACAGATGTCCATCAGCGCAGCAGCCCGATCTCGCGGAAGTAGCGCTCGGCCCCTGGATGCAGCGCGATGGGGCGGCTCGCGAGCGCCTTGTCGCGCGCGATGTCGCGCGCGGCGATGTGCGAGGCCTTGAGCTCGGGCAGGTGCTCGTACAGCGACTTGACCGCCGCGTACACCACCGGCTCGGGCACGTCGCTCTGGGTGACGAGGAAGTTGATGAGCGCCGCGGTGTGCACTTCCTGCGACTGGCCGGCGTAGGTGCCGGCCGGAATGGTGACCGCCGAGAACACGCCGCCCGAGCGGCCGATGAGATCGGCCCCGATCGGCACCAGCGTCACCGGCACGGCGAAGGCGAGCTCGGCCACCGCCTTCACGCCCAGGCCGGCCGACACGATGATCGCGTCGAGCTGGCCGTCGCGCATGAGGGCGACGGCGTCGTTGTAGGCCAGGAAGTCCACCCGCCGCAGGTCGGCGTAGCTCATGCCCGCCGCACCGAGCAGCACCCGTGCGTTCAGCTCGTTGCCGCTGCGCGAGGCGCCCACCGACACGCGCTTGCCCTTGAGGTCCTGCACGCTGCGGATGTTGGCGCTCTTCAGCGCCACCAGGTGCAGGTAGTTGGGGAACAGCGCGGCCACCATGCGCAGCCGGTCGCGCGAGCTCGCGAAGCCGGCTTCGGGGTTGCCCTTGACCGCGTCGGACATCACGTCGCCCTGCCCGAAGGCGAAGCTGCCGCGGCGCTGCTGCAGCAGGTTGAAGTTCTCCACCGAGGCCTGGGTGGCCTGCACGCTGACGCGCGTGCCGGGCATGGCCTGCTCCCAGATCTTGCCGAGCGCAATGCCCAGCGGGTAGTACACGCCGCCGGTGTTGCCGGTGAGCATGACGATCTCGTTCTGCGCACGCACCTCGCCCATCCCCAGGATCGCCGCGATGACAAGCCACACTTTGATGAGGTAGGCTGGCCCGGGGGCAAAACACACCACACTGGCACGGGTTGCCAGGCATGAGGCCCAGGTGCTGAGTCGTGTCTCGATCAAGCTGAAGGTGCTGGTCGCGCCACTGGCGGTGATGCTGCTGTTCATCGGCGTCTCCGCAGTTGCCATCTCCTTGCTGCGCAGTCAGGGCCAAGCCTTCCGCGAAGTGGTCGGCGGCGCCTTCGACGCCGCCACCGCCACGAGCCGCATGTCGCTCACCGTGGCCGGGATCCATTCGGACATCATCCGCCACCTCGACCTCGGCGGTACCCGGCAAAACACCGAATCGCTGCGGGAACTTCGCGACTTGCTGCCGGCGCGCTTCGACCGGGTCGACGCCATGCTGCAAAGCATAGAGACCAACGCGCCGGCGCTCGACCGCGACCTGCTGCACGACCTCAACGACCTGCTGGCGGTGTATCGCATCGTGGCGACCCGCGTCGCGCAGGCTGCCGAGACCAATCCGACGCTGGTCAGCAGCCTGCTCGCGCACTACAGCCAGCTCGACACCACCCTCAACCGCCTGGGCGAGCTGACCATCCGCAGCGCCAAGGAGCGCCAGCAGCGCACCGAGGCCTTCGTGGACCGCACGGTGACGCTGCTCGGCGGGGCGCTCGCCGTCGTCATCGCGCTGGGGCTGGCCGCCACCTGGCTGCTGGGCCGCGCCATCTCGCGGCCGCTGTCGGAGATGACCAGCGTGATGTCGCGGTTGTCGCAGGGCGACTACGACATCGCGGTGCCGGCCACCGAGCGGCGCGACGAGGTCGGCGAGATGGCCGCCGCGGTCGAGGTGTTCCGCCAGGCGAGCATGAAGCTGCACCAGCGCGAGACCGAGCTCGCGCACAGCGTCGAGCACCTCGCGGTGGCGCGCGACCAGGCGGCCGAGGCCAGCCGCGCCAAGAGCGAGTTCCTCGCCAACATGAGCCACGAGCTGCGCACGCCGCTCAACGCGATCCTCGGCTATGCGCAGCTGCTGCAATGGGAGCGCAGCCTGACGACCAAGCAGGCGAACGGCCTCGCGACCATCGAGAAGAGCGGCCAGCACCTGCTGACCCTGATCGACGACATCCTCGACCTCGCCAAGATCGAGGCCGGCAAGCTGGAGCTGCACCCCGCGCCCATCGACCTGCGCGCCTTCCTGCGCGGCATCGGCGACATCATCCGCGTGCGGGCCGAGCAGAAGGGCCTGGCCTACGTGCACGACACGCCGGACGCGCCGCTCACGGTGCAGGCCGACGAGAAGCACCTGCGCCAGGTGCTGCTCAACCTGCTCGGCAACGCCACCAAGTTCACCGACCGCGGCGCGGTGGTGCTGCGCGTCACGATGCCGCACCAGGACGAGGCCGGGGTGCGGCTGCGCTTCGAGGTCGAGGACAGCGGGCTGGGCATCTCGTCCGAGGACTTGCAGACGCTGTTCCGTCCCTTTCAGCAAGTCGGCGACGTCGAGCGCCGGCGCGGCGGCACCGGCCTGGGCCTGGCGATCAGCCGCCAGCTGGTGCGCCAGATGGGCGGCGACATCGAGGTCCACAGCGACCCCGGCGTGGGCAGCCGCTTCGCCTTCGAGATGCAGCTGCCGATCGCACCCGCACTGGCGCCGGTGACCGTCGACCGCATCGCCACCGGCTACGAGGGCGAGCGCAAGAAGGTGCTGGTGGTCGACGACGTGACCGAGAACCGCATGGTCCTGGTCGACATGCTGCAGCCGCTGGGCTTCGTCACCTACGAGGCGAAGAACGGCCGCGAAGGCCTGGAGCAGGCCTTGGCGGTGCGGCCGCACATGGTGCTGATGGACAACGTGATGCCGATCATGAGCGGGCTCGACACCATGCGGAGGATGAAGGAGCTGCCGGAGCTGCGGCACATTCCTGTCATCACGATCTCGGCGAGTGCGAGCAAGACGGATCGGGACAACGCGGTGGCGGCGGGGGCGACGGATTTCTTGTCGAAGCCATTTCGGGTGTCGCAGCTGATCGGGCTGCTGGAGAGGCATTTGGGGATTCGGTTCAATACGCGGTAGGTTGCCCACCACGCCGTAGCCCGGGTGCAACCCGGGATGCTGGGACCCCCTCCCGCGACCACGGAGAGGTTCAAATCGGCACCAAACAAAATCGGCCGCTAGCGCGCACCCATCCTCGCTCTGCGGCTCGTCGCGGGCGGTTGGACCGGACAGTGTTTGGTGCAAACCGGGACGCCGCGGCCGTCGTCACTCCCGGGTTGCACCCGGACTACGGACACTGCTCGGCGTCGGGTTCGTGGCCAGGTTGATTTGAACCACAGAGGACGCTGAGAACGCAGAGAAATTCAGTTGAATTTCACCTCAGCGTTCTCAGCGTCCTCTGTGGTTAGATTCAACCTTTGAAGAGTCCACAACCCCTTTCAAGGCCGAGCCAAGCCCCACCGATAATCGCGGCCCACATCGGGCTTGGGGGGTCAGGTCTTGAGTTTTGCTTCCAGACTTTTCTTCGCACGCAAGACGCAAGACCCAATGCTGTTCCGACTATTGGTCCTAACAGCTCTTCAACCGCCTTCGGGCCCTCTGACAGGCGGATATACCTTTGGTTGGGGACCATGAGCATGTCGAAGATCTGGCTACCGCTCTGTCTGCTTGCTTTGGTTCTCAATTTCTTGTTGACAGTCCAACTACTCAGACGACTCGAGCAAGATCACCCATCGGCTTGGGAATCACTGGGGCGGCCTCGGCTTGGCGACTCGAACCTCGGTGGACCGTGGCTTCGCCTATTGAGGTGGGTCTGGACGCTCGAGTTCAGATCCTTGAGCGACAGCCGCTTGAGTCGAGTCGCCTACTTGGCATTGTTCGGCGAGGTAGTCGCTCTCACGTCGTTCGTTGCGTACGTCTTTGCTTAGGCACACGCCGTTGGGGTTCGCACGCTCTGACCGTAGATGCGTATGAGTCGTGCAAAACGCCCCGCCGTAGCCCGGGTGCAACCCGGGACACAGCGACCGTCGCCCCTCCCGCGACCACGGAGAGGCTCAGATCGGCACCAAACAAAATCGGCCGCTAGCGCGCACCAATCCTCGCTCTACGACTCGCCGCAGGCAGTTGGACCGGACAGTGTTTGGTGCAAACCGGGACGCCGCGGCCGTCGTCGCTCCCGGGTTGCACCCGGGCTACGGACGCTGCTCGCGGCGTCGGGTTCGTGGCCAGGTTGATTTGAACCACAGAGGACGCTGAGAAGGGTCGGGCTTCGGGGTCAGGTCTTGAGTTTTGCTTCCAGACTTTCTTCGCACGCAAAACGCAAGACCTGATCCCCACACGACTCTGCGTGGCACAACACAATCAAGCCTCAAGCGATGCTGAGCAGACTGACTATTTGGGGCCTCGTGTTCGCGTTGGGCGGCGCTGTCATTTGGGACAAGCAGGCCTATGACGCAACGGGTGGAGCACTGTTTGAGGGTGCCATTGGCGGATTCCTCCTGGGGGTTGCGACGGGCGCTCTGATCCACGCCTTCTCCGCGAGGAACCGCAAACGAAAGGTCTGAATCCCCGCAGGGGGTCCAAGCCCTTCGCAGTCAAAACGCAAGACCTGACCCCTACACGCAAAGCAAGTGGCCGCCGCGGCAAGGACCGCGACAAGAGGAGTTGTCCATGAGTACCTACAAATTCAGCATCAACGTTGTCGCTCGACACCATACGCGTCGCGCCGAAGAAATCGCCTCGGGGCTTGAATGGGAGCCTCACAACGCGTGGTCCGTGGGCGACAGCCGCGTTACTCCTGCGGGCACTCCGCTTCCTGGAACTCGTCAAGACACGATGTGCTCATTTAGGTTCGAGCACGATGACGATCAACTGACGGCAGCCGTGACGAGGGCAGTTGAGCAACTGCGCTCACACCGAAGGTTCGTCAGCGAACTTCTTGGTTCTGGCGGTACGTTGGCACTGAATATTGGCTTCAACGGGCAGTTCAATTCCGCCCTTGATCTGTCGCGGGAGACGTTGCGAAGCATCTGTGATCTCGGAATCGGCATCTCTGTCGAGTGCTTCCCCGATGGCTAGGGCGTAGCGACGCTTCAGGGTCGGATCTTGCCGCATGGCTTCAGGGTCACCCATTAGCCGCCTCCGTCAATGGGACGATCGGAGCACTGCGCCTGTCCCCGCATCCTGCCTTCTAGAGCTGCATTCCCAGCCGTCGAGTTGTCTGCACACTTGGTTCTCACGAGATGGCTACGCAACTGGCACCAGTCACCCATCAGGGTCAAGGCCTCGCGAGGTGATGCCTTCTCGGGCGTCGCGTTCGTGGCCAGCCGTAGCCCGGGTGCAACCCGGGACACAGCGACCGTCGCCCCTCCCGCGACCCCGGAGAGGTTCAAATCGGCACCAAACAAAATCGGCCGCTAGCGCGCACCCGCCGCAGGCAGTTGGACCGGACAGGGTCTGGTGCAAACCGGGACGCCGCGGCCGTCGTCACTCCCGGGTTGCACCCGGGCTACGGACGCTCCTCGGGGCGTCGGGTTCGTGGCCAGGTTGATTTGAACCACAGAGGACGCTGAGAACGCAGAGAAATTCAGTTGAATTTCACTTCAGCGTTCTCAGTGTCCTCTGTTGTTAGATTCAACCTCTGAAAAGTCCACGACCCCTTCCAAGGCCGAGCCAAGCCCCACCGATAATCGCGGCCCATGCCGCTGATCGTCCCCTTCGCCTCCACGCTGTCCGAAGCCGGCACACACGCCCTCAGGGACCTCGCCCTCCCCTCCCTCGCCAAGCTGCTTGCCCGCCTCACGCCCACGCAGCGCATCGGCACCGACGAATACACCCTCACGCCACCCCACGAGCGCGCCCAGGCCGATGCGCTCGGCTGGCGTGGCGACGACGGATGTCTCCCCTGGGCCGCACTGCACGCACAAGCCGACGGGATAACCACCGGCGACAAGGCCTGGGGCGAGCTCGCCCCCACGCACTGGCACGTCGGCCGCGACCACATCTCCCTCGCCGATCCGCAATCGCTCGCACTGAGCGAACAAGAGTCGCGCGCCTTCCTCGACGCCGTGCGCCACCTGTTCGAAAGCGAAGGCTGGACCCTCGCCTTCGGCGCCCCCACGCGCTGGTACGCCGCGCACGACACACTGGCCGGACTGCCCTGCGCATCCCCCGACCGTGTCATCGGCCGCAACATCGACCTGTGGCTGCCCTCGCATCCGCAGGCCCGGCTGCTTCGGCGGCTGCAAAATGAAGTCCAGATGCTGCTCTACACCCATCCCCTGAACGACGAGCGCGAGGCGCGCGGCGCGCTGCCGCTCAACTCCTTCTGGCTGAGCGGCTGCGGTCGCGCGCAACCGGTGTCGAACCCCGAGCCGCTGCAGGTCGACGACCGCCTGCGCGGACCGGCGCTGGCCGAAGACTGGGCCGCCTGGGCCGATGCGTGGCGCGCGCTCGACGCCGGTCCGATCGCCGATAGGCTCGCGCGCGCGCAGCGCGGCGAGCCGGTGTCGCTGGTGCTGTGCGGCGAGCGGCACGCGCAGCGTTTCGAGACGGCATCGGTATCGACGTGGAAGCGGATCAAACGCGCCTGGCAGACGCCGCCGGTCCACACGCTGGTGGAGACACTGTGACCAGCCCCACCCTCACCTTGCGCGACACCCCGCCCCGCGTCGCCTGGACGCTCGAGCAGTCCGGCATCCATCCGCTGCTCGCGCGCCTGTACGCCGCGCGCGGCGTGCGCAGCGCCGACGAGCTCGATGACGCCCTGCCGCGCCTGCTGGCCCCCGCCGACCTGCTCGGCGCCGATCGCGCCGCGGTGCTGCTGGCCGACACCCTCGCGGCGAAGCGCCGCATCTGCGTCGTGGCCGACTACGACTGCGACGGCGCCACCGCCTGCGCGGTCGCCCTGCGCGGCCTCGCGCTGCTGGGCGCGCAGGCCGACACGCTCGGGTACGTGGTGCCCGACCGCGCGATCCACGGCTACGGCCTCACGCCCGCCATCGTCGACCTCGCCCTGAAACAGCAACCGGCCCTGCTGCTCACCGTCGACAACGGCATCGCCAGCCTCGCGGGCGTGGCCCACGCACGCGCGCAAGGCCTCGCGGTGCTGGTCACCGACCACCACCTGCCTGCGTTGATCGACGAGCGCGTGGCCCTGCCCGACGCCGATGTCATCGTCAACCCCAACCAGCCCGACTGCAGCTTCGCGAGCAAGAACCTCGCCGGCGTGGGCGTGATGTTCTACGTGCTGCTCGCCCTGCGCAGCGAGCTGCGCCGGCGCGGCGTCTTCTCGCCGGACAGCCAGCCGCGGCTGGACGCGCTGCTCGACCTGGTCGCGCTGGGCACCGTGGCCGACGTGGTCAAGCTCGACGCGAACAACCGCCGCCTGGTCGCGCAAGGCCTGCGACGCATCCGCGCCGGCCGCATGCAGCCGGGGCTCGCCGCGTTGTTCGCCGCCGCGGGCCGCGACCCGCGCCGCGCCAGCGGCTTCGACTTCGGCTTCGCCCTCGGGCCGCGCGTCAATGCCGCGGGCCGGCTGTCCGACATGACGCTGGGCATCGAATGCCTGCTCACCGATGACAGCGCGCGCGCCGCCGAGCTGGCCAGGTCGCTGGACACGATCAACCGCGAGCGGCGCGAGCTGGAGGCCGGCATGCGCGAGCAGGCCGAGGCGCTGCTCGAGATGCTGATGCCCGAAGGCGAGCCGCCGCCCGCGCTGGCGATCTTCGACCCGGAGTTCCACGAAGGCGTGGTCGGCATCGTCGCCTCGCGCCTCAAGGACCGGGTGCATCGCCCGACCTTCGTGTTCGCGCTCGGCCAGGACGGCCTGCTCAAGGGCTCGGGCCGCTCCATCCCGGGCTTTCACCTGCGCGATGCGCTCGACCTGGTCAGCAAGCGCCATCCCGGCGTGCTGAAGAAGTTCGGCGGCCACGCGATGGCAGCGGGCTGCACCTTGGCGGAAGAAGACTTCGACACCTTCGACGCCGCCTTCCAGCGCGTCGCCCACGAATGGCTGGACGCCGCGACCTTGGCGCGCCAGCTGCTGTGCGACGGACCGCTGGCGGCGGAGTACTTCAATCCCGAGACGGTGCAATCGCTTGATTCGCAGGTCTGGGGGCAGGCCTTCGAGCCGCCGCTGTTCAGCGACCTGGTGGAGGTGGTGTCGCAGCGGCTGGTCGGCGAGAAGCACCTCAAGCTCACGGTGCGGCACGGCGGCATGGTGCGCGAGGCGATCTGGTTCGGGCGGGTCGAGCCGGTGCCGGAGCGGGTGACGCTGGCGTATCGGTTGAGCCTCGATGAGTTCAATGGGCGGCAGCGAGTGCAGATGGTGGTGGAGGGAGCCGGTTGAACAGTCCCGGGTTGCACCCGG
>DASUZE010000077.1:0-4175 GCA_036377015.1 Piscinibacter sp. | reverse complement strand
TCGCCATCGTTGCCTGCATGCGAAAGATGCTGACCATCCTCAATGCCATGGTCCGCGACGGCGCCACCTGGGACCTCACCAAGCACGCTGTCGTCTCGGCTCCGCGCGCTTGACTTCAGACACAGTTGCTCTGTGGTTCATTCGACCTAACGCCTCAGACCGCAGCCGCCATGCGCTCCCGCCGCCACGCAGCCGGCGGCTTGCCGAGGCTGCGCTTGAAGGCCCGAGCGAACGCTGCCTCCGACTCGTAGCCGACGTCGAGCGCGATCGCGGCCACCGTCGCGCGTGTCTCGAGCAGCAGCCGGGCGGCCGACTGCATGCGCCACTGCGCCAGGTACTGCATCGGCGGCATGCCGACGAGCTGCACGAAGCGCTCGTGCAGCGCCGAGCGCGACAGGCCCACCTGGCGCCCGAGCTCGGCCATCGTCCAGGGGCGCGCCGGCTGTGCGTGCAGCAGCGCCAGCGTGCGTCCGACGACACGATCGCGCAGGCCGGCGAGCCAGCCCGCGCTGTGCGCCGGAAGGCGATCGGCGAAGCGACGCACGGCATCGACGAACATCATCTCGCTCATGCGCGCGAGCAGCGCCTGCCCGCCGGCACGCCGGGCGCGTGACTCCGCCAACGCCTGGCGGGTGAGCGTCGCGACCCAGCCGTCGGCCTCGGTGGCCCGCAGGTGCACCAGCGGCGGCAGCGCCGAGATGAGCGGGTCGAAGGGCCGCAGGTCGCAGCCGAGGAAGCCGCACACGAGGGTCACGTCGGGCCTGCCGTCGTCCGCGCCGGACGGCGCGACCTCGGGTCCGCCGAAGGCGATGCGGGAGGGCAGGCCATCGGGCTGCAGCCCTGCCAGCCAGGCCCGATCGGTGCTGCCGCGCAGGCCCGGCCTGCTCGCGACGACATGCGCATCGCCGTGCGGGAACATCACCACGTCGCCGGCGGACAGTTGCACCCACGCGCCGCCCGGCATGCCGGCCCAGCAGCTGCCGTGCGCCACCGCGTGGTATTCCATGACGTGCTCGGCACCGGGCATCAGGAGCGGCGCGAGCTCGGCCGCCGGTGGGGCTTCGGCCGCCCACTCGCTGCTGGCGCTGAGGGCGAAGAACACCGCGCCGCGCAGGCGCAGGTGATGCAGGACATCCGACAGCGTGTCCGGGCTCATGAAGCGAACCCGGATCCGGACGCGCGAGCAAACACCAGCGACGCCGGGTCAAGTGCAGCACCGCTCCCGTCGGAAGAATGAGGACACCTCAACGAGTCCTCCCAGGAGCATTCATGCGTTCTTTGCCTTACCTCACCTTGGACAGGGATGTCCGTCAGCTGGCGCTGTCCGATGTCGAGGGCCTCGCCGCGCGGATCGGCGGCAGCGTCATCACCGGCGGCGACGACGCCTATGCCGAGGCGCGCCGCGTCTGGAACGGCATCATCGACCGGCACCCTGCGCTGATCGCGCGCTGCACATCCGAGAGCGATGTGCAGGCCGCGGTGCGCTTCGCCGCGTCGCATCGCATGCTGGTCAGCGTGCGCGGCGGCGGTCATCACATTGCCGGCAATGCCGTCGCCGAAGGCGGGCTGGTGATCGACCTGTCCGAGATGCGCGGCGTCGACATCGACCCGGCCAGCCGCATCGCGCGAGTGGGTCCCGGCGCGCTGCTGGGCGATCTGGATCGCGCCGCGCAGGCGCACGGCCTGGCCACGCCGCTGGGCATCAATTCGACGACCGGCGTGGCCGGCCTGACGCTGGGCGGGGGCTTCGGCTGGCTGACGCGCCGGCATGGCATGACCATCGACAACCTGCTGCGCGCGACCGTCGTGACCGCCGACGGCGCGGTCCGCGTGGCCTCGCCGGCCTCGGAGCCCGAGCTGTTCTGGGCGCTGCGCGGGGGCGGCGGCAACTTCGGCGTGGTGACCTCGTTCGAGTTCCAGCTCCATCCGGTCGGCCCCGAGGTCCATGCCGGCCTGGTCGTCTATCCGTTCGACCAGGCCCGCCGCGTGCTGCGCGCCTGGCGCGACTTCAGCGCCGTGGCACCGGACGAGCTCAGCGTGTGGGCGGTGCTGCGCAAGGCGCCGCCGCTGCCGTTCATTCCCGCTTCGGCGCACGGGACCGACGTGCTCGTCCTGCCGCTGCTGCATTGCGGCGACATCGAGGCCGGCCGGCGCGCGGCCGAACCGGTGCTGCACTTCGGCGAGCCCATCGCCACGCACGTCGGCCCCGCGCCCTACGCCGGCTTCCAGACGGCGTTCGATCCGCTGCTGGCGGCGGGCGGCCGCAACTACTGGAAGTCGCACAACTTCAGCACGCTGGGCGACGCCGCGATCGATGTTGTGATCGCGGCGGGCGCCGCCCTGCCGGGACCCGAGTGCGAGATCTTCGTGGCGCAGCTCGGCGGGGCCATGGCGCGCGTGAAGCCCGGCGCCACGGCATTCGCCGGCCGCGATGCGAACTTCATCATGAACGTGCACGCACGCTGGTCCGACATGCACGACGACCGGGCGATGCGCAGCTGGGCGCGACAGGTCTTCGAGGATGCGGCCCCGCACGCCACCGGCAGCGGCTACGTCAACTTCCTGACCGAGGACGAGGCGCAGCGCGTGGGCGCGAGCTACGGCGGCAACCTCGCACGGCTGCAGCTGGTCAAGCGGCGCTTCGATCCGGACAACCTGTTCCGCATGAACCTGAACATCGCGCCGGCAGCCGCCTGAGCCCGGCAGGCCCGGGGAGCATGTGCCCATGGCCGGCTCCCCGTCAGGCGGCCAGCAGCTCGCTCGTCGGCCGCGATACCGGCTGCGAGAGGTCCAGGTACAGCCACGAGCTGTCATAGCGCTCGCCGTCGGCGCCCGCGGTGTGGCCCGGGATGACGCCCGCCAACCGATAGCCGACACGCTGGTAGAACGCCTCGGGTGGCTCGCCGCTGCGCGTGCCGAGCACGATCAGCGAACGTTGCTGCGCCCGCGCCGCGTCGTGCAGCGCGAGCAGCAGGCGCCGGCCCAGCCCCAGCCGCTGCACCGACGAGTGGACCAGCAGCTTCTGCACTTCGGCGCGATGATGCGCGCTGGGCAGGACCGGCAGGAAGAGCTGGCCGGTGCCGGCCAGCCGGCCGTTCGCATAGGCCGCCAGCAGCAGGCGAGAGCCGCTCGCGATCTCGTCGCGGATCGACAGCCAGTAGCGGCGCGCCGTGTCGTGCGGCATCGGCGCAAGAAAGCCCAGCGACGCGCCGCCGTCCACCGCGTCCTGCAGCAGCTCGATGAAGGCGCCGAGGTCGTCGTCGAGCCCGTCGCGCGAGAGGAATCGCAAGCGCAGGCTCATGGAAGCGTCAGTCATGGCGCCTCGCCGACCCGGGCCACCACGGCGTGGCGTCGCGTTGCGAATCGATCAGGCGCTTGAGGTCGGCGTGATCGGTGGCGGCGTGCAGCGCGCGCTCGGTGTCGCGAGCCAGCGCGCCGCGGGCCCAGAAGAGCGCCGCGGCGATGAGCCGTTCGGCAAGGTGAATGGAGTTCATCGGGTTCTCGCATCTGGATCGGCATGGGCAACAGCGCCCTCCATGCCAATCGAGATCGGCCGGCCCATCCAGACACCACGTTCGTGGGGGATGGCGTGTCGGGTTCGGTCGACCCGTTCCGATTTCCTCAGGGTCGCCCTCTCTGGATGCGGCGACACGCCACCCATCGAGGTCACGCCCATGCGCTTCCTGCTCGCCCCGTCCCTGAGGCCCTTCGTGTCGCTCGCCGCGGGCACGAGCCTGCTGCTGAATCTCGCGATGCTCGTGCCGTCCCTGTACACGCTGCAGGTGTTCGACCGCGTCTTCGCGAGCCGCAGCGTGGAGACGCTGGTCATGCTGAGCGCGCTGACCGTGCTGGCGCTGGCCTCGCGCATCGTCATCGCGAACTTCGACGCCGGCGATCAGATCCAGGTGACGGGTCTCGGCGGCGACGATGTCATCGAGGCCAGCGGCGTGCTCGCCGGCGGTCCGGTGCTGTCGCTGGATGCGGAGAAGGCAACGACGTGCTGATCGGTGGGGACGGAAGCGACCTGATGCAGGGCGGCCTGGGCGACGACGTGCTGATCGGCGGGGGCGGGCTGGATGTGCTGGATGGAGGGAGTGGGGACAACATCCTGATCCAGTGGGGCTCGATGAATGAAAAGGCCCGGCGACGCCCGGGCCCTGTTTTCCGCCCCCGTT
>DASUZE010000076.1:0-26142 GCA_036377015.1 Piscinibacter sp. | reverse complement strand
GGTGGCTGGGGTCGAAGTTGAAGCCGAAGCGGCGGTGCTGCTTCACCGCGTCGAGCGCGCGCTGCGCCGAGGCGATGTCGAACGCGATCTCGGTGGGGTGCACCTCGAGGGCGAAGCTCACGCCCTGCGCATCGAACTCGTCGAGGATGGGCGTCCAGCGCGCGGCGAAGTCGGCGAAGCCGCGGTCGATGTAGTCCTGCGAGGTCGGCGGAAAGGCGTACACCGCATGCCAGATCGACGACCCGGTGAAGCCGGTGACGGTCTTCACGCCGAAGCGGGCGGCCGCGCGCGCGGTGTCCTGCATCTCGCGGGCCGCGCGTCGGCGCACGCCCTCGGGGTCGCCGTCGCCCCACACGCGCGCCGGCACGATGGCCTGGTGGCGCTCGTCGATGCGGTCGCACACCGCCTGGCCGACGAGGTGGTTGCCGATCGCGAAGCACTGCAGGCCGGCATCGCGCAGCAGCTCGTGCTTGTCCTTCACGTAGCGCGGCGATTCGAGCGCCTGCTGGACGTCGAAGTGGTCGCCCCAGCAGGCGAGCTCGAGACCGTCGTAGCCCATCTTCTTGGCGAGCGGGGCGAGCTCCGAGAGCGGCAGATCGGCCCATTGGCCGGTGAACAGGGTGATGGAGCGGGGCATGGGGTACTCCTTCGTAGCCCGGGTGAAACCCGGGTTGCACCCGGGCTACGAACCTTCAGAACGGAGAGTCCGGGAAGTAGTACTGCTTGGCGTTTTCCTTCGTGATCAGGACCGAGGGAATGATGGTGCTCGCCGGCAGCTTCTCGCCCTTGAGCCGCGCCTCGGCCGTCAGCTTGATCGCGTCGTACATGAACTTCGGCGAGTACGACACGTTGGCCTGGATCAGCGGGTTGCTGCCCTCCATCAGCGTCTTGACCATGCTCTTCATGCCGGCGCCGCCGAACACGATCTTGATGTCCTTGCGCTTGGCCTGCTCGATGGCCTTGAGCACGCCCACGGCCATGTCGTCGTCGGCCGCCCAGACCGCATCGATCTGCTTGAAGCGGGTCAGGAAGTCCTGCATCACCTTGAAGGCGTCGTCGCGGTTCCAGTTGCCGTGCTTGGCGTCGAGGATCTTGATGTCCGGGTGGTTCTTCATCACCGCCGTGAACGCGTCCATGCGCTCGTTGTCGATGGTGGTGGGAATCCCGCGCAGCGCGACGATGTTGCCCTTGCCGTTGAGCGCCTTGGCCAGGTATTCGGCGGGGATGCGGCCGAAGGCGGTGTTGTCGCCGGAAACGTAGGCGTCCTGCGCGCTGGTGTCGGTGAGGCCGCGGTCGACCACCGTCACGTACACACCCTTGGCTTTTGCCTGCGCGACCGGCTTGGTGAGCGCCGCCGACTCGAACGGGAAGATCACCAGCGTGTCGATCTTGGTCGCGGTGAGCAGGTCCTGCAGCTGGTTGGCCTGCTCGGGCGCGCCGCTGGCGGTCTTGACGGTCACCTTGATCTGGCCCGGATGGGCCTTCTCCAGGTCCTTCTTGGCCTGGTTGGCCCAGAACACGATGCCGGCCGTGAAGGCGTGCGTGGCCGCGGGAATGGCCACGCCCAGGTTGACCTTGGTCTCCTGCGCCTGCGCGCCGACAGCGCCGAAGGCCGCGACGGCCAGGGCGAGGACTCGATTTCGAAAGTTCATGGTTTGTCTCCGTTGGTCGGTAGGAAGAGAGCAGACCGCTGCTGCCCGAGAGAACACGTGGCTCATGGCCGCCGGCGCTGGGTGAACGCGACCACGATGATCACGAAGCCCTGCACCGCCGCGTTGAGGTAGACGCTGATGATGTTGGTGAGGTTGAGGATGTTGCTGATGACCGAGAGCAGCACCGCGCCGATCACCGTGCCGGCGATGCTGCCGCTGCCTCCGCGCAGCGCCGTGCCGCCGACGATGACCGCGGCGATCGCCTCCAGCTCCCACAGCAGCCCCGTGGTCGGCGAGGCCGAGCCCAGGCGCGGCACGTACAGCAGCGTGGCGGTGCCCACGCACACGCCCAGCAGCACGTAGGTGCGCACCTTGACCGAGTCGACGCTCACCGCGGCATAGCGCGCCACCTGCTCGTTGGAGCCGATGGCCTGCACGTAGCGCCCGAACGCGGTCCGGTTGAGGATCACGCCGCCGGCGATCGCCACCACCGCGAACACCCACACCGGGATCGGCACGCCGATCAGGCTCGCGTAGTAGACCGGGCTGTAGACATCGGACAGCGCGTTGTCGAGCGTGATTGCGCCGCCGTCGGCGAAGTAGGTCAGGTAGGCGCGGAAGATGCCCAGCGTGCCCAGCGTGACGATGAAAGGCTCGATGCGCCCGCGCGTGATCAGCAGGCCGTGCGCGAGGCCGAAGGCCGCGCCCAGCCCCACCGCGAACACCATGCCCAGCACGACGATCGCGACCGGCGGCCAGCCCCGGGGCGCCATCGCGTTCATCAGCAGGATCATGCAGCCGGCGATCAGCGCCGCCATCGATCCCACCGACAGGTCGATGCCGCCGGAGATGATGACGAAGCTCATGCCCACGGCGATGATGCCGATGAAGGCGGTGCGGGTGAGCACGTTCATCGCGTTGTCGACGGTGGCGAACTCGCCGTTGAGCAGCGTGCCCGCGATGCACAGCAGCACCAGGCCGGCCACCGGCCCGAAGCCGTGCAGCCGGTCCCAGTGGCCGGCCCAGTTGGCGGGCAAGCTCGCCGACGTCATGAACATGCTCCCTCGTGATCCAGCAGCCCCCACGGATCCGGCTTCGCCGGTCCGGCGGGGGCGCCCCCTCGAGGGGGAGCGACGAAGTCGCTCCGGGGGTGGTCCCGTTCAGTGCGTGCCGGTGGCATGGGCGATCAGCTCCTCTTCGCTCAGGTGGCTCGCCGGCAGCGTGGCCTGCAGCCGGCCCGCGCGCATCACCGCGACGCGGTGGCACAGGCCGATCAGCTCCATCAGCTCCGACGAGATGACGATCACGCCGCAGCCGTCCTCGGCCAGCTTGCGGATCAGGAAATAGATGTCGCGCTTGGCCCCGACGTCGACGCCGCGCGTCGGCTCGTCCAGCACCACCACCCGCGGACGCGGCTGCAGCACCTTGGCCAGCGCGAGCTTCTGCTGGTTGCCGCCCGACAGCGACGAGGCGCGCAGCGACAGCGATCCCGCGCGGATGCCGAAGTCGCCCACCGCCTTCGCCAGCGCTGCGCGCTCGTCGGCACGGTGCAGCCAGGGGCGGGCGTAGCGCGCGAGGTCCATGAGGGTCAGGTTCTCGGTCATGCCGAAGGCGACGTGCAGCCCCTTGCCCTTGCGGTCTTCGCTGAGGTAGGTGAGGCCGTGGTCGGCCGCCTGGCGCGGGCTGCGGATGCGCACCGCACCGCCGCCGATCTCGATGCGCTCGGCGCTGTGCGGCCGCAGGCCCAGCAGGCCCTCGAACAGCTCGGTGCGGCCGGCGCCGACCAGGCCGGCGAAGCCGAGGATCTCGCCGGGCCGCACCTCGAAGCTCACGTTCTCTGCCCAGCCCGGCACGCTCAGGCCGCGCACGGCCAGCGCCGGCGCGACCGCCGCGTCGGGTGCGGGCCCGCGCGCCGGGAACAGGTCGGACAGCTCGCGGCCCACCATCAGGTTGGCCATCCGCTGGCGCGACAGGTTGGCCGTCACGTCGCGCGCGACGAAGCGGCCGTCGCGCATGACGATCACCTCGTCGGTGATGCGCTCGACCTCGTCCAGCTTGTGCGAGATGTAGATCAGGGTCACGCCGTCCGCCTTGAGCTGCGCCATGACCTGGAACAGGCGCTCGGTCTCGCCGGGCGTGAGCGTGGCGGTGGGCTCGTCCATGATCAGGAGCCGCGCCTTGCGCGCCAGCGCCTTGGCGATCTCCACCAGCTGCTTCTCGGCGACGATGAGCTGGCGGACCTTGGTGTCGGGGTCGACGTCGAGCCCGACCTGGCGCAGCACCGCGGCGGCACCGCTGCGCATGGCGGCGTCGTCGAGCAGCCAGCCGCGCTTCTTCTCGTGACCGAGGTAGATGTTCTGCGCGACCGTCAGGTCTTCGGCGAGGTTGAACTCCTGGTGGATCAGCACGATGCCCTCGGCCTCGGCGGCGCGCGAGCCGGTGAAGTGCACCGGCCGGCCGTCGACCCGCAGCTCCCCGCCCGACAGCGACTCGTAGCCCGACGCGATCTTCATCAGCGTGGACTTGCCGGCGCCGTTCTCGCCGAGCAGTCCGACGATGCGGCCGGGTTCGAGCGCGAAGCTCACGCCGTGCAGCACCTCGACCGGCCCGAAGCGCTTGACGACATCATGGAACGCCAGCGACATCGTCATCGCACGGCCTCCCGCACCTTCAAACTCTCCTGCATCGCCAGCACCGCCGCGCCGATCAGCCCCGCGCGCTCGCCGAGCGGCGTGTACTGGATCTCGAGGTGCCGCGTCGACAGCGCGAGCGAGCGGTGATAGACGCTCTGCCGCACCGCGGCGAGGAAGAACGGCCCGATGCGCTGGATGCTGCCGCCGATGAACACATGCGACGGGTTGTAGAAGTTCACCACCGAGGCCAGCATCGCGCCGATCAAGCCTCCCGATCGCTGGACGATGGCATTGGCCGCCACGTCGCCGGCCCGGCTGGCCTGTGCGACGTCCTGCAGCTTGAGCACGCCGCGCTCGTCGAGCATCTGCTTGAGCAGCGGGCTCTGCCCGGTCTGCGCCGCCTCGGTCGCGGCGCGGGCGATCGCCGGCCCCGCCGCCATGGTCTCGACGCAGCCGAGGTTGCCGCAGTGGCAGCGCGGACCGTTCGGATCGACGCAGATGTGGCCCACGTCGCCGGCCGAGCCATTGGCCCCGCGGTAGACCTGGCCGTGGCAGACGATGCCGCAGCCGATGCCGGTGCCGACCTTGATGACGAGGAAGTTCTGCAGGCCGCGCTGCATGCGCCACAGCTCGCCCAGCGCCATCACGTTGACGTCGTTGTCGACGAACACCGGCGCGCTGAAGTCGGTGCGAAGGTCGTCGCGGATCGAGTACGCGTCCCACTCCGGCATGAGCGGCGGATTGACGAGCTGCCCCGACTCGAAATCCACCGGCCCCGGCACGCCGATGCCGATGCCGATGACGTCGCGTGGCCGCGCGCCGCAGCGCTTGAGCTGCTCGCGCATGAGCGTGCGCACGCGCGACAGGACAATGGCGGGCCCGTCGCGCACGTCGGCCGGCTCGCTGTGATGGGCCAGCAGCTCGAGGTCCGGTGCCAGCACGCCGACCTCGAGGCCGGTGGCCCCCAGGGCCGCGCCCAGCAGCACGCCCAGGCCGCGGCTCAGGCGCAAGGTCTCGGCGCGACGGCCGCCGGTGGGCACCTGCTCGCCGGTCGCCTCGAGCACGCCCTGCTCCAGCATGCCGGCGACCGCCGCGTTGGCGCGGCTCTTGGAGAACGACGATCCGGTCGCCAGCGCTTCGCGCGAAATGCTGCTCGACCAGAACACATGGTCGAGCAGCGTCATCTCGTTCGCGGACAGGTCCTTCCAGCGGTCCATTCGTCTCCTCGCGGCGCGCGGCGCATCGGCCGGGTGCTTTCGGGAGGCGGATCGTAGGCGGCCGACTTCGGCCTGACAAGATCGAACTTAGACCCAATCAGGGTCAAATACGCTGGGCTCGCATCACGCGTCCCCTGCCGGCGCGCTTGGCCTGGTACATGGCGGCGTCGGCGGCGCTCAGCAAGGCGGTGCCATCGGAGCCGTCGGACGCATACACGGCCACGCCGATGCTCGCCGAGATGGCGAGCTCGCCCTGGCCGTCGATGAGCGGCAGCGACACCATCGCGATCAGGCGCTCGGCCAGGTGCAGCGCGGCGTCGCCCGGGGTCGCTTCGGCGATGACGGCGAACTCGTCCCCGCCCAGGCGCGCCAGCAGGTCCGACTTGCGCAAGCCTCGCCCGAATTGCGCCGCGACCTGCTGCAGCAACGTGTCGCCCGAGTGATGGCCGAGCTCGTCGTTGATGCGCTTGAAGCCGTCGAGGTCGATGAACAGGACGGCGAGCGTGCTGCCCACGCGCTGCGCACGCGCCACCGAGCGCTCGAGGTCGTGCATGAACGAACGGCGGTTGGGCAGGCCGGTCAGCGCGTCGTGCGTGGCTTCGTGCTCCAGGCGCAGTGCCATCGCCTGGCGCTGCCGGATCTCGCGCCGCAGCGAGACGTGGGTCAGGCCGCCGCACAGCAGCGCCAGCGCGAAGACGCACACCGCCGCCGACAGCAGTTGCACGTGCTGGCGCCCGATGAGTTGGTTGGTCGCGCGATTGGCCTCTTCGTCGCGCTGCTTCAGGTGCTCGATCAACAGGCGGATGGCGGTGCCGTAGTCGTCGGCCTGGCGCGACATGAACATGGCGCGGGCGACGTCGAATCCGCTGCTGCGGTGCATCTCCGCGGCGACCAGCAGCTCATGGACCTTCAGCCCGTACAGCCGCTTCAGCTCCGCGATCACGCGCTCGTTGTGCGTGTCGCCGTCGGCGTACAGCGCCTGCAGCGTGTCGACGCTGCGTGCCAGCTGGTCGCGCGCATCGTCGAAGCGCACCAGGTGCTCGGGCTTGCCGGTGATGAGCAAGGCACCCTGGTGGACGCGCACGTCCTGCAGCCGCGTCAGGGTTTCCTCCAGCGCGAGCAGGCGCTGGGTCGAGCGATGGCGACCGTCCTCGGCGCTGTCGTTCAGGTATTGCAGGTAGAAGCCGCCCGCCAGCGCGGCGAGCAGCAGCAGGCCGCATCCGAACAGGACGACGGTGACCTTGTTTTCGTGCAGGAACTTCACACTTCGAACAAGTGATGGGTATGGACCGCGTATCGGCCTGCCGGCGGGAATCTGTAGGGCCCATCGTCGCCGAGTGCGCAGAAACGCACCGCCTGCGCCCGTGGGCGCAAGCGATGCGGATGTCGAGAGCGCGGCCATCACCGCGCCCTCAGCTGCGCGCCGGTTTGGCAGGCGCCTTGACCAGCGCCGTGCTCGCCGCAGGCGCGACGCGCAGCTTGGCCAGCACGGGCTCGAGCTCGCCCGTTGCCGACGCGAACAGCGCGAGCACGCTGGCCAGGCAGCTGAAGCAGGCCAGCAACGCCACGCAGGCGCCCGCGAGCCGGGATTGCCACGAAGGGCGGAAGTGCTTGAACGGTTTCATGATGTCCTCCATCGTCGAATGCACGGTCACGGATGTCGGGCGCAAAGAAACGCCCCTGCGGCCGCCGCGCCGCCGTGCGTCGGCGTGCGGTCGCATTGCTGAATGGAAGTCGAACGCGCCGGGAAAAAGGAAGAGGCCCGGATCCTTGCGGAGTCCGGGCCTCTTGAAGGCTGAGCGCAGCGATCGTCGCTAGAACGGTCGCATCACGCCATTTTCCGGACCCGGCTGCGGTGCAGCGCCACGATTGGGCGCAGACATCGCGCTGAGATTGCGCGCGTCGATGGGGGTGAACGGGCTCGTCATGGCGGTTCTCCTCGTCGATGCGGTTGAACGACGGGCACGTGGGCCCGCGGGGTCATGCGAAGGTAGGTGAGCAGGTCGGCATCGTCAACCCCCCAGGACACACTCGTCCTCAAGCGAGAGGAGGCGATCGGCTCAGCGGGCCTCGCCCAACGCGAACGCGATGGCCGACTGCCACCATGCCGCATCGAGGCGATCGGGCCAGTCGTTGTGCTCGCTGCCCGCGATCGCCACCAGCCGCTTCGGGCCCGACAGCGTGTCGTGCAGCGCCCGGCCGAAGCGCGCCGGCACGATGCTGTCGTGCTCGGCGACGGCCACCAGCACCGGGCGATCGAAGTGCGCCAGCTGCGAGCGCGTGTCGTACTCGTCGCGCAGCATCCACTTCACCGGCAGCCACGGATAGTGGTGCGCGCCGACGTGGGCGAGGCGGTCCCAGGGCGTGATGAGCAGCAGGCCGGTGGTCAGCTCGCGCTGCTGCGCGGCAGCCGAGGCCGCCACGGCCGCGCCCAGCGATTCGCCGATCAGCAGCAGCGGTGCGCCGTATTGGCGATGGGCCAGCGCGACGGTCTGCGCGGCGTCGGGGACCATGCTCGCTTCGCCGACGGCGCCTGGCCGCGGGCCGTAGCCGGGGTACTCGGCCAGGATCACGCGCAGGCCCAGGCGGGTCAGCGGCTTCACGTAGTAGCCGCGATGACCGGCATGCCCGGCGTTGCCGTGGAACACGATGGCGGTGCCGCGCACCGCGCCGGGCGGCTCGGCGACGAGGCCGCGGAAGTCCTGTGCCGAAGGCCAGGCCTGCAGCGGACCGTCGGCCACGTGCGCGATGGTCGTGCGGGCGGGGAAGTACAGCAGGCGGTCCTGCCAGACGAAGATCGCCGCGAGGAACATGAGGCAGGGGACGACGATCCAGAGAACGGTTGCCACCATGGGGAGATTGTGCTGTCGCCTGTCGTCGCATGGGCGCACGATGGCCAATTGGAAGTGCAACCGTCCGCCAGAGTGCGTCGCCAGGGTCGGGAGGGTCGTTTACCCGAGGAGGACCTCGATCAGTCGCGCGACGCCGACGTCTTCCTCGAAGTCTCCCCCTTTGGCGCAACGAACAGCGCCTCCACCGACCAGGTTCTTTGCACGACGAGGTCAGCCCTGGGTCGTTGTCTTGGTTCAGGTCTTGCGTTTAGCAAGACGCAAGACCTGAGCACTGGGCCCAACGTGGAGCCTAATTCACCAACGTCGTGATACTCCTTGCCGGGAGCAAGACGGAGAACGCATTCCCGCTCACGTCGACGGCCGGTTGCCGCGCGAACGTGGCGGTCTCCGTGGTGCGGTACGGCGTCAGAGCGGTCAAGGAGCGACCCGCGGGATTGATCGACGCCGTGAGGGTGACTTCGGCGGCGTTCTCGTTCACGAGCACCACCACGGCCTTGTTGTCGGTGGCGCCGGGAGGTGTTCCGAAGGCGGAAACATGGACCCCTTTCTGCGGGAGCGATGTGGTGGCGTAGCGAACATAGCCCCGACGAATGAAATACGAGAAGTGCTTCATCCCGATCCCGAAGTAGGTCGGCGTGTCGCTCGTGCTGATCAGGCCTGTCGGCATCGAGTCGTTGGAATTGACGAGCCACCAATGGACGTACGCGTTGTACTGCGACAGCGTCAGGCCGTCGTGGATTTCCTTCGCGATGGCGATCGCGTCGTCGATGCGGGTTGGCCATGAAGTCTTGGCGTCCGACTTGTTGACCGAGTCCAGGAAGTGCTCGGTCATCCACACCTCCTTGCCGAGCTTCTCGGACGAGCCTGGGTAGCTGGGTGCGCCGCCGTACAGGTGGCCGCCGACAATCGAGATGTTGCCGGCCGCCTTGGGGTCGGCCAGCAGGGCGTCGGTGGTCGCCTGCGAAGAGTAGAAGGACTCCGGCGCCATCAGCTTGGCGGTGGTGCCGGCGACTGCCATCGCCCCGTGGTCGCCGGCCCAGGACTTCATTTCGTCGGGTCCCCAGAGGCAGGATTCGTAGGTTTGAGGGTCCCAGTCCGGCTCGTTCTGAAGTGAGACAGCGTAGAGGCTCACGCTGCGGGTGGCGGCATACCGAATGTATGCGTTCAGGTATTTGGCGTAGTTCGCGTACATCGCAGGATCGAGGCGCCCGCTGTACAGCGGACTGCTGCGATCCGTGTTGACGATCTTCATGCTCGCCGGGGGCGACCACGGCGAGGCAAAGACGAGGGCGCCACGCGACTGCGCGGCCGCGCCATTGGCCAACTCCGCGGTCCATTGACTGGTGTCGGCAGTCTGTGTGGAAGCGTTCCAATCGGCGGGCGCGATCCGCAGTCGAATGATGCTCAGTCCAAGGCTGTCGGGCAGGCCGGTGCCGAACAGCACATTCAGGCGGTTGTCCGACATCTTGCTGTAATACCAAGCTGCCGAGCCACCGAAGCCCTGGATCGTTTGCTTCGCAGCTCCGAAGTCGATGACCGCCGTGTTCGAGGAAGGCTTGATGGTCAGAGCCGTGCTGACGATCGACGACCTGTAGTGCGCACTGTCCGTGGGAACGAACGTGGCTTGGATGATGGAGGTCCCGGCGACGCTCGTCGTCGCGGCACCCAGCGGCTTGCCGTCGACGGTCGTGTAGGACGCCGGATCGGCCTTGCCCTGAATGCCGTAGAGCCCGTAGGGCGCCGTCGTGATCTGAGCGGGCGTCAGCGTCGAACCTTGAAGCACGGCTGACGGGAGATCCCACCTGACCGGCGGCTCGGCCTTGTTGACGGTCAGCGTCCGCACCACGGTACTTGTCGCGGTGCTTGTCCTGTCCTGCGGCGTGAACGTGACCGACAGGGACCGAACGCCGACCTCCAGCTTCGCTCCCGCTGCCGGCGAGTAGGTGAACGTGCCCGGGACGTTCGATCTTGCGTTCAACTGCGCCGTGCTGAGGACTGTGCCCCAGTCAATGGATGCGGGATCGGGCCACGTGATGGTTGCAGAAGGCACGGGTGCCGGTGCCGGTGCTGGTGCTGGTGCTGGTGCTGGTGCTGGTGCTGGTGCAGGTGCTGGTGCAGGTGCAGGTGCAGGTGCAGGTGCAGGTGCTGGTGCCGGTGCAGGTGCAGGTGCAGGTGCTGGTGCAGGTGCTGGTGCAGGTGCAGGTGCAGGTGCAGGTGCTGGTGCCGGTGCGGGCGTGTCTGCAACGGAAGGGTCCGACGCCCCACCGCCACAAGCCGCCACCCATGAGCTCAGCAGCCCGATCATGATGACCCGCGCGCGACGCGGGTTGCAGGTGGATGTCGTCGAACGCACGTTCAACGCCCTCAGCGGGGATACGGAGCAGGGTTCGTCAAGTAGGCCTGGAACAGGCGCGCGAACTGTCCGCCATCGGTCGTGATGCTGGCCGACGTGCTTCCGCCTCCACTGAACACGATCGCGAACACACCGCTGGCGGTGTACTCGGTCGGGTGCGTGAGCATGTACTGCACATGGTTGTCCCGGTAGTGTCCCGGCGTGCCGCCGGGGGTCGCCGAGGGCACGCCCATCGGCGTCTGCCAGAACAGGACGGGCAGGTTGCCGAGCGCGCTTCGCAAGGCGCTCCACTCGCCGAGGTTCTGGCGGAAGTTGGGGGTCGCCACGTTGGTTTCGTCCCAGTAGAACGGTCCGTTGCCTCGTCCTGCGCACTCGGCCGGCGGTGAGGCGACTTCAAAGCAACCGGCATCGCGGTCGCTCGTTTGCGCCACCATGAAGTCGGCCTTGTCTGCGCCGACCTTCAGCATGAAGTTGCCGACGGTGGTGGCATCGCGCCCCCAGAACGACGGCGGAAACCCGATCTTCGCCTTGGGCGCATAGGTGCGCCCGAGCGTCAACAGGCATTGCGCCAGGCCTGCGACGTTGTCGGGTTGGCCCGCGCACTCGCTCATGATGCTCACGCGCGCCGGCAGCTTCGTTGGGTCGCCGCCGGGAGCGCCCGCCAGCGTGAAGCCCCAGAAGTCCGGTTCCAGGTTGACCAGGGCGGGCAGGTTCGTCGCGCCGATCTTCTGGTACATCAACTTGACCTGTGCCCAGTAGCTGGCCATGAAGCTCGCGTCATTGATGGCGTCGAGGTTGCCTTCGCCCTTGGAAGCCATCTGGTAGAGCGTGAACATGGGCACCGCGCCGATGGCCTTGACGTTCGCGGAGACATAGGTGATGTACGCGCCATCGGGGCTGTTCCACGTGGGCCACGAACCGCTGCCCACCCCGACCAGGTACGTGTCGATGATGTCCGGGTGGATCTGCTGGCTCGTGATGTCCGAGATCGAGTTGCCCGCGCCCAGGCCGCCGAGAAGCCGGTTGGGCACGCCAAGGGCGGCGTTGATCGACGGTGCGGGTGCGGGTGCGGGTGCGGGTGCGGGCGCAGGTGCAGGTGCAGGTGCAGGTGCAGGTGCAGGTGCAGGTGCAGGTGCAGGCGATGGTGATGGCGCCGACGCCGCGTCGGCGTTTGTCGACGACGATCCGCCTCCGCAGGCGGCGACGCATGCACTCAGGAAGGTGATCGCAACCAGGCGCGCATGGGACGTGGTACTCAGTGCCGGTGGCATTTCTTCCCTTTCGAATGAAATTGCGTGTGACGCAGCGAAACTGCGCGGCCACAAAACGTCATTGCCGACCGTCGTGGGTGTGCAGCGCGCTGTCCGTTTACCCGTTCAGCGCGCGGTTTCGCACGGGTGACACCCATTGCAACTCGCGGACCACCCCCTTGCGAGTAACAAACTTCGTCACTCGAACGAACAAAATGGGTGGAAAAGCACCCCGCGCAGAAAAAAAGAGGTCCGCGCCAGGCGCGGACCAAGGGTGCCAGGCCGATCTTCGCCCTCGTCGACCGCTCTCTTCGCTCGACGAGGTCAGCCCTGGACCACGGACCTTTTCACGGCCTTCGCTTTCGCTGGCCTTCGAACACGCGCTGCAGCAGGCAGAAGGCGAACAGCAAGGCGCCGATCACGATGCGCGTCCACCAGGAGCTCAGGCTGCCGTCGAACATGATCAGCGTCTGGATCATGCCGAGCATGAGCACGCCGAACAGCGTGCCGAACACATAGCCCACGCCGCCCGACAGCAGCGTGCCGCCGATCACCACCGCCGCGATGGCGTCGAGCTCCAGTCCCACGGCATGCAGCCCGTAGCCCGACAGCATGTAGAAGGTGAACACCACGCCGGCGAGCGCCGAGCAGAAGCCGCTCAGCGTGTACACGCCCACCAGCGTCGAGCGCACGGGCAGTCCCATCAGCACCGCCGACTGCTCGTTGCCGCCGATCGCATACACCGTGCGGCCGAACTGCGTGAAGTGCGCGACGTAGACGGCCAGCGCGACGAGCACCAGCGCGAGCAGCGCGCCCACCGACAGCGAGGCCTCGCCCCACACGGGAATGCGCGCCTGCGACACCTCGCTGTAGAAGCCCTGCGTGATGCTGATCGAGTCGATGCTGATCACATAGCACAGGCCGCGCGCGAGGAACATGCCGGCCAGCGTGACGATGAAGGGCTGCAGCCGGAAGCGCTCGATCAGCACGCCCATGGCGGCGCCGAACAGCGTGCCCACGCCCAGGACCAGCGGGATCACGAGCGCCGGGCTCCACTGGTGCTTCTCGACCAGCCAGGCCGACAGCATGGTGGTGAGCGCGATCACCGCGCCCACCGACAGGTCGATGCCGCCGGACAGGATCACGAAGGTCATGCCCACCGCGACGATGCACAGGAAGGCGTTGTCGATCAGCAGGTTGAGGAACACCTGCAGCGAGAAGAAGCCGGTGTAGGTCGACGAGCCGAAGAGGGCCATCGCGAGGAACAGCGCGATGGTGACGGCCAGCGGCAGGAACTTGCGGTCGAGGCGGCGGACCTGCGGCGCCGGCGGGACCACCGACCCGGCATCCGCCTGAAGCCTGAGGTTGGCGCTCATGTCGCGGCCCCGTGCAGCGCCGGCCGCCGCACCCACGTCGCCGCCGTGCGCCGGAACTCGCCCGACTGCAGCAGCATCACCACGAACACCACCACCGCCTTCACCACCAGGTTGACTTCCGGCGGGACGCCCAGCGAATAGATGGCATAGGTGAGCGACTGGATGATCAAGGCGCCGATCACGCTGCCCGCCAGGCTGAAGCGTCCGCCGGTGAGCGCCGTGCCGCCCAGCGTGACGGCGAGGATGGCGTCGAGCTCCATCAGCATGCCGGCGTTGTTGCCGTCGGCGCTCTTCACGTTCGAGCTCAGCACCAGGCCTGCCACGCCGGCGCACAGGCCGCAGAAGGCATAGACCGCGAAGGTGATGCGCCGGGCCGGCGCCCCTGCGACATAGGCCGCCGACGGGTTGATGCCGACCGCCTGGATGAACAGGCCCAGGGCCGTGCGCCGGACCAGCCACAGCAGCACGCCGAACACCGCCGCGGCGATGAACAGCGCGAAGGGCAGGCCCAGCAGGTAGCCGTTGCCGATGAAGAAGTACGGCGCGTAGTAGACGGTGATGATCTGCCCGCCGGTGATGAGCTGCGCGATGCCGCGACCGGCCACCATCAGGATCAGCGTCGCGATGATGGGCTGCATGCCCACGGCCGACACCAGCAGGCCGTTCCACGCGCCGCAGACCAGGGCGACGCCCAGCGCGCCGGCAATGGCGAGCCACATCGGGAAGCGGCTCACGTGCGTGGCGACGCCGTCGTGGACCACCAGCGAGCCGCCGATCATCCAGGCCGCGATGGCCGCCGAGATGGCCACCACTGCACCGACCGAGATGTCGATGCCCCGGGTGGCGATGACCAGCGTCATGCCCAGCGACACCAGGATCAGCGGCGAGGCGCCCTTGAGGATGTCGACCAGGCTGCCGTAGAGATGGCCGCCGCGCCATTCGAGGTGCAGGAAGCTCGGGTTGAAGGCGGCGTTGATCGCGAGCAGCAAGGCCAGCGTGACCACCGGCCACAGCAGATGGTGCCGCCACACGGACCCGAGCAAATCCGAGGAGCGTGCTGTTGTCATGCTTGCGCCGCGATCAGGTGATACACGTCCTGCTCGTCACCGCCTTGCAGCTCGCCCACCTTGCGGCGATCGCGCAGCACGGCGATGCGGTCGGACACGCGCACCACCTCGTCGATCTCCGACGAGATGAAGAGCACCGCCATGCCTTCGCCCGCCAGGCGCAGGATCTCGTCCATGATCTCCTGCTTGGCCGCGACGTCGATGCCGCGCGTCGGCTCGTCGAGGATCAACAGCTCGGGATGGGTGGCCAGCCAGCGCGCCAGCAGCGCCTTCTGCTGGTTGCCGCCCGACAGCCGCGCGATGGGCGTGTCGATGTCGGCCGTCTTGATGCCCAGCGCCTTCACGAAGCGCTCGGCCATCGCGCCCTGCTCTTCCATCGGGATGAAGCGCCACAGGCCGCGCCGCGCCTGCAGCGCCAGCATGATGTTCTCGCGCACCGACAGCTCGGCGACGATGCCGTCGGTCTTGCGGTCCTCGGGGCACAGCGCCATGCCCAGCTTCACCGCCGCCGACGGGCAGGTGACGCGCGCCGCCTCGCCCTTCACGCGCAGCTCGCCACGATCGGCCGGCGCCAGGCCGAACAGCATCTGGGCGAGCTCGGTGCGGCCGGAGCCCAGCAGGCCGCCCAGGCCCAGGACCTCGCCCGGATGCACGCTCAGGTCGGTGGGTTGCATCACGCCCTTCTTCGCCAGGCCGCGCAGCTCGACCAGCGGCGCCGCGCGCTCGCGCTGCTGCTGCGACGCGGCCGCGCCCGCCGGGCGCTCGGGCAGCGCGCGCCCGACCATGGCCGCGATCAGCGCCGGCGTGGGCAGCTCGCGCGCGAGGTACTCACCGACCAGCTCGCCGTTGCGCAGCACGGTGATGCGGTCCGACAGCGCATAGACCTGCTCCAGGAAGTGCGTGACGAAGAGGATGGCGATGCCCTCGTCGCGCAGCCGGCGCAGCACGGCGAACAGCCGCTGCACCTCGTCGTCGTCGAGGCTGGAAGTGGGCTCGTCGAGGATGAGCACGCGCGACTGCACGCTCAGGGCGCGTGCGATCGCGACCATCTGCTGCACGGCCACCGGGTAGCCGGACAGCAGCCGCGTGACGTCGATGTCGAGGTTCAGGCGCGCGAGCAGCTCGCGCGCCTGCTGGTTCATCGCCGTCCAGTCGATGCGCAAGGCCTTGCGCGGGTAGCGCCCGGCGAACACGTTCTCGGCCACCGTCAGGTTCGGGCAGAGGTTGACCTCCTGGTAGACGGTGCTGATGCCCAGGCGCTGCGCATCGAGCGGCGAGCGCGGCGCGATGGGCTGGCCGCCGAGTCGCATCGTTCCGGCGTCGGCCGGGTACACGCCAGTGAGGACCTTGATCAGCGTGGACTTGCCGGCGCCGTTCTGGCCCATGAGCGCGTGCACTTCGCCGGGGAAAAGACGCAGCCCGACGCCGTGCAATGCATGCACGCCAAGGAAGCGCTTGTCGACACCCGACAACTCCAGAACGGGCTCGGCCATCACGTCACTTGTTCTTGTTGTAGACGTCCACGAACACCGCCGCCAGCAGCACCATCCCCTTGATGACCTGCTGGTAGTCGATGCCGATGCCCAGGATGGACATGCCGTTGTTCATCACGCCCATCACGAAGGCGCCGATGACCGCGCCCATCACCTTGCCGACACCGCCCGATGCCGACGCGCCGCCGATGAAGCAGGCGGCGATGACGTCCAGCTCGAAGCCCAGTCCGGCCTTGGGCGTCGCGGTGTTCAGGCGCGCCGCGAACACCAGGCCCGCCAGCGCCGCCAGCATCCCCATGTTGACGAAGGTCAGGAAGGCCAGCCGCTCGGTCCGGATGCCCGACAGGCGCGCCGCCTTCTCGTTGCCGCCGAGCGCGTAGATGCGCCGGCCGATGGTGGTGCGGCGGGTGGCGAAGTCGTAGGCCACGATGAGCACCGACATGACGATGAGCACGTTGGGCAGGCCCTTGTACGACGAGAGCAGCCAGGCGAGGAACACGATGGCCGCGACGAACGCGATCGTCTTGCCCAGGAAGAAAGCCAGCGGCTCGTCGACCAGCCCGTGCCGCGCCTGCTGCGCACGGCCGCGCAGGCTGAAGTAGCCGAACGCGGCGGCCGCGCCCAGGCCGATGAGCAGCGAGGTGGTGCGCAGGTCGGTGCCGCCCAGCACGTCGGGAATGAATCCCGAGCTCAGGCGCTGGAACTCGACCGGGAACGGGCCGATGGACTGGCCCTGCAGCAGCGCCAGGCTCAGGCCCTTGAACACCAGCATGCC
Organism: Piscinibacter sp.; assembly: GCA_036377015.1. Lineage (GTDB taxonomy): Bacteria > Pseudomonadota > Gammaproteobacteria > Burkholderiales > Burkholderiaceae_C > Albitalea. The sequence continues at coordinate 9,474 of DASUZE010000076.1, read as the reverse complement.
GGCCAGCGTGACGATGAACGAGGGGATCTTGGCGTAGGCGACGAACCAGCCCTGCGCGGCGCCGATCAGGCCGCCCGTCACCAGGCACACGCCGATGGTGGGGATCCAATGCCAGCCCAGGCTGACCATGAGCACCGCAGCCAGCGCGCCGACGAAGCCGCACACCGAGCCGACCGACAGGTCGATGTGGCCGCCGACGATCACCAGCAGCATGCCCAGCGCCATGATGACGATGTAGCTGTTCTGCAGCACCAGGTTCGTGAGGTTGAGCGGACGCAGCAAGGTGCCTTCGGTCAGCACCTGGAACAGCGCCATGATCACGACCAGGGAGATCAGCATCCCGTAGTCGCGCAGGTTGTTCTTCAGGAAGCCGACGTGCAGGGGTTGCTTGGCCGGCGTGCCCGTCACGATGGCCTGGTCGGAAACGATCGGTTCAGCCATGGGCTGCCTCCAGGATGGTCTCGCCGGTGTTCACGATGGCGCGCATGATCCTCTCCTGTGTCGCGTCGCGGCGCGCGAACTCCGCCACGAAGCGTCCTTCGTTCATCACGTAGATGCGGTCGCACATGCCCAGCAGCTCGGGCATCTCCGAAGAGATCATCAGGATGCCTTTGCCCTGCGACGCGAGCTCGTCGATGATGGTGTAGATCTCGTACTTGGCACCCACGTCGATGCCGCGCGTGGGTTCGTCGAGGATGAGCAGCTCGGGCTTGGAGAACAGCCACTTCGCCAGCACCACCTTCTGCTGGTTGCCGCCCGACAGGTTGACCACGTGCTGCTGCACGCCCGACGAGCGGATGTTGAGCGCGCGCCGGTATTCGGTGGCCACCTTGTGCTCCTCGCCGTCGGAGATCACCGTCGCCTTGGACACCGCGCCCAGGTTGGCCAGCGTGACGTTGCGCCGGATCTCGTCGTCGAGGATGAGCCCGAGTCCCTTGCGGTCCTCGGTGACGTAGGCGATGCCGTGCCCGATGGCCTTCTCGACCGTGCGCACGTCGACCTCATGGCCGTGCATGAACACCTTGCCGCTGATGCGCTGCCCGTAGCTGCGCCCGAACACGCTCATCGCGAGCTCGGTGCGGCCCGACCCCATCAGCCCCGCGATGCCGACGATCTCGCCGCGCTTGACGTGCAGGTTCACGCCCTTGATCTGCTCGCGGTCGGCGTGCAGCGCATGGTGCACGCGCCAGTCGCGCACCTCGAACACCGTCTCGCCGATCTGCGGCGTGCGCTTGGGATAGCGGTCGGCCATCTCGCGGCCGACCATGTGGCGGATGATGCGGTCTTCGCTGGCGGCCGCGCTGCGGCAGTCCATGGTCTCGACCGTCGCGCCGTCGCGCAGCACGGTGATCGAGTCGGCGACCTTGGCGATCTCGTTGAGCTTGTGCGAGATCAGGATCGACGAGATGCCGTGCGCCTTCAGGTCGAGCAGCAGCGCCAGCAGGGCGTCGCTGTCGTTCTCGTTCAGGCTGGCGGTGGGCTCGTCGAGGATGAGCAGCTTGACTTCCTTGGACAGCGCCTTGGCGATCTCCACCATCTGCTGCTTGCCCACGCCCAGGTTGGTGATGAGCGTGGTCGGCGATTCCTTCAGGCCGACCTTGGCGAGCAGCGCGCGCGTGCGGGCGAAGGCCTCGTACCAGTCGATGATGCCGTTCTTCGCCGGCTCGTTGCCGAGGAAGATGTTCTCGGCGATCGAGAGCAGCGGCACCAGCGCCAGCTCCTGGTGAATGATGATGATGCCGACCTTCTCGCTGTCGGCGATGTTGGCGAAGTGACGCGGCTGGCCCTGGTAGTGGATCTCGCCGCTGTACGAGCCGCTGGGGTAGACGCCGCTCAGCACCTTCATCAGCGTGGACTTGCCGGCGCCGTTCTCGCCGACCACGGCGTGGATCTCGCCGGTGCGGACCACCAGGTTCACGTTGTCGAGCGCATTGACGCCCGGGAAGGTCTTCGTGATCCCGCGCATCTCGAGAATCGCGTCCACCAGTGTCTCCTTATGTTGCCCGCCTCTGCCGGACGGTCGCGGCCGCGCGGCGCCGGAATGGCGCCGCGCGGCACGCACTTCAGCACTACTTGATCTGGCTCTCGGTGTAGTAGCCGCTCGTGATCAGCACTTCCTTCCAGTTGCTCGCGTCGACGCTGACCGGCTTGAGCAGGAAGGACGGCACCTTCTTGACGCCGTTGTCGTAGGTGGCGGTGTCGTTGACCGGCACCTGCTTGCCGCTCATCAGCGCATCGACCATGGACGCGGTGACCTTGGCGAGCTCGCGGGTGTCCTTGAAGACGGTCGAGGTCTGCTCCTTGTTGAGGATGGACTTGATCGACGGCACTTCCGCGTCCTGGCCGGTCACCACCGGCATCGGCTGCTTCGGCGTGCCGTAGCCCACGCCCTTGAGCGAGGAGATGATGCCGATCGACAGCCCGTCATACGGCGACAGCACCGCGTCGACGCGCGACTGCGTGTAGTAGGCCGACAGCAGGTTGTCCATGCGGGCCTGCGCCACCGCGCCGTCCCAGCGCAGCGTCGAGACCTTCTCCATGCCCAGCTGCTTGCTGCGCACCACCAGCTTGCCGCTGTCGATGTAGGGCTTCAGGACCGACATCGCGCCGTTGTAGAAGAAGAAGGCGTTGTTGTCGTCGGGCGAGCCGCCGAACAGCTCGATGTTGAACGGGCCCTTGGCCGTCTTCAGGTTGAGCGCCTTCTCGATGTAGCCGGCCTGCAGCACGCCGACCTGGAAGTTGTCGAAGGTGGCGTAGTAGTCGACGTTCTTCGAGTTGCGGATCAGCCGGTCGTAGGCGATGACCTTGATGCCCTTGTCGGCCGCCTTTTGCAGGGCGTCGGACAGCGTGGTGCCGTCGATCGCAGCGATCACCAGGACCTTCGGTCCCTTGGTGATCATGTTCTCGATCTGCGCGAGCTGATTGGGGATGTCGTCTTCGGCGTATTGCAGGTCGGTGCGGTAGCCCTTCTCCTTGAAGACCTTGACCATGTTGCTGCCGTCGGCGATCCAGCGCGCCGACGACTTGGTCGGCATCGAGATCGCGATCAGGCCCTTGTCCTGGGCGGCGGCGGGCTGGGCCAGCGCCACCATGCAGACCGCCAGGGCGGCCATGAGATGCTTGATGAGGTTCACCACTGTCTCCTGTCGTCGAGAGTTTGAGTCTTCAGTACTTGCGCTTCGGGAACTCTTTGGCGGCCACTTCCATCGGGAAGATGGACTCCTCGGTCACGATGCGCTTGGGCAGGCTCTTTCCGGCCATCAGATCCTTCACCGCCTGCATGAGCTGAGGTCCCAGCAGCGGACTGCACTCCACCGTGACATTCAGCTTGCCGGCGATCATCGCCTCGAAAGCCCCTTTCACCGCATCGATCGACACGATGATGATGTCTTTTCCGGGCTTCAGTCCGGCCTCCTCGATGGCCTGGATGGCGCCGATCGCCATGTCGTCGTTGTGCGCGTACAGCACATTGATCTTCTTGCCCTCGGCCTTGAGGAAGGCTTCCATCACTTCCTTGCCCTTGGCACGGGTGAAGTCGCCGGTCTGCGAGCGGATCACCTTGAAGCGCGGGTCGGCCTTGATGACCTCCTCGAAGCCCTTCTTGCGGTCGATCGCCGGCGCCGAGCCCACGGTGCCCTGCAGCTCGACGATGTTCACCTCGCCCTTCTGGTCCTTCATCTTGTCGACCAGCCAGTGCCCGGCCTTGCGGCCTTCCTCGAGGAAGTCGGAGCCCATGAAGGTCACGTAGAGCGAGTCGTCCTTGGTGTTGACGGCGCGGTCGGTCAGGATCACCGGGATCTTCGCCGCCTTGGCCTCGCGCAGCACGGTCTCGAAGCCGCTCTCCACCACCGGCGAGAACGCGATCACGTCGACCTTCTGCGCGATGAACGAGCGGATGGCCTTGATCTGGTTCTCCTGCTTCTGCTGGGCGTCGGCGAACTTGAGCTCGATGCCGGCGTCCTTGGCCGCCGCCTTGACCGACTCGGTGTTGGCGGTGCGCCATTCGCTCTCGGCGCCGATCTGGCTGAAGCCCAGCACGATCTTCTTCTGCGCAAAGGCGGCGCCGGGCCAGGCAGCGGCGAGCGTCAGGGCGGCGGCGGCGGCCAGGGCGGTACGGCGGCGTATGTTCATGCGTTGTCTCCTCGTGCGGTTGTGGTTGGGGGTATCAGCTCATGCGCAGGTGTAGGCCGTCTTCACGGTCGTGTAGAACTCGGCGGCGTAGCGCCCCTGCTCGCGCGGGCCGTGGCTGGAGGCCTTGCGGCCGCCGAAAGGCACGTGGTAGTCGACGCCGGCGGTGGGCAGGTTGACCATGACCATGCCGGCCTGCACGTGGCGCTTGAAGTGTGTCGCGTGCTTGAGCGAGGTGGTGCAGATGCCGGCGCACAGGCCGTAAGGCGTGTCGTTGGCCAGGGCCAGCGCCTGCTCGTAGTGGTCGGCGCGGATCACCACCGCCACCGGGCCGAAGATCTCCTCACGCGCGATGCGGTGCTCGCGCTGGCCCAGGAACAGCGCGGGGCTCATGTAGTGACCGGGCGTCGGCGCCTGGATCAGCTCGCCGCCGGTCACCAGCTCGGCGCCTTCTTCGCGGCCGATCGCGATGTAGGCGAGGTTCTGCTCGAGCTGCGCGCGGCTGGCGACGGGGCCGATCTGCGTGTCGCGCGCCAGCGCATGGCCAACCTTCAGCGCGCGCGTGCGCTCGCGCATCTTCGCGACGAAGGCGTCATGGACGGGCGCCTCGACGATCAGCCGGCTCGACGCCGTGCAGCGCTGGCCGGTGGAATAGAAGGCGCCTTGCACCGCGCACTCCACCGCCTGGTCCAGGTCGGCATCGGCCAGCACCACCAGCGGGTTCTTGCCGCCCATCTCGAGCTGCACCTTGGCGCCACGCTCGGCAGTGGCCTTGAGGACTTGCGCGCCCGTGGCTTCGGAGCCGGTGAAGGTGACGGCATCGACCAGGCGGCTTTCGACGATGGCCTGCCCGACCTGGCGGCCGCTGCCGTTGACCAGGTTGAAGGCCCCGGCCGGCAGGCCGGCGCGGCTGATGATCTCGGACAAGGCCCAGCCGCAGGCCGGCACCAGCTCGGCAGGCTTGAAGACCACGGTGTTGCCGTAGGCCAGGGCCGGCGCGATCTTCCAGGCGGGAATGGCGAACGGGAAGTTCCACGGCGCGATGATGCCGACCACGCCGACCGGCTCGCGCGTGATGTCGACCTCGACACCGGGCCGCACCGACGCGACCTTCTCGCCGCCCGTGCGCAAGGCCTCGCCGGCGAAGAACTTGAAGATGTTCCCGGCGCGCGCCACCTCGCCCACCGACTCCGGCAAGGGCTTGCCCTCCTCGCGCGCCAGCAGCTCGCCCAGCTCGTCCTTGCGCGCGAGGATCTCGCTGCCGATCTGGTCCAGCGCATCGGCGCGCCGCTGCGGCGTGGTGAAGGCCCAGCTCGGCGCGGCTTCGGCCGCAGCGCGGATCGCCAGTTCGGCCTGCTCGCGGTCGCCCCGCACGTAGTCGCCCACGGGCGAGGCGAGGTCCGAAGGGTTCTCGCTGGTGGCCGTCGTGACGCCCGTTTCCCAGCGCCCGTTGATGTAGTTGCGGAAGGTGTTCTGCATGTCGGAGCGGAATCGTAGGGAGGCATGGGATATACGCCTAATAGTTATTTGGCTGTGAGACATATAGGATTTCGGATCAATGGAAACCCTCGCATGACGAACTACACGCACTGGTTCATCCGTGCTCGCCTGAAGACCCGACAACTCCTGCTCCTCGTCGCCATCGCCGAGGAAGGCAACATCCACCGCGCCGCCGAGGTGCTCAACATGACGCAGCCGGCCGCGTCGAAGCTGTTGAAGGACCTGGAGGACGTGCTCGACGTGCCGCTGTTCGACCGCCTGCCGCGCGGCATGCGGGCCACCTGGTACGGCGAAGCGATGATTCGCCACGCCCGCGTCGCGCTGGCCAGCCTCAACCAGGCGCACGACGAGGTCCAGGCGCTCAAGGCCGGCCGCTACGGCCAGGTGAGCGTGGGCGCGATCACCACCCCGGGGCTGGTCCTGATGCCGCCCGCGATCTCGACCGTCAAGCAGGCGCACCCGAGCCTGCGCGTGTCGCTGCTGATCGAGACCAGCGACGTACTGATGGAGCGCATGGCGCAGGGCAAGCTCGACATGCTCGTCGCGCGACTGTTCGCGCAGCACGACAAGACCGCCCTGCGCTACGAGGCGCTGGCCGAGGAGCCGGCGGTGGCGGTGGTGCGGCCGGGCCACCCGCTGCTGGGCACCGACGGGCTGAGCCTGCGCGACCTGGCGCAGCGCAGCTGGATCGTGCCGCCCGAGGGCAGCGTGCTGCGCCATCGCTTCGACCTGATGTTCCGCGAGGAAGGCGTCGACGCGCCGACCGACCTGATCGAGACGACCGCCCTGCTGTTCGTCACCAAGATGGTGGCGCAAGGCGATGCGATCGCGCTGCTGGCCGGTGACGTCGGGCGCTACTACGCCCAGCACGGGATCGTGTCGGTGCTGCCGATCGAGCTGCCCTGCCGCATGGATGCGTTCGGGATCATCACCCGCACCGACCGGCCCCTGTCACCGGCGGCGAAGGTGATGCTGGGGGCGTTGAAGGGCGCGGCGGCGGAGCTGTACGGGGTGACGCTGGAAGCGGCAGCGTAGCCCGGGTCCAACCCGGGGTCGTCGGTCCGCATCGGTGAAGCGTCCCGGGTTGCACCCGGGCTACATCCAACCTCCATCCACCTTGAACTCCTGCGCCGAGCACATCGCCCCGTCGTCCGACGCCAGGAACAGCACCATCCGCGCGATGTCCTCGCTTTGCAGCAGATCCGGCAGGACCTGCGCCTCGCGCAGCGCCTGCTCGCTTTTCGCGTCGAGGTTGAGCTTGAGCTGCCGCTCGGTCATCACCCACCCCGGCGTCACCGTGTTGATGCGGATCCGGTGCGCCCCCAAGGGCGCCGCCAGGCCCCGCGTCAACCCGTTCACCGACGACTTCGCCACGGCATAGCAGGGATAGCCGCCCTGCTTGAGCTGCCAGCCGGAGGAGCCGAGGTTGATGACCGATCCCCCGCCGCGCCGCTTCATCCCGGGCACCACCGCCTGGATGGCGAAGAAGGTGGGACGCTGGTTGATCGCCATGCGCTGGTCCCAGTAGTCCACCGTCACCGACTCCATCGTGTGCCGGTCGTCGCTGGCCACGTTGTTGACCAGCACCGAGAAGTCGCCGATGTCGACGGCCGCCCGCGCGATGGCCGATTGCAGGGCCGCGATGTCGCGCACGTCGCAGACCTCCCACCACGGCGCGGGCAGCCCCTCGTCGACCAGCCCCTGCACCAGCGCGCGGCTGGCTTCCTGGGCGATGTCGATGAAGGCGACGCGGGCGCGCTGGCGCGCGAAGGCAGCGACCAGCGCCGCGCCGATCCCGCTGCCCCCGCCGGTGATGAACACGCTTCGCCCCTCCAGGCTGGGGTAGCGGGCCAGGGTGGCCGGGTCGATCTGGCGCAGGGCGGTCATGACGGTCTCCGTGATTGCAAAATCAATAACGAACAATGCGGATATATATATTTCCTATTATCAATGTGCCTCGATAGGATCGGACGCGTCAAGCCAATCCCCCGCCGCCCATGACGCTCCCATCGGCATTCGACGTTGTCTGGCCCCCCGGCGCCCTGCTCGGTGAAGGCCTGTGCTGGTCGGTCGACGACCAGGCGCTGTACTGGGTCGACATCCACGGCCACCGCTTGATGCGCCTGGCCTGGCCCTCGCGCGAACGCACCGAGTGGCGCTTCGACGAATCGATCAGCGCCGTGGCCGAGCGATCGGACGCCCGCGGCCTGGTGGTTGCGCTGCAGCACCGCATCGCGCTGTTCGATCCGCACGACGGCAGCCTGCGCACCCTGCACGAAGTCGAAGCCGACCTGCCGGGCAACCGCTTCAACGACGGCAAGTGCGACGCGCAAGGCCGCTTCTGGATCGGCTCCATGGACAGCGCCTGCAAGTCGCCCACCGGCTCGCTGTACCGGGCGACGGGCGAGACGATCGATTGCGTCTGGCCCGCCAACTTCCCGGTCAACAACGGCCCGGCCTGGTCGATCGACGGCGGCACGATGTGGTTGAACGACACCGCGCGCAACGTCGTCCACCGCTGTGCCTTCGACCCCCCGACCGGCACCATCGTCGAATCCGTCGCGTGGCTGCGCTTCGAGCGCGGCGACGGCTACCCGGACGGCATGACCACCGATCGCGACGGCCGCCTCTGGATCGCGCACTGGGCCGGCGGCTGCGTGAGCTGCCATGCGCCGGACGATGGCCGCGAGCTCGCGCGCATCGCCTTGCCCACCTCGAACATCACCAACGTGGCCTTCGGCGGCCCGCAGCTCTCGACGCTGTTCGTCAGCAGCGCGACCAGCGAGCTGTCGGCCGGGCAGCGCGCCCGCGAGCCGCTGGCCGGTGCGCTGTTCGCCGTCGAGACCGGAACGACCGGCCTGCCCGCGCACCGATTTGCGGGTTGACCCGAACCAGCCATGTCGATATCCATATCCATTCCGCCGAAGATCTCATTGGATAGATATCGCTGATCCCCGTAGTCTCGCGGCTGACACCACACGCAGTGCCAGAGGAGACGACATGCCCGATCGCAAGAAGCTGCGCTCGGCCGAATGGTTCGGCCACGCCGACAAGAACGGCTTCATGTACCGCAGCTGGATGAAGAACCAGGGCATCCCGGACCACGAGTTCCAGGGCAAGCCCATCATCGGCATCTGCAACACCTGGTCCGAGCTCACGCCCTGCAACTCGCACTTCCGCAAGATCGCCGAGCACGTGAAGCGCGGCGTCTACGAGATGGGCGGCTTCCCGGTCGAGTTCCCGGTCTTCTCGACCGGCGAGTCGAACCTCCGCCCGACCGCGATGCTGTTCCGCAACCTCGCCTCGATGGACGTCGAGGAGGCGATCCGCGGCAACCCGGTCGACGGCGTCATCCTCCTGGTCGGCTGCGACAAGACCACCCCGGCGCTGCTGATGGGTGCCGCCTCCTGCGACCTGCCGACGCTCGCCCTCTCCGGCGGGCCGATGCTCAACGGGCACTATCGCGGCGAGCTGGTCGGCTCGGGGACGCATGTGTGGAAGTTGTCCGAGGCGGTGCGCGCCGGCGAGATGACGCTCGCCGACTTCATGCAGGCCGAGCAGGCGAGCGCCCGGAGCGCCGGCCACTGCATGACCATGGGCACCGCCTCCACCATGGCGAGCATGGTCGAGAGCCTCGGCATGGGCCTCCCCGAGAACGCCGCGATCCCGGCGGTCGACGCGAGACGCTACGTCCTCGCCCACATGGCCGGGCGCCGCATCGTCGAGATGGTGCGCGAGGACATGCGCATGTCGAAGGTGCTGACGCGGCAGAACTTCGAGAACGCGATCCGCATCAACGGCGCGATCGGCGGCTCGACCAACGCGGTCCTCCACCTCCTGGCGCTC
>DASUZE010000075.1:0-145805 GCA_036377015.1 Piscinibacter sp. | reverse complement strand
ACGTTGAGAAGAAGGGAGACCGGTGCGTTGACCAAGCGCTGTGGTACGAGCTTGTCAGCCCAAGAGCAAAACAGGTTTGGCGCACCGATCGAAAACCGCGGCCTCGCCGAGGTAGAAACCGCAGAAGCGAACATACAAGAGACACAGAGCCACAGAGATTGCACAAAGAGGAATCAATCAATGAATTCCTCTGTGCTCCTCTGTGGCTCCGTGGCTCTGTGGTGAACCGGCCCTGCGCGAGCGTCAGCTCTTGTCGAAGCCGAAGGTCTTCACGGCACCGTGAAGCGCAGGGGCGACTGTGCTCAACGCTCGCGCCCGGCGCGCCTGAGCACCTGCGTCACCGGCTCGGCCAAGTATTGCAAGGGCGTGCGTTCCTCGCCCTTGAGGTACACCTCGGCCGGCATCCCGGCCTGCAGTTTCACGTCGCCCGCGCTTGCGATCGATGCCGGATCGACCTCGACCAGCACCACGTAGTACGCCTGGCTGGTGGCGCGATCGAGCGTGCGATCGGCAGCGACGTAGAACACCTTGCCCTCCACCAGCCGGGCAGTGCGGGACCTGAATGCGGTGAAGCGGATCTCGGCGGGCTGACCTTGCTGCACCCGGCTCACGTCTTCGGTGCGGACGTGCGCTTCGACGACCAGCCGCGGATTGCTCGGCACGATGTCGGCAATCGGCTCTCGCGGCGAGACCACGCTGCCCGGTGTCGTGAACTTCAGATTGATGACGTCGCCAGCCACCGGCGCGACGATCACTTGTCGGCTCGACGCGTCGACGGTCTTGCGTTGCTCCTGCTCGATCTCGGCGAGCTTGGCCGAGCTCACCTTCAACTGGTCGCTCGCCTGCTGGTGGTAGTCGCCCTCGAGCGACTTGATGCGCAGGTCGGCATCGAGCAGGCGCTGCTCCGCGCGCGCGAGGTCGGAGCGCTTTTCCTCCAGCTTGACGCCGTAGTCGGCCACCGTCGCCTCCAGTTGCGAGATGCGCGTCGCCGAGATGAACCCGTCGTCGAGCAGCCGGCGGTTCGTCTCCAGCTCAGCCACCTGGTGCTCCAGCGATTCGGTGGCCCGAGCGATCTGCGCGCGCAGCGCTGTCGCCTCCTGCAAGACCTTGACCTGCTGCGAACGGAGCAGAACGGATTGACTGACAAGCGCGTCGCGCCGCGCGCTGAACAGCGCGCGCTCCTTGGCCATCTGCTCGGCGAGCCGCGGGTCGCTGCGAGCCGCTTCGATCAGCTGGCTCGGAAACTGTACCGACGCAGCCGACATCTGCTCGGCCTCGAGCCGGGCCAGGCTGGCGCGTTCGACGGTGACTCGGTAGTTGAGGCGGTTCAGGTCCGCATCGACCGACACGTCGCCGAGCACCAGCAGCGCCTCGCCCTTCGCGACATGCTGGCCGTCGCGCACTTTCACTTCGCGCACCGTCCCGCCTTCGGCATGCTGCACCACGCGGCGATCGAGATCGACCTTGACGAACGAACTCGCGACGACGGCCGCCGACAGCGGCGCGAAGGCCAGCCATGCGACCACCGGAACGACGCCGAGCAACAGCACCACGGCCGCCCGGCGGGAGAGCTTGCGTGCCTCGAGCAGGTGCTGCGTGAGCGGCGCTTGCGGATCCATGGGGCTCATCACGGCACCGCTCATGACACTCTCTCCTCGCGCACCTGCCGCGGCACGTCTTGCTCGGTCACGTTCGCAGCGCGCGGCATCGCGACCACCTGGGCGCCACCGCCCGCCGGCTGCGCCCCGGGCTGGCCCTTGTGCTGCATCGCTTTCATGACCTCCGCGGCGGCGCCGCAGTGCTGCACCTTGCCGGCGTCGAGCACCAGCATCTTGTCGACATGCTGGATCAAGGTGGCACGGTGGGTGACCACGACCACCGTCGCCTGGCCGCGCAGTTCCTTCAGCGTCTCGGCCAGTGCCTGTTCGCCGGCACCGTCGAGGTTGGAATTGGGCTCGTCCAGGATCAGCAGCTTCGGCTCGCCGTACAGCGCGCGCGCCAGGGCGATGCGCTGGCGCTGTCCGGGCGAGATGACCGGGCTCTGCGGATCGATCATCGTGTCGTAGCCCTCGGGCAGCGAGAGGATCAGCTCGTGCACGTGAGCGCGTTGCGCGGCCTGCACGACTGCGTCCGAATCCACCTCGCCCAGGCGCGCGATGTTCTCGGCGACGGTGCCGGGGAACAGTTCGACATCCTGCGGCACATAGCCCAGCGACGGGCCCAGGTCTTCGCGCGGCCAGTGCGCCAGGTCGGCCTGGTCGAGTCGCACCACCCCGGCACTGGGCTTCCACACCCCCGTCAGCAACCGCACCAGCGTCGACTTGCCGGCACCGCTGGCGCCGATGATGGCGAGCGACTCGCCCGCATCGAGTTGCAGCGAGACGCCGGCAATCAACATGCGTTCGCCCTGCGGCGCGCGGAACATCAGGTTCTGCGCGAGCAATTGCCCGGTCGGTGCGGGCAGCGCCATGCGCAGCGGCTGCGCATCGGCGACGGCGAGCAATTCGCCCAAGCGTCGAAAGGCCGCGCGCCCCTCGGCCAGGATGCGCCAGCTGCCGACCACTTGCTCCACCGGCGCCAACGCGCGGCCGAGCAGCGTGGTGGTCGCAATCATCACGCCCGAGCTCGCCTCGCCGCTGATCACCAGCCACGCGCCGAGCGCCATCATCATGACCTGAACCGCTTGCCGCACGGTGCGTGTCAGGGCCGCCATCGCGACCGTCTTGGTGGCCGTCGGCTGCTGCAGCGCCGAGACCTCGGCGTTCTTCCTTCGCCAGCGCGCGACCAGCGCGTCGGTCATACCCAGCGTCTGCGCGACCTCGGCGTTTTGCAGCGAGGCTTCGAGGTAGCGTGTGGCGCCGGCGGCGGCCTTCTGGAGCGCTTCAATCTCGCGGCGCGTGACGAGGTCGTTGAACAGTGCCAGCGCCAGCATCACGCCCGCGGCCGCGGCCGCGGCCGCGCCGAGCACGGGATGGGCCAGCCAGATCACCGCCACGTACACGATCACCCACGGCGCGTCGAACAGCGCGAGCAGTCCCTGGGCGGAAAACAGCGCGCGCAAGGAGCCGACATCGCGCAGACTCTCCGAAGTGCCACGCCCGCTGCGACGCGCACCCTGCGCGACGACGATCTTCGTCACCGCAGGCGACAGCGATTCGGCGACGATGTTGCCGGCCACGCCTTGCAAGCGGGCGCGCAGGAAGTCGAGCGCGAGAAGCAGGGCAAGCGCCACGCCGACGCCGATCATCAGCACCAGCAAGGTCTCGCCGCTCTGGCTCGACAGCACGCGGTCGAAGACCTGCAGCATGAACAACGCGGGGACGAGAAGAAGCAGGTTGACGAAGAAGGACAGGCCCGCGACGTGGAGCAGCGGGCGCCGCAACAGCGAAAGGAGGACTTTCACGGGCCGACCTTGAAGTCGGCGGCATCGACGGTACCGTTCAGGCCGGCCAGATCCAGGACCGCGAACTGCACGGCGTTGTTCAAGTTCCCGCCGTTGGCATCGAAGTAGAGCGCACCGGTGTGGCTGTCATAGACGATGTTCACCCCGGCCCCGACCGACTGCGACAGTGCCGGCGTCGACGTGCTGTCGATGGTTGCAAAGTCCCCCGCTGCCAAGGTGCCGCCGGTGCCGATGCCCGAGAAGATGGCGCTGGAGAGGAAGATCGAGTCCGCCGAACTCGCGTTGAAGTCGGTGATGTGATCGACGTTGGTCGAGGCGTTCAGCGCCGTGTTGAAGACGAACGTGTCGTCCTGCTGGCCGCCGCTCAAGGTGTCGTTGCCTGCGCCACCGACCAGCAGATCCACCCCGTTGTTTCCGACCAGCGTGTCGTTGCCTGAATTTCCGAACAGCAGATCGTCGCCGCCGCCGCCGCCGCCGCTCAGCCCATCGACCACCAAGGTGCCGGCGACGACGTCGTCTCCGTTGCCGCCGGTGGTCGTCGTCGCGAGCGTGTAGGAGCCGGTACCCAAGGCATACCCGTACACCGATCCACCACCCGTGAAGCTGATGCTCTCGACGGCGTTTCCGGTACCGGCGTAGTGGCCGGTCACCGTGATGTGGGTGCTGTTGGCGTCGATGACCAGGTCGTTGCCGACCCGCTGGAAGTTCAGCGACGTGACCGGCGTGCCGGTGATCTCGATCGCGTCGGTTCCGCCCGTGTCGAGAATCGTGTTGTTGCCGGCGGCAAGGCCGAACTGGTACGTGTCGTTGCCCGCCGATTCAGCGACGTTCGTGACGGTCACCGCAATCGCCTGCGTGTCCGTCAGCGTTCCGTCGCTGACCTGCACGGTCACGTCGTACACGTTGTTGGCGCCGACGTCGACCGGTGCCTCGAAGTCCGGCGCCGTGACGAATGCCAGCGCACCGGTCGACGCGTTGATCGTGAAGCGAGCCGCGTCTGCGCCGCCCGCGATCGAGTAGACGAAAGTTGGCGGTGGCAGGTCGGCGTCGGTGGCGGTGACCGTGGTCACCGCCGTCGCGTTCTCGGCGACGCTCACCGAGGCCGTGGCGCCGCCGCCGTTCGAAGTGATCACCGGCGCGAACTCGTCTTGCGGCGTCACCGTCACGGCGATCGCCTGGGTGTCGGTCAGCGCGCCGTCGCTGACTTGCACCGTCACGTCGTAGACGTTGTTGGCGCCGATGTCGGTCGGCAGTTCGAAGTTCGGGGCCGATATGAAGCTGAGCGCCCCGCTCGAGGCGTTGATGGCGAACCTGGCAGCGTCTGCCCCACCGACGATCGAGTAGACCAAGGCCGCTGGAGGCTGGTCCGCGTCAGTGGCGACGACCGTGGTGACCGCCGTCGAGTTCTCGGCCACGCTCACCGAGGCGGTCGCTGCGCCACCATTGGAAGTGATGACCGGCGCAAACTCGTTCACGCCGTTGATGGCGATGCTGAAGGCCTGGTCCGCCGTCGAGCCATCGGTGCTGGTGGCGCGAACCGTGATGCTGGCGCTGGCGCCGAGCGATTCGCGGTCGATCGCCGCGGCCGTGGTCACGACGCCCGTGGCCGCGTCGATGGCGAACAGCCCGCCGGGGTTGCTGCTCAGCGAATAGGTCACGCCGTTGTGCGTGGCATCCGCGTCGCTGGCGTGCGCGGTCACACCGACCCCGGTGCCGATGGCCACGTTCTCATTGACGGCATCGGCTGCGGCATTCGTGTCGGCCGGTGCGGTGACGGCGAACTCGTTCACGTCGTTGACGGCGATGGCGAAGGCCTGGTCCGCCGTCGAGCCATCGGCACTGGTGGAGCGAACCGTGATGCTGGCGCTGGCGCCGAGCGCTTCGCGGTCGATCACCGCGGCTGTGGTCACCACGCCGGTGGACGCATCGATGGCGAACAGGCCGCCTGGGTTGCTGCTCAGCGAATAGGTCACGCTGTTGTTCGTGGCATCCGCATCGCCCGACGAGGCTGTGATCCCCACCAGCGTGCCGATCGCGACGTTCTCGTCGACGGCGTTGGCTGCAGCGTTCGTGTCGACCGGCGTCGTGACGGCAAACTCGTTGATGTCGTTGACGGCAATCGTGAATACCTGGTCTGCGGTCGAACCGTCCTGGCTCGTGCCGCGCACCGTGATGTCCAGGCTGGCATCGACTTCGCGATCGATCGCACCGGCCACCGTGATCACGCCCGTGCTGCTGTCGATCGCGAACTTGCCACCGGCGTCGTCGGTCAGGCTGTAAGTCACGACGTTGGTCGTCGCATCGGCGTCGCTGGCGTGGGCGGTGAGGCCGACCACGGTGCCGATGGTCGAGTTCTCGTCGACCGCGTTGGCTGCCGCATCCGTGTCGGCCGGCGTCGTCACAGCGAACTCGTTCACGTCGTTGATGGCGATGCTGAAGGCCTGGTCCGCCGTCGAACCATCGGCACTGGTGGCGCGAACCGTGACGCCGACGCTGGCGCCCAGCGATTCGCGGTCGATCGCCGCGGCCGTGGTCACC
This sequence comes from Piscinibacter sp., assembly GCA_036377015.1. GTDB lineage: Bacteria > Pseudomonadota > Gammaproteobacteria > Burkholderiales > Burkholderiaceae_C > Albitalea. The sequence continues at coordinate 139,864 of DASUZE010000075.1, read as the reverse complement.
ACGCCGGTGCTCGAATCGATGGCGAACAGGCCGCCCGGGTTGCTTGTCAGCGAGTACGTCACCACGTTGGTGGTGGCATCGGCGTCGCTGGCGTGCGCGGTCACGCCGACCACGGTGCCGATGGCCACGTTCTCGTCGACCGCATCGGTCGCAGCATTCGTGTCGGTCGGGATGGTGACGGCGAACTCGTTCACGTCGTCGACCGTCACCGCAATGGCCTGGTCGTCGAACAAGAGGCCATCGGACACGCGAACCGTCACGTTGTACTCGCTGTCCGAGTCGCTGTCGGTCGGTGCCTCGCTGTTCGGCGCCGAGACGAACGAGAGCGCGCCGGTTGTTGCATCGATCGTGAACCGGGCGGCGTCGGCACCACCGACGATCGAGTAGCTTTGCGTCGCGCCATCGTCCGCATCGGTTGCGGTCACGGTTGTCACGGTCGTCGAGTTCTCATTCACGTTCAACGTGGCCGTCGCACCGCCTGCGTTCGAGGTGATCACCGGGGCATCGTTGGTGCCGGTGACGGTCCACGAGACCGAGGCGGCTGCCGTTGCCGTGCCATCTGACACGCCGTAGCTCACCGTCACCGTCGTGTGAGCGCCGGCCGCGAGGTGCTGGAAGGCAGGGTTCGACGGATCGAGCGTGAAGCACTGGGCCAGTGCATCGTAGGTCACCCCGGGCGGCAACGAGCTGGGCACATTCGTCACCGACAGCGTCGCGCCGGAATCGACATCCGATGCATTGGCCAATGCGTTCAAGGTCACGCCCGAGCTGTCTTCCAGGGCAGCGCCGGTCACCGCGCCGGTGACCACCGGCGCATCGTTGACGCCGGTGACGGTCCACGAGACCGACGCCGCGGTCGTGGCGATGCCGTCGGTCACGGTGTAGTTCACCGTCACCGTCGTGTGATCGCCAGCCGCAAGATGCTGGAACGCAGGATTCGACGGATCGAGCGTGAACGAATGGGTCAATGCATCGTAGATCACCCCGGACGGCAACGAGCCGGGCACGTTCGTCACCGACAGCGTCGCGCCGGAATCGACATCGGATGCGTTGGCCAATGCGTTCAAGGTCACGCTCGAGCCGTCCTCCAGGGCAGCGCCGCTCACGGCGCCGGTGACGACCGGCGCATCGTTAACGCCGGCGATCTGGACGGTCGCTGTAGCCCAGCTGAGCGTGCCGTTGCCGAGACGAATGGCGTAGGTGAAGGTGTCCGTCAGGAACTGCCCCGCCGAAAGATGCTGGAGCTGATCCTGAAAGGCTGCGGACAGGGTGGCCGCGTCGTAGCCGACCTTCCCGTCCGCCGTGATCCAGATCCTGGCGCCCTGCGCGCTGCGGTCGGTGGTCAGCGCCTCTGTCCTGATGATGTCCTGAGTCAGGAGATCGGTGGGGCTGAGTGCGCCACTGCTGTTCGTGCCGTTGTCGAGGGAAAAGAGCGTCTTCGCTGCGCCGCCGAGATCATTGGCCATCACGGCCAGATAGCTGATGAAGAGCGAGTCTTCGGTCAATCCGGTCGCCGCTGACGTGTAGAAGTCGTCCACGGCTTGCGGCGTGTTGGTGAAAGACGTGCTGTTGCCCAAGATGTGCTCCTTGACGATGGCGCGGCCAGCCATTCGAAGCGTTGGCCAGCGATACAGGGCCGCCTCGCGACTGCGTGGCCCACTGTAGGCAGCACGGCTGTCTCGGACATCGGAGCTGTCGCCCTTTTCGTCTGGGTGTTTGGTCCCTCCTCAAAGGACAGAACGCCCCCTTTGTTCCGGGGGTGCCGCCTCCCTGAAGCGCAGCACGTTCAACTCGTCCACACAATATCCGGTGCGTGCAGTCGTCTTTACCATCATGAAGGCGAGCCGCACTCTCGACACAGACCTGCGAATGGCAGACGCCGACCGTTCAGTGACCGCAGTCATCGCCAGCGAGCGACCCCGCCTGAAGGCTTGGCTGCGGCGCCAGGTTCCAGATGCGCAGGATGTCGAAGACATCCTGCAGGACGCTTTCTTCGAATTCGTGGTGGCGGCACGCCTCATGGAACCCATCCGTCACGCGGGCGCCTGGTTGTTCACGGTCGTCCGCAACCGCGTCACCGACCGGCGACGACAGGCGGGGCGCATGCTCGACGCGGCGGGGTCGCCGAGCGCTGACCCCGGCGCGTCACCGCTGTTCGCAACCGAAGACGAAAGCATTGTCGATCTGTTGCCCGACCCTGCCGCCGGCCCTGAAGAGTCCTACGCCCGCAAGCGCCTGATTCAAGCCCTGGAAGAAGCGGTCCTGGCCCTCCCCGCGGACCAGCGGCTGGTGTTCATCGCGCACGAGATCGACGGCATCTCGTTCAAGGCCATGGCACAGGCCAGCGGCGAGAGCATCAACACGCTGCTCTCCAGAAAGCACTACGCCGTGAAAGCACTTCGTCAGCGGCTGCAGGCCCTTCGCGACGAAGTGATGGGCAGTTGAGGCCTGCAGCTCGAAACGTCCACTCGATCAACCCACCGATGAAGGAACCACGATGAACAAACATTGGGCAAGGATGACTGTGCTGGTGCTGCTCTGGACCACCATGGCCGTGGCCGGCTTCGGCTCGGGGGTCTGGCAACTCTGGAACATGTTGATGCCACACCTGTTCGGCTTGCCATCGATCGGCTTCTGGCAGGCGGTCGGTCTGATGGGCTTGAGTTGGCTGCTCTTTGGTGGCTGGCGCGGCTTCGGCGGCTTTTCCGGTCGTCACCGGAGTGGTGGCCGGCATGCCATGACAGAAGAGGAGCGCGAGCGATTCCGCGCCATGATGGATCGTCGTGGCTGCACTTGAGCGACGCCTGCACTCACGAAGGCGATCGCGACGACGCGGGCATGGGACGTGCCGCCTGACCGCAACAAGTCGCTCAACGCATTGGCTCCCCGTACAGCACCCCGCGACCGTGCGTGCCCACGTAGACCCGGCCGAAGACCTTGGGGTCGCCGCTGACGTGCAGGATCAGGCCCCACTGGTGGGCGTCGTCGTTGATGCGCTGCCAGCTGGCGGCTGCATCGATGGAGCGGAAGAGCCCGTACCGGCCCTGCACGGTGCCGACCAGGTACAGAGCCGGCGTGTCCTGGCCCGGCGCGGCGCGGCCGAAGCCGAAGGCGTGAATCTCGGTGGCGCCTGGCAGGCGCACGAACGGCGCGCCATCGGCCGCTCGGTACAGGCCGTGGAAGGCGGCCAGGTAGAGCTCGCCTTCGCGGCCCGGGGTGGCGTAGAGCCGGTCCTGGCCGCCGCGTTCGTCGCCGCGCCGGCTGGGGTTGTCGACTGCGGCGGCCGGGCGCTGCGCCGGGCCGTCGGGCAGGCCCAGCGCCCGAGAGCTGAAGCTCAGGCCTGCATCCTCGCTGGCAAAGCGGCGGTCGCCATGCAGGTCCATCGCGTGGAACCGGCGGGGTTGGACCCGGTCGGCCACCACGCGCGTGCCGGGCGGAAGGCCGCGCGACACGGTCCAGCTGCCGCCACGGTCGTGGCTGACATGGGGCAGGCCGCCCTTGGGCGTCCACACCCAGGCGCGGCCGTCGGCCGACACGGCCAGAGCGCCGTCGCTGGAGGCAGCGTCGGGCACGCGGGCGGGCTCCTGCCAGGTGCTGCCGCCGTCGAGGGAATAGCCGAGCTGCTTGCCGCCGGCGCGGGGGTGGCCGATGCGCAGCAGCACCTCGGGCGCGAGCTCGGCGCCGGTCACGTCGTGGGTGTTGCCGAAGAAGGGCGGCTGGGGGTTGCCGGGCGCGGGGCGATCGAGGTCGACATGCACGAAGCCGGAGTAGTCGCCCAGCGCGGTGACCAGGGGCACGCCGCGCGTGGGGCTGTGCAGCGCCAGGGCCACGGTTTCCTCGATGCCGCGGCTCATCACCTGCCAGTGCGTGGGCTCGCCGCGTTCTGCAGCCCCGAGGTCGAAGGTCTCCCAGCCGCCGTAGCCCGTGGTGAAGATCGCATGGTCCGGGTTGGCCGGGTTGATGCGCACGTCGTAGAGCCAATGCAGGGGCGTGTCGGCCACGTAGGGGGCCTCGCGGGCATCGAGGCGCGCGCCGCCGGCAAACAGCGGCTGCCAGCGGGCGCCGCCGTCATTGCTGAGGAAGAGTTCTTCACCGCCGACGCGACCGGCCGTGCTGGCCAGCAGGCGGCGCGGCTGGCGCGGGTCCACCGCGACAGTGCCGTAGCCGAAGGGGCGGGCCTCGGTCGGGGCCTCTGGGGTGATGTCGGCCCAGCGGCCGGTGGCGGTGTCCAGCGCCCAGACCGAGCCGCCCTTCATGCGGTGCGGGCCGGGATCGCTGGCCATGGCCAGGTAGAGCATGCCGTCGGCCGCGAGCGCGGCGCGCATCGGCCGGTGCTGCAGCGGCGCGCGGAGCACCGGGGCCCAGCTTGCGCCGCCGTCGTCGCTGCGCCAGAGGCTGGGGCGGCCCACCGCCGACACGCCCACGTAGAGCGTTCGGCTGGCTTGGCCGGGGCGGCCGCTGCGCGGGTCCATCAGCACGAAGACCACGCTGCCACGGCCATCGCTGCCGCCCGAGCCGGGCGGGGAGCCGTCGCTCGCATGGCGGCGCCAGGCCGACTCGGGGAAGCCGTCCATCCGCTGGAAGCTCGCGCCGCGGTCCCGGCTGCGCCACAGGCCGTCGTGGCGGGTGCCGAGGTAGAGCACGCGGCCGTCGTGCGGGTCGACCGCCAGGCGCTCGCCATTGCCACGCCCTCCCTCGTTGGCCCCGAGCTTGAACGGCAGGGGCGTGCGCTGCCAGCTGCGCCCGCGGTCGAAGGAGCGCAGCAGCGCGCCGTTCGGCGAGGCCGGGCTCGAGTAGGTGCCGCAGGCGAGGAACAGGGCATCGGGGTCGTTCGGGTCGAAGGCCAGGCTCTCGACCCCCATCAGGTTGACCTCCGCCAGCGAGAGTCCGTCCAGCAGGGGCAACCAGGGGCCGGGGATGCGGTCCCGGCGGTAGGCGCCACCCATGTCCGTGCGCGCCAGCATCAGGCCCGGCTCTCGGGGGTGGAAGGCCAAGCCGCTGACGAAGCCGCCGCCGACGATGGCGACCGACTTCCAGTCGTAGCGCAGGTCGGCACTGTCCTGGGCGAGGAGCGGCGTGCTGCAGGCGGCCAGCAGGGCGGCCAGGGTGCGCATCAGGCGGCGGGTCATTTCTCCGGTCTTGCGGAAGCGTCAGTGTCACATGTTAGTTGGTTTGCCGAATGAACGAATTTTTGTCACCAGCGGGGCGCCGGGGCCGCAAGGCCTCCCGCTTCTACGACGCTTCGAGGTAGCGCTCGATCAGCTCGAGGATCGCGCGTGACTCGAAGCGATCGGCCATCGAGCGCAGGCGCTCGGCGAACGGCCGCAAGCGTTCGTCCCGCTCGCCCAGCCGCTTCGCGTACTCGCGGATGCTGCGCATGTGGCCCACCTTGGCGAGCCGGTGCAGCACGTTCAGGTCCTCGCCCGACGGCGGCACCATCGGCAGCTCGTCCGGCGCGGCGACGGGCCTGGGTGGTGCATGCGTCCAGCGCAGCCCGAGCAGCTCGCCGACCTTGGCCAGCAGCCGATCCATGGCGATGGGCTTGGGCAGGAAGGCACTCGCGCCGGCCGCGAGGCTGTGCGCCTCGTCGCGGCCCGACGCGTTCGCCGAGACCGCGATCACGGGCACGTCGGCAAGCCCCGCCAGCTGTCGCAGCCGCTCGATGGCCTCGAACCCGTCCATGACCGGCATCACGAGATCGCTGATGACGAGGTCGGGCCGGTGCGCCTGCGCCGACGCCAGCAGCGCTTGCCCATCGTTCGCCTCGACGAGCCCGAACCCGAGCGCTTGCATCAGGTCGACGAGCACCGCGCGATTGGCAGGCACGTCGTCGGCGATCAGCACCGTGCGGCGCGGGCCTTCGTAGCCGGTCACCATGCCTTGCGGCCGGTGTGCCACGGCCCGTTCGCCGAGCACCGGCACGTCGATCTCGAACCAGAAGCGGCTGCCGCGGGCCGGCTCGCTCTCGAGGCGCAGCTCGCCGCCCATGAGGCGCGTGAGCTGGCGGCTGATGGCGAGCCCGAGCCCGGTGCCGCTCGAGCGCCCCTGCGGCGTCCCGCCCTGCACGAAGGGATGGAAGATCGCCTCGTGCTGCTCGGCGGCGATGCCGGGTCCGCTGTCTTGCACCTCGAAACGCAGGCGAGCCATGCCGCCGTCGCGCGGCGTCGCCGCGATGCGCAGGATCACGGCGCCCGCGTCGGTGAACTTGACGGCGTTGCTGAGCAGGTTGAGCAGCACCTGGCGCAGGCGCCTTTCGTCGGCTCCGACGACCGCCGGCAGGTCGGTCGGCACGTCGCAACGGAACGCGAGCTTCTTGTCGATCGCCTCGACGCGGATGATGTCGTCGATCACGCGCACGAACTCGGGCAGCAGCACCGGCTCGGGATAGAGCTCGAGCCGGCCGGCATCGACCTTGGCGAGGTCGAGGATGTCGTCGATCAGCGCGAGCAGGTGCTCGCCGCTGTTGCGAATGGTCGCGAGGCCTTGCCGCTGCAGCTCGGAGAGCGCTTCATCGCGCATGAGAATCTGCGCATAGCCCAGCACGGCGTTGAGCGGCGTGCGCAGCTCGTGGCTCATGTTGGCGAGGAAGCGGCTCTTGCCTTCGTTGGCCGCCTCCGCGCGCTCCTTGGCGACGCGCAGCTCCTGCACGCGCCGCAGCTCGCCGATGTCGCGGCTGATGCCCACGATGCCGACGATTCGCCCGCCGTCGTCGCGCAGCGGCACCTTGGTCGTGAGCAGCCAGCGCTGGCCGCCGGTGCTGCGGTCGAGCGCCGGTTCCTCGCGGCCGACGAGCGCCCGGCCCGAGCGCATCACCTCGCGGTCGTCGTCGAAGAAGCGCTGCGCCTGCTCTTGCGGGTAGTAGTCGAAGACGGTGCGGCCCAGCATCTCGGCGGGCGTCGCGTTCACGCCTGTCGCCGTCGCCTGGTTGACCAGGATGTAGCGAGACTCGGTGTCCTTCGCATAGATGGCGTCGGGCATGTTGTCGATCAAGGTGCGAAGCAGGTGGCGCTCGGCCGCGAGCTCGGCGGTGCGGTCCCTGACCCGCTGGTCGAGCTCGGCGTTCAGGCGGCGGATCTCGTCTTCGGCGAGCTTGCGGCGATGGATGTCGCGGCTGATGCCGACCAGCCCGATGACCTCGCCGCGCGCGTCGCGCACCGGCAGCTTCGTCGTCAGGTGCCAGCGTGCCTCGCCGGCCACCGAGTCGGACCCGAGCTCCTCGCGCTCCTGCAGCGCCTGGCCGTGCAGCACCGACTCATCGTCGGCTCGGAACTTGGCCGCCATCTCGGGCGAGTAGAAATCGGCGTCGGTCTTGCCGATGAGCTGGCCCGGCGAGTCGGCGCCCATCACGCGCGCGACGGCCAGGTTGGCCAGCACGAACCGGCCCGCCGCATCCTTGGCGTAGATGTAGTCGGGCATCAGGTCGATGAGCGTGCGCACCAGCGCACGCTCGTCGCCGACGGGGCTGCCGGGTGCGCGCGCGCGCCGAAGCACGAAGAGCCACGTCGCCAGCGCGCCCGCGACCGCGCCGATCGCGATGCAGCCGAGCACGATCCAGACGAGACCGGCGGAATGCAACTCGCGACCCCTTTTCGCTGAAGAACCCTGACCAGCGGGCAATATAGCGTCGGGACGAGCGCCGAGCGAGCCGATGGCGCGAGCTCTCTTCTGTCCATGGCGGCCGCGACCCATCGTCGGCCGCGAGGAGGCTTGCGGATGAATGACAGACTTCGGCCCACGCAACTGCGGTCGATGTCAAGAGACTCGTAGCCCGGATGCAATCCGGGGCGCGCCGACGGTCGCAGGCCCCGGATTGCATCCGGGCTACCAAGTGGCCGGGTGGTATTGCATGAATGACTGCCTCGGACTGCAAAGAGGTCTTCGCGACCGCGAGTCGTCTATCCCACCAGGACCAGCGACTCCTCCGGATATCGCTCGCAAATGAACTCGACGAACGCGCGTACCTTCGGCGCGGGAAGGCGCCTTGAGGTGTGCAAGACCCAAAGCCCGACGTCGATGCCTGTGATGACACCCCATTGCACCAGCTCTCCCCGCGATAGCTGGTTCCAGGCGATGGACTGAGGAATCAGGGCGACTCCAGCGCCCGCCACTGCCGCATCGCGAACCATCAGGAACGACGACAGCCGAAGCCTGGGCTCGGGGGCCAGCACGAGGCGCCCGTCGTCCAAATTCCACTGGGTGGGCTGGAAGCTGGAATAGACGACGGCGGGAACCGGCCGGACGTCACCAGGGACCGGGATCGGCAAGGTCGGAGCCGCCACCACGACAAGCCGGTCCTTTGCGAAACATCGGCCCACCAGACTGCTGTCCGGGCTGGGGTTGATGCGAATCGCGACGTCGAACTGCTCCTCGACGAGGTCGACAGCCCGGTCTTCCGCCACCACTTCCATCGTCACCTCCGGGTAGCGTGCGCAGAACTCGGCGCCGATGCGGCCCATCGAGAGTTGCGAGAAGAGCACCGGTGACGCAATGCGCAGTCGCCCTCTGGGCGTCGACAGGCCATCACGGGCGGCGGTCATGGCTTCCGCCACTTCCTGCATAGGGCCCTCGGTGCGAGACACCAGCTGCTGGCCGGCTTCGGTGAGCTTCAACCCTCGGGCGCTTCGCTCGATGAGGCGCACGCCGAGTTGTTCCTCGAATTCTGCAATCCGCCGAGACAGCGTCGCCTTCGACCGGCCGCTCGCACGGCTGGCCTTGCCGAGACTTCCTTGGATTGCGACCCAGGTGAAGTCGTTCAGCGCATTCAAATCCATGGTGTTTCAAATTCGGAACGGAGTGTCCCGATTTTGTGATCTTCGTTTTGTTTACGCAACGACGTATCGTCTTCCTACCGCAACTTCACACGAGGACATCGACATGAACTTCATCAACCGCGCCGTGCTGCTCAAGAACTACGGAGGCGCCGACGCCGCCCAAGTCGCCAACGTCGCCCGGCCCGAACTGCGCCCGGGCCAGGTCATGGTCCGGGTGCGAGCCGCCGGCGTGAACGCCATCGACTGGAAGGTCCGTGAGGGTTACGTTCGCGACGCATTCCCGCTGCAACTCCCCGTCGTGCTCGGCATCGAGCTGGCTGGAGTCGTCGAGGCCGTGGGCGATGGCGCCTCGCGCTTCCAGGTGGGTGATCGCGTCATGGGCCCGGTGGGTGGGCTGGGTGCCTACGCCGACTTGGTCGCGGTCGACGAGGCGAACCTTGCCCCCACGCCCGAGGGCTTGGACGATGTCCACGCGGCCGCTGTACCCCTGGCCGCCGTGGCCGCCTGGCAGAGCCTCCACCACGCCGGCGCCATTCGAGCGGGCCAACGCATCCTCGTTCACGGCGCAGCGGGTGGCCTGGGTGGCTATGCCGTGCAATACGCCAGGCGTGCCGGGGCAGAGGTCTTCGCCACCGTGGCCGCCGCCGATGTCGAGTACGTGCGCAGCCTGGGCGCCGACCACGTGATCGACTATCAGACGCAGCGATTCGAGGACCTCGTCCGGGACGCGGACCTGGTGCTCGACTACGTTGGCGGCGAGGTGCTCGACCGCTCCTGGCAGGTACTCGCAAAGGACGGAGCGATCGTGGGCACGACCTCGCCCGACATCCTGGCGCGAACGCCAGCCGGCCGTCGTGGCCTGTGGTTCATCAACAAGCCGGACGCAGCCCTCCTCCAGACGCTGGCCGCAGACATCGCCGCCGGGACGCTGAAGTCCAAGGTCAGCGACGTGGTCGGATTCACGGACATCCCTGCCGCCATCGAACGCAGTCGCACCGAGGCCCGCTCAGGCAAGGTGGTGGCGGATTTCTCCCGCTAAGCCATTCCCCCATTCACGTTCCGATCCGTGTTCATCTTCAGGAGATTCACATGAGCATTCTCATCACTGGTGCAACTGGCACCATCGGTTCTCTCGTCATCCAAGGCCTCGCAGAGGCAGGCGCCGACGTCAAGGCGCTGGTCCGCCAGGCAGGCAAGCGCACCTTCCCAGCCGGTGTCACCGAGGTCGTTGGCGACCTGACTGACGTGCCCTCGATGAGGGCAGCGTTGTCCTCCGTGCGCACACTGTTCCTCCTAAACGCCGTGACGCCCGATGAGGTGACGCAGGCGCTCATTGCATTGAACCTGGCCCGCGAGGTGGGCATCGAGCGCATCGTCTACTTGTCGGTCATCCACGCGGACAAGTATGCGAACGTGCCGCACTTCACCGGCAAGCACACGGTCGAACGGATGATCGAAAGCCTCGACGTGCCGGCCACCATCCTGCGACCGGCCTATTTCATGCAAAACGAGCGCTCGGTTCAGCAGGTGATTCAAGGCCATGGCGTTTATCCGATGCCCATCGGCTCGGCCGGTGTTGCGATGGTGGACACGCGAGACATTGCCGACGTGGCCGTCGCCGAACTGCTGCGTCGCGACCAGGCCGCCGAACCGCTGCCGCGAGTGACGCTGGACCTGGTCGGGCCGGAACCCCTGACAGGCGTCTCGGCCGCACAGGCGTGGAGTGCCGCGCTGGGCCGCGATGTGGCCTACGGTGGTGACGACGTGGCCGCTTTCGAAGCCCAGATGGCCTCCTTCGCCCCTGCATGGCTGGCCTACGACATGCGACTGATGATGGCGGGCATCCAGCAGTTCGGCATGCACGGCGAAGAGGGTGCCGTCGAGCGGCTGCAGCGCATGTTGGGCCGACCCCTGCGCACCTACGCCGACTTCGTCCAGGACACCGTCCGCTCGGCCTGAGCGGAATTCATGAAGTGACGGGCCATTTCCCCGTCATCACCACTCACCAAGGAAGTCCCATGTCATCTGCAGCAGCCGTCGTGCAAACGGCAATAGAAGCCTCGATGGAAGACGCGTTCCGGCACATCGTCCCCATCGACCTCGCGTCCATTTTCACCGGCTACGGCCCCTTGCCCGCCGTGTCTGGCACGCGGGACGAGACAGGCCCGTGGGACGCCAGCGGCCGCACCCGCACCGTGGTGTTTTCAGACGGGAGCACGGCGAGGGAATCCCTCACCGGGTATCAGTATCCGCACCGCTTCACGTACACCATCAACGGATTCACGGGTGTGCTCAAGTTGCTCGCGCGCGAAGCTCACGGCGAATGGCAGTTCGAGCAACTGCCTGACCGTGAGGCGACGGCTGTCCTGTGGCGCTATGAGTTCGTGAGCCGAAGCCCGTGGCTCGCGCCTGTGCTGCGGCTTTTTGTGCAGACCTTGTGGCGCGGGTACATGCGGCGCGCGTTGGGCCTCTCCAAAGACCAGATAGAAGCGCGCTCGGGACAAACACAGAGCGATCCGGGAGCTCGATATTGATGTCACCCTTCGTGTTGGCACATCCAAGGACAGCGCGTCGGGCCACGACCGCGTGGGCTGAAGCCCACCCTGCGAATAGCGGTCTCGTTCGTGTCGAAGGTCGCCTCAGCTCGGGAACCGGATGCACCGCCGACTACTCGCGCGTGGCGTACCCCGGCCGCATCCGCACCTTCGTCGCCACGCCCGAGGGCCCGAACAGCACCACCAGTTCGGTCGCGCCACGCGTCGTCCGATCGGCACCGCCCCATCGATACACCCACACCTCATACCCGCTGTCGAACGGGATGACGATGGCCTTTCCGAGCGCAGACGAAACGTCACCCTTGGTGCTCTTGCCGATCGCGATCATTTCCATGGCCACCTGCGGCGAGAGCGATTGCCCCGTCGGCGCGCGCGCCGACCCGCGCCCATCCGGCGACGGCTCGAAGACGCCGGTGCCAGCGCATGCCGCACACAAGCAAGTCATCAGGATGCACGCCGCGAGCCGTCCAGGCCGGTTCGTCATGGCCGGTCGTCCATGTATTCGAACTCCACCCGCGTGTCGTCCGGCCAGCTGTGGTCGCCCAACGGCAGGAAGTACGTGCGATCGACCAGCACCTCGCAGTCGCAATAGGGCAGGTCGTCCTTGAGTCCCGGGTCATCGCTGGCCATGGCGTACAGCTGGTCGATCGGCAGGACTTCCCGCCGGGCGCCCGCCACCAGCGTCACGCTGAACAAGGGTCGCTCGGCGAAGAACAAGTACCTCGACTCCTTGTTGTCGCAATAGCTCTCGGTGTCGGTGAACAGGTCGGCGATGCGGCCGATGGGGCTGCTGTTCGACACCAGGTCGGCTTCCAGGCCCACCTGGCACTCCAGGCGAAGGTCGCCCAGCCGCCGGCTGTTCGCGGGCAGCCCGGGCGTGCGGATCTCGGTGCGCCAGGTCATGCTCAGCCGCTTGCGATTGGGCGAGACGACGGCGTCTTCCTTCAGGGCCTTGGGGTCGCGCTCGAGCACGAAGGTGTGATCGCGGGCGACAGGAACTTCGTGGGAGAAGGTGGTGCCGACGACCTCCAGGACGATCTGGTCCATGTCGGTCCCGGGCTTGCGCGGCAGCAGCTTGAAGCGCAGCGATGCCTGCGGCGCGATGGCGCCCCGCGTCTTCTCGAAGTGGTCCATGCCGTGGACCATCTTTCGATAGGACTTCTCGACCGGGTCGCTCGATGAGCCCTTGACGGTGACGCGCGGCAGGGCGTAGCGGGGCTTTTCCTCCGCGCACAACGCGGTGCAGGCCGCGACCAGCGCGATGAGCATCGCCCGGCGGAACATGCGTCAGGTCTCAGCGATAGAACGCCTCGACCTTCCCCTTCAGCTTGATCATCATCGGCTTGCCCTTGCGGTCCAGCGCACGCCCCGCGGGCACCTTCACCCAGCCCTCGCTGAGGCAGTACTCCTCGACGTCGGAGCGTTCCTTGCCGTTGAATCGGATCCCGATCTCGTGCTCGAACACGGCGGCCACGTGATAGGGGCTGCCGGGGTCGACGGACAAGCGATCGGGCAACGGGGGAGCGGTGGTGGTTTCGGTCATCGGTTGGTTCTTTCACTGCGAGGGGTCGATTCTCTCAAGCCCGCATCGGATCCCGGCGCGCGCGCACTTGCGGCAGGCTGCCGATCCGCGGCGCCGCCTTCTCCAGCACGCGCCACAGCCGCAGCGCCGCCTCTTCCACCTCCTTGCGCCACACCAGCCGCCACGGGCGGCGCAAAGGACCGGAGGCGAGGCGGCGAGCGACGAGGTCGCCGCGGCGCAGGTGGGGCTCGGCCACCCATTCGGAGAGCACGCCGATGCCCATGCCGGCGCGCGCGAAGTCGATCACCGCCTCGGTGAGCGGCAGCACTTCGTAGTGCAGCGGCGGCTCGCGCGGCGCCGCCAGCGGCCGGTGGAACCAGGCCATGTCGCGCGTGGGCACGCGCGACGTGAGCAGCGCTTCGCCGCGCAGGTCGCCGCGCGCGAGCGCGGTGCGCGCCGCGAGCCGGTGCGACGCGGCCATGACGAACACGATCTCGTCGGCGAACAGCGGCTTGTCCACCAGCCGGCGGCTGCGCGGCGTCGGCGCTTCGCTGACCAGGGCCACGTCGATGTCGCCCGCCTGCAGAGCGGCGATGGGGTCGCGCGTGCATTCGAGCGCGATGTGCAGGTCCACGCCGGGCAGGCTGGCGCGCAGGCCCTGCAAGGCGCTGGGCATCCAGTGGTAGGCGGTGTAGCACTCGCACACCAGGCGCAGCCGCTGCACCGGCACGGCCGGACCGCGCAGGCGCGACTCCAGCTCGTGCAGCTCGGTCAGCAGGCGCGGCGCGCTGTCGAGCACGGTGCGCCCGGCGGCCGTGGGCTCCAGGCCGCGCGGCGTGCGCTCGAACAGGCGCACGCCCAGCCGGTCTTCGGCGGCGAGAAGGGCGCGGCTGACCGCCGGCTGGGTCAGGTGCAGGCCGGCCGCGGCGGCAGCGGTGGTGCGCGCGGTGGCCAGGGCCAGGATGAGGCGCAGGTCGCGGCTGTCGAGTCGCGAGGGTGCCGACGTGTCGATGCTCTTCACGCATTGAGTGTATGACGCGAATGCGTTGGACGAATATGGCTGCCCTGCCCACACTCGGGTCATCGAAACCCCCCTGACAGGCATTCGCCATGGCATCGACCGACGACTCCTCCGCCCGCACCGCCGACGTGCTGCGCCGCTTCAACCAGGCCTTCCTCGACCACGACCCCGCCGCGCTGGAGCCGCTGATCGCGTCCGACTGCGTGGTCGAGCGCAGCCAACCCACGGCGGAAGGCACCCACCTCGTCGGGCGTGCGGCCTGCCTGGCCAACTGGCAGGCGATCGCCGCCAACCGGGGCGGGCGCTTCACCCTCGAAGACGTGGTGACGATGGGCGAGCGCGGGCTGATCTTCTGGGAGTACCGCACCGGGCCCGGACCGGGCGACGTGTCGCGCGGGCTGAACGTGATGACGGTGCGCGACGGGCTGATCGTGGAAGGACGCGGCTACACCAAGTCCAAGGCCACTGCCGGGCGGTGAAGAGCGGGCTGGCGTGCCCCGAGCGTTCACCGCGCACCTTGCCGCTCGTGCAACGCGAGCGCAAGATCGGCAGCCCTTCGCGCCTTCGGGACACGCCCATGCCCTCTTCGTCTGCGTCCGAACTCTGCGTGGCCCTTCTGGCCGGCGCCACCGGCCTCATCGGCCGCGAGCTGCTCACGCTGCTGCTGGCCTCGTCGCGCTACACCGACGTGCACGTCCTCGTGCGACGCACGCCGCCCGACCTCCCCTCGCACCCGAAGCTGCAGGTGCACGTCGTCGACTTCGCCCGCTTGTCCGCCCTGCCGCCGGTCGACGACGCCTTCATCGCGCTGGGCACCACGATCAAGGTCGCCGGGTCGCAAGAGGCATTCCGGCGGGTCGACTTCGACGCCGTGGTCAACACCGCGCGCGCGGCGCGGGCGGCGGGCGCGAAGCGGCTGATCGTCGTGTCGGCCCTGGGCGCCGATGCCCGATCGCGGGTGTTCTACAACCGCGTCAAGGGCGAGATGCAGGCGGCGGTCGCGGCCGCCGGCGTCGAGTCGGTGGTGTTCGCGCAGCCGTCGCTGCTGCTCGGCGACCGCGCGGCGCTGGGCCAGCCGGTTCGCAGCGGCGAGGCCTTGGCCTTGCGTGCGGCACCGCTGCTGCGCTGGCTGCCGCGCGGCGTGCGTCCGATTGCGGCAGGGGATGTGGCGCGGGCGATGGTGCAGGGCGCGCTGGAGGCCAAGCCCGGAGTGCGGATGCTGTCGTCGGGAGACATGCAGCGTCCGTAGCCCGGGTGCAACCCGGGTTCGAGCGTGACCCACGAGACCCGGGTTGCACCGGGGCTACCGAACCCGCTCGAAGTCGATGAAGCTCTGCCCCGCATCCACCCGCACCAGCCGCACCCGCGCCGCATCGCCCACGTCCAGCCCCTCGAAGCCGACCACCACCCGGCCCTCCACCGTCGGCCGCGTGATGCGCACGAAGGTGCCCTTCGCCGATGCGCCGGTGACGATCGCATCGAAGACCTCGCCGATGCGGCCGTTCAGCAGGAAGGCCGCGGCGGCCTTGAGCACCTGGCGCTCGACCTTGTTCGCGTTGTCCTCCTGCAGCGTGCAGTGGCGGGCGATCCCGGCCAGCGCCTCGGCGTCGTAGGGTGAGCCCTGGCCGGCCAGGGCCGCCTTGACCAGCCGCTGCGTGACCAGGTCAGGGAATCGGCGGTTGGGCGCGGTCGAGTGGGCGTAGTCGTTCACCGCCAGGCCGAAGTGGCCCTGCCCCGCTTCGCCTGCCGCGGCCGCCGCGTACTCGCCCGAGCCCAGCATCTTGACCACCGCCAGCGACAGGTCGGCGAAGCCGGCCGGATCGACGCGCCGCCGCTCGGCGAGGAAGCCGTCCAGCGCCGCCGCATCGGGCGCGGCCGGCAGCGTCACGCCATGGCGGGCCGCGAGCTGCACGAGCCGGTCCCAGCGCCGCGGCGCCTTCAGGAACCGCCGCAGCGAGGGAAGTCCGCGCTCGGCGAGGAAGCGCGCGGTGGCGCCGTTGGCGGCGATCATCACGTCGGCGATCAGCTCCTTCGCGCGGTTCTTCTCCTCGGCGCGCAGGTCGACCAGACGGCCGTCCTCGAACACCGGCCGCGCCTCGCTGGTCTTCACGTGCAAGGCGCCACGCCGCTGCCGCCATTGCTGCAGGCGCTGGGCCAGCGCATCGTGCAGGCGCAGCTGATCTTCCAGCTGCGGCACGGCCGCCAGCGCGGCCGGTGCCGCGGCGACGCCGTCGAGCCATCCGGCCACCGCGTCGTAGGTGAGCCTGGCGTGGTTGAGCACGGCCGCGCGGTAGAGGTCGGCGGCCGACACCGTGCCGTCGGTCTGCACCGCCATCTCGACCACCACCGCGAGCCGCTCGCGGCCCTCGTGCAGCGAGCTGAGGTCGGTGGACAGCAGCTCCGGCAGCATCGGGAAGGTGCCGGCCGCCGTGTACACCGAGGTCGTGTTGGCGGCCGCATGGCCGTCGATGGCACCGCCGCGCGCGACCATCACGTCGACGTCCGCGATCGCGACCCGCAGCCGCACCGCGCCGCCGCCCAGCGGCTCGGCCACGCTCAGCTGGTCGAGGTCGCGCGTGTCGTCGTTGTCGATGGAGAACCAGGTCAGCCCGCGCAGGTCGCGCACGTCGTCGCCGCGTGGCAGCGCGGCGCTGCGCAGGCTGTCGGCTTCGGCGAGCGCCTGCGGCGAGAAGGCGGGCAGCAGCCCGCGCGCGCGCATGGCCTCGGTGGCGATCCGGTGCAGGTCGGCAGCGTCCATGCGGGGCGTCGTCCGGTGATGCGAAGCCCCGACGATAGACCGAAGCGGCGACACGCCTCAAGGCGGGTCTTGTCCCCCCGTGCCCGTCGCGGCGGTCTCCACGGTGAGCGAGGCCAGGTCCACGTTGCGCCGGTATTGCGCGCCCCAGTCCTCGACGCTGCGCCCGCTGCGCACCAGCACGTCGCGCGTGGCCTGGCGCTCGCCGCGGGTGGCGACCTGGCGCATCCAGTCCTGCACCCGCTCGATCGCCTCGCAGCTGAAGTCGATGCCCACCAGCGGCGCGCCGCCGCCGCCGCTCAGTGCGTCGTGCTCCTGCTGCAGCGCCTGAAGGCGCGCGGCCGGCCAGCCCAGGTGCCGGCCCAAGGCAACGCCGATGCCCAGGTCGGCCACGCTGCGGCTGCGAAACGCGAAGGTCTCCGCGACGGCCTCGCAAACGCGCCGGCGCTCGCTGTCGGCGTCCAGGTCGGCGGTGCACCAGGCATGCGCCTGGCTGGTGTGCGACGAGCCCCAGGTGGACTGCAGCCGCCAGCTCACCGACATCGCGAGCGTGCGCTGCAGGACCGGCACCTGCGGGCCGAGCCCCTGGTCCACCAGCGCCGGGAAGGACCCGGCGAGCGCTTCGCTGCGCTGCGCCTGCGCGGCCAGGCGCATGGCCTCGGACTCGCCCTCGGTGTCGCGCTGCTGGCGCGCCTGCGCGGCCAGCTCGAGCCAGGGCTGGGCGTTGTCGGGCTCCAGGCGCACCCACTGCGCGCGGCTGAGCAGCGAGCAGCTCGCCGCGCCGGCCGCGCCGCTGTCCTGGCAGGCCTCCAGCGCCATCGCATAGACACGCGGGTCGGTCGAGACCATCGCCAGGCGCGCCAGCTGCTCGATGCGCGAGCGGCCGTCCTCGCGTGCCTTGGCGCCGATCAGCAGCCCGGCGGCGCGCACGGCCGGGTCGGCGCTGGCGCGCAGGCGCGCCTCGAGCGCGTCGAGCGTGCGCTGGTGCAGCGGCGCCGGCAGGTACTGGAGCAGGTAGGGATCGTCGGCGGCCAGGGTCACCGCGCCGAAGCCGCAGACCTCGACCTGTCCGGCCGCGGCGGGTGTCGGCGGGGACGCGGATCGGGGCGCAGCGGGCAAGACGTGGGTCGCCGCGGTCGTGGGCATGGCGACGACGGCCTGCACCGCGTCGGCCGCGGGCTGCGACGTCGGCGCCGGCGCATCGGCGTCGGGCGGCGGCGCGACCTGCAGCATCCACAGGCCCAGCGCGAACAGCGGCACGCCGAGAGCCCATCGCCTGGACGTGCGCCGCATCGGTGTCATCGCGGTTCTCAGTGCCCCACGCGCTCCCGCGACTGCGCCAGCGCGTCGTCCAGCGCCACCAGCAGGTCCTTCACGTCGAAGGGCTTGGTGAGGTAGCGGAAGAAGCCCGCCGCGAGGCCTTCGTCGACGGCGTTGGGCATCGCGTTGGCACTCAGCGCGATGATGGGGATGCCGGCCGTGCGCGGGTCGTTGCGAAGAATGGCGTGGGCCTCGCGGCCGCTCATCTCCGGCATGTTGTTGTCCATGAGGATGACCGCCGGCACATGGGAGCGCGCCAGCTCCACGCCCAGGCGGCCGTTCGAGGCCGACAGCAGCTGCACGTCGCTGCGCCCGGCCAGCACCTCCTGCACCAGGCGCAGGCTGGCCGGGTTGTCCTCGACGCACAGCACGGTGGCGACCTGCGCGGCCGTGGCCGCGGCCGCGACATGCTCGGCAACGCCGCGCTCCGGAACGCGCTGGGCCGCGCCCGGCGTCGGCGGGTAGGCCGGCGCGCCCTCGAGCTCGATCCAGAACAGGCTGCCCACGCCGGGCGTGCTCTGCACGCCGATCGTGCCGCCCATGAGCTCGACCAGCCGCTTGGTGACCACCAGGCCGATGCCGCTGCCCTCCTCGCCGTTCGACTCCTGCCCCAGCCGGTTGAAGGGCTGGAACAGCGACTGGAGCTGGTCGGGACGCAGCCCGGCACCGGTGTCCTGCACCATGAAGCGCACCCGGCCGCTGTCTTGCTGCAGGCAATCGATGCGCACCAGGCCATGCATCCGGTTGTACTTGACCGCGTTGGACAGCAGGTTGAGCAGGACCTGCTTGAGCCGCGTGCGATCGGCCATCACCGCCAGGTCGACGCGCCGCGCGAACACGATGCGCACGCCCCGCTGCGCCGCCATCGGCTCGATCATCGCCTCGCACTCGGCCAGCACCTCGGCGGCGCCGACGCGGTCGATGGCCACCGCCAGCCGCCCGGCCTCGATCTGCGCGAGGTTGAGGATCTCGTTGATGAGGGTCAGCAGGTGGCGGCCCGCCTTGACGATGTGATCGACGAACAGCGCCTGCTTCTCGGGCGGCCGCGAAGGAGCGCCCGAGCCCAGCAGCTGGCCGAAGCCGATGATGGCGTTCAGCGGCGTGCGCAGCTCGTGGCTCATGTTCGACAGGAACTCGCTCTTAGCCCGGTTGGCGCGCTCGGCCGCGGCCGTCGCCAGGGCGAGGTCCTGGTTGGACACCTCGAGCTGCGCGGTGCGCTCGCGCACCCGCCGCTCGAGCTCCTCGTTCAGGCGCAGGACCCGCGCCTCGGCCTGCTTCTGCTCGGTGATGTCCTGCAGGGTGCTGAACCAGCGGCCGCCGTCGTGCGTGCCGGTGGCGACGATGGGCTCGATCACCTGGCGCACGTGGATGGTGCTGCCGTCGGCCTGCGGCAGGCGGTACTCGATGTCGACGCCGTTGCCGGTCGCGGCCGCTTCCAGGCTGCGGGCGCGAAACAGCGGTCGGTCCTCGGGGTGGACGAGGCGACGCAGCCAGTCGCGGGTGCTGTGCGGCATCTGCGCGGGGGTGGTGCCGGCCAGCGCCGGCAAGGTCTCCGACCAGCTCTCGAAGGAGCCGTCGGGGCGGGTGATCACGTGGCCCAGCCGCGCCATGGACTGGGCGCGCCGCAGGCCGGCCTCGCTCTCGCGCAGGGCCGCTTCGGCGCGCACGCGCTGGGTGACGTCGATGGGGCAGACGAAGCGGGTGCGGCGGCCGAGGTACACCATCTCGTGCGAGGTGATCTCGACGTTGATCAGCGTGCCGTCCTTCAGCCGATGGCGCCACACGCCCGAGTTGAAGGTGTGCCTCGGCGTGTCGCGCACCGAGGCCTCGACGAGGGCCACGTCCTCGGCGGGGCGGATGTCGCGGATGGTCATGGCGAGGAACTCGTCGCGCGAATAGCCGTACTTCTGGCAGGCCACTTCGTTGACGTCGAGGAAGCGCAGGGTCTCGAGGTCGTAGACCCACATCGGCAGCGGACTGGCCTCGAAGAGCAGGCGATGGCGCTGCTCGTCGCTCGATGGCGAAGCGTCTGGAGGGGGAGCTGTCGGCTTCCGGTCCCTCATGGGTGATCTCCCTGCACATCGGCTGGGAACCGGGAGGACTGTCGTCGGGCAGGGGATGCCCGGGGCAGCCGCCCTCGGCGCGGCCGATCCGGCAACTCTAGTGGATTGCGAGCCATCCCGCACCCGCCAAGGCGCGGGCGCGGGGCGCAACTACGGAATCAGGACGCTCGATCCGGTGGTGTTGCGCGCCTCCAGATCGCGATGCGCCTGCGCCGCATCCCCCAGGGCGTAGCGCTGCCCGAGGCGGATCTTCACCGCGCCGCTGCGCACCACCTCGAACAGCTCGTCGGCCATGGCCTGGGTGCTCTCGCGGGTGGCCAGGTGGGTGAACAGCGTCGGCCGGGTGAGGTACAGCGAGCCCAAGGGGCCCAGCGTACCCAGCGCAACCGGCGGCACCGGGCCGGATGAGTTACCGAAGGACACGAACAGGCCGAAGGGGCGCAGGCACTTGAGCGAGCGCTCGAAGGTGTCCTTGCCGACGGCGTCGTGGACCACCTTCACGCCCTGGCCGCCGGTGATCTCCTTGACCCGCGCGACGAAGTCCTCGCTGCGGTAGTTGATGGCGTGGGCCGCGCCGTGCTCCAGCGCAAGGCGGCATTTCTCGTCGCTGCCGGCGGTGCCGATCAGGCGCAGGCCCAGTGCGCGCGCCCACTGGCAGGCGATCAGCCCGACGCCGCCGGCGGCCGCATGGAAGAGCACGAAGTCGCCCTGCTGCAGGCCCGCCTGCGGCAGCGTCTTCTTGAGCAGGTACTGCGCGGTCAGGCCCTTGAGCATCATGCCGGCCGCGGTGTCGAAGGCGATGTCTTCTGGCAGCTTGACCACCGTGCGCGCCGACAGCACGCGGGCGTCGCTGTAGGCGCCGGGCTGCTGGCTCGCGTAGGCGGCGCGGTCGCCGGGCTTCAGGTGCTCGACGCCCTCGCCCACCGCCTCGACGATGCCGGCGCCTTCGCCGCCCAGCGTGAACGGCAAAGGGTTCTGGTACAGGCCCGTGCGCTGGTAGACGTCGATGAAGTTGAGGCCGCAGGCATGGTGGCGGATGCGGATTTCGCCGGGGCCGGGCTCGCCTACCGTCACCTCTTCGAGGCGCAGCACCTCGGGGCCGCCGAACTCGTGGACGCGAATGGCCTTGACGGTGGATCCCATGGCGCGACTCCTGTGCTGCGGTGGAAAGTCCGGTATCGTGCCAGCGTTCCCCCTCACGTGCTTTGCATGCGCCGCTTGACCACCGCACCCAATCTGGCCATCGCCACCTTGTGGGCCGACATGCTGCAACAAGGCGGCATCGACGCCAGCGTGCAGCGTGCCTACGCCAGCAGCATCGCGGGCGAGGTGCCGCCCGACCAATGCCTGCCGGAGGTCTGGGTGATGGACGACGCGCAGCACGGCCCGGCCACGACGCTGCTCGCCCAGCTGCGCGCGGCGCCGCACCGGCACTGGGTGTGCCCGGCCTGCCATGAGCGCATCGACGGGCCGTTCGAGCAGTGCTGGAATTGCGGCGCGGTCATGCCGTGACGCCGCTCGCGCCGCGCACCGCCCTGCTGATGACCGTGCCGCCGCTGCTGTGGGCGGGCAACGCCGTGGTCGGGCGGATGGTGGTCGGCAGCGTGCCGCCGCTCACGCTCAACTTCCTGCGCTGGACGCTGGCCATGGTGCTGCTGCTGCCGCTGGGCTGGCGCGCACTGCGCGACCCGGGCGCGATCACGGCCCGCTGGAAGCACCTGCTGCTGATCGGCCTGCTCGGCGTCGGCAGCTACAACTCGCTGCAGTACCTCGCGCTGGTCACCACCACGCCGATCAACGTGACGCTGATCGCCGCCAGCTCGCCGGTGTGGATGCTGGCCGTCGGCGCGCTGTTCCACGGCGAGCATCCCACGCGCCGGCAGATCGCCGGCGCGCTGCTGTCGCTGGCCGGCGTGCTGCTGGTCATCGCACGCGGCGATCCGGCGGCGCTGGCGCGGGTGCACTTCGTGACCGGCGACCTGTACGTGCTGGTCGCCATCGTGGCGTGGGCGTTCTACAGCTGGCAGCTGGCGCGGCCGCCCGCCCACATGCGCGAGCCGCAGCGGCCCGACTGGGACTGGGCCGGCTTCCTGCTGCTGCAGACGCTGTTCGGCTTGCTGGGATCGGGCGCGGCGGCGATCGGCGAAGCGGCCTTCACCCACGCCTCGCTGCACTGGAGCGGCTGGGTGGTGGCGGCGCTGGTGTACGTCGCGATCGGGCCGTCGATCATTGCCTACCGGTGCTGGGGCCTCGGGGTGGCGCAAGGTGGGCCGGCGCTGGCCGCGTTCTTCGGCAACCTCACGCCGGTGTTCGCGGCGCTGATGTCGGCAGCGGCGCTGGGCGAGGCGCCACGGTGGTACCACGCGGTGGCGTTCGCGATGATCGTGGGCGGGATCTTCGTGTCGTCGCGGCGGGGGTGAGAGTCCCGGTTTGCGTAGCCCGGGTGCAACCCGGGACCCGTCGCGTCAAAACGTCCCCGGATACGCCCCGCCGTCGAGCAGGATGTTCTGCCCATTCAGATACCCCGCCTGCACGCTGCACAAGAACGCGCACACCGCCCCGAACTCCTCGGCCGTCCCGAAGCGCTGCGCCGGAATCGCCTGCATGCGCCGCTTCCACAGCACCTCGAAGTCCTGCCCCGACTTGGCCGCCGAATGCTGCGTGCCGCTGCGCAGCCGATCGGTGTCGAACGCCCCCGGCAGCAAGCCGTTGATGGTCACCCCCTTGGCCGCGATGCCGCTGCGCGCCACGCCCGCGACGAAGCCGGTGAGCCCGCTGCGCGCGCCGTTGGACAGGCCCAGCACGTCGATTGGCGCCTTCACCGCGCCCGAGGTGATGTTGACGATGCGACCGAAGCCGCGCGCCGCCATCGCATCGACCGTCGCCTTGATCAGCTCGATCGGGGTGAGCATGTTCGCGTCCAGCGCCTTGATCCAGGCCGCGCGATCCCATTCGCGGAAATCGCCCGGCGGCGGCCCGCCGGCGTTGTTGACCAGGATGTCGACCTGCGGACAGGCAGCCAGCGCTGCGGCCCGGCCCTCCGGCGTGGTGATGTCGCCGGCCACCGCGCGCACCTCGCCGACGTTCAGCGCGCGCAGCTCGGCGGCGGTCGCCTGCAGCGCGTCGTCGCCGCGCGCGGTGATCACCACGTTGACGCCTTCACCGACCAAGGCCTGCGCGCAACCCTTGCCCAGCCCCTTGCTCGCGGCGCAGACCAGCGCCCACTTGCCTTCGATTCCGAGGTTCATATCGCCGTCCTGCCTTTCATCGCCGCGCGTTCCTACCTCGATCGCGCCAGCAGCCAGATGCCCGCGAGCACCAGCACCGTGCCGGCTGCCACCCAGGCGGTGAAGGGCTCGCCGAGGATCAGCACGCCCATGAGGATGGTCGACAGCGGTCCGATCATGCCGGTCTGCGCGGCCATGGTCGCGCCGATGCGCTCGATCGCCATCATCACCATCAGCACCGGCGCGAAGGTGCACACCGTGGCGTTGAGCACCGACAGCCAGATCACCGGCGGCGCCACCGCCATGGCCGACACCGGCCGCAGCACGAAGAACTGGGCGATGCACAGCAGGCAGGCCACCGTCGTGGCCAGCCCGGTCAGGCGCATCGCGCCCAGGCGCTTGACCTCCTCGCCGCTGAACACCAGGTAGATCGCATAGCTCACTGCACTGGCGAACACCAGCGCCGCGCCCACCGCGACGTTGGCGCCGACCAGCGTGACCTCGTGGCCGAACACCAGCAGCACGCCGCAGTAGCTCACCGCCAGCGCGACCAGCTGCGAGCGCGTCACCTCGCGCCGGAACAGCACGTAGCCCAGCCCGAGGACCAGCGTCGGGTTGAGGTAGAGGATGAGGCGCTCCAGGCTGGCCGTCACGTAGGCGAGGCCGGCGAAGTCGAGAAAGCTCGCGAGGTAGTAGCCGCTGAAGCCCAGGCCGCCGACGACCAGCATGTCGCGGCGCGTGAGCGGCGGCTTGCCGCGGCCGGCCCACCACGACAGCGCAACGAACAGCGGCAGCGCGAAGAGCATGCGGTACATGATCAGCGTGACCGCATCGACCCCGTAGCGGTAGGCGAGCTTGACGATGATGGCCTTGCCGGAGAAGGCGATGGACCCGGCCATGGCGAGCGCCAGGCCGCGCCAGAGCGCGCGTCGCGCATTGGTGTCGGTGGTGTCCGCTGCGATCGCGCTCACGACGCGGTCGCCTGCCCGTCGCGCCGCGGATCGCTCGCCGCCGCGTAGCCCTCGACGCCCGGATCGCCCAAACGCCAGATGAACTGCCCCGCGCCGAAGTCCATGTAGGGATCGTCGATCAGCTCGATGCGGTGGCCGCGCTCGGCCAGGCCCTGAACGGTGGCTGGGGGCATCGACGACTCGACGTTGAGCTCGAGCCCGCCGTTGAAGCGCCAGCGCGGTGCGTCGCATGCGCCCTGCGGGTTGTGGTGGTGGTCGAGCATGCGCACGAGGGTCTGCACGTGTCCCTGCGGCTGCATGTTGCCGCCCATGACGCCGAAGGACATCACCGGCTGCCCGCCGCGGCTCAGGAAGGCCGGGATGATGGTGTGGAAGGGACGCTTGCCCGGTGCGACGACATTGGGGCTGGCGGCATCCAGCGAGAAGCCGTGGCCGCGGTTCTGCATCGACACGCCGTAGCCCGGCACGACCACGCCCGAGCCGAAGCCCATGTAGTTGCTCTGGATGAAGCTCACCATCATCCCGCGCTCGTCGGCCGTGGTGAGGTAGATGGTGCCGCCCTTGACCGGGTTGCCAGTGACGAAGTCCTGCGCGCGCTTCGGGTCGATGAGGCGAGCGCGGCCGGCGAGGTAGGCGTCGTCCAGCAGCCGCTCGGGCGGGAACTCCATGCTCGCCGGATCGGCGACGTAGCGATAGGCGTCGGCGAATGCGAGCTTCATCGCCTCGATCTGCAGGTGCTGCGACTCGGCGCCGTCGACCGGCAGCGAGCCGAGGTCGAAGTTGGCGAGGATGCCCAGCGCGATCTGCGCCGCGATGCCCTGCCCGTTCGGCGGGATCTCGTGCAGCGTGTGGCCGCGGTAGTCCTTGGCCAGCGGCGCGACCCACTCGGGACGGTAGCCGGCGAAGTCGAGCGCCGTCATGGCGGCGCCGTGCTCCTTGGCGTGGCGCTCGGCCGCTTGCGCGATCTCGCCGCGGTAGAAGGCCTCGCCGCGGGTCTGCGCGACCAGGCGCAAGGTGCGCGCCGCCGCCTCGAAGCGGAACGGCTCGGCGATGTGCGGCGCGCGGCCGTGCGGCAGGAAGGCGTCGGCGAAGCCGGGCTGCGTGGCGAGCTCGGTGGCCGCGGCGTTGGCCCACTTCTGCTGCACCACCACCGGCACTGCATAGCCACGTTCGGCGATCTCGATCGCCGGCTGCAGCAAGTCGGCGAAGGGCAGCCGGCCGAAGCGCTCGCTGAGCGCCACCCATGCGCCCACGGCGCCGGGGACGGTGACGCTGTCCCAGCCCCGCACGGGCGGCGCTTTCCGGGCTTCGCCGTACTTGCCCCGGAAGTACGCCGGCGTCCAGGCCTGGGGAGCGGGACCGGAGGCGTTCAGGCCGTGCAGTTCGCGGCCGTCCCAGACGATGCAGAAGGCGTCGGAGCCCAGCCCGTTGCTGACCGGCTCGACCACGGTCATGGTCGCCGCCGTCGCGATCGCCGCATCGACCGCATTGCCGCCTTGCACCAGCATGCGCTGCCCGGCCTGCGCCGCCAGCGGATGGGAGGTGGCGACGATGTTGCGGCCGAAGATGGGCAGGCGCTGGCTGGGATGGCCGACGCGCCAGTCGAAGGCGTGGGTCATTGCTCGATTCTAGGAACGGGACGGGTCTGCCGCCGAGACAGGGTCATCCATGTAGCCCGGGTGCAACCCGGGACGCGGCCCCCGGGTTGCACCCGGGCTACGAGTCCACGTCGAGCTGCACCCGCCGGTGCAATCTCCGGATCCCCCACCACACCACCAGCCCGATCACCGGAATGGCCGCCATCACCGTCACGTCCGGCGACACCGGCCAGCCCATGGACTTCGCGCCCTTGGCGACGTAGCCCACCAATCCTGCGCCGTAGTACGTCACCGCTGCCACCGACAAGCCCTCGACCGCGCTTTGCAGCAGCATCTGCGCGCGCTGCCGGCGGTTCATCGCGTCCAGCAGCTCCTGGCTGCTTTGCTGCTGCTCGATCTCGACCCGCGTGCGCAGCAGGTTGCTGGTGCGCGAGATGCGCTCCGACAAGGCCTGCTGGCGGCGCGCCGCCCACACGCAGGTCTGCATGGCCGGCGCGAGCCGACGGTCCATGAACTCGCCCAGGGTCTGCAGGTTCTCCAGCCGCTGCTCGCGCAGCTCCTCGATGCGCCGCTGCACCAGCTCGAAGTAGGCGCTGCTGGCCGAGAAGCGGGCATGGGTGCGCGCATACAGGCTCTCGACCTGGCCGGCGAGCTGGGTGAGCTGGCGCAGCAGCTCCGGCTCCTGCTGGCGCTGGGCACTGCGGATCTGCTCGGCCACGTTGGCCAGGTCGCGCTCGGCGTGCATCAGGGCCGCGCCCACCTCGCGTGCCATGGGCAGGCCCAGCAAGGCCATCATGCGGTAGGTCTCGACCTCGAGCAGGCGCTGCACGCCCCGGCCGAGGCGGCGCGGGCTCATGCCGTTGGCGACCAGGATGAAGCGCTCGAAGCCGTCGGCCGCCAGGTGCAGGTCGGTGTAGACCTCGGCGTCGTGGTCCATCACGCTCGCGCCGACCAGGCTTTCCTCCTGCAGGCTGCGCCGCACCAGTTGCTGCACCCGCGGCTGGCCTTCGGCGCCCTTGTCGCCGCGCACCAGCATGTGCAGCCCGACCAGCCACTGGCCGGGCATCGCGGCCAGCCACTCCTGCGGCACATCGGCCAGGGCGGGCGTGTCGAAGCTCTCGGGCGCCTCGTGCAGCGCCTTCCAGAAGGTGCAGGTGTGGAACTCGGTGTGCTTCTCCCAGCGCAGGTGCACGCCGCCGAGGTCGACGCTGAGGTGATTGGCGTCTTCGGCGGGCAGCGGCAGGTGCCGCTTGCGCAGCAGGTCGGCGATGTGGTCTCGCGCACCGTCGGCCTGCGGCCCCACCAGCGCGATGTGCGACAGCACCAGCGGCGCGGCCAGGCGCTCGTACGGCCGGGCATGCACCTCGTTGTGCAGGGCTTCGCGCTGGGGGTGCGCCGTCAACATGGGGAGCGGTCCTTTGCCGTGAGGGCATGCAGGATACAGGCCAGGGATGACGCCAACGAAAAAGCCGCCCGAAGGCGGCTCGTGGGGTCAAGCATATGGCGCTAGTCCGCATCGTGGAAGGCTTCCTCGCGCTTGCTCTTGATGGACGGCAGCATGACGACGACGATCATCAGCGCCGCGGCGATCAGCAGGCCGGCCGACAGCGGGCGGGTGAGGAAGGTGCTCCAGTCGCCGCGCGACAGCAGCAGCGCGCGGCGCAGGTTCTCTTCCATCATCGGACCCAGGATGAACCCGAGCAGCAGCGGCGCCGCCTCCATGCTGAGCTTGTAGAACGCGTAGCCGACCACCGAGAACAGCGCCGTCAGGTAGACGTCGAACACGTTGTTGTTGAGCGTGTAGGTGCCGATGCAGCAGAACAGGGTGATGGCCGGGAACAGGAAGCGGTAGGGCACCGTCAGCAGCTTGATCCAGATGCCGATCAGGGGCAGGTTCAGGATCACCAGCATCGCGTTGCCCACCCACATCGAGGCGATCAGGCCCCAGAACAGCTGCGGGTTGCTGGTCATCACCTGCGGGCCGGGCTGGATGCCCTTGATGGTCATCGCCCCGACCATGAGCGCCATGACCGCGTTGGGCGGGATGCCGAGCGTCAGCATGGGGATGAACGAGGTCTGCGCGCCGGCGTTGTTGGCCGACTCGGGGCCTGCGACGCCGCGGATGTCGCCCTTGCCGAAGCGGCCCGACGCGCCGGCCAGCTTCTTCTCCATCGTGTACGAGGCGAACGACGAGAGCAGCGCGCCGCCGCCGGGCAGCACGCCCAGCAGCGAGCCGAGCGTGGTGCCGCGCAGCACGGCCGGAAAGGCCTGCCTGAAGTCGTCCTTGGTGGGCCACAGGCCCTTCACGTCCTTGGTGAAGACCTCGCGGTGCTCGGCCGGCATGCCCAGGTTGGCAATGATCTCGCCGAAGCCGAACACGCCCATCGCGATCACGACGAAGCCGATGCCGTCGGTGAGCTCGGGAATGTCGAAGCTGTAGCGGGCGGTGCCCGAGATGACGTCGGTGTTGATCTGCGCGAGCAGCAGGCCCAGGATGATCATCGCGATGGCCTTGAGCAGCGAGCCCGAGGCCAGCACGACCGCGCCGATCAGGCCCAGCACCATCAGCGAGAAGTACTCGGCGGGACCGAACTTGAACGCCAGCTCGGTCAGCGGCGGCGCGAAGGCCGCGATGATGATCGTGCCCACGCAGCCGGCGAAGAACGAGCCGAGGCCGGCCGCCGCGAGTGCCGCGCCCGCGCGGCCCTGGCGCGCCATCTGGTAGCCGTCGATGGCCGTCACCACCGAGCTCGATTCGCCGGGCACGTTGATCAGGATGGCGGTCGTGGAGCCGCCGTACTGCGCGCCGTAGTAGATGCCGGCCAGCATGATCAGCGCGGGCGTGGCATCGAGCGAGTAGATCGAAGGCAGCAGCATCGCGATGGTCGCGACCGGGCCGAGGCCCGGCAGCACGCCGATCAGGGTGCCCAGCACGCAGCCGAAGAAGGCGTACAGCAGGTTCGTCAGCGTGAAGGCGACACCGAAGCCGAGCGAGAGGTTTTGCAGGAGATCCATGCTCGGTTCCTCAGGCGATGAAGCTCGGCCACATCGGGATCGTGAGCTTCAGGCCCACGATGAAGATGAGCCAGGAGGCGACCGTGAGCACGATCGAGTTGATGAGCACGTCGCGCCAGTGGAACTCGTCACCGGCGAAGCTGGAGATGACGATCAGGATGGGGATGGAGATGATCATGCCCAGCCAGGTGATCGTCAGGCCGAACACCGAGATGGCGGCGACGATGATGATCAGCGGCCTCCAGGCGACGTGGCCGATCGGGTCGCCGCCCTCGGTCTCGATCGTCAGCGCCTTGAAGATGACGATCGCCCCCAGGATGGCCATGATCACGCTGAGCATCAGCGGGAAGTAGCCCGGCCCCGGCCGGGCCGAGCTGCCCAGCGAGTAGTTGCGTGCTCCGACCGCGAAGACGATGCCCACGACCAGGAACACCATGCCCGACCAGAAGTCGCGTTGACTCTTGATTCTCAAGATGTGTCTCCTCGCACGGCGTGTGCTTTTGATGAAGGAAATTCTAGGGAGCGGACCCGGCGCAACTTCTGTGGTT
The DNA here is from genome assembly GCA_036377015.1 of Piscinibacter sp. GTDB lineage: Bacteria > Pseudomonadota > Gammaproteobacteria > Burkholderiales > Burkholderiaceae_C > Albitalea. Next base: position 110,498 of record DASUZE010000075.1, on the reverse strand, counting down.
TACACGTAGCGAACGAGGACATTGCGCCGCGGTGCGCACCACGTTCGTTGTCGCATCGGCGACGTGCTCACTCCCAGGCCGGCGTGGCGGTCAGCACTTCGTCGATCGTGGTGGCGCCTTGCGCCACCTTCATCGCACCGGCCACGCGCAACGGACGCAGCCCTTCCTTGAGCGACTGCTGGCGCAGCCGGCTCGCATCGGGCACGGGGCTGATGCAATTGCGCGCCGCATCGGTCACGGTGAGCAGCTCGTAGAGGCCGGCGCGGCCGCGAAAGCCCGTCATGCGGCACTCGAGGCAGCCCACCGGCTTGTATGCCTTCGCCTCGCCGTTGATGCGCCAGGGCTTCACCACCTCGCCGATCTTCTCGGCCGTCATGTGCTCGTCGGGCTGCTTGCAGCTCACGCACAAGGTGCGCACCAGCCGCTGGGCGAGCACGCCGATGACGGTCGCTCCGATCAGGTAGGGCGGCACGCCCAGGTCGACCAGGCGCGTGATGGCCGAGGCGGCGTCGTTGGTGTGCAGCGTGCTGAACACGAGGTGGCCGGTGAGCGCGGCCTGGATCGCCATCTCGGCGGTCTCGAGGTCGCGGATCTCGCCCACCATGATGATGTCGGGGTCCTGGCGCATCAGGGCGCGCAGGCCTTCGGCAAAGCCCAGGTCCAGGGCGGGCTGCACCTGCGTCTGGTTGAACGCCGGCTGGATCATCTCGATCGGGTCTTCGATGGTGCAGACGTTGACCTCGTCGGTGGCGAGCCGGCGCAGCGTGGAGTACAGCGTGGTGGTCTTGCCCGAGCCGGTCGGGCCGGTCACGAGGATGATGCCGTGCGCGCGCGCGACCAGCTGCTCCCAGCGCTTGGCGTCGTGGGTGCCGAAGCCCAGCTGCTCCAGCGGCTTGACGGCGGTGTCGGGGTCGAAGATGCGCATCACCATCTTTTCGCCGAAGGCGGTGGGCAGCGTCGACAGGCGCATCTCGATCTCGTCGCCCTCGGGGTTGCGCGTCTTGATGCGGCCGTCGAGCGGGCGGCGCTTCTCGACCACGTCCATGCGGCCCAGCAGCTTGACCCGCGCGATCATCGCGTTCATGACGCCCGGCGGCAGCTGGTAGACGGTGTGCATCACGCCGTCGATGCGAAAGCGGATCGCCGACAGGTCGCGCCGCGGCTCGAGGTGGATGTCGGACGCGCGCTGGTCGAAGGCGTACTGCCACAGCCAGTCGACGACCTGCACCACGCCCTGGTCGTTGGCGTCGAGCTGGCGGTTGCTGCGCCCCAGCTCGACCAGCTGCTCGAAGCTCGCGATCGCCGAGGTCTCGCCGGTCTTGATGGCCGCGCGAACCGACTTCGACAGGGTGTAGAACTCGGTCGTGTAGCGCTGCAGCTCGAGCGGGCTGGAGAGCACCAGCTTGACGGTCTTGCGGGTGTGGCCCTCGATCTCGGACACCCAGGCGGTGTCGAAGGGTTCGCAGGTCGCGATGGTCACCTCGTGCGCGCCGTATTGCAGCGGCAAGGCGCGGCGGCGCTCGGCATAGCTGATCGACATCACGTCGGACACGCGGCCCACGTCGACCTTGAGCGGGTCGATGCGCTGGTAGGGCAGGCCGCAGCGCCCGGCCAGCCACTCGGTGAGCGCCTCGGTGTCCAGCGGCTTGCCGTTGCCGCGACGCACCAGGCCGGCACCGCCGAGCCGGACCAGCGCATGCTGCGCGCTGTCGGCGCCGCCGAAGCGCTTTTTGGTGCGGTCGGCGTCCTCCGCCGTGATGACCTGGTCTTCGCGCAGCCACTTGAGCAGCAGGCGCCAGTCGAGCTTGCCGGTGGGGGTGGACTGGATCGGGAGGTCGGTCGGATGGTTCATGCAGTCGCGGTCGCGGGCAGGGGACGGATCATGCGCAACCATTTGCCGGCGGGAAGCCGGAAACGAGTTTCGATGCTTTGCGCACGCGCGGCAAGCGTCTCGCGCTCGGGCATGGCGCTGCCCTTCCAGGCGAGCACGATGGTGTTGCCTTCGCGCGTCGGACGCAGGGTGCGCACCTGCGATTCGCCGAACACGGCGGCGATGCGCCGCGCGCTGCGCTCGAAGCTGGCGTCGCGGCCGAACAGGTTGACGGTCATCACGCCGTCGTCGTCCAGCAGGCGGCCGCAATCACGGTAGAAGGCGGCGCTGTCGAGCACGGGGCTGGCGGCGTCCTGGTCGTAGAGGTCCACGCACAGCACGCTGGCGCTGCCGCTGCGCGCCGGGTCGGCCACGAAGGCCGCGGCGTCGCCTTCGATGACCGCGAGCCGCGCGTTGTCGTCGGGCAGCTTGAACCACAGGCGGCAGGCGGCGATCACCGTGGGGTTGAGCTCGACCGCGGTCGTGCGCATGCGCAGCACGCCGTGGCAAAAGCGCGTGATGGCCGCGGCGCCCAGGCCGAGCTGCACGGCACGGCCCTTGTTGAGCTCGGCTTCGGGACGCATCAGCATCCAGACCATCATGCGCTGGATGTACTCCAGCTCCAGCTCGCCCGGCTTGCGAATGCGCATCGCGCCTTGCACCCAGGGCGTGCCGAGGTGCAGGTAGCGCACGCCGTCGGCTTCGGAGAGGGTGGCAGGCGCGAGGTCGGCCTTGGCGCTGGATCGGGGCATGCGCCTCAGTCTACGAGAGGGCCCAGCCTTGGCAGCGCGGCCAGCGCGTTGGCGCTGCTGATCTCGGCGCAGCGCTCGGGCGTCCAACCTCGAAGCTCGACCAGCGTCTGCGCGATCCGCGGCAGCTCGGCGGGCTCATTGCGCGAGCCCTGCCCCGCCGCCCGCTCGGCCGCGGTGCGGTAGAGCCAATGCGGCGGGATGTCGGGCGCATCGGTCTCGAGCACGATGGCGCTGTCGGGCACCGACTGCGCGAGGCGGCGGATCTGCAGGGCACGATCGAAGGTCATCGCGCCGCCGAAGCCCAGCCGAAATCCCATCTCGATGAAGGCCCCGGCCTGCTGCTCGCTGCCGTTGAACGCATGCACGATCCCGCTCACCGGCGTGCGCCGCAGGTGCTTGAGCAAGGTGTCGGCGGAGCGGCGCACGTGCACGAGCACCGGCAGCGCGAGCTCGCGCGCGAGCTTGAGCTGGGCCGCGTAGAAGCGCTCCTGCTTCGCGCGGTCGAGGCCGGGCACGAAATGGTCGAGGCCGATCTCGCCCACCGCCACCAGCCGGGGATCGTCGCGACGGCGCACCAGCGCCTCGCGCAGCGTGTCGAGGTCGTGCTCGCCGGCCCCGTCGACGCACATCGGGTGGATGCCCAGCGCATAGGCGAAGCCATGCCGATGCGCAAGGACGCGAACCGTGTCGAAATTGGCCACCGCGACGGCCGGCAGCACGATCCGGCCGACACCGGCGTCGCGGGCGCGTCGAACCACGTCGTCGCGGTCGGCATCGAACTCGCACGCGTCGAGATGGCAGTGGGTGTCGATCCAGCGCGGCATTCGTTGAATGATGCCGCAATCGATCCCTCGTCACGTGCACGGACACGGGGGGCGTGATACGTTTCAGGCACGAGGTTTGCCGACAGCGAACCGAGGGGTGCAGCGATGAAGAAGGCTCCGCTTTACAGCCGTTCTCGCCAGCGGCCGGGCATCCCGGTGGCTTCTGCGCAGGCGGCTCCTGCGCGATCACCCTCCATCGCCGCCCCCTCGCCAGAACCTGTCGCCACCCAATCACAGCAGGCCATGCCGGTTGCCGCACCGCGCCGCGCACGCTGGCGTGCCTTCGCCGGGCGCCACCGTGCGTGGCTGGCGGCCTTCGGCGCCGCCGGGCTGGTGCTGCTGGGCGCCGCGGGCGGCCGTGCGCTCATCGCACCGACGGCCATCCTCACCCAGAAGGACATCGACGCCGCGGTGCGCCAGTCGCTCGAGAAGGAGCCGCTGCCCTCGGCCTATGCGCGCGCCTATGCGACGGTGCGCCCTTCGGTGGTGCGGGTCGTCGGGCTCGATGAAGAGAACGAGGAGCCGCCCAAGCCGGGTGACGATCCCAAGGCGCACACCCGCTCCACCGGCACCGGCGTGGTCATCGTCGACAACGGCACCATCCTCACCAACCTGCACGTGGTCGTCGGCTCGAAGCGGATCAAGGTGACCTTCATGGACGGCCACGAGTCCGACGCGACCATGGTCGGCGCCCAGCCCGAGAACGACCTCGCGGTGCTGCGCGCGCGCAGCATCCCCGACGACCTGCAGGCCGCCACCATGCGCGGCACCGGCGACCTCATCCCGGGCGACGAGGTGATCGCGGTGGGCTTTCCCTTCGGCATCGGACCGTCGACCTCGGCCGGCGTCATCTCCGGCCTCAAGCGCAGCTTCCGCGCGCCGGAAGGCGAGCGGCTGACCAACCTCATCCAGTTCGACGCCGCCGCCAATCCCGGCAACTCGGGCGGCCCGCTGGTGACCATGGACGGCTCGGTGGTCGGCATCGTCACCGCCATCCTCAACCCCGGCGACCAGGGCACCTTCATCGGCATCGGCTTCGCCGTGCCGATCGAGAACGCCGCTTCCGCTGCGGGCATGCCGCCGTTCTGACGCGGCGCTTTCCTCCTCCTGCCCTCACCTCCCAGGAAACGTCCGCATGGAAACGACCGATCCGCAAAGCACCGCCACGCTGATGGAACGCATCCTCTACGAGGTCAAGCGCGTCGTCGTCGGCCAGGACAAGTTCCTCGAGCGCGTGATGGTGGCCATGCTGGCGCAAGGCCACCTGCTGGTCGAAGGCGTGCCGGGCCTGGCCAAGACCATCACCATCAAGACCTTGGCCACCACCTTGCGCGGCAGCTTCAAGCGCATCCAGTTCACGCCCGACCTGGTGCCGGCCGACCTGGTGGGCACGCGCATCTACAACCAGAAGACCGGCGACTTCAGCACCTCGCTGGGGCCGGTGTTCGCCAACCTGCTGCTCGCCGACGAAATCAACCGCGCGCCGGCGAAGGTCCAGAGCGCGCTGCTCGAGGTGATGCAGGAGCGACAGGTAACGATTGCAGGAGAAACGCACAAGGTCCCGTCGCCTTTCCTGGTCATGGCGACGCAAAACCCCATCGAGACCGAGGGCACCTATGCGCTGCCGGAGGCACAGGTCGACCGCTTCATGATGAAAGTGCTGGTCGGCTACCCCAGCGAGGAAGAGGAGTTCGTGATCGTCGAGCGGGTGACCGGCGAGCCTGCCCTGGTGAGCGCGGTGGCCAGCACCACGCAGCTCGGCGAGCTGCAGCGCGAATGCCGCAAGGTCTACGTCGATCCCTCGCTCATGCAGTACGCCGTGCGGCTGGTCAACGCCACGCGCGACCCGTCGCGTCACGGCCTGCCCGACCTGGGCCGCTACATCACCTTCGGCGCGAGCCCGCGCGCCACCATCGGCTTGGTCGAGGGCGCGAAGGCGCTGGCGATGATGCGCAACCGCGGCTACGCCCTGCCCGAAGACGTGGTCGACCTGGTGCCCGACGTGCTGCGCCACCGGCTCATCCTGAGCTACGAGGCGCTGGCCGACGGGCTCACGCCCGACCAGATCGTGGCGCAGATCGTGCAGAAGGTGCCCAAGCCCGACAAGCCGCTCGCCCACCATCCCGATGAACAGCGCGCCAAGCTCTGACGCCATCCTGCGTCGCCTCGAGTGGACGGTCATCCGCCGTCTCGACGGCTTGCTGCAAGGCGACTACCGCACGCTGTTCCGCGGCGCCGGCCTCGACCTCGCCGACCTGCGCGAGTACCAGCTGCACGACGACGTGCGCCACATCGACTGGAACGTGACGGCGCGCCTGCAGACGCCCTACGTGCGCCAGTTCACCGAAGACCGCGAGCTCAACGCCTGGTTCGTGCTCGACCTGTCCGGCAGCGTCGACTTCGGCTCCCAGGCGCGCACCAAGCGCCTGGTCTCGGCCGAGTTCGTGGCGGTGCTGGCGCGCGTCCTCACCCGCCATGGCAACCGCGTCGGCGCCCTGCTCTACGGCAGCGAGGTCGATGTGGTGCTGCCGGCGCGCGGCGGCCGCATCCACGTGCTGACCCTGCTGCAGCGCATGCGCGACTACCAGCCCAAGCCCACCGGCAGCGGCACGCAGCTGCACCGCCTGCTGCAGGCGGCGCAAGGCATGATCCCGCGCCGCTCGATGATCTTCGTGGTGTCCGACTTCATCAGCGCGCCGGGCTGGCACGAGGCGCTGGCCCGCCTGTCGCAGCGCCACGAGGTGCTGGCCGTGCGCCTGTACGACGCCGCGGAGCTCGAGCTGCCCGACCTGGGCCTGGTCACCATCCAGGACGCCGAGACCGGCGAGCAGCTCTTCGTCGACACCCACGACAAGGGCTTTCGCGAGCGCTTCGCCGAAGCCGCCGAACGGCACGAGCAGCAGCTCCAGGAGGGCTTCCTGAAAGCGGGGGTGGACACGCTCGAACTCGCGACGGATGATGACCTCGTGGACGCGGTGCTTCGCTTTGCCGAGATGAGACGGCAGCGCAGCCGCCTGGCGGCAGGCGGCGGCCTGCCGGCGCACCTGGCGCCGCGCACCAGCGCACACGCAACGCACGGAGGCCCGACATGACATTCGTCTGGCCCGACTTCCTCTGGCTGCTGGCCCTGCTGCCGGCGTTGGTGCTGCTGTACCTGTGGTTGCTGCATCGCCGCAAGAAGAACACCGTGCGCTATGCCAGCCTGGCGCTGGTGAAGCAGGCCGCCGGCAAGGGCCCGGGATGGCGGCGCCACGTGCCGCCCGCGATGCTGCTCCTGGCCATCGGCGCGCTGCTGGTCGCCACCGCGCGGCCGCTGGCCATCGTCACCCTGCCCACGCAGCAGGAAACCATCGTGCTCGCCATGGACGTGTCGGGCAGCATGCGCGCCGGCGACGTCCAGCCCAACCGCCTGGTGGCGGCCCAGGAAGCCGCCAAGGCCTTCATCAAGGAGCTGCCGCGCAGCGTGCGGGTGGGCGTGGTGTCCTTCGCCGGCACGGCGGCGGTGGTGCAGCCGCCCACGCAAAGCCGCGAAGACGTGGTCGCGGCCATCGATCGCTTCCAGTTGCAGCGCGGCACGGCCATCGGCAGCGGCATCGTGTTGTCGCTGGCCACGCTGTTCCCCGATGCCGGCATCGACCTGTCGCAGATCACCGGCGCGCGCAACATGCCGCTGAGTCCCGGCGAGAAGCCGAAGAAGGAGTTCACGCCGGTCCAGCCGGGGTCCTACGGCTCGGGCGCCATCATCTTGCTGACCGACGGCCAGCGCACCACCGGCCCCGATCCCATGGACGCCGCCAAGATGGCCGCCGACCGCGGCGTCAAGGTCTACTCGGTGGGCATCGGCACGAAAGACGGCGAGACCATCGGCTTCGAAGGCTGGAGCATGCGGGTGCGGCTGGACGAAGACACCTTGAAGGGCATCGCCAACCTGACCCGCGCCGAGTACTTCTACGCCGGCACCGCGGGCGACCTGAAGAAGGTCTACCAGTCGCTCAGCACGCGCCTGGTGGTGGAGAAGAAGGAGACGGAGATCAGCGCCCTGTTCGCCGCGGTGGCGGCGGGCCTGGTGGTGATCGCCGCCGGCTTGTCGGTGGCCTGGTTCGGCCGGGTGATGTAGCCCGGGTGCAACCCGGGATCAAAGGTCCAGCTTGGTATCGAACCCCAGCAGCTCCCCCGCCCAGCAAAACAGCACCCACGCCAGGATCCCGAACGGCAGGTACCCCGCGTACCCCAGGAGCGGCATCTCCGCGCAGATGTGGATCACGTTGACGTACGGGATGTCGTAGATCCAGTAGTTCGGGTTCGTCGCCGGCAGCGACTTCGGCTGCGCGCTGCCCCAGTTCCACAGCTCCCAGAAGAAGCCGTTGGCCAACGAGGCCAGCGCCACCAGCACGGTGGATGACCAGTTGCCCGCCGCCAGGTCCGACAGCGGCGTCCAGAGCTTCAGGCGCAGCATCTGCCCCGCCAGGATGGCCAGCGGCCCGATCCACAGCACGAAGAACAGCGGCAGCGGCAGGAACACCATCAGGCCCAGCAGCACCAGCCCGCCGCCGATCAGCCAGCCGCCGGGCAGCGGCAGCGCCGGGCCTTGCGCGTAGCGCGCGACCAGGCGCGGGAAGGTTCGCAGCAGCGTGGTCCATTCGAAGATCGCCGGCCACACCGTGGTGTAGGCGATGAAGAACAGCAGCACCACCATCGCGTGGCCGGGCGGGTCCATGCGGCCGTTGGGGTAGAACCAGTTGCCGAGCACGAAGTAGTCGAGGTACTCGAACAAGGTCCAGCCGCCCACCGACACCACGGCGCTCCACAGCAGGGTGCGCGGCCGCGACGCCAGCAGCGAGCGCCCGCCGGTGCGGCGGTACACCAGGCCGTCGATCAGCAGGATGAAGCCCCACCACAGCGGCGAGAAGGCGTAGTACACGAGCGGGCCGAACACCGTGACGCGGGCCCACATCAGCCACCAGAAGAAGGCGGTGAGCACCACGCCGATCCAGAACCACGGCGGAAGCTTGGCCGGCGCGGGCGTGGGGCCGGGCGCAACGGGCTTGAAGCCGAACAGCGAGGGCACCGCGAGAAAGAGCACGATGACCGCCACCACCGCCAGCATCAGCATGAAGTAGGGCAGCCAGAACGGCGGCTGCGGCTTGACGAACTCCGGCGGAAACACGCCGAAGCCGGGCGGCAGGTGGGTGGCCGGGTACATGAACCACGCGGCGGCCAGCGGCACCAGCAGCACCGCGATCATCGGCCACAGCAGCGGCCATTTCTTCGATGTCGTCATCGCTTCGTTTCCTCCCTGTCGTTCGTGTTCGTGCTCAGGCCGCGTGGTCGCGCACCCGCCGGCGTCGCTTGTGCTCGTACATGCGGGTGTCGGCCAGGTGCTTGAGCTGCTCGCTGTCGCTGCATTCGTGCACCCGCACCGAGCCGCAGCTCGCGCCGCAGTCCTCGTAGCCGCCGCGCTGCAGGCTCACCACGCTCTCGGCCACCATGCGCTCGACCTGCTCCAGCGCGCCGTGATGTGAGGTCGCGGCGAACTCGTCGCCGCCCAGGCGGTGCAAGGTGGCCGTGGTGCCCAGGCGCCGTGACAGCGTGGTCGCGAAGTCGCGCAGCAGCTGGTCGCCGCGCGAATGGCCGAAGCGGTCGTTGTAGTGCTTGAGGCCGTCGATGTCGACGAAGGTCAGGCTGCCTTGCGGCGGCAAGGAGCCCAGCGCCAGCTCGAGTGCATAGCGGTTGGGCAGCCCCGTGAGGACGTCGGTGCGCGCCAGGTGCAGGTGGTGCTCGGCCCGGGCCAGCGCACTCTGGCTGGCCTTCTGCAGCAGCCCGAACTGGTACGACAGCACCAGCGCCAGCAGCAGCACCTCGATGGTGACGGCGACCAGCCCCAGGTGCTCGACGTAGGAGGTGTACACGCCGGCCAGGCCGATCAGCGAGATGGCGGCGAAGCCCGACACGAAGAAGCCGAGGTTGGCCGCGAGGTACAGCCGCGCCAGCTTGTCGCCGCGCCAGACGCAGCGCACGCCGGCGGCCAGGCCGAACACGAGGAACAGCCCGACGCCGATCCGGTCGAGCTCCAGCGACCAGTGCGGCCGCAGCGCCGCCAGCGCGATGAAGGCCGTGAGCAGGCCGATGAGCGCGCGGCCGGCGCCGTGCAGCCAGGGCGAGCTCGCGCGTCGGATCTGCAGCAAGGCCATCACGAACACCACGTAGGCCACGTTGGAGAACAGGATGGGCACGCTGATGAGATAGAACCAGCGCAGGTCGAACAGCTCGCCCGCCACCAGCAGCGCGGTGCCGTTGTAGAGCAGGTTGCCGGCGATGAAGCAGGCGTACATCGCGTCGGCCAGGCGCCGCCGGTACAGCGCCAGGCTGGCGTAGTACACGCCGAGGCCGATGAACACGCCCAGGCACAGCAGGACCAGCGCATTGCCGGGCTTGATGGCCTGCCGGTAGTGCGCCAGCGTGTCGAGGTAGGGCTCGGGCTGGGCGAGGAAGAAGGGCGAGTCGAGCTCGCTCACCAACTGGTAGTGACCAGCGGCGAGCGAGAGCTCACGTCCGTGGCGCAGGAAGAAGGGATTCGGCTCGGCGCTCTGCAGGCCGCCCGCCAGCTCGGCCACCAGGCGGCCGTGGTCATCGGCGAGGCGATGGCGGAAGCGGCCGATCACGCTGGAGTTCTTGAAGTCCAGCACGTAGGTGCCGTCCTGGACGACGCGCAGCTCGGCGCGGTATTCGAAGCGACCGCCGGTCGGGGCGAGCCGCTCTACCGGCTCGCGCAGCCCCGCGTCGGTGATCGCAAACCAGCGGCCGTGCAATTCCGTCGGCGCCGCCAGCGCCGGCGTGACGCACCCTCCGGCGGCGAGCAGCCATGACACAGCCAGCCACGCACGCCAACTCCATCGATGAAGCGATGTCATCGTTCCCAACTCTTGTGTCGCCCCGCTCGCACTCCCTACGGCGAAGGGCTGGAGTACACCACAGAACGCGCCGGCGCTCCAGGCGCAAACGCGTCAGTCGACCAGCCGTCCGTGCTTCAGGCGCAGGACGCGGTCGCACTTGCGCGCCAGCGTCTCGTCGTGGCTGACCATGACGTAGGCCATGCCGCGCTGGCGTGCGAGCTGCAGCATCAGGGCGAACACGCCGTCGGCCGTTTCGCGGTCGAGGTTGCCGGTGGGCTCGTCGGCCAGCACGCAGGCCGGCTCGCCGGCCAGGGCGCGTGCGATGGCCACGCGCTGGCGCTCGCCGCCCGACAGCTGCGACGGCCGGTGCAGCACGCGCTCGGCCAGGCCGACCTGCGCCAGCACCTCGCGCGCCCGTTCGCGCGCCTCGGACAGGGTGGCGCGGCGCACGCGCAGCGGCATCGCGACGTTGTCGAGCGCCGTGAACTCGGGCAGCAGGTGGTGGAACTGGTAGACGAAGCCGAGATGCCGATTGCGCCACTCGCCTTGCGCCGAGGCGCTCATGTGGGAGAAGTCGCGGCCTTGCAGCGTCACGCGGCCGTCGCTGGGCGCTTCCAGGCCGCCCAGCAGGTGCAGCAGCGTGCTCTTGCCCGAGCCCGAGGCACCCACCACCGCCACCGTCTCGCCGCGCTCGACCGACAGGTCCACGCCCTGCAGCACGTGCACGTCGAGCGAGCCTTCGTGGAAGCGCTTGTGCAGTCCGCTCGCCTCGATCACGCGCTCACTCATAGCGCAGCGCCTCGGCCGGCTGCACGCGGCTGGCGCGCCAGCTGGGGTACAGCGTCGCGATGAAAGCCAGCACGAGCGAGATCACGACGATGGGGACGATGTCGCCGCTTTGAGGATCGCTGGGCATGCGGCTGATGAGGTAGACGCTGCCCGGCAGGAAGCTCACGTGCAGCGCCCGCTCGATGGCCGGCACGATGACGTCGATGTTGAAGGCCACCAGCAGGCCGCCCGCCACGCCGGCCACCGTGCCGATGACGCCGGCCGCGGCGCCCTGGACCATGAAGATGCCCATGATCGAGCGCGGGGTGGCGCCCAGGGTGCGCAGGATGGCGATGTCGGCCTGCTTGTCGGTCACCGTCATCACCAGGGTCGACACGAGGTTGAACGCGGCCACCGCGACGATGAGCGTGAGGATGATGAACATCAGGCGCTTCTCGATCTGCACCGCGTCGAACCAGTTGCGGTTGGTGCGCGTCCAGTCGCGCACGTTGACCTGCGGGCCCAGCGAGACGGCCAGCTCGTCGGCGACGTCGCGAGCGGCCTGCACGTCCTTGAGCCGCAGCTGCACGCCGGTCGGCCCTTCGACGCGGAACAGGCGCTCGGCGTCGGCGACGTGGATGAGCGCGAGGCCGCTGTCGTATTCGTAGTGGCCGGCGTTGAAGGTGCCGACCACCGTGAGCTGCTTGAGCCGCGGCACGATGCCCGCCGGCGTGACCTGGCCGCCGGGCGCGACGATGGTGACGGTGTCGCCTTCCTTCACGCCCATCGCCCGCGCCAGCTCGCCGCCCAGCACGATGCCCCAGCTGCCGGGCACGAGCCGCGACAGCGTGGTGTCGCGCAGCTGGCGGCCGATGTCGGTGACGGTGGCTTCCTCGTTCGGCGAGATGCCGCGCACGATGGCGCCGCGCATGTCCTCGCCGCGCGCGATCAGGGCCTGGGCGGCGACGAAGGGCGCCGCGCCGACGACCTGCGGATGCTGGCGCGCCTTGGCGGCGATCGCCTGCCAGTCGGCGAAGCCGGCGCCTTGCGCGTCGTAGATCTCGACATGCGCGATCACCGACAGCATGCGGTCGCGCACTTCCTTCTGGAAGCCGTTCATCACCGACAGCACGATGATGAGCGCGGCCACGCCCAGCGCGATGCCCAGCATGGACACGCCCGAGATGAAGGAGATGAAGCGATTGCGGCGCCCGGCGCGGCCGGCGCGGGTGTAGCGCCAGCCGATCTGCAGTTCGTAGGGCCAGTTCATGGGGAGGGGATGCTACCGTAGCCCGGGTGCAACCCGGGACCGGGCCGACGCAGGCACGACCCCGGGTTGCACCCGGGCTACGCGGTCGCCTTTGCCGCCGACATGCCGCGGCCCACATTCACCGGCAACAGCAGCACCAGTCCGCCGACGAAGAACAGCGCCGTCGACAGGATGGCGAGGCGGTGATTGCCGCCCGTCAGCAAGGTCACCACCCCATAGGTCACCGGCCCCACGATCGCCGACACCCGCGTCGCGAAGGTCCACAGGCCGAAGAACTCCGCCCGCTGCGGCGCCGGCGCGAACAGCCCCACCATGGCCCGCCCCGTGGATTGGCTCGAGCCCATGCACAGCCCCGCGATCACCGCCGCGACCCAGAACAGGCCCGGCCCGGTGGCCAGCACCGCCAGCAGCGTCATCAGGATCCAGCCCGCCAGCGTGAGCGCCAGCGCCGGCTTGGCGCCGATGCGGTCCTGCCAGTAGCCGAAGCCGAATGCGCCCAGCGCGGCCGCGATGTTGACCAGGAACACCAGCATCATGGTCTGGGCCTGCTTGAAGCCCAGCACCTGCTCGGCATACACCGCGGCCAGCGCGATGACCACCGAGATGCCCGCCTGGTAGCACGCGCCGCACGCGAGCATCCAGCCGAAGTCGCGATACAGGCGCGCCCGCTGCCAGGTCGCGCCGAGCTGGCGCAGCGATTCGACGATGCCGCTGCCGCCCGACGCGCCGGCTTGCGGCACCGCCCGCTCGCCGAGCAGCACGAAGGTGGCCAGCGAGGCCACGCCGTACACGCCGGCGGTGATCAGCATGGTGACCGGCACGAAGGAGGTCGCCGGCTCGCCGCGCGCTTGCGCCGCCAGCACCCAGGCCAGGCTCAGGCCCAGCGACAGCATTCCGCCGAAGTAGCCGAAGCTCCAGCCCCAGCCCGACACCCGGCCCAGGGCATTGGGCTTCGCCAGCTCGGGCAGGAAGGCCGCGGTGAGCGACTCGCCGTAGGAGTAGAACGTGTTGGACAGCACGATCGCGACCACCGCCAGGGCCACGTCGCCCCGGCCGACGAAGGCCAGCGCGAGCGTCGCCACGATGCAGCCGGCGGTGGTGATCGCGAGCAGGCGCTTCTTGGACGCGTGCAGGTCGGCATAGGCGCCCAATGCCGGCATGGTGATCATCACCAGCAGGCTCGACAGCGCCAGCGTGAGCGTCCAGGCCAGCGTGCCCCAGGAGGCGCCCTGGGCGACCACGCCGACGAAGTAGGAGTTGAACACCGCCGTCAGGACGACGGTGGTGTAGCCCGAGTTGGCGAAGTCGTACATGGCCCAGCCGAAGACTTCGCTGCGGCGCACGCCGTCGTTGAGCGCATCCTGCGGGAACAGCGCCATGGCCCCTCCTGTGCGCCGCAGGGGCGCGTTGTCGACTCAGTGCGCCTGGTCCCAGTTCGGGCCGACACCCACTTCCGCCACCAGCGGCACCTTCAAGTCGGCCACCGACGCCATGATGCGCGGAATCTCCGCGCGCGCCCAGTCGACCTCGTCCTCGGGCACCTCGAACACCAGCTCGTCATGCACCTGCATCACCATGCGGGTCGCACGGCGCTCCTCGTCGATGGCCTGCTGCACGGCGAGCATGGCCAGCTTGATGATGTCGGCGGCCGTGCCCTGCATGGGCGCGTTGATGGCCTGCCGCTCGGCACCCGACTTGCGCGGCCCGTTGGGGCTGTTGATCTCGGGCAGCCACACGCGCCGCCCGAGCAGCGTCTGCACATAGCCCTTCGACTTGGCGAAGGCCTTGGTCTCGTCCATGTAGCGCTTGACCGCCGGATAGCGCGCGAAATAGCGCTCGATGTAGGCGGTGGCGGCGCTGCGCTCGATGCCCAGGTTGGACGCCAGCCCGAACGCGCTCATGCCGTAGATCAGCCCGAAGTTGATCGTCTTGGCATAGCGCCGCTGCTCGCTGGTGACCTGCAGCGGATCGACGCCGAACACCTCGCTCGCGGTGGCGCGGTGCACATCGAGGTTCTCGACGAAGGCGTGCATCAGGTTCACGTCCTCGCTGATGTGCGCCATCAGGCGCAGCTCGATCTGCGAATAGTCGGCGCTCATCACCACATGGCCGGGCGGCGCGATGAAGGCCTCGCGCACGCGCCGTCCCTCCGCCGTGCGGATGGGGATGTTCTGCAGGTTGGGCTCGTTGCTCGACAGCCGCCCCGTCACCGCCACCGCCTGCGCATAGTTGGTGTGGACGCGCCCCGTGCGCGGATTGACCATCAGCGGCAGCTTGTCGGTGTAGGTGCCCTTGAGCTTGGACAGGCTGCGGTGCTCGAGGATCTTGCGCGGCAGCGGAAAGTCCTCGGCGAGCTTTTCCAGCACCTCCTCGTCGGTGCTCGGCGCGCCGCTGGCGGTGCGCCGCAGCACCGGCATCGCGAGCTTGCCGAACAGCACCTCGCCGATCTGCTTGGGCGAGCCGATGTTGAACGGCTGGCCTGCGAGCTCGTGCGCCTCGCGCTCCAGCGCGACCATGCGCTCGCCCAGCTCGCGGCTTTGCGCCTGCAGCACGGCGGCGTCGATCAGCACGCCGTTGCGCTCGATGCGCTGCAGCACGTGGGTCACCGGCATCTCGATGCGGCGGTAGATGTCGAGCAGGCCCGGCTCGGCCTCGATCTGCGGCCACAGCGCCTGGTGCACGTGCAGCGTCATCTCGCTGTCTTCGCCGGAGTACTCGGTGGCCCGGCCCACCTCGACCTGGGCGAAGGGGATCTGGTTGGCGCCCTTGCCGCACACATCCTCGTAGCTCAGGCCCTTGCGCCCCAGGTGGCGCTCGGCGAGGCTGTCCAGGCTGTGCGGGCGGTGCACCTCCAGCACATAGCTTTGCAGCATGGTGTCGTGCGCATAGCCGCGCACCGTGATGCCGACGTTGGCCAGCACCTGCAGGTCGTACTTGACGTTCTGGCCGACCTTGGCGGCCTGCGGGTTCTCCAGCCAGGGCTTGAGGGCCGCCAGCACCTCGTCGGCCGGCAGCTGGTCGGGCGCGCCGGCATAGCTGTGGTGCAGCGGGATGTAGCAGGCCTGGCCCGGGGCCACCGACAGCGAGATGCCGATGATGCGGGCCTGCATCGGGTCGAGCGAATCGGTCTCCGTGTCGAGCGCCGTGATCGGCGCGGCCTCGGCCTTGGCGATCCATGCCGCCAGCGCCTGCAGGCTCACCACGGTGTCGTAGTGCTTGTCCACGGGCGCAGCGGGCACGACGGGTGGCGCCACCGGGCCGGCGATGGCGGCGTCGGCGCGCTTCTCGGTCTCGAGGTCGCGCCGCAGGGCCTTGAAGCCGTAGCGCTCGTAGAACGCGAGCAGCCCTTCGCGATCGGCATCGCGCAGCGCCAGCGAGGCGAACTCCGGCCAGTCCATCACGTGGCCCGAGAGGTCGCAGTCGGTCATCACCGTCACGAGGCGCCTGCCCTGCGGCAGCCAGTCGAGCGCGCGGCGCAGGTTCTCGCCGGCCACGCCCTTCACGCTGCCTGCGTTGGCGATCACCGCGTCGAGCGAGCCGTGCTCGGCGATCCACTTCGCCGCCGTCTTGGGGCCGACCTTGTCGACGCCGGGGATGTTGTCCACCGAGTCGCCGATGAGCGTCAGGTAGTCGACGATGCGGTCGGGCGGGACGCCGAACTTGGCGACCACGCCGTCCACGTCGAGCACCTCCGGCGGCTTGGCCATGGTGTTGATCAGCGAGACGCGCGGCGTGACCAGCTGCGCCAGGTCCTTGTCGCCGGTGGAGATCACGACCTTGTGGCCGGCCTTGGCGGCCATGCAGGCGAGCGTGCCGATGGCGTCGTCGGCCTCGATGCCGGGCACCTCGAGCACCGGCCAGCCGAGCAGCTTGACCACTTCGCGGATGGGGCCGATCTGCTGCGCCAGGTCGTCGGGCATGGCCGTGCGGGTGGCCTTGTAGTCGGCGTACCAGTCGTCGCGGAAGGTCCTGCCCTTGGCGTCGAAGACACAGGCCGCGTGCTCGCAGGGAATGCGCTCGCGCAGCCAGTTCATCATGCCCACCATGCCGTGGATGGCACCGGTGGGAACGCCGCCGGGACCGCGCAGGTCGGGCAGCGCGTGGTAGGCGCGATAGAGGTAGCTGGAGCCGTCCACCAGCAGCAGGGTGCTGGGGTCGGATTCGATGTGGTCGCTCATGCGGACCATTGTCCGCGATGGCGACGGGCGCTCAGGCGGGCTCGGCCCGGCGCCGCAGCACCGCCTCGACCTCGGCGAGGAACTCCTTGTAGCGGATCGGCTTGGTGACGTAGCCGTCGCAGCCGGCCGCGCGGGTCTCGTCCTCGTCGCCCTTCATGGCGAAGGCCGTCAAGGCGATCACCGGCAGCTTGGCGGTGCGCGGGTCGGATTTGAGCATGCGCGTCGCGGCCAGGCCGTCGAGGTCGGGCAGCTGGATGTCCATGAGCACAAGGTCGGGCTGCTCGCGTCGCGCGATCTCGATGCCCTCGACCGCGTGGTCGGCCTGCAGGACCGCATGCCCCGCGTTTTCCAGGATGGCGACGGTCAACGCCATGTTCACCGGTGAGTCCTCGATGACCAGAATCTGAAGCATGGTGCCCTTTCGCGAATGCTGCGCTGCGATGCAGGCCAACCCCAGTTTCTCTCGGCGCCGCATGAAGCGTCGCTTTGCACACCGAATATGGCTTTGCGTACATACGGTAACGGCTCCTGCGCCTGCGTCAACCTGTAAGGCTTGACAGCTTGTGGACGGCCCCCGCCACCTGCTACTTTTCGCTTGCTCAAAGGCGCGCCGCGGCTGGTTTACCCCTCGGACTCCCCTCGCCCGCCGCACCCTGCTGGTCCCGTGTCCACCGGTCGAGGCAGGGCGCCTTTGGGCACCCCCGTTTCCATGCTGTTCATGCCGCCTAGAATCGGCGGCATGAACGCCCTGCCTCGTTTCGCCGCACTCGCGTTGCTGTGCATGCTGAGCCCCCTCGCCGGGGCCGACGAGGCCGGTGAAGCCCCCGCCACCGGCCGTCAGTCAGAACCCAAGGTCCAGCGCGTGGTCATCGAGGACGACGGCGCGCGCATCGAGGAGCTGCGGGTGCGCGGGCAGACCCAGCGCATCACGGTGAAGCCCAAGGGCGCGATCAAGCAAGGCTACGAGATCATCCCGGCCGACGGCGCGCGCGACATGTCGTTCAGCGCAGGCTCCAGCCGCGGCGCCGCGGGCCAACGCGTCTGGCACGTGCTGTCGTTCTGAGATGGCCGTCTTCACCGAGGTCTCGTTCGACGAGGCCGCCGCCCTCGTGTCGCGGCTGGGCATCGGCGAGCTGAGCACCCTCACGGGCATCGCCTCGGGCATCGAGAACACCAACTACTTCGCCGACACCACCCAGGGTCGCTACGTGCTCACGCTGTTCGAGCGCCTGACCTTCGAGCAGCTGCCGTTCTACCTGCACCTGATGAAGCACCTGGCCGGCCGCGGCATCCCCGTGCCCGACCCGCATGCCGACGCCGACGGCGCCTTGCTCCACCGCCTGCGTGACAAGCCGGCCGCGGTGGTCGACCGCCTGCGCGGCAAGCACCACTTCGCGCCGGACGTCGCGCACTGCGAGAGCGTGGGCGCCATGCTGGCGCGCATGCACCTGGCCGGCACCGACTTCCCGCTGCACCAGCCCAACCTGCGCGGCCTGCCGTGGTGGGAAGAAACCGTGCCGGTGATCGCGCCCCACATCGACGCGCCGCAGCGCGAGCTGATCGAGGCCGAGCTCGCGTTCCAGCAGCACGTGGCGGCGTCGGCGCAGTACGCGGCCCTGCCGCGTGGGCCGATCCACGCCGACCTGTTCCGCGACAACGTCATGTTCGAGGACGACGAGCTCACCGGCTTCTTCGACTTCTACTTCGCCGGCGTCGACACCCTGCTGTTCGACCTGGCGGTGTGCCTGAACGACTGGTGCATCGACCTCGAGTCGGGCCGGCTGGAAGAGGAGCGCGCCCAGGCCTTCGTCGCCGCCTACGACGCCCAGCGCCCGCTCACCGGCAGCGAGCTGCGCCTGATGCCGGCGCTGCTGCGCGCCGGCGCGCTGCGCTTCTGGATCTCGCGCCTGTGGGACTTTCACCTGCCGCGCGACGCCCGCATGCTGAAGGCGCACGACCCGACCCACTTCGAGCGCGTCCTGCGCTGCCGCGTCGACACGCCGTGGCATTTCGCGCCGCAGCGCGCCACCACGCCATGAGGCTGAAGCTGGTGCCGGCGCGGCAAGGCGCGCTGTGGGTGCGCGACGGGCTGCGGGTGTTCTTCCGCAAGCCGCTGGCCTTCTGCGTGCTGTTCCTCGTCTACATGCTGATCACGCCGATGCTCATGCTCCTGGTGGCCCCGTTGGCTACGGTGGGCTTCATGATCGCCACGAGACAGGCGCTGGAGGGCCGGTTTCCGTTTGCCACCGTCTTCATCGAGCCGCTGCGCGGCTCGTCTGCCCGGCGCTGGGCGCAGATTCGCCTGGGTGTCCTGTACTCGGTGGCGGCGGCGTTGGTGCTCTGGATCGCCTTCACCGCTGGAGGCGAGCCGTTCGCCGCATCGCTGCAGGCACTGAGCAGCGGCAGGTCGACGCCCGAGGAGCTTCAGCCGCTGATGGACGACCCGAGCTCGCAGATGGGCTGGCTCGTCCTGGCGGTCGGCATCTCATTGCTCGCCGTGCCGTTCTGGCACGCCCCGGCGCTGGTGCACTGGGGCGGACAGGGCGCGGCCAAGTCGCTGTTCTTCAGCACCGTGGCCTGCTGGCGAAACAAGGGCGCGCTCACGGTGTTCACTCTTGCCTGGTTCGTCGTGCTGATGTCATTCCAGTTCCTGGCGATGATCGTCTCCGGGCTGCTGGGCGTGCCGCAGCTCGCCATCATCGCTTTGGCACCGGCCATGCTGATGCTGGTCAGCGCGTTCTACGCATCGCTGTACTTCAGCTTCGTCGACAGCTTCGAGGCCAACCCGGAGACCCCATGAACAAGATCGCCCTCGTCACGGGCGCCGGCAGCGGCATCGGCCGCGCCAGCGCAATCGCGCTGCTCGACGCGGGCTGGCATGTGGTGCTGGCCGGCCGCCGCGCCGACGCGCTGGCGCAGACCGTCGTCGAGGCGGGCGCCGCCGGGTCGCGCGCGCTCGCCGTGCCCACCGACGTGCGCGAGGCGGCGTCGGTGAAGGCGCTGTTCCAGGCGACGCGCGAGCGCTTCGGCCGGCTCGACCTGCTGTTCAACAACGCCGGCATGGGCACGCCGGCGATGCCGCTGGAAGACCTGACGGTCGAGCAGTGGAAGAACGTGGTCGACATCAACCTGACCGGCGCCTTCCTGTGCACCCAGGAGGCCTTTCGCCTCATGAAGGACCAGTCGCCGCGGGGCGGCCGCATCATCAACAACGGCTCGATCTCGGCCCACGCGCCGCGGCCGTTCTCGGCGCCCTACACCGCGACCAAGCACGCCATCACCGGGCTCACCAAGGCGACCTCGCTGGACGGCCGCGCCTACGACATCGCCTGCGGCCAGATCGACATCGGCAACGCCGCCACCGACATGACCGAGCGCATGACCCAGGGCGTGATCCAGCCGCGCGGCGACATGATGGTCGAGCCGCGCATGGACGTGCGCCACGTCGCCAACGCCATCGTGCAGATGGCCGCCCTGCCGCTCGAGTCGAACGTGCAGTTCATGACCATCATGGCGACCAAGATGCCCTTCGTCGGGCGAGGATAAAAAAGCCGCCGGACTCGCGCCCGGCGGCTCAACCCTGAGAGGCTTCTGCCTGGTTCAGCTGCCGATGCGGCCGCCGTCGTTCTTCGTGATGGCCAGCGTCGCCGAGCGCGGGCGTGCCGTCGCGCCGCCGGCGCCATAGCCCACGCTGCCCGGCCAGTGGCTGGGGTACTTGGCCGGATCGAGGATGTCGGCCACGTTGGCCAGGACCTCGCCGGGGTGCTGGATGTTGGCGAACACCGTCTTGCCGTCGGGGGTCTCGGTGCAGCCGGTGAGCTCGCAATCGACCGGGCCGACGAGGAAGCGCCGCAGCGTCGCTGATGTCGGCAGCTTGCCCACGTAGGTGTCGACCGCCAGCGTGCTGCCGTCGGTCTTGGTGTAGCTGAGCGTCTTCTTGACGCCGTCGCCCACCTGGCCAGGCACGCCGATCAGCATCATGCAGTTGGTGACGTCGGTGTAGGCGCCGTCGTCGGTCTGGATCCAGCACAGGCCGGTGTTCTGGCTGAACCACAGGCCGTCGGGGCTGGAGAAGTCCTGTTCGGCGGTGAGCGCCGACAGGTTGACCTTGCTGCCGTCGGCATCGGACTGGGCGCCGAACAGGTACACGTCCCAGTTGAAGGTGACGGCCGCCGATTCGCCGCCGGTCTCCTTCATGCGGATGATGTGGCCGTTGACGTTGCCGGTCTGGTTGGCCGCGCCCTTGAGGTCGGCGTAGGTGCGCGGATTCGGGCCGTCGACGACCTGCTTGCCGCTGGCCGCGTCGACCACCCGGTTGCTGTTGTTGGTGAGCGAGTAGTAGACCTCGCCGGTGGTCGGATGCACGGCGCACCACTCGGGCCGGTCCATCTTGGTCGCGTCGACGGCGTCGGCCGCCAGGCGGGCGTTGACCAGCACGTCGGCCTGGTCGGCGAAGGTGTAGGTGGCGTAGCCCGCGATCGCCGGGTTGGCGATGTTCAGCTCGATCCACTGCCCGCTGCCGTCGGCATTGAACTTGGCGACGCAGAGCTTGCCGCTGTCCAGGTACTTGTCGCCGGTGGCGATGCGGTTGGCCGGCGTGGCGTCGGCGGCGCTCCAGGTGGCGGTGGAGACGAACTTGTAGATGTACTCGCCGCGCGAATCGTCGCCCATGTACACGGCCAGCGGCTTGCCCACCACGGCCTTCGAGTACGACGCGCTCTCGTGCGCGAAGCGGCCCAGCGCGGTGCGCTTCTTGACGGCGGCGGTCTTGTCGTAGGGATCGACCTCGACCACCCAGCCGAAGCCGTTGAGCTCGTTGCGGTAGTCGTCGCTGCCGTCCGTGCTGGCGCCGGTCTTGCCGATGTTCCAGCGCGCGTACTTGTCGTCGGCGCCGGCCGTCTCCCAGCCGTGGCGCGAGGCGCTGCCCTGCGTCTTGCCGTAGCGGTTGAGCGAGGTCACGCTCTTGTCGGCGCGCGCCGCGTCGTCGGTGCCGCTGCGGAAAAAGTAGCCGGCCCAGTTCTCCTCGCCGGTCAGGTCGGTCCCCCAGGGCGTGTAGCCGGTGCCGCAGTTGTTGAGCGTGCCGCGCGTCGCCGTGCCGTCGGTCGAGTACCTGGTCTTGAGCAGCGCGTTGCCGCGCACCGGGCCGGCGATCTGCAACGGCGTGAGCGGCGTGATGCGGCGGTTGTAGTTCGAGGCCTGCACATACCCCCAGGCACCGCCGGTCTTGCGCACCTCGACCACCGAGACGCCGTGCACCGCGACCTCCTTGTCGACCTCGGCGGCCGGGCGCGGGTTCACGGTGCCGCCGTTGGCATGCAGGTAGTACGAGCGCACGTCCTTGTTGCTGGTGGCTTCGTGGTTGATGGCGAGCAGGCCGCGGTCCGAGCCGGCGTAGTCCGGCGCGGTGCCGTCGGTGGTGAGGCCGAAGTACTCCATGCCGTCGTGGTGGTCGCCGGCGCGGTTGTCGAAGTCGGCGTCGGTGCCGTCGTTCTTGAACGCCGACGTGGTGGCGGTCAGCGGGTCGCCCAGCGCGTAGATGATGCTGGCGGTGTAGCCCGCCGGCACGGTCACGGTGTCGGCCAGGCTCTTGGGCACGGCGGTGAAGCCCAGCGTGGTGATGGGCTGGGGTGCAGCCGGTGCCGGCGCGGGTGCGTCGTCGTCGCCGCCGCCGCAGGCGGTCAGGCTCCAGGCACCCAGGACCGCGCTGGCCGCGCTGCCGACGCCGCCGCGCAGCAGCGAGCGGCGGCTCAGGCGCGCGTCGAGCACGCTGACGAAGCTGGGATTGCCGGAGGTGTTGAGATCGACGTCATCGGCGTCGATCTGCGGGACAGGGGGATTCTTCAAGGGACTCTTCCTCGGTTGATTCGAAAGCCGGCGCAGGTTAGGGACCACGGGCGAAAGTAACGTGACTGCCACATGACGCTCGCGTGACGCCGCATGTCGCGACGACAATGCGGCCCACGACAACGAAAGGCAGGCGCCCATGGCCCACATCCATTTCATCGGCGGCGAAAAAGGCGGCGTCGGCAAGTCCCTGATGGCCCGCGTGCTGGCCCAGTACCTGATCGACAAGAACCTGCCTTTCCTCGGCTTCGACACCGATCGCTCGCACGGCGCGCTGATGCGCTTCTATGCCGGCTACGCGTCGCCGGTGCTGGTCGACCGCTACGAGTCGCTCGACGCCATCATGGAAGCCGCGGTCGAGCAGCCCGAGCGGCGCATCCTGGTCGACCTGGCGGCCCAGACCAACGACCCGCTGCTGAAGTGGATGGACGAGTCCGGCGTGCTCAACCTGGCCGACGAGATGGGCGTGGGCATCACCTACTGGCACGTGATGGACTCGGGCAAGGACTCGGTCGACCTGCTCAAGAAGCTGCTCGACCGCTTCGGCAAGGACCTGCGCTACGTGGTCGTGCGCAACCAGGTGCGCGGCTCCGACTTCGCCGTGCTGGAGGCGTCGGGCGAGCAGACGCGCGCCATCGACCTGGGCGCCAAGCTGGTGTCGGTGCGCCACCTGCACGACGGCGTCATCAACAAGATCGACGCGGCCAACAGCAGCTTCTGGGCCGCCAAGCACGGCGCCGAGGTGAACGGCACGGCGCTGGGCCTCATGGACCGGCAGCGGGTGCGCATGTGGCTGCGTGACGTTTACCGCGAAATCGAGACCGTCGGCGTGTGAGCGCCTGATCCGCCGCAGCCGTTGTCCGGCCAGGCCGACGCCCTTGGGTACCATTGGTGCCGGCCTCGTCCACCAGGGTCCACCATCATGCCGTTGCACCACCTCCCTTCCCTGTCGCGCCTGGCCCTGGCACTCGCCTGCGCGGCCGCGCTCTGCGGCTGCGCCGTCGCCGAGGTCGCCGGCGCCGCCGCAGGCGCGGCCATCTCCGTGACCGGCGCGGTGGTCAGCACCGGCGTCAAGGTCACCGGCAAGGTGGTGGAAAAGACCATCGACGCCGTCACGCCGGGCTCCGACTGAGGGGCCGCGGCGCGAATGGGCGATTCGCTCGACACGCTGCTCACCGCCGAGACGCCGGAAGGCATCTCGCTCGCACTGCGCCCCGCCGGCCTCGTGCCGCGCCTGTATGCCTACCTCGTCGACTTCGGCATCCGCATCGCGGTGATCATCGGCGCCGTGCAGCTGCTGAGCCCGCTCGGGGGCTTCGGCGCCGGGCTGGGCCTGATCCTGTACTTCGCGCTCGAGTGGTTCTATCCGGTCGCCTTCGAGCTCGCGATGGGCGGCGCCACCCCGGGCAAGAAGGTGCTGGGCCTGGCGGTGGTGATGGACAGCGGCCTGCCGGTCACGCCGGCCGCCTCGCTGACGCGCAACCTGCTGCGCGCCGCCGACTTCCTTCCCGCGTTCCACGTGTTCGCCTTCGTGGCGATGCTGTGCCGCGCCGACTTCAAGCGGCTGGGCGACCTGGCCGCCGGCACGCTGGTCGTGCACCTGCGCTCGGTCCAGCTGCACGGCGAGCTGCCGCCCGCCCCGCCGGTCGCCCCCGCGCAGCCCTTGTCGCCGCGCGCCCAGGCCGCGCTGGTCGCCTGGGCCGGCCGCAGCGCGCGCCTGGGCGAGGCGCGCCTGACCGAGCTGGCGCTGATCGCCGCCCCGGCCGCCGGCCCCGCGGGCTCGGAGCGCGAGACCCTGCAACGCCTGCTCGGCGTGGCGCAGTGGCTGCTGGGACGCCGATGACGCCGCTGCAGTTCGAAGCCGCCCACCACGCCCTCTGGGACGAGCTCGAGGCCGCACTGGCCACCTCCTCCGCGCCCGATCCGGCACGCGTCGCCGCCCTGTACCGTGCCACTTGCGAGCACCTGGCCCTGGCCCGCTCGCGCGCCTATCCGGTCCATCTCACCGGCCGGCTCGAGTCGCTGGCGCAGCGCGGCCACCAGCGCGTCTACCGCCGTCCTGGCCAGGGCGCGCAGCGACTGGCGCGCCTGTTCCTGGTCGACGTGCCGCAGTCGGTGCGCGCCCACGGCGCCTATGTGCTGGTGGCGACGCTGCTGTTCGTGCTGCCGCTGGTCGTCCTGGGCGTGATGACCTACCTCGACCCCGGCTTCGTGCTGGCCATGCACGATGCCGAGTCGGTGCGCCAGTACGACACGATGTACGGCCCGAGCAGCGGCCCGATCGGTCGCGAGCGCGGCGCCGACACCGACTGGGCGATGTTCGGCTTCTACATCATGAACAACGTCTCGATCGCCTTCCGCTGCTTCGCCAGCGGCCTCGTCCTCGGCCTGGGCAGCCTGTTCTTCGTGACCTACAACGGCGCGCTGGCCGGCACGGTGGCGGGCTACCTCACGGCGCGCGGCTACGGCGAGACCTTCTACTCCTTCGTGGTCGGCCACGGCGCCTTCGAGCTCACGGCCATCGTGCTGGCCGGTGCGGCCGGGCTCGCGCTCGGGCACGCCCTGCTCGCGCCGGGTCGGCTGCCGCGCCTTCAGGCCTTGAAGAACGCGGCGCGCGACGCCGTGCCCCTGATGACCGGCGTGTTCGCGATGCTGCTGGTGGCGGCGGCGCTGGAGGCCTTCTGGTCGTCCTCGCGCTGGGTGGTCCCGCAGGTCAAGTTCATCGTCGGCGGCGGCTTCTGGGTGCTGGTGCTGCTGTACCTGTTCGTCCAGGGCCGGCCGCGCGCCGGGGGAGCCGCCGGTGCAGGTTGACGCGCTCGCGCTGGACCTGCGCCCCCGCTCGAGGCTCGAAGCGAGCGACCTGGGCGTGCGCCTCGTCCAGTCGCAGGCACGGTCGGTGTGGGGCAGCTTCCTGCCGCTGTACGCCGTCGTGGTCGCCCTGGCCCTGGCCACGGCGGAGATCTCGCCCTGGCTGCCGGCCCTGTCGATCTACTGGCTCAAGCCGTGGCTGGATCGCAGCCTGCTGTTCGTGCTGTCACGTTCCGTGTTCGGCCAGACCACGCGCTTCGCCGACCTCTGGCGCGCCCGGCGCGAGGTCTGGGGGCGCAGCCTGCTCGCGACCCTGGTCACGCGCCGCTTCTCGCCCTGGCGTTCGTTCACCGGGCCGCTGCTGCAGCTGGAGGAACAGCGCGGCCAGGCGCTGCGCTGGCGGCGCCGCCAGCTGTTGCGCGGCCAGCGCGGCGCCGCGTTCGCCATGCAGGCCGCGTTCGCCCAGGTGGAGCTGCTGATGTCGCTGGGCGTGATCGCGCTGCTGGCGTGGTTCGAGCCGAACGGCCATCCCGTGAAGGTGCTGAACGCCCTGTCCGGCGACGGGCTGGCCGGCACGCTGATCGGCGCCGGCCTGTATGCCGCCGTGGTGGGCGTGCTCGAGCCGTTCTACGTCGCCGCGGGCTTCGCCATGTACCTGAACCGACGGGTCGAGCTGGAGGCCTGGGACATCGAACAGGAGTTTCGCCGTGTGTTCGCGCGCTAGGCTCGCGGCGCTGCTGGCCTGCGCGCTGCTGGGCGCGGCGCCCGCGCTCGCCGCCGAGGGACCGGGCGCGGCGCAGGTGCAAGCGGCCGTCGACGCGGTGCGCGCCGATCCGCAACTGGCCGGCAAGCGCACCGAGCGGACCCTGCGCTGGAAGCCGGCCGCACCCGCCGCGCGCGCCTCCGCGCCGGCGCCGGCGGCGTCCGCCCCCTGGCTGCAAGGCCTGGCGCTGTGGCTGTCCGAGTCGGCGCGGGTGCTGATATGGCTGCTCGGCGCGACGGCGCTCGCGGTCTTGGCCGTGGCGCTGCGGCGCTGGATCCGCGTGCGCGCCGATGCCGCCGCGGCCGCTGCGCCGGCGCTGCCGACCCATGTGCGCGAGCTCGACATCCGCCCCGACAGCCTGCCCGCCGACATCGCGGCCGCGGCCCGCACCCTGTGGCTGGCCGGCGAGCAGCGCGCCGCCCTGTCGCTGCTGTACCGCGGCGCGCTGTCGCGACTGGTTCACGACCACGCGGTGCCGGTGCGCGCCGCCAGCACCGAGAGCGAGTGCGTGGCGCTGGCGCAGGGCGCACTGGCCGGCGCCGGCGGCGCCTTCGTCGAGCGCCTGGTCGGCGCCTGGGAGCTGGCGGTGTATGGCGCCCGCACCCCGCAGACCGACGGGGTGCTCGCGCTGTGCGACCAGTTCGACACCTGCCTGCCGCGGACGATGGGAGCGGCATGATCACCCGCGAGCACCTGCTGAACGGCATCGTCGCGTTGGCGGTGCTCGCGTGCATGGCCTGGGTCGTGCAGAACACCGAATGGGTGGATCGCACGGTGGACGTGCCGCCGCGCGGCGAGGCACTCACCGACCCCCACTACGCCGTCAAGCAGTTGCTGCGACACCTGGCCGTGCCGGTGGTGTCGCCGACCGGCGACGGCTGGCTGCCGCCGCCCACGGCCACGCTGGTGCTGGGGCGCTGGCACGGCGATCTCTTTCCGCAGCGCGACGAAGCGTTGCGACGCTGGGTCGAGGGCGGCGGCCACCTCGTCCTGCACGACGGCCCGCCGCGCCGCTGGCGCGCTTGGGCACCGATCGAGGCCATCCACCCCAAGGGCTCCGGCGCGGCCTCGCCGGCGTGTGTCGAGCTGACCGAGCCGGCCGACCTGACGCCGGCGTACGGCGAGCGTCACGGGATGCGCGCGTGCATCGGCGACCGCGCCTTCCTGCGCAGCGCGGCGCCCACCGAATGGTCGCTGGACGCCCCCGCCGGTCCCCAGGCGCTGCGCATCGCGGTCGGCCGCGGCAAGGTGACGGCGCTGCGCGGATGGATGCACGGGCGGCTGCTCGAGAACGACCATGCCCTGGCCTGGGTCGCCGCCCTGCACCTGCAGCCGGGCACGGAGGTGTGGTTCGTCGACATCGGCCAGCGCATGCCGCTGCTGCGTCAGGTGTGGCACTCCGGCGCCGCCGCGGTGCTGCTGGGCGCGATCGGCTTGGCCCTGGCGCTGTGGCGAGGCGCCGTGCGCTTCGGGCCGCCTGCACCCGCGGCGCCGCTCGCGCGACGCTCGGTGGCCGAGCAGATCCGCGACACGGCGAACTTCATCTTCGCCAGCGGCGGCGCTGCGCTGCATCGGGCGCAGCTGCGCGCCCTCGAGCAGGCGGCGCGGCGCCATGTCGTCGATCATGACCGGCTCGACCGGCGCGGCCGCGCTGCCGCCATCGCGCGCCTGGCCGCGCTCGACGCCGAGGCGCTGTCCAGCGCCATGGCACCCTCGCTGCGCCGCTCGCGGCGCGAGCTTGCGGCCACCCTGACCCTGCTGGAGACGGCCGTGCGCCGCCTCGCCCCCCATCGCTGAGAAAGAAGGACAAGATGCAGATCAATCCCGCCGACGTGACCCGTGCCGCCGAGATCCTCACCGCCTTGCGGGGCGAGGTCGGCAAGGCCGTGGTGGGCCAGCGCGAGGTCGTCGACCAGACCCTGATCGCGCTGGTCGCCTCGGGCCATGTGCTGGTGGAAGGCGTGCCCGGGCTGGGCAAGACGCTGCTGGCGCGCGCGCTCGCCAAGGCCTTGTCGCTGCAGCATGCGCGCATCCAGTTCACGCCCGACCTCATGCCCTCCGACATCACCGGCCACGCCGTGCTCGACGCCGCCCCCGGCGACGGCGCGGCGCCGGGCAGCCTGCGCGTGCTGCGCGGGCCGGTGTTCACCCACCTGCTGCTGGCCGACGAGATCAACCGCGCGCCCGCCAAGACGCAGAGCGCGCTGCTCGAGGTGATGCAGGAGTACCAGGTCACGCTCGAGGGCCAGACCCTGCCGCTGGCCAAGCCCTTCATGGTGATGGCGACCCAGAACCCGCTGGAGACAGAGGGCACCTACCCCTTGCCCGAAGCGCAGCTCGACCGCTTCCTGTTCAAGATCGAGGTCGGCTATCCCAGCCTGGCCGACGAGGCCGCGATCGTGGTGCGCACCACTGCCTCGCAGGCCGGCGACCAGCTGCCGCTGGCCGCCGTCACGCCGCGGCTGGACGAGCGCAACGTGCTGGCGCTGCAGCGCCTGGCCGCGCACGTGCGGGTCGACGACCGCGTGACCGACTACGCCGTGCGCATCACCCGCGCGACGCGCACCTGGCCGGGCCTGGCCAACGGCGCGAGCTCGCGCGGCGCGATCGCGCTGGTGCGCGCGGCGCGGGCCGCGGCGCTGCTCTCGGCACGCGACTTCGTCACGCCCGACGACGTCAAGCACCATGCGCTGCCGGTGCTGCGCCATCGCGTCCTGATGGCGCCCGATGCGCAGCTCGAAGGTCGCAAGATCGACGAGTTGCTGCGGGCGCTGCTCGACAGCGTCGAGGCGCCGCGCGGCTGAGGGCACGCCGGTGCGCATGCCCCTGATCCCCAGCCGCGCCAGCATCTGGGTGCTGGTCGTGCTCGCGATCGCCGCGGCGATCGCCTTGGCGCTGCAGGTGCCGCCGGTCACGGTGGGCCATGCAGCCTTGGGGGCGGCGGCGGTCGTGCTGGTGTGGGCCGTGATCGACCTGGTGCGCAGCATGCGTGCGTGGCGACGCTCGCCGCTGCGCTGGCAGCGCCGGCTGCCCGCCGCACTGGCGCTGGGCGTGCCGCGCACCGTCGCCTGCTCGCTGGTCAACGACAGCCCGCACGACTGGCGCGTCGAGCTGTTCGACCACGTCGACCCGCGCCTCGATTTCGAGGGCCTGCCGCTGGTCACCCATGCCAGCGCGCAGTCGCGTGTCGAGCTGGCCTATCGCATCGTGCCGCGCCAGCGCGGCCCCGCACGCTTCGCGCCGGCCGAGCTGCGGGTGCGCACGCTGCACGGCAGCTTCGACTGGATCCGCCGCATCGGCGACGACGAGACGCTGCGCGTCTACCCGAACTTCGCCGCGGTGTCGCGCTACGCCTGGCTGGCTGCCGACCGCCGGCTGGCCGACATCGGCATCAAGAGCGTGGCGCAGCGCGGCGCCGGCACCGACTTCAAGCAGCTCGCCGACTACCGCCCCGGCGACGCCATCCGCCACATCGACTGGAAGGCCACGCTCAAGCACCGCCGGCCCATCGTGCGACAGTTCCAGGACGAGCGCGACCAGCGCGTGCTGTTCCTGCTCGACTGCGGCCGCCGCATGCGCGCCGACGAAGGCGCGGCCGCGCGCCACGGCAGCCATTTCGACGAGGCCCTGAACGCGCTGATGCTGCTCGCCCACGTCGCGCTGAAGGAAGGCGACGAGGTCGGCGCCATGACCTTCGGGACCGACGAAGCGGCGCGCCGGCGCTTCGCGCCGCGCAAGGGCGTGGCGACGCTGAACGCGCTCATGGCGACGCTGTACGACGTGCAGCCGCAAGCCGTCCACTCCGACTACCTGCTCGCGGCGCGCGACCTGATGCAGGCGCAGCGCAAGCGTGCCCTCGTGGTCGTGCTGACCAACTTCCGCGACGAGGATGCCGGCGAGCTCCAGCCGGCGCTGCAGCTGCTGCGCTCGCGCCACCTGGTGATGGTCGCGAGCCTGCGCGAGCGCGCCTTGCGCGAGCTCGCCGAGCAGCCGCTCGCGACGCCGCAGCAGGCGGTGGAGGTCGCGGGGGCGCGGCTGTTCGAGCAGTCGCGGCGCGACGCCTTTCAGCGCCTGGCAGGGCGCGACGGCTTGCTGATCGATGTGGAGCCGCAGGAGCTGGCGGCGGCGCTGGTGAACCGCTATCGCGCCATCAAGCGGGCCGGCCTCCTGTAGCCCGGGTGTTGCACCCGGGCTACTCGACGGGTGTCAGCTTGGCCACGCTCAGCGCCAGCCACTTCATCCCGTGCCGGCCGAAGTTGACCTGGGCCCGCGCATCGTCCCCGCTGCCCTCCAGCGTCACGATCACGCCTTCGCCGAACTTGGTGTGGAACACGCTTTGTCCCTGGCGCAATCCGTGTGAAGGCGCCTTGGGCGCGAAGGGCGCACGCGGCTCGTCGATGCGGCCGGCGCCCACGATGCCGCTCAACCCCGATCCGCGCGCCCAGGCCGACTGGTACTCGCGGGCATAGCCGGAGCCGAAGCCCTGGTGGCGCGGCGTGATCCACTTCAGCGCCGCCTCGGGCAGCTCGTCGAAGAAGCGGCTCTTGACGTTGTAGCGGGTCTGCCCGTGCAGCATGCGCGTCTGGCTGAAGCTCAGGTACAGCCGCTTGCGCGCCCGGGTGATCGCCACGTACATCAGGCGGCGCTCCTCCTCCAGGCCGTCGATGTCGGAGACGCTGTTCTCGTGCGGGAACAGCCCTTCCTCCAGGCCGGTGATGAAGACGGCGTCGAACTCCAGGCCCTTGGCCGAGTGCACCGTCATGAGCTGGATCGCGTCCTGGCCGGCCTGTGCCTGGTTGTCGCCCGCCTCCAGCGAGGCGTGGGTGAGGAAGGCGGCCAGCGGCGACATGATCTCGCCGGTCTCGGCATCGGGCACCTGCTCGGCGGCCGCCGCGACCGCCCCGGCGCCGGCGGCGTAGGTGCCGGCCTGCTCGTCCAGCGGCAGCGCGACCGCGTCCTTGCCGAAGCCCTCTT
The DNA here is from genome assembly GCA_036377015.1 of Piscinibacter sp. GTDB lineage: Bacteria > Pseudomonadota > Gammaproteobacteria > Burkholderiales > Burkholderiaceae_C > Albitalea. The sequence goes on along the minus strand of DASUZE010000075.1, from coordinate 79,554 downwards.
GCGTCACGAAAGCCTCGGCCGCGTTGACCAGCTCGTCCAGGTTCTCGAGCCGGTCCTTGCCTTCCTTGTCGGTCTTGTAGAACTCGACCAGGCCCGAGGCATGCAGCATGTGCTCGATGATCTCGCGCAGCGTGAGGCCCTCGGTCGCGTCGCGCATCGTGTCGATCAGCGCGACGAAGGCCTGCAGGTTGGCGCCGCCCTTGCCGGTGACCGCGCCCACGCTCTGGCTCAGGCTGCGTCCGGACACCTTGGCCGCGTCCTGCAGCTGCTCGATGGTGCGCGCGCCGATGCCGCGCGCCGGAAAGTTGACGACGCGCAGGAAGCTGGTGTCGTCGTTCGGGTTCTCGATCAGCCGCAGATAGGACAGCGCATGCTTGACCTCGGCGCGCTCGAAGAAACGCAGGCCCCCGTAGACCTTGTACGGGATGCCGGCGTTGAACAGCGCGCTTTCGAGCACGCGGCTTTGCGCGTTGCTGCGGTACAGCAGCGCGATGTCGCTGCGCCCGGTGCCTTCGCGATGCAGCTGCTGCGCCTCCTCGAGGAACCACTGCGCCTCGGAGAAATCGCTGTTGGCCTCGTAGACGCGCACCGGCTCGCCGGGCCCGGCCTCGGTGCGCAGGTTCTTGCCCAGGCGGCGCTGGTTGCGCGAGATGAGCTCGTTGGCGGCATCGAGGATGTTGCCGAAGGAGCGGTAGTTGCGCTCGAGCTTGATGACCTGGCCGACCTTGAACTCGCGCTCGAAGTCGCGCATGTTGCCGACCTGCGCGCCGCGGAAGGCGTAGATGCTCTGGTCGTCGTCGCCCACCGCAAAGACGCTGGTCTCCGGTCCGGCGAACATCTTCAGCCAGGCGTATTGCAGGCGGTTGGTGTCCTGGAACTCGTCGACCAGCAGGTGGCGGAAGCGCCGCTGGTAGTGCTCGCGCAGCGCGTCGTTGTCGCGCATCAGCTCGTAGGTGCGCAGCAGCAGCTCGGCGAAGTCGACCACGCCCTCGCGCTGGCATTGCTCTTCGTAGGCCTCGTAGACGCGAACCATCGTGCGGGTCTGCTCGTCGCGGATCTCGACGTCTTTCGGGCGCAGGCCGTCTTCCTTGTTGCCGGCGATGAACCAGGTGACCTGCTTGGGCGGGAAGCGCTCCTCGTCGAGGTTCATCGCCTTGACCACGCGCTTGACCGCCGATTGCTGGTCGGCCGAATCGAGGATCTGGAAACACTGGGGCAGCGCGGCGAGCTTCCAGTGGGTGCGCAGGAAGCGGTTGCACAGGCCGTGGAAGGTGCCGATCCACATCCCGCGCACCGACATCGGCAGCATCGCGCCGAGGCGCGTGAGCATCTCCTTCGCGGCCTTGTTGGTGAAGGTGACGGCCATCACGCCGCCCGGCGAGACCTGGCCGGTGTGGATGAGCCAGGCGATGCGCGTGGTCAGCACGCGGGTCTTGCCGGAGCCGGCGCCCGCGAGGATCAGCGCGGGGCCGGGCGGCAGGGTCACGGCCGCGAGCTGCTCCGGATTGAGGTTGGCGAGCAACGCGGGCGGCGCCGTGTAAGACCCTTGGTCAGAATGCAGACTCATCCGGGCATTTTAGGAGTCGAGGTGTCTTCACCCTTTGTCCGTCGCATGCTTGGCGGAGTCGCTCTGGCGCTGGCGGGCGGCGGGGTCGCCGCCGCCGCGCCGGCGTGCGACGCGCCGGCACCGACCGTGCTGCTGGAGCGCTTCGTGCCCGCCGATTGCGAGCGCTGCTGGCAGGAGGCCACGCCGCGCGACCGGCGTTCGCGGCAGCTCGTGCTCGACTGGATCACGCCGGGTGCGGCCGATGCGGCCATGGCCAGCGCCGCCTTGCCGGAAGCACTCGCACGGGCGCGCACGATGCCGGCGCAGCAGACGCTCTACCGCAGCGCATCGATCGCACGCCGCGGCGCGCCGCTGCTGCGCATCAGCGACGGGCCGGGCTGGAACGGCTACATCGGGCTGCGCCTGGTGGTAACGCGTCGCGCCAAGCTGCCCGCCGATGCGGTCGCCTACGCGGCGCTGGTCGAGCAGGTGCCCGCCGGCAGCGAAGGGACGGCCGTCGATCGGCAGCTGGTGCGCGAGCTGGTGGGGCCGATGGGGCTGGGCGAGCTGGCCGGCGAGTCGCGGATCGAGCACCTGCGCGCAGTGCGCGTGCCCGAGGCGGGCCGGGCGGAGCGCTTGTCCAGCGTGGCGTGGATCGAGACGGCGAAGGGCGAGGTGCTCGCGGCGGCGCAGTCGGCACCGTCCGCCTGCCGTTGACCCCGGGGTCGCAGGGGCAGGCGTCACCGCGTAGAATTCGTCACCGGGCCCAAATTTTGGCGCCCGGTTTTCGTTTTCTTGACGGCCACCTCGCCCGCACGAGGCCTTCGGCCCACGAACCGGGACTCCAAGTCAAGCGCTCGCAGCCTTCGGCCTCGCACTGCGTTCAACGCCTGGCCACCTGGAGCGAAGCTCTCACATGGAAATCTTCGACTACGAAAACGTCCTGCTCCTGCCGCGCAAGTGCCGCGTCGACAGCCGCAGCGAATGCGACACCTCGGTCGAATTCGGCGGCCGCAGCTTCAACCTGCCGGCGGTGCCGGCCAACATGAAGACGGTGATCGACGAGCCCATCAGCGAATGGCTCGCCGCCAACGGCTACTTCTACGTCATGCACCGCTTCGACCTGGACAACGTCGCCTATGCGAAGCGCATGCGCGAGCGCGGCCTGTTCGTCTCGATCAGCTCGGGCGTGAAGGCGAGCGACCACGAGGTCATCGACCGCCTGGCCGCCGAGGGCGTGGGCGCCGACTACATCACCATCGACATCGCCCACGGCCATGCGGAGACGGTGCGGCGCACGATCGATCACATCAAGCACAAGCTGCCCGCGACCTTCGTCATCGCGGGCAACGTCGGCACGCCGGAGGCGGTGATCGACCTGGAGAACTGGGGCGCCGATGCGACGAAGGTCGGCATCGGGCCCGGCAAGGTGTGCATCACGCGGCTGAAGACCGGCTTCGGCACGGGCGGCTGGCAGCTGTCGGCGCTCAAGTGGTGCGCCCGCGTGGCGACCAAGCCCATCATTGCCGACGGCGGCATCCGCGACCACGGCGACATCGCCAAGAGCGTGCGCTTCGGCGCCTGCATGGTGATGATCGGCTCGCTGTTCGCCGGTCACGAGGAGTCGCCGGGCCGCACGGTGGAGGTCGACGGCAAGCTGTTCAAGGAGTACTACGGCAGCGCGTCCGACTTCAACAAGGGCGAGTACAAGCACGTGGAAGGCAAGCGCATCCTCGAGCCGGTGAAAGGCCGGCTGGCCGACACCCTGCGCGAAATGCGCGAGGACGTGCAGAGCTCGATCTCGTACTCCGGCGGCACCCGGCTGGCCGACATCCGCAAGGTCAACTACGTGATCCTGGGCGGCGACAACGCCGGCGAGCACCTGCTCATGTGAGCCGGCGGGTCAATCGACCCACATGCCCTGGCGTTCGCCGGGCTCGGCAACCACGGGCCCCCGGCGCCGCACCGCCTGCGCCTGCGCCCGCGCGGTGACCGGGCACACGCCGTTCTGCAGGTAGCCCAGCGCGGCCGCGGTGAGTCTCTCGGCCGGGTCGCCGAGCTCGCCGCTGAAGTCGTCGGCCACGGCACAGGTGGCGCCGATGCCGTTGTAGTAGCGGCCTTCGCCTTGCGCATTGAACGACTCGAAGTTCACCGCACTGAAGGTGTTGCCGCAGGACGCGGTGGGGCTGAAGCCGAAGGGCTTGCCGCAGGTGGCGCCGCCGATGGTGACGACGTTCGCGAAGGGCTTGAGCCCGTTGACGATCAGCTCGCTGGCTGAACAAGTGCGCGCGCCAGTGAGAACCACCACGCGGGTGAAGGCCGGGCCGGGTGCGCTGGCCAGCGTGAACTGCGTGTTCGACGACGCATGGTTGCCGTTGTAGTCGAGCCGCACGAAGGCCTGTCCGCTGTGCGATGCGCCGCTCACCAGCGATGCGAGCACGTTGGAAGTCGACACGCGGCCGCCGCCGTTGTAGCGAAGATCGAGGATCAGCTCGGTCGCGCCCGCCGCGCGGAACTGCTGGAACGCGCTGGCCAGCGGCGCCTCGGCCTGGGTGATGAAGTCCTTGAGCACGAGATAGCCGGCCTTGGCGCCGCCCGGCAAGGTCAGGACCTGCGTCACCGACACCGGCGTGAGGTCGTAGGTGGCGGCGACCAGCACCAGGCTGCGGGTGCCGCCGGCGTTGGAAATCTCGATCGTGAGCTGCTGGCCTTCGGACGCCGCGTTGAGCGCCGAGAAGTCGTTGTGCGCGACGATGTCGTCGGCGCTGCGGCCATTGAGCGACAGGATCACGTCGCCGCGCTTCAGCCCGGCCAGCGCGGCGGGCGAGGCCGGCTCCACGTAGCGCAGCTTGAGCGGCAGGCTGAGCTCGAGGCCGTTGACGAACAGGCCCCAGCCCAGGGTCTTGCCTTCCTGGTAGAACTGGTTGTAGTCGGCCGTCGCCTCGAAGTAGCTCCAGTGGTCGCGCGGCACGGTCGTGTTGCCGGCGAAGCGCAACGCATCGAAGTAGGACGCTACCGAGGCATAGCCGGCGGGATCGGGGATGGGCGCGCTGCCGCTCCAGTAGTACCAGTCGTTCATGTAGTCGTGCAGCCACTGGTTCTGCGCCGCCACGTCGCAGCTGCTGCTGCCGGCCGGCGTGCTGCCGCCGCCACCCCCGCCGCACGCGGCCAGCATGGCGAGCAGCGCCATCGCCGCGGCCTGCCGGGCCCTCATCGAAACCCTGGTCGACATCCTCGTCCCCCCAACGAAACCACAGTCTGACAGCGGGGAGGCGGCCCCTACAATCGGGACCTCCCGTTGCAGCCTCCCGTTCCGCGCATTCTGGCCGCGGACAGACGATCTTTCCATGAGCGAACTCGCCAAGTCCTTCGAACCCGCCGCCATCGAAGCCCGCTGGGCGCCCGTCTGGGAGAAGAGCGGCGTCTACGAACCGACGCTGGACGAGAGCCGGCCGTCCTTCTGCGTCCAGCTGCCGCCGCCCAACGTGACCGGCACGCTGCACATGGGCCACGCGTTCAACCAGTCCATCATGGACGCGCTGACGCGCTATCACCGCATGCGCGGCTTCAACACGATGTGGGTGCCGGGCACCGACCACGCCGGCATTGCCACGCAGATCGTGGTCGAGCGCCAGTTGCAGGAGCAGGGACAGTCGCGCCACGACCTCGGTCGAAAGAACTTCGTCGCCAAGGTCTGGGAGTGGAAGGAGCGCAGCGGCTCCATCATCACCGGCCAGATGCGCCGCATGGGCGCGAGCGTGGCCTGGGGCCACGAGTACTTCACCATGGACGAGCGGCTGTCCAGGGTGGTCACCGACACCTTCGTGCGGCTGTACGACGAGGGCCTCATCTACCGCGGCAAGCGCCTGGTGAGCTGGGACCCGGTGCTCAAGTCGGCGGTGTCCGACCTCGAGGTCGAGAGCGAGGAGGAAGACGGCTTCCTGTGGCACATCCGCTATCCCCTGGCCGACGGGTCGGGCGAGGTGGTGGTCGCGACCACGCGGCCCGAGACCATGCTCGGCGATACCGCGGTGATGGTCCACCCGGAGGACGAGCGCTACGTCCACCTGGTCGGCAAGGAGGTGCTGCTGCCGCTCGCCGGCCGGCGCATTCCGGTCATCGCCGACGAGTACGTCGATCGCGAGTTCGGCACCGGCGTTGTCAAGGTGACGCCGGCGCACGACCACAACGACTACGCCGTGGGCCAGCGCCACCGCCTGCCCATGATCGGCGTGCTCACGCTCGACGCCAAGGTCAACGACAACGCGCCCGCGGCCTACCGCGGCCTGGACCGCTTCGTGGCCCGCAAGCGCGTCGTCGAGGACCTCGAGGACCAGGGCTTTCTCGTCGACACCAAGAAGCACAAGCTGATGGTGCCGCGCTGCGGGCGCACCGGCCAGGTGGTCGAGCCCATGCTCACCGACCAGTGGTTCATGGCCATGAGCAAGCCCGGGCGCGACGGGCGATCGATCGCCGAGAAGGCGATCGAGGTGGTCCAGGACGGCCGCGTTCGCTTCGTGCCGGAGCAATGGGTCAACACCTACAACCAGTGGATGAAGAACATCCAGGACTGGTGCATCTCGCGCCAGCTCTGGTGGGGCCACCAGATCCCCGCCTGGTACGACGCCGAGGGCGCGGTCTTCGTCGGCCGCGACGAGCACGAGGCGGCGCAGAAGTGGCAGCTCGACCTCGACAACCGCCTGGCCGCGGCGCGCGCCTCGAATGACGATGCGCAGCTTCGGCTGCTCGAGCAGCGCCGCGCCGCAGGCGCGCAGCTCACGCGCGACGAGGACGTGCTCGACACCTGGTACTCGTCGGCCATGGTGCCCTTCTCCAGCCTGGGCTGGCCGACCGAGACCCGCGAGCTCGAGCTGTTCCTGCCCTCCACCGTGCTGGTCACCGGCTTCGACATCATCTTCTTCTGGGTCGCCCGGATGATCATGATGACGGTGCACTTCACCGGCAAGGTGCCGTTCCGCGACGTCTACATCCACGGCCTGGTGCGCGACTCGCATGGCCACAAGATGAGCAAGAGCGAAGGCAACGTGCTCGATCCGGTGGACCTGATGCAAGGCATCGCGCTGCCCGAGCTGGTGCGCAAGAGCACCACCGGCCTGCGCAAGCCCGAGACCGCGCCCAAGGTGGCCAAGCGGGTCGAGAAGGAGTTTCCCGAGGGCATCCCGGCCTACGGTGCCGACGCCTTGCGCTTCACGATGGCCAGCTATGCGAGCCTGGGGCGCGACATCAACTTCGACACCAAGCGCTGCGAGGGCTACCGCAACTTCTGCAACAAGCTCTGGAACGCGACCCGCTTCGTGCTGATGAATACCGAGGGCGAGGACTGCGGCCTGAAGGAGCACTCCAAGGCCGAATGCGCGCCGGGCGGGCCCTTCCACGGCTACATGAGCTTCTCGGCCGCCGATCGCTGGATCAGCGGCGAGCTGCAGCGCGTCGAGGCGGCGGTCGAGAAGGGCTTTGCCGACTACCGGCTCGACAACGTCGCCAATGCGATCTACCAGTTCGTGTGGGACGAGTACTGCGACTGGTACCTCGAGATCGCCAAGGTGCAGATCCAGGGCGGCGACGATGCGCAGAAGCGCGCCACGCGCCGCACGCTGATCCGCACCCTCGAGACGGTGCTGCGCCTGTTGCACCCGATCACGCCCTACATCACCGCCGAGCTGTGGGAGCGGGTGGCGCCGGTGGCCGGGCGCAAGAACGAGTCGACCCCGCACGGCATCGTCACGGCGGCCTATCCGAAGGCCCAGCTCGAGCGCATCGATGGCGAGGCCGACGCCTGGATGGCGCGCTTGAAGACGCTGGTCGGCGCGACGCGCAGCCTGCGCTCCGAGATGAACCTGTCGCCGTCGGACCGCGTGCCGCTGTACGCCATCGGCGATGCCGGCTTCATGGCGACGGCGGCGCCGGTGCTCAAGGTGCTGGCCAAGCTGTCGGAGGTGAGGCTGTTCGACGACGAGTCGGCGTTCGCCGCGGCCGCGAAGCAATCACCCGTGGCGGTGAACGGCGAGGCCCGCATGGCGCTGTTCGTCGAGATCGACGTGAGTGCCGAATGCGCGCGCCTGGACAAGGAGGTCCAGCGCCTGGACGGCGAGATCGCCAAGGCGCAGGCCAAGCTCTCGAACGAGAGCTTCGTGGCGCGCGCCCCGGCGTCAGTGGTCGATCAGGAGAAGCAGCGCGTCGCCGAGTTCACGGCGACACGGGACCGGCTTCGAGATCAAAGGCAACGCCTGGGGTGCTCGACTTGAAGTCGGGCTGGGCGCCCGGCGTGAGGCTCAGCACCTCGTCGATGCGGCGCGCCACCGACCACGCGCTGCGCACGCGCGACTCGCGGGTGGTGCTGGCCACGCGCGGCGTGATCTGAAGCGTCTCCATGCCGGCCAGCGGGCGGCCGGCGTCGAGGGCGCCGGGCTCCATGCTGTCGAACCAGGCGGCGGCGATGCGGCCGCTGCTCAGCGCGCCGGCCAGCGCCTTCTCGTCGAACAGGGCCGAGTGGGCGATGCTCACGATGACCTGGTCGGGCTTGCAGAAGGGAAGGAAGCGCTCGCCCAGCAGGCCGTGGTAGCGCGTGAAGTAGGTGAGCTGCACGCACACCGCATCGGACGACTCGAGCAGCTCGCGCAGGCCCATGGGCTGGACCTTCCAGCGCTCCCACACCGGATCGCTGGCATGCAGAGAGGGGTCGTAGCCGACCACCTTGGCGCCGAAGGGCGCGAGCAACTGGGACATCGTGCGGGCCGCCGGCGCCAGGCCCACCAGGCCGACGGTGCAGGCCCCGAGCTCGCGGCCCACGAGCATGCCGTCGGAGCCCATCACCGGCACGCGCCGCAGCAGCGACAGCAGCGCGCCGATCATGAACTCGGCTTCCGCCTGCGCGGTGGCGGTGAGGCTGCGCACCACTTCCACGCCGGCGCGTGCGCAGGCTTCGAGGTCGATGTTCTCGGCGCCGGCACTGACCCGGCCGACCACGCGCAGCACCGGCGCATAGTGCAAGGCCTTCGAATCGAGCGTGACGGAGGGCGGAACGACCAGCGCGCGCACGTTGTACAGCGCCTGGCGGAAGGCCCGCGGGTCACGCGCCAGCTCCGGCGCATAGCGCACGGAATGGCGCGACGACAGCCACTGCGTGACTTCGTCTTCCAGCGGTTCGACGATCAGCAAGTCCATGCGAATAGGGTGGGACGAGTCACGGGAACGTCGGTTGCCTCATGCCAGAATCGACCGGACTTCACCCTCGACCCACGGAGATTGTAAGTAAATGTTGGTCAACAAAGCGATCTTTCCGGTGGCCGGTCTGGGTACCCGCTTTCTCCCCGCCACGAAGGCCCAGCCCAAGGAGATGCTGCCGGTGGTCGACAAACCGCTCATCCAGTATGCGGTGGAGGAAGCCTACGCGGCCGGCGTGCGCGAAATGATCTTCGTGACCGGGCGCCACAAGCGTCCGATCGAGGACCACTTTGACATGACTTTCGAGCTCGAGGTAGCCCTCGAACAAGCGGGTAAGGAGGAGCTGCTGGAGGTGGTGCGCAGCGTCAAGCCCGACGACATGGAGTGCATCTACGTGCGACAGGCGCAGGCCCTCGGATTGGGCCACGCGGTCTTGTGCGCACAGCGCCTGATCGGCAACAACCCTTTCGCGGTGCTGCTGGCCGACGACCTCATGGTGGGGCAGCCGCCCGTGATGCAGCAGATGGTCGAGCAGTTCCGCGAGTGGCGCGCGTCCATCCTGGCCGTGCAGGAAGTGCCGGCCGAGCACACCCGCCGATACGGCATCGTGGCCGGTACGCAAGTGAACGACCACGTGATGGACGTGAACCGCATCGTCGAGAAGCCGGCGCCCGAGTCCGCGCCGTCGCGCCTGGGCGTGGCCGGGCGCTACATCCTCACGCCGGGGGTGTTCCACGAGATCGCCAACCAGCCCCGCGGCGTGGGCGGCGAGATCCAGCTGACCGACGGCATCGCCGGCCTGCTGAGGCGGGAAAAGGTGTTCGCCTACCGCTACGAGGGCAAGCGCTACGACTGCGGGAGCAAGGAAGGCTTCCTGCAGGCCAACGTGGAGTTGGCCTTGGCGCATCCGCAACTCGGCAAGGGGTTCAGCGACTTCCTGCGGAACCTGGAAATTTGAAGGACGACCCCGGGTTGCACCCGGGCTACTCGTAGCCGGGGTGCAACCCGGGAACGCGCTCAGCGCCGGCGCAGGAAGTGCACGTACTCGTCGTTCCCCGAGCTCTGCTCCAGCAGCTCGTTGCCCGTCTGGCGCGCAAACGCCTGGAAGTCGCGCACCGACCCCGGATCGGTCGCCACCACCTTCAGCACCTCGCCGCTGGCCATGTCGGCGAGCGCCTTCTTCGCCTTGAGGATGGGCAGCGGGCAGTTCAGGCCCCGGGTGTCGATTTCCTTGTTCGCGTCCATGGCGTCTCAGGCCGCCGGTCGGGGCGGCAGGTCGAAGAACTGCGGCGAGTGGCCGCGCGAGCGCAGCCAGTCGGCCAGCGCATAGCCGGTGCCGGCGGGCCAGCAGCGCACCTCGTCGGGCCGGTACAGCCGGTACTCGGCCAGCTCGGGCGAGAGCTTCACCTCGCCGCGCGCCAGCGCGTGGTACGCGATGATGACCTGGTTCATGCGCTGGAAGTCGTACACGCCGATCAGCTCGAGCGCATCGACAGTGAGCGAGGTCTCTTCGCCCACTTCGCGGGCGATGCCGCCCTCGGGTGTCTCGCCGGCCTCCATGAAGCCGGTGATCAGGCCGAACATCTTGCCGGACCAGGCGGCATTGCGCGCCAGCAGGAGCCGGCCGTCCTGGTCGGCCAGCTCGACGACGGCGGCCAGCACCGGCGTCGGGTTGTTCCAGTGGGTGAAGCCGCAGCCGGCGCAGCGCAGGCGCGTCTTGGAGCCGCCGTCCTCCTCGGCAGCCAGCATCTGCAGCGGCTGCGCACATTGCGGGCAGAACTTGTACGGCAATGGACTCATGCCGGGAACACACCCGTCGAGAGATAGCGGTCGCCCCGGTCGCACACCACGAACACGATGGTCGCGTTCTCGACCTGCCGGGCAATCTGCAGCGCCACCCACAGCGCGCCGGCCGCCGAGATGCCGGCGAACAGCCCTTCCTCGCGGGCCAGGCGGCGCGCCATGTCTTCCGCATCGGCCTGGCTGACGTAGACCATCTCGTCGATCCAGGTCGGGTCGTAGATCTTGGGCAGGTAGGCCTCGGGCCACTTGCGGATGCCGGGGATGCGCGAGCCTTCGCTGGGTTGCGCGCCGATGACGCGGACGGCCTTGTTCTTTTCCTTCAGGTAGCGCGACACGCCGGTGATGGTGCCGGTCGTGCCCATGGCGCTCACGAAGTGCGTGACCTTGCCGTGGGTGTCGCGCCAGACCTCCGGCCCGGTGGTCTCGTAGTGGACGCGCGGGTTGTCCATGTTGGCGAACTGGTCGAGCACGCGGCCCTTGCCGTCGCGCTGCATCTGCTCGGCCAGGTCGCGGGCGTACTCCATGCCGCCGGAGCGTGGCGTGAGGATGAGCTCGGCGCCGAAGGCCTTCATGGTCTGCGCCCGCTCGACGCTCAGGTCCTCCGGCATGATCAGCAGCATGCGGTAGCCGCGGATCGCCGCGGCCATCGCCAGCGCGATGCCGGTGTTGCCGGAGGTCGCCTCGATCAGGGTGTCGCCGGGCTTGATCTCGCCGCGCTCCTCGGCGCGCCGGATCATGCTGATGGCGGGCCGGTCTTTCACCGAGCCGGCGGGGTTGTTGCCCTCGAGCTTGCCGAGGATGACGTTGCCGCGCTGCTCGTTCTCGACGCCCGGCAGGCGCACGAGCCGCACCAGCGGCGTGGCGCCGATCACGTCTTCGACGGTGGAGTAATGGGGCTTGCTGGAGGCCATGGCCGCATTGTCGCCGACGCCCGGACATCGCGTGGGCACATGCCATAATCCGCTCCCTTTCCGCGCGCACCATGCCTTCCAAGCCGGAGTGGCGAAATCGGTAGACGCAGGGGACTCAAAATCCCCCGGGCTCATACCCCGTGCCGGTTCGAGTCCGGCCTCCGGCACCACGTCGAGTAGGATCGCGCGATGCCTCCGCTGCCTCACATCACCAAGTGGTTGTTGATCGCGAACGTCGCGGCGTTCTTCGTCAGCGACCTGCTGCAACTGACCACCGGCGCGAGCCTCGTCGGCTGGTTCGCGCTGTGGCCCCTGGGGCACGGCTTCCTGCCCTGGCAGGTGGTCACGTATTCGTTCCTGCACGGCGACATCGTCCACCTGCTGTTCAACATGTTCGCGCTGTGGATGTTCGGCTCCGAGCTCGAGCGCCTGTGGGGTGACAAGCGCTACATGCAGTTCTACGCGGCCAGCGTGCTCGCGGCCGCCGCGACGCAGCTGGTGGTCACGGGAATCACCGGCTCGCCCTTCCCCACGGTCGGCGCTTCCGGCGGCATCTATGGCCTGCTGCTGGGCTTCGGGATGATGTTCCCCAACCGCACCATCATGCTGCTCATCCCGCCCATCCCGATGAAGGCCAAGGTCTACGTCGCGATCTTCGGCGCGCTCGAGCTGTGGATGGGGCTGCGGGTGAACGACGGCGTGGCCCACTTCGCCCACCTGGGCGGCATGCTGGGCGCCTTCCTCATGATCCGCTACTGGCGCGGACTGCCGCCCTTTCGCGGGCGAAAACGCTACTGAACCAATGCCCCTGCGGGGCTGAGGGCACGCGAAAAAGCTCATGCTGAGACCTCCTCGCAGGAGGTCGTGATGGGCAAGGCGATGGCGTGGGCGCGGCGCAGTCTCATGGGGCTGCTGGCGGGCGCCGCGCTGTCGGCCGCGGCAGCCACGCCGGCTCCCTCCTCCGCCGAGTTCGACGCCCAGGCCAAGGTGCTCGCCCAAGCCAACGCCGCGGTGGTCGGCGTGCGGGCCGTGGCGGTGGAAGATGCCCGCTCCATCGACATCCTCGGCCGCGAGCGCGAGGGCTCGGGGGTGGTGATCGGCGCCGACGGCCTCGTGGTGACCATCGGCTACCTCATCCTCGAAGCCGACCACGTCGACCTGGTGCTCGAGCGTGACCGCGTCGTGCCCGCCCGCGTGGTGGCCTACGACATCGACTCCGGCTTCGGCCTGGTGCAGGCGCTCGCGCCCTTGCGCGTGGCGCCGGCGCGCATGGGCAACCCGGCCGGCCTCTCGACCGAGGAGCCCCTGATGATCGCCAGCGGCGGCGAGACAGGCGACCTGAGCCTGGCGCGCATGGTCTCGCGCCGGCCCTTCTCCGGCTACTGGGAGTACCACATCGACGGCGCGCTCTTCACCGCGCCGCCGCGCACCGATCACAGCGGCGCCGCGCTGTTCAATGCCAAGGGCGAGCTGCTGGGCATCGGATCGTTGGTGGTGATGGATGCGCTGGGGCCGGGCCATCCGCGCCTGGCGGGCAACATGTTCGTGCCGGTCGACCTGCTGGCGCGGATTCTTCCGGAGCTGCGCGAACGCGGCGCCGCGCGCAGCAGCACGCGCGCCTGGCTGGGACTGAATTGCGTCGAGCTCGACGGCGCCGTGCGCGTGGTGCGCATCACCCGCGACAGCCCGGCCGAGGCCGCCGGCCTGCGTCCCGGCGACACCATCGTGCGCATCGACGGCACGGCGGTGAAGAGCCTCGAGGCGTTCTACAAGGCGCTGTGGCGCGGCACGCCGGCCGAGCGCGAGATCACGCTCGAGATCGAGCGCAGCGCGGCGGCGCAGACGGTCAAGGTGCAGGCGACCGATCGGATGAAGACGCTGCGGCGGGCGCGCGGGATTTGATCGCCAGGCCGCTGGCCACCGTCGGGTAGCGCAGGCGCACGCGCAATTCGCGCTTCAGCCGCCCGTTCATCAGCCGCCGCGACTCGCCCATGAAGCTCAGCAGGCTCGCCGGCAGTTGCGCTTGCGCCTGCTCGCGCGTGATGCGCGGCGGGCGCGGCAGGCCGCACAAGTCGGCGGCCAGGTCGAAGTAGTCGCCCATGCGGATGTCGCTGTCGTCGCTCGCATGCACCACGCGTTGCGGCCGGCCGCGCACCAGCGCCGCGACGCAGGCACGCGCGAGGTCGTCGGCGTGGATGTGGTTGGTATGGACATCGTCGGCCGTTACCAGCACCGGCGTGCCGCGCGTGAGCCGCTCGCGCGGATGCCCGCCCGGCCGGTCGTCCGCGTAGATGCCCGGGATGCGCAGGATGCTCACGACCACGCCGTGCGCGCGCCCGTGCCAGCGCAGCCGCGCCTCGGCGTCGACACGACGGCGGGCGCGATCGGTCGCGGGGCGGGTCGCGCGTGTCTCGTCGAAGCGCGCGCCGCCGCAGTCGCCGTACACGCCGGTCGTGCTGGCGTAGACGATGCGGCGCACGCGGCCCTTGCGCGCCAGCGCCTGCAGCAGGTGGGCGGTGCGAGCATCGGTGTCACCCTGCGGCGGTGGCGGCGCGAGGTGCAGCACCGCGTCGGCCAGGCCGGCCAGGCGCGCCAGCGTGTGCGGCGCATCGAGGTCGCCGAGCAGCGGCAGCACGCCCGCGCCTCGCAAGGCGGCGGCGCGCTCGACGCTCGTGGTCAGGGCCATCAGCCGCCAATGCCCGCGCAGCAGCTTGACCACGCGCATCCCGATGTCGCCGCAGCCGATGATCAACAGGCGGGGTCGCTGGAAGCGGGCGGGGAGGAAGGACATTCGGGCCGGGGCAAAATTGCGGGTCAGTTTACGAGAGCCCCTGTTCCATCATGACCTTCACCGTGACCGTCCAACCCAGCGGCCGCACCTTCACCGTCGAGCGCGATGAACCGATCCTGCAGGCCGCCATCCGACAGGGCGTCGGACTGCCCTACGGCTGCAAGGACGGCGCCTGCGGCTCGTGCAAGAGCCGCCTGCTCGAAGGCCGCGTCATCCACGGCGCCCACCAGCACAAGGCGCTCACGGTCGAAGAGGAAGAAGCCGGCTTCACCCTCACCTGCAGCGCCGCCGCCCAGACCGACATCGTGATCGAGGCGCGCACCGTGCCCGGGGCCGGCGAGTTCCAGGTGCGCAAGATGCCCAGCCGCGTGTCCACCATCGATCGTGTCGCGCCCGACGTGGCCGTGGTCAAGATGCAGCTGCCGGCCAACGACCCGCTGCGCTTTCACGCCGGCCAGTACATCGAGTTCATCCTGCGCGACGGCTCGCGGCGCAGCTACTCCATGGCCAACGCACCGCACACGCAGGGCGACAAGCCCTTCGTCGAGCTGCACATCCGCCACATGCCGGGCGGCAAGTTCACCGACCAGGTGTTCAGCACGATGAAGGAGAAGGACATCCTGCGCATGGAAGGCCCCTTCGGCAGCTTCTTCCTGCGCGAGGACTCCGACAAGCCGATGGTGCTGCTGGCCTCCGGCACGGGCTTCGCGCCCATCAAGGCCATCATCGAGCACATGCAGTTCAAGGCCATCACGCGGCCGGCCGTGCTGTACTGGGGCTGCCGCAGCAAGGCCGACCTGTACCTGCACGACTGGGCGCTCGAAGCGGCCGCGCAAATGCCCAACCTGCGCTACGTCCCGGTGCTGTCGGAGGCCAGGCCCGAAGACCACTGGACCGGCCGCACCGGATTCGTCCACCGCGTGGTGATGGAGGACTTCCCCGACCTCTCCGGACACCAGGTGTATGCCTGCGGCGCGCCCATCATGGTCGAGTCGGCGCAGCGCGACTTCGTGCAGCAGTGCAAGCTTCCCGAGGAAGACTTCCTGGCCGACGCCTTCACCTCCGAAGCCGACAAGCACGGCGATTGACCTCCTGCCCATGCAACGACGACTCGCCCTGGGCGCGCTCACGCTCGCCCTCACCGCGCCCGCATTCGCCCAGCCCAAGCCCATCCGCCTGATCGTCCCCTATCCGCCCGGCGGGCCGCTCGACATCGTCGCGCGCGCCCTGGCCGACAAGGTGAAGGACACGCTGGGCGTGGTGATCGTCGACAACAAGGCCGGCGCAGGCGGCAACCTCGGCGCCGACGCGGTCGCCAAGGCCCCGCCCGACGGCTCCACCATCGTCATGGGCGCGGTGGCCACGCACGCCATCAACCCCTGGCTCTACTCGAAGCTGCCCTACGACCCGGTCCGCGACTTCACGCCCATCACCGGCGTCGCGCGCGTGCCCAACGTGCTGGTGATGAATCCCGAGACGGCTGCGCGTCTGAACATCCGCAACGTGGTGGACCTCATCGCCTACGCCAAGCAGAACCCGGGCAAACTCAACTACGGCTCCGGCGGCAACGGCAGCGCCGGCCACCTGGCGGGCGAGATGTTCAAGGCGCAGGCCGGCGTGTTCATGGTCCACATCCCGTACGCGGGCGGCAATCCGGCCCAGCTGGCACTGCTGTCGGGACAGGTCGACCTCAACTTCGACAACCTCGCCGCGGCCTCGGCCAACATCAAGGCCGGCCGGCTGAAGGCGCTAGCGGTCACCACCGCCCGACGCTCCAGCGCGATGCCCGAGGTGCCCACGGTGGCCGAGGCCGATCGCACGCTGGCGCGCTTCGACGTCGACACCTGGTTCGGGCTGTTCGGACCGGCGCGGCTGCCGGCGGAGCTCACGCAGCGCTTGAACAAGGCCTTCGTCGATGCGCTGCACACACCGGAGCTTCAGGCGCGTCTGGCCGCACTGCTGGCAGAGCCCATGGCAGGAACACCGGACCAGTTCGCGGCCTTCGTCAAGCGCGAGCTCGCCAAGTACGAGCCCGTCGTGAAGGCGAGCGGCGCGAAGGTGGATTAGGGCGTCGCCTGCTCCTTGCGACGAATGACCCCCGCGCGTTTCGCGTCCTCCGGATAGAGGAACTGCACCTCGCCTTTGCGCCACACGCCCAGCCAGATCATGTTGCGCGTGAACGCATCGTGGTCCTGCGACGAGAACGGCTTGTCGTGGGTGGTGACGACGCCCGAATACGGCCGCTCGAGGTTTTCCAGCGCCCGCTTGAGCGCATCGCCCGACATGTCGCCCTTGGTCTGGAACACCGCGCGCAGCATGAGCTGAACCGCGTCGTAGCTTTGCGCCGCGGCCATCAGCGAGCCGATGGGCTGCGAGCCCGCATAGCGCTTGAGCCGTGCGATGAAGGACGAGCGGCGCTCGTTCGACAGGTCCTGGATGATGGTCTGGACCATGATCGCGCCCTCGGCCGCGCCGCCGGCCTTCTCGGACACCGTCTTGAACGACAGCGGCCAGGGCCCGTACAGCGGCACGTTCAGGCGCGCCTCGGCGCGCGACTGCGCGATCGCGACGAGCTCGGGGCCGACGGTGTAGCCGATGATCACGTCGGCGCCGGCCGCCTTGGCCTCCTGCATCTGCGCGGCCAGGCTCTTCACGCCGAGCTCGAAGCGCGCGCTGTACACCGGCTTCAGGTGCTTGTCGGCGAGGAACTTCTCGACGTCCTTGAAGCCGCCTTCGCCATAGCCGGTCTTGTCGGCGAACAGCGCGACGCGGCTGTAGCCGCGCCTGACCACGTCGTCGACCAGGTGCGCGGCCTGCAGCGTGTCGCGCGCCGACATCCGAAAGACATAGCTGCCTTGCGCCGGGTACTTGGCGGTGACGGCCGAGCCGGTCGACACCGGCACCATCAGCAGGTGTTTGTGGTCCTGGAACACGTCGAGCGACTTCAGCGCGACGCCGGTGTTGCAAAAGCCGATGGTGAAATCGACCTTCTCCTTGAGCACCAGCT
Source organism: Piscinibacter sp. (assembly GCA_036377015.1). Taxonomy (GTDB): domain Bacteria; phylum Pseudomonadota; class Gammaproteobacteria; order Burkholderiales; family Burkholderiaceae_C; genus Albitalea. Next base: position 62,311 of record DASUZE010000075.1, on the reverse strand, counting down.
CCTCGGCGATGCGCCGGCCTGCGTCCGGGTTGGCCTTGTCGTCGCGCGCGACCAGGTCGATGGGGCGACCCAGGTAGCCGCCGACCTCGTTGATCTCCTTGACCGCCAGCTCGGCACCCAGGCGCGCCGCGTTGCCGAAGTCCTGCGATCCGCCGGTGAAGGGGCAGATGAAGCCCACCCGCACCGGCTTCGGCGCCTGCGCGGCGGCCGTTCCCCACAGCGCCAGGGCGAGCACGCCCATCACCGCCCTTGCGATGCAGCCCGTCATGTCCGTCTCCTCTCATGCCCTCGGTGGCAGGAAAGATAGCCGTCGGCAGCACCGATTTCGACGGGACAGATCCTTGCGTAGATTTACGTAATGCTCGTGCAAATGCCTCGTTCGACAGGCTCACGACGAGCGGGAGCCTTCGACAAGCTCAGGCTCAGCTCTCGACCTTCACGTCCGCTTCCTTCACCACCCGCGCCCACTTGGCGATCTCGGTGTGGATGAACTGCGTGAACTTCTCCTGCGTGCCCCCGCCGTCCTCGGCGCCGTAGGTGTCCAGCCGCTCCTGCACATCGGGCATGGCCAGCACGGTGTTGACGTCGGCGTTCACCTTCTGCGCGATCGCCGATGGCAGCTTGCCGGGGCCGACGAGGCCGTACCACGTCGTCGCCTCGAAGCCCTCGAAGCCTTCTTCCTGCATGGTCGGCACGGTCGGGTGGCCCTTGGCACGCTTGGCCCGCGTCTGCGCGATGGCGAGCACGCGGCCGCTCTTCACGTGCGGCGTGGCCGCCGTCATGGTCTCGAAGCTGTACTGGATCTGCCCGCCCATCAGGTCGGTAAGCAGCGGGCCGCTGCCCTTGTACGGCACGTGCAGCGCATTGACCCTGGCTTGCAGCTTGAACAGCTCCAGCGCCAGGTGCTGGGCCGAGCCGGCGCCGGCCGAGCCGAAGCTCACCGTGCCCGGCTGCGCCTTGCACAGCGCGACGATGTCCTTGACGGTGCGCTCCTTCTGCGTCGGCGAGGCGATCAGCAGGTTGGGCGTGACGCCCACCAGCACGATGGGCACGAAGTCGCGCTCGACGCTGTAGCGCAGCTTGGGCTGCAGGCTGGGTGCCAGCGCATGGCTGTTGATGTGCGCCATCAGGAGCGTGCTGCCGTCGCTGGGCTGCTGCGCGACGTAGTCGGCGGCCAGCACGCCCGCCACGCCGGCCTTGTTCTCGACGATGACCTGCTGGCCCCAGATCGTGGTGAGCTTTTGCGCCACCACGCGCCCCAGCGCATCGGTGCCGCCGCCGGGCGGAAAGCCCACGATGATGCGCACCGGCCCGTTGGGCCAGCTCTGCGCGAACAGTCGCGGCGCGGCCAGCGCGGCGGCGGCCGCGCCCGCGCCATGGATGAATGAACGTCGTTGCATGCTTGTCTCCGGTGAGTTCGATGCTCAGGCGGCGTCGGCCAGCGGCACCGGCTGCGGATGCGCCGAGAAGAAGTCCATCGCGGCCTGGACGCCGCTGCCGGCCAGTGCGATGCCCGACAGCTTCAGGCCCATCTCCACGCCCGACAGTGCCGCCATCAGCGTCAAGTCGTTGCAGTCGCCCAGGTGGCCGATGCGGAACATGCGGCCCTTGATGCGCCCCAGGCCCGTGCCCAGCGAGAGGTCGAAGCGCTCATGGATGAGCCGGCGCAGCGCATCGGCGTCGACACCCGCCGGCGTGACCACGCCGGTGAGCACCGGCGAATACACCGCCGCATCCGCGCACTGGATCGGCAGGCCCCAGGCCCGCACCGCCGCACGCACGCCCTCGCCCCAGCGACGGTGGCGCGCGAACACCGCGGGCAGGCCCTGGCCCAGCAGCATGTCGAGCGATTCCGACAGGCCATACAGCAGGTTGGTGTTGGGCGTGTACGGCCAGTAGCCGCCGCGGTTCATCTCGATGATCTCGTCCCAGGCCCAGAACGACTTGGGCAGGCGCGCCTGCCGGCTCGCCGCCAGCGCCTTGGGTGAGACCGCGTTGAAGCTGATCCCCGGCGGCAGCATGAGGCCCTTCTGCGAGCCGCTGATGGTCACGTCGACGCCCCATTCGTCGTGCCGGTAGTCGGCGCTGGCGAGACCCGAGATGGTGTCGACCAGCAGGAGCGCGGGATGGCCGGCGTCGTCGATGGCACGTCGCACGGCCGCGATGTCGGAGGTGACGCCGGTCGAGGTCTCGTTGTGGACCACGCAGACCGCCTTGATGGCGTGCTCGCGGTCACGGCGCAAGCGCTCGGCCAGCATGTCGGCCTGCACGCCGTGCCGCCAGGCGAGCGGCAAGCCCGTGTCGGCATCCGTGCCGGCCTTGGCCAGGAACTCGGGTTGCAGGCCCAGGCGCTCGGCCATCTTCTTCCACAGCGACGCGAAGTGGCCGGTCTCGTACATCAGCACCGCGTCACCCGGGCTCAGGGTGTTGGCCAGCGCCGCTTCCCAGGCGCCGGTGCCGGAGGCCGGATAGACCACCACCGGATGCCGGGTCTGGAAGACCTGGCGCAAGCCAGCCAGCACCTTGAGACCCAACGCCGCGAACTCGGGCCCGCGGTGGTCGATGGTGGGCAGGCTCATGGCCCGCAGGATGCGATCGGGCACCGGGCTGGGACCGGGGATCTGCAGGAAATGGCGGCCGGTGGGATGGTGGTCGAGGGCGATCATGGGGCGTCCTGAAGCTGACCCATTTTTTGCATACAAAATTCGGTTGTCAAGGGCACTTCGCCCTACAATCTCCAGAGAATAACCCTTTCACTTTGTATGCAATTTGGAGACATGCCGATGGCCGAAGTGATCTCCATCCCCCGCCAGGTGCTCCACCAGGAGGTCGCCACGCGGCTGCGCCAGCGCATCGTCGAAGGCCACATCGCGCCCGGCGCCAAGCTCAACGAACGCGAGCTGAGCGAGTCGCTGAAGGTGTCGCGCACGCCCTTGCGCGAGGCCATCAAGATGCTCGCCGCCGAAGGCCTGGTGGAGCTGCTGCCCAACCGCGGCGCGGTGGCGGTGCAGCTGTCGGAGCAGGACGTGGCCGACACCTTCGATGTCATCGCCGGCCTCGAAGGGCAGGCCGGCGAGCTCGCGGCGCAGCGCATCACCGACAGCGAGCTGTCCGAGCTGAAGGCGCTGCACTACGAGATGCTGGCCGCCTACACCCGCCGCGACCTGTCGACCTACTACCGCATCAACGCGCAGATCCACACGCTGATCAACCTGGCGGCGGGCAATGCGGTGCTCACGCAGACCTGGCGCACGGTGAATGCGCGGCTGCAGTCGCTGCGCTTTCGCTCCAACTTCGACGCCGACAAATGGACCCGCGCGGTCGACGAGCACGAGCGCATGGTGGCGCTGCTGGCGAAGCGCGACGCCGCCGGCATGCGCGCCGTGATGGTCGAGCACCTGCAGCACAAGCGCGACGCGGTGCTCGAGCTGATGCGCAGCGGACGGCTGCTCCATCCGGCGGCGCAGGAGCAGCAGGGATGAGCGTCGCACTGCCCCTGTCAGCGTCGCGCTCGCGCACGACGGCCGCGACGGGTCGCAAGCTCTCGAGTCCCGAGGCCGCGGAGCTCGCACGGCGCCTGCGCCAGGAAACGCAGGGCGAGGTGCTGTTCGACACCGCCTCGCGCGGGCGCTACGCCACCGATGCCTCGATCTACCAGATCATGCCCATCGGCGTGTTCGTGCCGCACAGCGAGCAGGACGTGGCCCTGGCCATCGACATCGCGCGCGAGCTGCAGGTGCCGCTGCTGCCGCGCGGCGGCGGCAGCTCGCAGTGCGGCCAGACGACCGGCGCCGCGCTGGTCATCGACACCTCCAAGCACCTGCGCAGCATCGTCGGCATGGACCTGGAGGCCGGCTGGGTGGAGGTCGAGCCCGGCATGGTGCTGGACCACCTCAACGCCGAGCTGAAGCCGCACGGCCTGTGGTATCCGGTCGACGTGTCCACCAGCGCCCAGGCCACCCTGGGCGGCATGGCCGGCAACAACGCCTGCGGCAGCCGCAGCATCGCCTACGGCAACATGGTCCACAACGTGCTGGGCATCGACGCCTGGCTGGCCGACGGCAGCAGCGTGTCCTTCGGTCCGCTCGCCGGCCTGGGCGCGAAGGAGCGCGCGATCGCCGACTTCGTCCAGGGGCTGGCCGAGCGCTGGCGCGCCGAGATCGAGTCGCGCTGGCCCAAGGCGATGCGCCGCGTCGGCGGCTACAACCTCGACATCTTCCATCCGCAAAGCGAGCGCCCCTACACCGGTGACGGCAGCGTGAACCTGGCGCACCTGCTGGTCGGCTCGGAAGGCACGCTGGCCATGACGCGCCGCCTGCGCCTGAAGCTCTCGCCCGTGCCGCGCGCCAAGGTGCTGGGCGTGGTGAACTTCCCGACCTTTCGCGCGGCGATGGAATCGGCGCAGCACATCGTCACGCTGGGCCCCACCGCGGTCGAGCTGGTCGACCGCACGATGATCGAGCTGTCGCGCGCCAATCCGGCCTTCCGGCCCACCATCGACGCCGCGCTGATCGGCCGGCCGGCGGCCATCCTGCTGGTCGAGTTCAGCGGCGACGACCGTGCCGCGCTGCTGCGCCAGCTGCGCGCGCTGGTGGCGCTGGTGGCCGACCTGGGCCTGCCGGGCCAGGTGGTGCAGATGCCCGACGAGGCCCCGCAGAAGGCGCTGTGGGACGTGCGCAAGGCGGGCCTCAACATCATGATGAGCCTCAAGGGCGACGGCAAGCCGGTGAGCTTCATCGAGGACTGCGCGGTGCCGCTCGCGCACCTGGCCGACTACACCGACGCGCTCACGCAGGTGTTCGAGAAGCACGGCACCCGCGGCACCTGGTATGCGCATGCGTCGGTGGGCACGCTGCACGTGCGGCCCATCCTCGACATGCGGCGCGACGGTGCGGCGAAGATGCGCGCCATCGCCGAAGAGGCCTCGGAGCTGGTGCGGCGCTATCGCGGCGCCTACAGCGGCGAGCACGGCGACGGGCTGTGCCGCGGCGAGTGGATCGAATGGCAGTTCGGGCCGCGCCTGGCCGATGCGTTCCGCGAGATCAAGGAGCACCTGGATCCGGCCAAGCTCATGAACCCGGGCAAGATCATCGATCCGCCGAAGATGGACGACACCTCGCTGTTCCGCTTCGCCCCGGGCTACAAGACGATCACGCTGACGCCGGTGTTCGACTGGTCGCCATGGAACGTGCAGAACGACCCGGCCACCGAGCGCACCACCGCGCCGGGCACCGGCGGCGATGCCGCCGGCGGCTTCGCCAAGGCGGTCGAGATGTGCAACAACAACGGCCACTGCCGCAAGTTCGACGCCGGCACCATGTGCCCCAGCTACCGCGTGACGCGCGACGAGCAGCACCTCACGCGCGGCCGCGCCAACACGCTGCGACTGGCGCTGTCGGGGCAGCTCGGCGAGGACGCATTCACCGGCGACGCGGTCGCCGAGGCGCTCGACCTGTGCGTGTCGTGCAAGGGCTGCAAGCGCGACTGCCCGACCGGCGTCGACATGGCGAAGATGAAGCTCGAGTTCCTCGCCCAGCGGCGGCTGCGCCGGGGCGCGTCGCTGAAGGACCAGCTCATCGCGCGCCTGCCCGACTACGCGCGCTTCGCCAGCCGCGTGCCGTGGCTGATGAACCTGCCGCAGCAGGTGCCGGCCGTGGCGCGGCTGATGGAGCGCTGGCTCGGGCTGTCGGCGCAGCGGCGACTGCCGACCTGGCGCCGCGACACCTTCGCGCGCATCGAGCCTTCGCTGGGTCTGGCCTCGCGCGACGAGACGCTCGACGCCGCCAAGCCGGTGGTGCTGTTCGTCGACACCTTCAACGGCACCTTCGAAAGCGAGAACGCGACCGACGCGGTGCGCGTGCTGCGGGCGGCCGGCTACACGGTGCATGCGGCGGGCAGCACGCGATCGCCGCTGTGCTGCGGGCGAACCCACCTTGCCGCCGGCATGGCGGACATCGCCAAGTCGAAGGCGCATGCGCTGCTCGACGCGCTGCTGCCGTTCGCGCGGCGCGGCATCGCCATCGTCGGGCTGGAACCCTCGTGCCTGCTGACGCTGCGCGACGAAATGCTCGCCATGGGCCTGGGCGAGGACGCCGCCATCGTCGCGCGCGAATCGCTGCTGCTCGAGGAGTTCCTCGCGCGCGAGGCGCGCGCCGGCCGATTCGCGCCGGCGCTGCGGCCCGCGACGCGGGCCATGCGGGTGCACGGCCATTGCCACCAGAAGGCATTCGGCGCGATGCAGCCGGTGCTGGACGTGCTGCGCCTGATCCCCGAGGCGAAGCCGGAGCTCATCGAATCGTCCTGCTGCGGCATGGCCGGCAGCTTCGGCTACGAGGCGCGCCACCACGCGGTGTCGATGCAGATGGCCGAGCTGAGCCTGCTGCCGGCCGTGCGGGCCGCACCCGATGCGATCATCGTCGCCGACGGCACGAGCTGCCGTCACCAGATCGCCGACGGTGCCGGGCGCGAGGCGCTGCACGTGGCGCGCGTCCTCGCCGATCACCTGTTGCCCTGACAAGGAGGCCACGACATGCCCTCTTCCTCGGTTCAAGCCGTGACCGACGCGCTGCTGCGCGCACGCAGCGCGCGTCGCCCGGTGCCCACCGCAGGGCTCGCACTCGCCGACGCCGGCGAGGCTTACGCGGTCCAGGACGCGGTGGCCTCGGGCCTCGGCTGGTTTCCCGGCATGCCGCGCCACTGGAAGTCGGGCGGGCCCTCGCTGGTCGCGATCGCCCATGCGCCCCTTCCGCCGGCGGGCGTGTGGACCAGCCCGGCATCGGCCGGCGACTGGCCCTTCGTGCATCGCATCGTCGAGGCGGAGGTGGCGCTGCGCCTGGGACGCGATGTCGATGCAGCGACTGCCGCGCTGGACGCGGCATCGCTGGTCGACGCGATGACGGTGTCGATCGAGATCGTCGATTCACGCTGGGCCGAAGCCACCGAGGCGCCGCCGCTGCTGAAGCTGGCCGATGTGGGACTTCATGGCGCGCTGGTGCTGGGGGCGTGGCAGCCGTTCCAGACCCGCGACTGGGCGGCGCAGCCATGCCGCGTTCGCATCGGCGATCGGGTAGTGGCCGAGCAGCGCGGCGGGCATTCGCTGGGTGATCCGCTGGCCGTGCTGCCGGAGTGGCTGCGTCATGCGACGCGTCGCGGCACGGTGCCGGCCGGCACCGTGGTCACCACCGGCGCGTGGATCGTGGTGCGCGAGGTCAAGGCCGGCGACCGCGTGACCGCCGAGTTCGACGGCATCGGAAAAACGACGGTGATGCTGTAGCCCGGGTGCAACCCGGGATTACGCCTCGCCGAGGTAAGCCGCCCGCACCTTCGGATCGTTCAGCAGCGTCTTCGAATCGCCGCTCATCGTGACCTCGCCCGAGTCCATCACGTAACCCCGCGTGGCCAGCTGCAGCGCGCGGCTCGCGTTCTGCTCCACCAGCAGCACGGTCACGCCGCGGCCGTGGATGTCGTTCACGACCTCGAAGATCTTGTCGACCATGATGGGCGACAGGCCCATGGAGGGCTCGTCCATCAGCAGCACCTTGGGCCGCGCCATCAGCGCGCGTCCCATCGCCAGCATCTGCTGCTCGCCGCCCGACATGGTGCCGGCGAGCTGGTGGCGCCGCTCCTTCAGGCGCGGAAAGATCGCGAACACCTTGTCGATGTCCTCGTCGATCTCGCGGTCGGTGCGCACGAATGCGCCCATCTGCAGGTTCTCGGTGATGGTCATGCGCGAGAAGACGCCGCGCCCTTCCGGCACCATCACCAGGCCCTGCTTGACCAGGTCCCAGGCGCCCTGGCCCTTGATCGCACGGCCCAGGTACTCGATCTCGCCGGCGGCCACCGGCTGGATGCCCGTGACTGCCTTGAGCGTGGTGGTCTTGCCCGCGCCGTTGGCGCCGATCAGGCTCACCAGCTCGCCTTCCTTCACTTCGAAGGACACGCCCTTGACCGCCTGGATGCCGCCGTAGGCCACCTTCAGGCCGGTGACCTTGAGCAATGTGTTCGCCATCTGTGTCTCCAGGGTTCAGTGCGCCTTGTGGCCGGCGCCGAGGTAAGCCTCGATCACCTTGTCGTCGCGCTGCACGTCGTACGGCGTGCCCTCGGCGATCTGCTTGCCGTAGTCGAGCACCGTGACACGGTCGCACAGGCCCATCACCAGCTTCACGTCGTGCTCGATCAGCAAGATGGTGCGGCCGTCCTTGCGGATGCGGTCGATCAGCTCGCGCAGCACCACCTTCTCGGTGGCGTTCATGCCGGCCGCAGGCTCGTCCAGGGCGATGAGCTTCGGATCGGTGGCCAGGGCGCGCGCGATCTCGAGGCGGCGTTGGTCGCCGTAGCTCAGGGTGCGCGCCTTGAACTCGGTGTAGCGGCCGATGCCGACATAGTCGAGCAGCTCCTGGGCGCGCTTGGAGATCTCGGCCTCTTCCTTCTTGAACCCGGGGGTGCGGAACACCGCCCCCAGCAGGCCCGAGCCGGAGCGGATGTGCCGGCCCACCATCACGTTCTCGAGCGCGGTCATCTCGGCGAACAGGCGGATGTTCTGGAAGGTGCGCGCGATGCCCGCCTTCGCGACCTCGTGCACCGCCGTCGGCTTGTACGGCTTGCCGCCGAGCTCGAAGCTGCCGGAGTCGGGCGTGTACAGCCCCGTCAGCACGTTGAAGAAGGTCGTCTTGCCGGCGCCGTTGGGGCCGATCAGGCCGTAGACCTGGCCGGGCAGGATGGTGATGCCCACGTCGGACAGCGCCTGCAGGCCGCCGAAGCGCTTGGAGACGCCACTCACCTTGAGGATGGTCTCGCTCATGCGCTTGCTCCTTGCTTCGGCGTGGCGGGAACGGGCGCGGCCTTGCCGTGCTCCGGCGAAGGCCACAGGCCGCGCGGGCGGGCCAGCATGATGGCGATCATGGCCAGGGCGATGAGCAGCTGGCGCAGGATGGCGGCGTCGAGGCGCCCGTCGGTCATGGACTGCAGGTCGCCGGCGACGTACCGCAGGACCTCGGGCAGCGCGGCCAGCAGCAGCGCCCCCAGGATCACGCCGGGAATGTGGCCGAGCCCGCCCAGCACCACCATGGCGACCACCATGATCGACTCCTGCAGGCTGAACGACTCGGGCGAGACGAAATTCTGGAACGACGCGAACATGGTGCCGGACACGCCGCCGAAGGTCGCGCCCATGCCGAAGGCCAGCAGCTTCATGTTGCGGGTGTTGATGCCCATGGCCTTGGCGGCGATCTCGTCCTCGCGGATGGCCATCCAGGCGCGACCGATGCGCGAGCGCTCGAGGCGGTAGCAGATGATCACGCTGGCGATCGCCAGCGCCAGCAGCATGTAGTAGTACAGCGTGACCGGCGGCAAGGCGTAGTCGCCGATGTACGTCATCTTGCCGAGGCTGAAGGTGAAGACGTGCATCGAGTCGATCTGCCCCAGGCCCTTGGGGCCGTTGGTGATGTTGACCGGCGCATCCAGGTTGTTCATGAACACCCGCACGATCTCGCCGAAGCCCAGCGTGACGATGGCGAGGTAGTCGCCGCGCAGCTTGAGCGTCGGTGCGCCCAGCAGCACACCGAAGAACCCGGCCAGGCCCGCCGCCAGCGGGACGGCGAGGATGATGGTCGTGTGCAGCCCGTTGGGGAACATCGCCCGGATCGCCGGGAAGGTGTCGGTCAGGTGCGGCGACGACAGCAGGGCGTACATGTACGCGCCCACCGCGTAGAACGCGATGTAGCCCAGGTCGAGCAGGCCCGCGTAGCCCACCACGATGTTCAGGCCCAGCGCGAGCAGCACGTACAGGATGGCCACGTCGATGATGCGCACCCAGGCGTTGCCGAAGTACTGCGCGATGAGCGGGGTGATCAGCAGCAGCAGGCCGGCGCCGAGGAACACGAGCAGCTTGTTCTTCATGATGATGTCCTCCGGTTCAGGCGCGGTCGGCCACTCGTTCGCCCAGCAGGCCTTGCGGCCTGAGCGTGAGCACGAGGATGAGCACGATGAACGCGAAGATGTCCTGGTAGTGGCTGCCCAGCACGCCGCCGGTCAGCGTGCCGATGTAGCCGGCGCCCAGCGACTCGATCAGGCCCAGCAGCACGCCGCCCACCATCGCGCCGGGCAGGTTGCCGATGCCGCCGAACACCGCCGCGGTGAAGGCCTTGAGCCCGGGCAGGAAGCCCATGGTGTGCTGCACCGACCCGTAGTTGGCCGCGTACATCACGCCGGCCAGGGCCGCCAGCGCGGCGCCGATGATGAAGGTGGCGGAGATCACCATGTCGGGGCGCACGCCCATCAAGCCGGCCACCCGCGGGTTCTCGGCGGTGGCGCGCATCGCGCGCCCGAGCTTGGTCTTGTTGACCAGGTACATGAGGCCCGCGAGGGTGATGGTGGTGACCACCAGGATCACGATCTGCGTGGTGTTGATCACCGCGCCGCCGATGAAGAACGGCTCGCTGGGCAGCAGGATGGGATAGGGCTTGTAGTTGGGCTTCCAGACGATCATCGCCAGCGTCTGCAGCAGCAGGCTCATGCCCATGGCGGTGATCAGCGGGGCCAGGCGCGGCGCGTTGCGCAGCGGGCGGTAGGCGATCTTCTCGATGCTGAAGTTGAGCGCCGCGCACACCACGATGGCGGCGATCAGCGACAGCACCAGCAGCACCGAATCGGGCATCGTGCCGCGCAGCGTGGTGACCACGGTCCAGCTGGTCAGCGCACCCACCATCAGCACTTCGCCGTGGGCGAAGTTGATGAGGTTGATGATGCCGTAGACCATCGTGTAGCCCAGTGCGACCAGCGCATACACGCTGCCCAGCACCAGACCGTTGATGATCTGTTGGATGAAGATGTCCATTCGGTCTCCTCGGTTGCTGTCGGGCCGGCCCTCGCCCGTCGAGGTGGTTGCAGGCAGCCGCTTTGGCGCGCGGGAGATGGTCCCCCAATCGCCGGTCTCTTTCTATTAGCAAAAAGCCCGCCGCAATTGCTGGGGCGGGCTCGATGTGTTGTCGACCGGGCGGAATTCTAGAGGCTGGGCCCTAAGGAAGACATGCGGACTTATCTCTACGGTTCCAGCGGAACTCACCAAAGAACATCGACATCACGCTTTTTTCTTCGCCTCCTCATTGAGGCGGCGCAGTTCGTTCAACTTCTCGCCGAGGCGGATCTCGAGTCCGCGTTCCACCGGCCGGTAGAACTGCGGTCCCTCGAGATCGTCGGGCCAGTAGCGCTCGCCGGCCGCGAATCCGCCTTCCTCGTCGTGCGCATAGCGATAGCCCTTGCCGTACTCGAGATCCTTCATGAGGCGCGTGGGCGCATTGCGCAAGCGCAGGGGCACCGCGCGGGTGCCGTCTTGCGCGACGAACGCACGCGCGGCGTTGAAGGCCGCGTAGACCGCGTTCGACTTGGGCGCCATCGCCAGGTAGACGACAGCTTGCGCGAGCGCGAGCTCGCCTTCGGGCGAGCCCAGGCGCTCGTAGGTCTCGGCCGCATCCAGCGTCATCCGCAGCGCGCGCGGGTCGGCCAGGCCGATGTCTTCGCTGGCCATGCGCACCATGCGACGCGCGGCGTAGCGCGGATCGACGCCGCCGTCGAGCATGCGCACGAACCAGTACAAGGAGGCGTCGGGATCGGAGCCGCGCACCGCCTTGTGCAGCGCCGAGATGGTGTCGTAGAACTGCTCGCCACCCTTGTCGTAGCGGCGCAGTTGCTCGCCGAGCGATTTCTCGAGCACGGGCTCGTCGATCTCCTTCACGCCGCCGGCCATGTTGACCAGGTTCTCGTAGGCGTTGAGCAGCCGGCGCGCGTCGCCATCGGCGTAGGCCACCAGGCGCATGGCCGCGGGCTCGGTCAGCGGCGGTGCGCCGAGCAGGTCGCGTGCGCGCGCGAGCAGCGTCTGCAAGTCGGCTTCGGACAGGCTCTTGAGCACGTGCACCGTGGCGCGCGACAGCAGCGCGGAGTTGACCTCGAAGGACGGGTTCTCGGTGGTCGCGCCGATGAAGGTGAACAGGCCCGATTCGACGTGCGGCAGGAAGGCGTCCTGCTGCGCCTTGTTGAAGCGGTGCACCTCGTCGACGAACACGACGGTGCGCCGGCCGGTGGTCTGCGCCGCCAGTGCGCGCTCGACCGCCTCGCGGATGTCCTTCACGCCGCCCAGCACGGCGGAGATGGGGATGAACTGGGCGTCGAAGGCGTCGGCCATCATTCGGGCGAGCGTGGTCTTGCCGGTCCCGGGCGGGCCCCACAGGATCATCGAATGCAGCCGGCCCGATTCGAAGGCGGCGCGCAGCGGCTTGCCGTCGCCGAGCAGGTGCTGCTGGCCGATCACCTCGTCCAGGGTCCGCGGGCGCAACCGCTCGGCCAACGGCGCCTGGGGCGCGTCGCCGAGGGGCAGCGGGAGGGAGCTCATGCGCGGATTGTCGCAGTCGTTGCGCGGCGCCGACGCGAGCGAGGGCAATGCCGTGCAAGCGTGGAAGAATCGGCGCCACCATGGCCCTTCGCACCTGGCTCGCACTCCTTCTTGCCGGCATCGCCGGCAGCAGCTGGGCCAACCGGCCGCTCAACACCGACACCGCGGACACCATCGCGCATCACCGGTGCCAGTTCGAGCCCTTCGTCGCGGTCGATCGTGCGCAGGGCATGTCGGCGCAGCACACGAGCACGCTGCAGCTGAACTGCGGCGTGTCGGGCTCGACCCAGCTCGGCGTCGCGTACTCGCGCCGCACCTCGGACGAGGGACGCGAGGAGGTGCTGGGTCTGGGCGGCAAGACCAACCTGGTCGAGCTGGCCGACGACCGCACGGGCGTGGCCGTGAACTACACCATCGCCGCGGCCCGCGACAGCGAATCCGGTTGGCGCCACGAGACCACCGCGGCGACGCTGATCGCCACGCGCCAGTTGCGCCCTGATCTGCTGGGCCACCTCAACCTCGGCTGGTCGCGCAGCCGCGCCGACGCCCAGGACAGCACCACCTGGGCAGCCGCGCTGGAATGGTCGCTCACGCCCCGCGTGGTGCTGAGCGCCGAAGCCTATGGGACGGATCGCACCCGCGCATGGCTCGGGGCCGGTGTGTGGTGCGCCATCCACGACCGCTTCAGCGTGAACGTCTCGCACGGCGTGCAGCGCGCGTCGCCGCGCGTGCGCCAGACCACCGCCGGCTTCAACTTCGAGTTCTGAGCCTATTGCTCGATCACGTCGGTGCCCTTGGGCACGGTGAATGTGAACAGCGCCGGCGACACCGGCGCGTTGGCGGTGAGCTGGCTGAATTGCAGCAGCGAGCGCTGGCCGAAGCTGTCGATGATCTCCACCGCCGACAGGTCGCGGCCCTTGAAGCCGATGCGCACCGACTGGAACGCGCCTTCCCTGGCCTTGGGCAGCGCCTGCGCCCATTCGAGGCCGTCTTTCGCCGGCAAGGCCGACAGCGTGAAGTCCTGCTCCAGCGAGCCGCCCGCGAGCAGCGCCGCCGGCGTGGCCCCCAGGGCCTGGCTGAACTTGCGGGCCGTGACCTGGTTCAGGTCGATGTCGTGGATCCAGACCTTCTGTCCGTCGGACACGATGAGCTGCTCGTAGGGCTTGGCATACGCGAAGCGGAAGCGATTCGGCCGTGAGAAGTCGAAGCTGCCGCTGGAGGTCTTCTTCTTCGCGCCGTCGGGCGAGGTCACCGTCTGGGTGAAGGTGGCGTGGCCGGTCTTCACGTGGGCGACGAAGTCCTTCAGCGTATCGACGGCGTCGGCGTGAGCAGCGAACGGCGCGACTGCGACGAGGGCCGCGGCGAGGAGCTTGATCATTCGGGTCGCCCCGGGACGATGATGTCCCGGTTGCCGTTGGTGGACATGGCCGATACGAGCCCGGATTTCTCCATTTGTTCCAGCAGCCGCGCGGCGCGGTTGTATCCGATTCGCAAGTGGCGCTGCACCAGCGAGATCGACGCGCGCTTGTGCTGCAGGACCACGGCCACCGCCTGGTCGTACATCGGGTCGTTCTCGCCGCCTCCGCCGCCGGGCATGTCGGAGGTCATGATGTCGCCGCCCTCGCCGTCGAGCGTGCCGCCTTCGAGGATGCCTTCGATGTAGTTGGGCTCGCCCTGGCTCTTGAGGTAGTTGACGACGCGGTGCACCTCCTCGTCGCTCACGAAGGCGCCGTGCACGCGCACCGGCAGCCCGCCGCCGGGCGTGAGGTAGAGCATGTCGCCCTGGCCCAGCAGCGCCTCCGCACCCATCTGGTCGAGGATGGTGCGCGAGTCGATCTTGCTCGAGACCTGGAACGACAGGCGGGTCGGGATGTTGGCCTTGATGAGGCCGGTGATCACGTCGACGCTGGGCCGTTGCGTGGCGAGAATGAGGTGGATGCCGGCGGCGCGGGCCTTCTGGGCCAGGCGCGCGATCAGCTCCTCGATCTTCTTGCCGACCACCATCATCAGGTCGGCCAGCTCGTCGATCACCACCACCACGAAGGGCAGGCGCTCCAGCGGCTCCGGCTGCTCGGGCGTGAGGCTGAACGGGTTGGGCAGCGGCTGGCCCTTCTCTACCGCCTCGGCGACCTTCTTGTTGTAGCCCGACAGGTTGCGCACGCCCATCTTGCTCATGAGCTTGTAGCGCCGCTCCATCTCGCCCACGCACCAGTTGAGCGCGTTGGCGGCCTGCTTCATGTCGGTGACCACCGGCGCGAGCAGATGCGGGATGCCCTCGTACACGCTCATCTCGAGCATCTTCGGGTCGATGAGGATGAGGCGCACGTCGCGCGCCTCGGCCTTGTACAGCAGCGACAGGATCATCGCGTTGATGCCCACCGACTTGCCCGAGCCGGTGGTGCCGGCGACCAGGCAGTGCGGCATCTTGGCGAGGTCGGCGACCACCGGCGCGCCGACGATGTCCTTGCCCAGGCCCATGGTGAGCTGCGACGCCGCGTCGTTGTAGACCTGCGAGCCGAGGATCTCCGACAGCCGGATGGTCTGGCGCTTGGCGTTGGGCAGCTCCAGCGCCATCGTCGTCTTGCCGGGGATGGTCTCGACGACGCGGATGCTGACCAGGCTCAGGCTGCGCGCCAGGTCCTTGGCGAGGTTGACGATCTGCGCGCCCTTCACGCCGGTGGCCGGCTCGATCTCGTAGCGCGTGATCACCGGACCCGGCGAGGCCGCGACGACGCGCACCTCGACGCCGAAGTCCTTGAGCTTCTTCTCGATCAGCCGCGAGGTCATCTCGAGCGTCTCGGGCGTGACGGTCTCCATGCGGCCGGGCGCGGCATCGAGCAGGTCGACCTGCGGCAGCTTGGTGTCGGCCAGCTCGGTGAACAGCGGCTTCTGGCGCTCCTTGACCACACGCTCGCTCTTGGGCACCTCGACCACCGGCGCCTCGATGACGATGGGCACGTGATCCTCCTGCCACTGGTGCTCGACCTCGACCACCTGCTCGCGCTCGCGCAGCGCCTGCTCGCCCAGGCGGATGTCCTCGGCGCGCTCGATGCGCTCGACGCGGCGCTCACGCAACGACTCGACCCAGGTGCCGATGCCCTCGGCCACGCGCACCCACGAGAAGCGGAACGCCATCGCCAGTCCTGCGACGAGCGCAGCGATCCAGAGCACGCCCGAGCCGGCGAAGCCGATGAGGTCGCTGCTCAGCGGGCCCAGCATGTAGCCCAGGACGCCACCGGCATGCCCGCCGGGCAGGCGCGCCTCCCAGTGGTACATGCGCGTCGATTCGAGCGAGGTGCTGGCCACCAGCAGCAGCACCACGCCGACCCAGAACAGCCACTGCGGCTTGGCCGAGGCCGGCGCCGCGTCACCACGCAGCGCGCGCGCCAGCCCGCCCAGCCAGGCGCGCAGCGTGATGGCCATCAGCCACCAGGCCGAGTAGCCGAGCAGGAAGTACGCGAGATCGGAGAACCATGCGCCCAGCGCGCCGGCCTTGTTCTGCGCCAGCGGCATGCTGCCGGAGGTCGAGAAGGCGGGGTCCGCGGCGCTGTGCGTGAGCATCGCGAGCAACGCCAGCAGCCAGGCCACGCCGCCCGCGAGCAGCAGCAGCTGCGACTTCCAGCTGGGGTGCACATGGCCGTCGCCGGAAGGGGCCGCGTTGCTGCGGGTGTAGGTGCCGGACGAGGTGGAAGCGGCGGAAGAAGCCCCGGTGTCGGACCGGAGCGAACCGAGCGGAAACGTCATGCGCCGATTGTGGCCGATGCGGCCCTCGGCGCCGCCATCAATTGACCAGGCGCTCCTTGATGATCACGGAGCCGTTCTCCTGTGTCTCCACCATGCCACGCTCCTCGAGGTCCTTCATGACGCGGCTGACCATTTCGCGCGAGGCGCCGACGACCTTGGCAAGGTCTTGTCGAGACACTTTGTTGCGAATGATCTTGGTCTCGCCGTCGGTCTCGGCCATGTCGAGCAGGGTGCGCGCGACGCGACCGTACACGTCGAGCAGGGCCAGCGATTCGATCTGGCGGTCGGCGTTGCGCAGCCGCTGCACCAGTCCGCGCAGGATGGCGTAGGACAGGCTGGAGTTCTCGGGCAGGCAACGCGCGAACTCGGCGCGGCCGAGGATGAGCATGTCGGTCTGGACCTCGGCGCGCACCGTGGCCGAATGCGGCTCGTTGTCGATCAGGCTCATCTCGCCGACGTAGTCGCCCGGCTGCAGCACGGCCAGGATCACCTCGCGGCCGCGCGAGTCGGCGGTGAGCACGCGGGCGCGGCCGGTGAGCAGGATGAACAGCGCGTTCGACTTGCGCCCGTGCTCGACGATGATCTCGCCGCGCCTGAAGCGGCGCTTCACGACGCTGTCGGCAATGCCTTGCGCCTGGTCGTTGGTGAGCATGGAAAACAGTGGCACACGCCGGATCAGGTCGAGGTTCGAAAGCATTGCCATACGTGAAGCTCCTGCGCGGTTGTTTTGGCGATTGTCGGGGCGTGATCGTGCAGATGTCACGCTTTCTACAATTTCGCTATTGTCACCATTGGCGGCGTTGACGCCAGCGCGAGACAACCCCATGTCAGACTCGCGCGTCATTCATCCTTCGCACGATCGTCTTTCCCATGAGCACCACCCAGCACGCCAAGGTCCTGATCCTCGGCTCCGGCCCGGCCGGCTACACCGCTGCCATCTACGCGGCCCGCGCCAACCTGAAGCCCATGCTGGTCACGGGCATCGCCCAGGGCGGCCAGCTGATGACCACCACCGACGTCGACAACTGGCCGGCAGACGTCGACGGCGTGATGGGCCCCGACCTCATGGAGCGCTTCCTCAAGCACGCCCAGCGCTTCCAGACGCAGATCGTGTTCGACCACATCAACCACGTCGACCTGAGCCGGCGACCGTTCACGCTCAAGGGCGACGCCGGCACCTACACCTGCGATGCGCTGGTGATCGCCACCGGCGCCTCGGCGAAGTACCTCGGCCTCCCGTCCGAAGAGGCGTTCATGGGCCGCGGCGTCAGCGGATGCGCGACCTGCGATGGCTTCTTCTACCGCGAGCAGGACGTGTGCGTGGTCGGCGGCGGCAACACCGCGGTCGAGGAGGCGCTGTACCTGTCGAACATCGCCAGCAAGGTCCACCTCATCCACCGTCGCGACAAGTTCCGCGCCGAGCCCATCCTGGTCGACAAGCTGATGGAGAAAGTGGCCGCCGGCAAGATGCAGCTGCACCTGTGGAACACGCTCGACGAGGTGCTCGGCGACGCTTCCGGCGTGACCGGCGTGCGCATCCGCAGCACGCAGGATGGCGGCACGCACGACATCACGCTCAAGGGCTGCTTCATCGCGATCGGCCACCAGCCCAACACCGACATCTTCAAGGGCCAGCTCGAGATGAAGGACGGCTACATCGCCACCAAGGGCGGCTCCGAGGGCTTCGCCACCATGACCAGCGTGCCGGGCGTGTTCGCCGCCGGCGACGTGCAGGACCATGTCTACCGGCAGGCCATCACCAGTGCCGGCACCGGCTGCATGGCGGCGCTCGACGCGCAGCGCTTCCTGGAGCAGTGAAACCCCCGCCCGGATGGACCGGGCGGGATTTCTGGCTATAATCGCGGTCTTTGCCGGAAGGCCCGCTGCGCGCTTGCGGATCGAGCGCATCGACGCAAGCGGTGCTCGCAGCCTCGCATCCGGCTCCTGAAATCAGATTCACACGGAGAAGCGTCATGGCACGCGTCTGTCAAGTCACGGGCAAGCGCCCGATGGTGGGGAACAACGTCTCCCACGCCAACAACAAAACGAAGCGCCGCTTCCTGCCCAACCTGCAGTACCGCCGCTTCTGGCTCGAGACCGAGAACCGCTGGGTGCGCCTGCGCATCACCAACGCCGCGCTGCGCCTGATCGACAAGGTCGGCATCGAGGCCGTCGTGGCCGACCTGCGCGCCAAGGGCGAGCTGTAATCCCACCCCACTAGGAGCAGATCATGGCAAAAGGTGGACGCGAGAAGATCAAGCTGGAGTCCAGCGCCGGCACCGGTCACTTCTACACGACCGACAAGAACAAGAAGACGACGCCCGAGAAGATCGAGATCATGAAGTTCGATCCCAAGGCTCGCAAGCACGTGATGTACAAGGAAACGAAGCTGAAGTAATCCGCTTCGCTCCAAAACAAAAACCCGCCGATGGCGGGTTTTTTGTTTGCGTAGCCCGGGTGCAACCCGGGACCCGCCTTCTCAGGCGTGCGCCGCGCGCAGCTTCAGCGCGAATTCCTGCAGCGCCGCGATGCCGCTTTCCTCCGCCTTCTTGCACCAGGCCTGCAGGTCGGCCACCAGCTGCTCGGCCGACACGTTGGTGCGCGTCCAGAGCAGGCGCAGCTCCTCGCGCATCGACACCAGCTTGGCCAGCGCGGCGTTCTGGGCACAGGCGTTGGCGACTTGGCTCTTCACCTCGTGAGGGATCTTGTCTTCGTCGCGATGCAGCCAGCGCTTGGCCAGGGCCATGTCCTTCCAGCGCGCGGTGTTCTCGGCACCCTCGGCCTTGAGCCGGGCCAGCTCGGCGCCGCAAGCGGCCTTGAGCTGCTTGGCGTACTTGGCCATCACCTCGTAGCGGTTGGCGATGACCGCCTCCAGCGTCTGCGAGTCGGCCACCGGCTTGATGTTGCCCAGCTTGAGCATGGGCGGCGTCTTGCGCACCTTGGCCCAGCCGAGCATCTCGAGGCCGCGGATGTAGGCCCAGCCGATGTCGAACTCGTACGGCTTGACCGACAGCTTGGCCGAGGTGGGATAGGTGTGGTGGTTGTTGTGCAGCTCTTCGCCGCCGATGATCAGGCCCCAGGGCGACACGTTGCGCGACGCATCGGGCGCTTCGAAGTTGCGATAGCCCCACCAGTGGCCGATGCCGTTGATGACGCCGGCCGCGGTGATCGGGATCCACAGCATCTGCACCGCCCACACCGCCAGGCCGATGGCGCCGAAGAGCATCAGGTCGATGATGAGGGTGAGGCCGACGCCTTGCCAGGTGTAGCGGCTGTACAGGTTGCGCTCGATCCAGTCGTCGGGCGTGCCGTGGCCGAACTTGGCCAGCGTCTGCTGGTTCTTGGCTTCGGTGCGATAGAGCTCGCTGCCTTCGAGCAGGACCTTCTTGATGCCGTAGGTCTGCGGGCTGTGCGGATCGTCTTCGGTCTCGCACTTGGCGTGGTGCTTGCGATGGATGGCGACCCACTCCTTGGTCACCATGCCGGTCATCAGCCACAGCCAGACACGGAAGAAATGCGAGGGGATGGGGCCGAGGTCCAGCGCGCGGTGCGCCTGGGCACGGTGCAGGAAGACGGTGACCGACGCGATCGTGATGTGGGTGGTGACCAGCGTGAACAGCACGACCTGCCACCACGACGCCTGCACCAGACCGTGCGCCAGCCAGCTGACCAGGCCGTCCCAAATCGACATCAGAGAATTCATTGATTTGCCTTCGAGCCGTCACAGACGGCGACCTGCCATTGTAGGTGACACCCCCCGGGAATACCCCTCGGAAACTACGGTGTACCGCTGGCGCAATTCACGCCATTTGCGGTGGATCACCAAAAGATCAACCGCGTTCCCAGACCGCCGCGAAGAATCCGTCGGTGCCGTGCCGGTGCGGCCACAAACGCAGGAATTCGTCACGGACCAGGGCTTCCGGTGTGCCGGCGTGCGCCTTGGCGAGCGCCTCCGCGGCCGGCAGAACCTTGAACTCGCGCCCATGGGCCTCGGTGAACGCCCGGGCCACCGCCTCGTTCTCGTCGTCCAGCAGGCTGCAGGTGGCGTAGACCAGCCGTCCGCCCGACTTCACCAGGCGGGCGGCGCTGTCCAGGATGGCGGCCTGCTTCTCGCGCAGCTCGGCCACGGCCTGGAGCGATTGGCGCCACTTCATGTCCGGATTGCGGCGAAGCGTGCCGAGCCCCGAGCACGGCGCGTCGACCAGCACCCGGTCGATCTTGCCGGCCAGGCGCTTGATGCGCTCGTCGCGCTCGTGGGCGATCTGCACCGGATAGACGTTGGACAGCCCGCTGCGCGCGAGGCGTGGCTTGAGCGCGGCCAGGCGGTGACCGGAGGTGTCGAAGGCGTACAGGCGTCCGGTGTTGCGCATGGCCGCGCCCAGCGCCAGCGTCTTGCCGCCGGCGCCGGCGCAGAAATCGACCACCATCTCGCCCCGCTTGGCGTCTGTCATCAGGGCCAGCAGCTGGCTGCCTTCGTCCTGCACCTCGACGTCGCCGCGGGTGAAGAGCTCCAGCTTGTTGAGCGCCGGCTTGCCCGCCACCCGCAGGCCCCATGGTGAATACGGCGTCGGCTGCGCCTCGATGTGCGCCTCGCCGAGCGCGGCCAGGACGTCCTCGCGCCGGGCCTTGAAGGTGTTGACGCGCAGGTCCAGCGCGGCCGGTTCATTCAGGCTTTCCACCAGCGGCCAGAACTCCTCGCCCAGCGCGCGATGCAGGGGCTCGGCCAGCCATTCGGGCAGGTTGTGGCGAAGCTTCTCCGGAAGGGACGCCCGATCCACTGCCTTCACCTTCTCCAGCCACTGCTGCTCGCTCTCGCTCAGCGCGGCGCGCAGAAAGCCCTCGTTGCCTTGCCAGCCCAGGATGGCCAGGCGCCGCTCCATCTCGCCCTTGCCGGATTGCGCGAGATGCTGGTAGAGGGCCCGGTGGCGCAGGACGTCGTAGGTCGTCTCGGCGAGGGTGTGGCGCTCGCGCGAACCCAGCGCCCGATGCTGGCGGAAGAACGCCGAGACCACGCCGTCGGCCGGTGCGTCGAAGCGCATCACTTGGTGCAGCAGGTCGGTGGCGAGTTCGAGCAATGCGTTCGGATGCATCGGCCGATTATCCTTGCGCGATTCGCCCGAGCCGCCTCGCCATGCCCTTGGCCAATCACTTTCGCGCCCGCCCGCGCATGCTCATCGCAGCGCTGCTGGGCGTCATGGCCGGCGCCGGGTGGCCGCACGGCAGCGCGGTCACGCGCTCGCTCGTCGGCTGGAACGTCGGCGTGTGGCTGTACCTCGTCCTGATCGCGATGACCATGGTCCGCGCCGACCACCAGCGACTGCGCAAGGCGGCGCTGGCGCACAGCGAGGGCGCCCTCACCGTGTCGGTGGTGGTGGTCGCGGCGGCCCTCGCGAGCTTCGCCGCCATCGTGCTGGAATTCGCCGCGGCCAAGTCGGCGGGCCGGGCCGCGGGCTCGTGGCAGGTCGGCTTGACCCTGCTCACCGTCGTCGGCTCGTGGGTGCTGCTGCCGACCCTGTTCACGCTGAACTACGCGAGCCTGTACTACGACGAGGACGGCGGCCGCTGCCTGCTCTTTCCGGGCGACCACGTCGACTTCCGGCCGCACTACACCGACTTCCTCTACTTCTCGTTCACCATCGCGGTCGCGCTGCAGACCGCCGACGTGGCGATCACGACGCGGCGCATGCGTCAGGTGGTGCTTGCGCAGTCGGTGCTGTCCTTCGTGTTCAACACCACCGTGCTGGCCTTCCTGGTCAACATCGCCTCGGGGCTGTTCTAGACCAGCAGCTGCGACTCGCCCCCGGTGTGCAGCACCACGCCGTCCTGCACCCGCAGCACGCCCTCCACCATCCAGCGCACCGCGCGCGGGTAGATCACGTGCTCGCGTGCCAGGACGCGTGCCGACAGCGTCGCCTCGGTGTCGCCGGGCAGCACCGGCACGACGGCCTGGATGACGATGGGGCCGTGGTCCAGCTCGGCGGTAACCACGTGCACCGTCGCGCCGGCGACCTTGCAGCCCGCCTCGATCGCGCGCCGGTGGGTGTGCAGCCCGGTGAAGGCCGGCAACAGCGACGGATGCACGTTCAGGATGCGGCCCTCGAAGCGCTTCACGAAGTCCGGCGTGAGGATGCGCATGAAGCCGGCCAGCACCAGCACGTCGGGCGCGAAACCTTCGACGACACGCGCGAGCTCGGCGTCGAAGGCTTCGCGCCCGTCGAAGCCCTTGTGGTCGACCACCGCCGTCGCGATGCCGCGCTCCTGCGCGAACGCCAGCCCGGCCGCATCGGACCGGTTGCTCACCACCGCCGCGATGCGCGCGTTCCAGCCTTCGCTGACCGACGCGCGCACGATGGCTTGCATGTTGGAGCCGCGGCCGGAGATGAGGATCACGATGTTCTTCATGGCGGGCGGCAGTTTATCCGCCACCTACAATCGACGACCCCCAGCGAGCCACATGCGATGAACCAGCGAGTCCTCTCCGGCATGCGCCCCACCGGCGCGCTGCACCTCGGCCACTACCACGGCGCCCTCAAGAACTGGGTTCGCCTGCAGGCCGACTACGACTGCTTCTACTTCGTGGCCGACTGGCACGCGCTGACCACCCACTACGAAGACCGCGAGACGATCGAGCGCACCGTGTACGACATGGTGATCGACTGGCTGGCGGCCGGCCTCGACCCCGAGAAGGCGACCATCTTCATCCAGAGCCGCCTGCCCGAGCACGCCGAGCTCTTCACGCTGCTGTCCATGGGCACGCCGCTGGGCTGGCTCGAGCGCGTGCCGACCTACAAGGACCAGATGGACAAGCTCAAGGACCGCGATCTCGCGACCTACGGCTTCCTCGGCTATCCGCTGCTGCAGGCGGCCGACATCCTCATCTACAAGGCCACCTACGTTCCGGTGGGCGAAGACCAGGCCTCGCACGTCGAGCTCACGCGCGAGGTGGCGCGCCGCTTCAACCACCTGTACGGCCGCGCGCCCGGCTTCGAGGCGAAGATCGCCGCGGCGCTGGCCAAGCTGCCCAAGGACGATGCGCGCTACCTCGAGAAGCAGCGGCGCGACTACCAGGAAGCCGGCACGGCCGAGGCGCTGGCCAAGGGCGAGGGGATGGTCAACAAGGCCGCGGCCGCCATCGCCGGCTGGACCACCGAGGACACCGAGCTGCTGCTGGGCCACCTCAAGGGCACCGGCAAGACCATCCTGACCGAGCCGGCAGCGCTGCACACCGAGGTCACCAAGCTGCCCGGCCTCGACGGCGCGAAGATGAGCAAGAGCTACGGCAACACCATCGCGATGCGCGAGGAGCCGGCCGAGGTCGAGCGCAAGATCAAGCGCATGCCCACCGACCCGGCGCGGGTCCACCGCAGCGACCCGGGCAATCCGGAGCGATGCCCGGTGTGGCAGTTCCATCAGGTCTACTCCGACCAGGCTCGGCGCGACTGGGTCTGGAAAGGCTGCACCACCGCCGGCATCGGCTGCCTCGATTGCAAGCAGCCGGTCATCGACGCGATCAAGAAGGAGCAGGAGCCCTGGCGCGAGCGGGCCGAGGCCTACCTCAGCAACCCCAAGCAGGTCCACTGGATCGTCGAGGTCGGCACCGAGCGCGCTCGCACCGAGGCGCGCGAGACCATGCGCGACGTGCGCGAGGCGATGGGGCTGGTGTACTAGGCAGCCCGGCTGGCGCGCAGGCGCCGCTTTTCCTCCACCGCCTCGTCGTGGGCGCGCTGGCAGCGCGGCCCCGAGAACTCGGCCTCGATCGCATCCAGGAACACCCGCGTGCGCGCCGGCATCAGCCGCCGACCCGGGAACACCGCCCAGGCCGAAGCCACCGGCAGGCTCCAGTCCTCCAGCACCGGCAGGAGCTCGCCGCTGCGCACATAAGGCATGGCGAAATGGTCGTTGACGGAGGCAATCCCGGCGCCGGCGCGTGCCAGCCGGGCCAGCAGCTCGGGTGAATTCACGGTCGCGCGGCCCGGTGGGATGCCCTCCCAGCGCGCCTCGCCCCGTGTCAGGACCCATTCGAACGGATCGCCGTTGCGCTTGAGCAGGCGCAGCGCGTCATGCTCCATCAGCGCCTCGGGCTCGGACGGCATGCCGCGACGCTTCAGGTAGCCCGGCGAGGCGTACAGCCCGACCGACATGGTCGCGAAGCGGCGCGCCGTCAGCGAGGAGTCGTCGGCCAGCTCGCCCATGCGCAGCGCCAGGTCGAAGTTCTCGCCGATGAGGTCGACGCGGCGCGGCGTCAGGTCCAGCTCGAGCGAGATCGCCGGGTGCTTCTCGATGAAGGCCGCCAGCATCTGCCCCAGCACCACGTTGGCGAAGTCGGCCGGCATGGACACGCGCAGTCGGCCGCTGGGTTCGATCTGCCGATGCTGGGCCAGCGACGCCGCCGCCTCGACTTCGGCCGCGACTTGCCGGGCATGTTCCAGCACGCTGTGGCCGAAGTCCGTCACCGTGAGCTTGCGTGTCGTGCGCAGAAGCAGGCGCTCACCCAACTGCGATTCCAAGGTGGCAACGCGGCGTGACACGGTCGATTTGGGCAACCCCACCCGGGTCGCGGCGCGGCTGAAACTGCCCTCGTCGACCACGCGGGCAAAAAGCATCAGGTCGTTCGGTTCGAGCTGCATGACGGCGTCCTACTGTCTCATCGACGGAACAATGTTATCCAATCCGCCGTCTTCCGGTTCGATTCTGGGACAACTAAATTCACTTCATCACCAACCCCTTTCAAGGACCGAACCGTGAACATCCTGCAACTGAACTCCTCCGCCCGGGCCGAGAACTCCCAGTCGTCCCGCCTTGCCAGCGCGATGGTCGAGCGCCTGCGTGCCGCCCAGCCGGACGCGCAGCTCACGGTTCGCGACCTGGCCCGCACCCCCCACCTGGCCCTGGACGAAGTCGCCCTGGCCGCCCTCTTCACGCCCGCCGACAAGCGCACCCCCGAGCAGGCCGCCCGCGTGGCCCTGGACGACGCGCTGATCGCCGAGCTGTTCGCCGCCGACGTGATCGTGCTGGGCGTGCCGATGTACAACTTCGGCGTTCCCACCCAGCTCAAGAACTGGATCGACGCGGTCGCCCGCGCCGGCGTCACCTTCAAGTACACCGAGAAGGGCCCGGTCGGCATGGTGCAGGGCAAGAAGGTCTATGTCGCGCTGACCCGCGGCGGCCTGTACCGCAACACGCCCGCCGACACGCAAGTGCCCTACCTGAAGACCTTCCTCGGCTTCATCGGCCTCACCGACGTGCAGTTCATCTACGCCGAAGGCCTGGCGATGGGTCCGGACGCCGAGCAGAAGGCCCTGGCCTCGGCGCAGGCGCAGATCGAGGAAGCGGTGCTCGCCTGAGCGCCGGCCGACAATTGACTCACGACACAGGAGATTCGACATGACGACCACCACGCTCATCCGCCCCGACACGGTCAGCCGGCCGCGCGAGGTCGAGCGCTTGGTGGCCGGCATGGCGACCTCCGACGGGGCGGGCGTCAAGCTGACGCGGGTGCTGACGCAGCCGCTGCAGCGCCGCCTAGACCCCTTCCTGATGCTCGACGCCTTCGGCACCGACAACCCCGACGACTACATCGGCGGCTTTCCCGATCACCCGCACCGCGGCTTCGAGACGGTCACCTACATGATCGCCGGCCGCATGCGTCACCGCGACAACGCGGGCCACGAAGGCCTGCTGCAGAACGGCGGCGTGCAGTGGATGACGGCCGGGCGCGGCATCGTCCACTCCGAGCTGCCCGAGCAGGAAGAAGGCCGCATGGAGGGCTTCCAGCTGTGGCTCAACCTGCCCGCCAAGGACAAGATGAACGCGCCCTGGTACCGCGACATCCAGAGCGAGTCGATTCCGCAGTTCACGACGCCCGAGGGCGTGACGGCGCGCGTCATCGCGGGTGAAAGCCATGGCGTGGCGGGGGCGGTGCAGCGCGACGCCACCGCGCCGCTGTACCTCGACCTTCACTTCGAGGCCGGCTCGCACTTCGAGCAGGCGCTGCCGGCCACGCACAACGCCTTCGTCTACGTCTATCGCGGCGAGGTCGGCGTCGGCGCGGACACCCGCGTGCCCGAGCAGCGCATGGCCATCCTGGCCAACGCGAAGGACAGCGACGGCGTGGTGCTGCATGCGCAGCAAGCCACCCGTGCGCTGCTCATCGCAGGCCATCCGCTGAACGAGCCCATCGCGCAGTACGGGCCTTTCGTCATGAACAGCAAGGAAGAGATCTTCCAGGCGGTGCAGGACTTCCAGGCCGGCAAGTTCGGGGCTTGACCACCGCGGCAGCGGGCCGTTGAAAGGGCGCTATCCTTGGCGCCCTTTTTCGCGCGTCCATGGCCGGCATCCACATCACCGACATCGAGTCCGCCATCAATTGGTGGCGCGAACGTCGACCCTCGCCCGACGGCATCACCGCGTGCGCCGAGGTGCGCGCGCTGGCCGAGGTCTACGCGCTGATGGTGTACTACCACGAGAGCGCCTGCGACGAGGACAGCATGCCCGCCAAGGCGCGAGACGCCTGGCTCGGCTGGTACGCCAGCACGCCCGACGCGCCCTGCATCGCCATCTGCTCCACCAGCCAGGGCGACAACGTCTGCAAGGGCTGCGGCCGCACCTTCGACGAGGTCCAGCACTGGCCTGTGATGACGCCGGCCGAGAAGCGGGCCACCTGGCGCCGCATCACCATGGAAGCCACCGCCTGGCGCTTCAACCGCTACGCCGAGCGCGCCCGCGAAGCCACCGGCGCCGACCATCCGCCGCCCGACAGCTTCGAGCACGCGGCACCGGAGCGGGCGGGTTGAGCGGCGCCGCCGCTGCCGCCACGCGACCCGGCCTGCTCCACGACGCCCGCCGCATCGCCGCCCTGGCCTGGCCGCTGTTCGTCGGCCAGCTGGCGGTGCTCGCCTTCAGCACGGTCGACACGGTGATGACGGCGCGCTACGCCGCGCTCGACCTCGCGGCCCTGGCCGTCGGCAGCTCGGTCTACATCACGGTGTTTGTCGGCTTCATGGGGGTGGTGCTGGCGATCGGCCCGATCGCGGGCCAGCTCTTCGGCGCCGGACGCCTCCCCGAGGCGGGCCGGCAACTGCACCAGTCGATGTGGCTGGCGCTGGCCTTGTCGGTCATCGGCTGCACGCTGCTGCGGTTTCCGGAGCCCTTCCTGGCGCTGTCGCATGCCGAGGGCGAGGTGGCGGCCAAGGTGCGCGGCTACCTGCATGCGCTGGCCTTCGCGCTGCCGTCGGCGCTGCTGTTCACCGCCTTTCGCGGCTTCAACACCGCCGTGTCGCGGCCGAAGATCGTGATGGCGCTGCAGTTCGGCGCGCTGCTGCTGAAGGTGCCGCTCAACGCGGTGCTGGTGTTCGGCGTCGACGTGGGCGGGCTGCGGATCCCGGCGCTCGGTGCGCAGGGCTGCGGCATCGCCACGGCCATCGTGATGGGCGTGCAGCTCGTCGCGGCATGGTGGGTGCTGCGCCGCGATCCGTTCTACGCCGGCTTCGGCCTGCGCGGCCACCTGCTGTCGCCGCCCGACCGTGCCAGCCTCGCCGGCTTGCTGCGCCTGGGCCTGCCCATGGGACTGTCGATCGGCATCGAGGTGACCGGCTTCACCTTCATGGCGCTGTTCATCTCGCGCCTCGGCCCGACGCCGGTGGCCGGCCACCAGATCGCCGTCAACATCGTCTCGGTGATGTTCATGATGCCGCTGTCGCTGGCCAACGCCACCGCCACGCTCGTGGCCCAGCGCATCGGCGCCGACGACCCGCGCGATGCGCGGCGCATCGGCTGGCACGGGCTGCAGGTGGCCTTGATGATCGCCGCTGCCATGGGTGCGGCGGTGTACGTGTCGCGCGACAGCCTGATGCACGCCTACACCGACAACGAGGTCATCATCGCCGCCGCGATGCCGCTGCTGGCCTGGGTGATCCTGTTCCACATTGCCGATGCGGGCCAGACCGTGGCCGCCTTCACGCTGCGCGCCTACAAGATCGCGACCGTGCCGGTGGTGATCTATGCGTCGGCGATCTGGGGCGTGGGGCTGGGTGGCGGTTACCTCGTGGCGTTCGACCTCACCGGAATGACGCCTCCGCCGCTGCGCGGCGCCACCGGCTTCTGGGCGGCGGCGACGGCGGGACTGACCTTGGCGGCGACCGGCCTGTGCGGCTTCCTGCTGTGGGTGTTCCGCGTCCAGCGATCGGAGCACCGTTCCTAGGACACGATGCTGAACACGAGGCCGGCCTCGCGCATCGCCCCCACCGCCTCGATCCCCAAGCCGGTCGCCGGTGTCACGATGCCGAAGTGCGGCGTGCGCCCCAGCGTCCCGTGCGCCAGGCCCACAGCGGCGGTGACCACCATCTCCGGCGTCGACCGGTACCCCGGGTGGCCCTGCGCATCCAGCCGCGCATGCAGCTTTCGCCCGCTGTCAGACAAGGCGAAGATGTCGAACGCATAGCCGGTCTGCGCCAGCACCTCTTCACTCGGACCGTCGCCCGACTTGGGCGCGATCCAGTCGGCCAGCTTGCGCAGCGGCTGGCGCTCGAACTTCAGCGGTCCCGCGAGCGCCGCGCTCAGGTTGGCCAGCGGCGCGGCCAGCGAGGCGGCTGCCGCCCACTGCAGCGGCAATGTCGCGGCCTCGGGCAGGAAGGACACGTTGGGCACCAGGCTCTTCATGTTGAGCGCCTCGTGGTAGCGGAAATCGCCCGAGAACCAGCCGGTGTCGGCCAGCAGCGCCTGCGATCGCAACACGATGGGCGGATTGACGAAGGGCGCGGGGATGGTCGGCGCCGTCACCGCCTGCACGTCGTCGTCGAAGTGCGGCACGAAGCGGTAGGCGTTGCGCTGCGCGACCTCGCTGGCGGTGAGCGCGTCTGCCGGCAGCAGGCAGGCCGGGTTCTTCACGCAGTCGGTGGTGTCGTACTCGAGCAGGCTGCGCAGCGAGGCCACCGTGCCGCCGCTCACCGCATCCTTGATGCTGGTGATGCGCTTGCCGGTGAGGCTGACCACGATCTTCACCTCGCGGCAGGCCTCGGCGAAGCGCTCGCGCACCTCGCGGGCGATCCACATCGTCGCCAGGTCGAAGGGCAGCGCCTCGTAGCCGCAGCACGGGATCACCTTGACGTGCATGGACTTCGCGGCCCGGTGATGGCGCGCGATCAGCTGCTGCACCCAGAAGGTCTCGCCGGTCAGGTCGAGGTGGTGGGTGCCGTTGGCGATGCAGGCCTGCACGGCCGACTCGCCGCACACGGCGTAGGGCCCGGCGAGGTTGAGCAGCACCGCGGTCTGCGCCGCCAGCGCGTGCAGCGACTCGACGTTGGTGGCGTCGGCCACCACCACCCCGGGCCGCTCGCGGGCGACCGGCACCAGCTCGTCGACCATGGCCTTGAGCTTGTCGGCATGCCGCCCCGCCACCGCCCAGCGCAGCGGCTGCGTGGCCGAGCGGTGCATCATCGCGAGGACCGCCTGCCGGCCGGTGTAGCCGGTGGCGCCGAACACGATCACGTCATACGGTTTGTCGGCCATGGGGCGTCCTCCGCAGGTCACCCGGCCGAGCTTATCGCCGAACGGGCAGGTTCAGGCCGATTCGAGCGGCCGCAGGGCCGCCGGGGTGCGCAGGTCGGCCGGCATGTCGAAGTCGAGCAAGGCCGCGCCGCGCATCTCCTGCGGCGGCAGCGGCAGGCCGCGGCGGTCGCTGTAGTCGCGCACCGGACGGCGCACGAGCCGCTGGACCTGCACCGCGCGGGCGGTCGCGACGTCGACCGCCGCCACGCCTGCCACCGCGGCGATGGCAGCGGCGGTGCCGGCGCGCCTGGGCTCGGCCATCGCGCCGAGCGTCGCCAGGTCGAGCGCATCGCCTCCGACACGTGCCCACAGCCACGGCGCCTTGTTGCGTGCCGTGAGCAGCCCGACGCCGGTCGCGATCTCGCGCAAACCGTAGGCCTGCAGCAGCCCGTCGCCGTCGCGCAGGCCGATGGCGCGGCCGAGCGCGCGCGGCGCCAGCAGCTCGGCCAGCCCCAGGCCGACGCTGAACCAGCCCAGCGCGCGGGCCGCACGGTCCGCGCGCTCGGCGCGGCGATGGGAAGACGAGGTCCGGTTCATCGCACGCTCCTCAGGGCTTGAGCACGACCTTGACGCAGCCGTCGAGCTTGTCGCGGAAGGTCTCGTACATCTTCGGCCCCTGTTCCAGCGGGACCGTGTGGGTGACGACGAAGGACGGGTCGACCTGCCCTTCCTCGATGCGTCGCAGCAGGTCGTCGGTCCAGCGATTGACGTGGGTCTGGCCGGTCCGCACGGTGAGGCCCTTGTTCATCAGGGCGCCGAACGGGATCTTGTCGACCAGTCCGCCGTACACGCCGGGGATCGACAGCACGCCGCAGGGCCGGCACACGTAGATCATCTCGCGCAGCACGTGCGGCCGGTCGGTCTCCAGCATCACCGCCTGCTTGGCGCGGTCGACGATGGAGTCGAGCGAGCGTGTCACGTGGGCCTCCATGCCGACGGCGTCGATGCACTTCTCCGGGCCCTTGCCGCGGGTGAGCTGCTTGAGCCGGTCGAGCACGCTTTCCTCGTCGAAGTCGATGGTGGTCGCGCCGCCCGCACGGGCCATCGACAGCCGCTCCGGCACGTTGTCGATCACGATCACCTGGGCCGCGCCGAGCAGCAGCGCGCTGCGGGCGCAGAACTGGCCGACCGGGCCGGCCTCCCAGATGGCCACGGTGTCGGTGGGCTGGATGTCGCACTGCACCGCCGCCTGCCAGCCGGTGGGGAAGATGTCGCCGAGGAACAGCACTTGCTCATCGGTCAGCTCGTTTGGAATCTTGACCGGCGCCACGTCCGCAAACGGCACGCGCACGTACTGGGCCTGGCCGCCTGCATAGCCGCCGGTGAGGTGGGTGTAGCCGAACAGGCCGGCGGTGGTGTGGCCGAAGGCCTTCTGCGCCAGGTCCTTGTTGCGGTTGGTGGTCTCGCACACCGACCAGTTGCCGCGCCGGCACTGCTCGCACTCGCCGCAGCAGATCGTGAAGGGCACCACCACCCGGTCGCCGACCCGCAGCTTGCGGTTGCCCGGGCCGACCTCGACCACCTCGCCCATGAACTCGTGGCCGATGATGTCGCCGCTCTTCATGCCCGGCATGAAGCCGTCGAACAGGTGCAGGTCGGAGCCGCAGATGGCGCAACTGGTGACCCGCACGATGGCGTCGCGCGGATCCTCGACCTTCGGGTCGGGCACCGTCTCGCAGCGGATGTCTTTCTTGCCGTGCCAGCAAAGGGCCTTCATGGCAGCTCCCTGGGGTGAACGCCCCTGGGTTGCAAGCGACGTTCCCGCTAGACCACCAGCACGAAGCAGCTGCCCCCGCCGTCGCGCTGCTCCCAGCGCACGCTGCCGCCGTGGCGCTCGGCGATCTGCTTGACCAGGCTCAGGCCCAGCCCCACCCCACCCGACTTCTCGGCATGGCCGGGCAGGCGGTAGAAGGGCTCGAAGATGCGCTCGCACAGCTCGCGCGGCACACCCGGGCCGCGGTCGCTCACCCGCAGCGCCACCTTGTCGCCCTCGCGTCGGGCGCCGACGCTGACCTCGTCGCCGCCGTAGCGCTTGGCGTTCTCGAGCAGATTGCGAAGGGCGCGGCGCAAGAGGCGCTCGTCACCCACGACCGACAGCGCGGCGCCGTCGTGCGCCGGCTCGAGCGTGGCGTCGACCCGCGCGGCCTCTTCGGCGGCCAGGCCCAGCAGGTCGACGCGCTCGCGATGCTCCAGGTCGCGCAGCGCGTCGAGGCGGCTTGCGAGCAGCACCTCTTCGACCAGGGCGTCGAGCTCCGCGATGTTGGTGTCGATCTCGCGCTTGAGCCGCTCGCGCTGGTCAGGCGCGGCGGCGTCGATCATCGACACCGCCATCTTCATGCGCGCCAGCGGCGAGCGCAGCTCGTGGCTGGCGTTGGCCAGCAGCGACTTCTGCGAGCGCATCAACGCCTCGATGCGGGCCGCGGCGTCGTTGAAGCTGCGCGCGACGGCCGCCACTTCGTCGTTGCCGGTCACTTCCACGCGGTGGCCCAGCTCGCCGGTGCCGAACACCTCCATGCCGCGCTTGAGCGCCTTCAGCCGCCGCGTGAGGTGGCGCACCACCGGCCAGGCGCCGCCCGCGACGGCGATGAACAGCACGACCAGGATGATCGCCAGCCCGACCGAGCGCGGCCAGTTCGGCGGCACGAAGGGCAGCGGGCCGTAGGCCCCGCCGGGTGGCGGCCGCTGGTCGGCACGGCCGCCTTGCCCGCGCAGCATGCCGGGGCGCATGACCCACAGCGTGCGGCCGTCCTCGAGCCGGATGGGCAGCCCGCGCCCGAGGCCATCGGCCTGGCGACGCAGGAAGGACTCCGACGCGGCGATGCGATCGCCGCCGGCGCTGTCGAGGGCGAGCGGCAGGCGCAGGCGCTGCGACCAGTCGCGCAGCGCCGCCGCCTGCTCGTCGCGCGGCGCCTCGGTGCCGGGCAGCGAGCGCTGGATCAGTTCGCCCCAGGCGGCGACGCGGTCCGACAGGGCCGACTCGGCTCGGGTGCGCTCCTGCTCCAGGTGGCGCTGGACGACCCAGCCCGAGGCGAAGGCGAACAGCGCCAGCACGGCGACGACCGTCAAGTAGATGCGAAGGGTGAGCGTGTTCATGGCGGGCCGGCGGCATTGCCACGGCCACCACCGCGTGGGCTGAAGCCCACCCTACGAATCGGCATCTTGCTTCTTTGCGAAGACATAGCCGGCTCCGCGCACGGTGAGCACCCGCCGCGGCATCTTGGGATCGTCCTCGATCACGGCGCGGATGCGCGAGATGTGCACGTCGATGGAGCGGTCGAAGGCTTCGAGCGGATGGCCCTTGAGCGCGTCCATGATCTGGTCGCGCGAGAGCACGCGCCCCGGGCTTTGCGCGAGCACGACCAGCAAGTCGAACTGGTGGCTGGTGAGGTCGCAGGTCTGGCCGTCGAGGCGGGCGACGCGCTCGCCCAGGTCGATCTCGAGCCGGCCGAAGCGCAGCACCTCGTCGTCGCTGGGCGCCGGCGCGGCGCGGCGCAGCAAGGCCTTGACGCGGGCCAGCAGCTCGCGCGGCTCGAAGGGCTTGGGCAGGTAGTCGTCGGCGCCCAGCTCCAGGCCGACGATGCGGTCCAGCGGCTCGCCGCGCGCGGTGAGCATCAGCAGCGGCAGGTGGCGGGTGCGGGCCTGGGCGCGCAGCTCGCGGCACAGGTCGAGACCGTCGCCGTCGGGCAGCATGAGGTCGAGCACCAGCGCGTCGTAGGGACCGGCGGCCAGGCGCTCGCGGCCCGAAGCCAGGGTGCCGGCGGTGTCGACGTCGAAGCCGCCGGCACGCAGGTAGTCGCCGACCATGGCGGAGAGGCGGGAGTCGTCGTCGATCAGCAGGAGTCGGGACATGGCGGATGGGTTGAACGCTGGACGCAGCTTAGCGATGCTCGGGGCGGGCAGTGAAGTGCCCATCGCTACACAGTAAAGAACTGTGTAGCCCGGGTGCAACCCGGGTTGCCGGTCAGATCGGCGACCCGGGTTGCACCCGGGCTACGGGCGAAACTTCACCTCCGCGTCGAGTCCGGTCGGCTCGCGGTTGGACAAACGGAGCTCCGCCCCCAGCGCATCGCAGATGCTGCGGCAGATCGCCAGCCCCAGCCCGCTGCCCTCGGTCGGATGGCCGGTGTGGAAGGGCTCGAACAAACGCTCGGCCACCTCGGGACGCAGCCCGGGTCCGCTGTCGGAGATGCGCAGCACCGGCGTGGCCTGCTCCGTGCCCACCCAGACCAGCAGCCGCCCGCCGGCCGGCGTCTCGCGCACCGCGTTGGCCAGCAGGTTGCGCGTCAGCTCGCGCAACATCCAGTCGTGACCGCGCACCTGGACCGGCTCGGCCTGCAGCTCGAAGTCCAGCCCCTTGGCGGCGATCAGCGGCGACAGGTCGAGCGCGACCTGGCTCACCGCGTCGGCCAGCGGCAGGGGCACGAACGGGCCCTGCGCCTGGGCCTGCTCGACCTTGGCCAGCGCCAGCATCTGGTTGGCCAGCGTGGTCGCGCGCTCGACGGTGGTGGCGATCTCGGCCATCGCCTGGTCGGGCGGCAGGTCGCCGCGCCGCGCCGACTGCACCTGCGTCTTCAGCACCGCCAGCGGCGTGCGCAGCTGGTGCGAGGCGTCGCGCACGAAGCGCTTCTGGTTCTCGAGCAGGCGCTGCAGCCGGCTCATCACCTGGTTGGTGGCGTCGACCAGCGGCAGCAGCTCGCGCGGCGCGTCGGGAGCGCCGATGGGCGCCAGGTCGCCTTCGCTGCGCGTGGCCAACTGCGCGCTCAACCGCCGCACCGGCAGCGTCACGCGCTGCACCACCCACACCACCACGCCGGCGATGACCACGACCAGCGCGAACTGGCGCCACAGCGTGTCGACCAGGATCTGCCGCGCCAGCGTGCGACGCAGCTCCAGCGTCTCGGCGACCTGGATGGTGGCCATGCCCTGGCCCGCCGTGCCCGCGACCGGCTGCAGCAGCACCGCCACCCGCACCGGCTCGTCGCGGTAGCGGTCGTCGTAGAAGTCGACCAGCGCGGCGTACGGGCCCTTGGTCGGCACGCTGCCGCGCCAGGGCGGCAGGTCGTCGAAGCCCGACACCATCTCGCCGGCGAAGCCCGTCACCTTGTAGAAGATGCGGCTGCGGTTGTCGGCCTCGAAGGCCTCCAGCGCCGAATACGGCACGGTGGCGCGCAGCTGGGCGCGATCGCCGCTGTCGGCGACCTGCAGCTGCTCGCCGATCGACTTGGCCGATGCGAGCAGCGTGCGGTCGTAGGCCGTGTCCGCGGCGCGCAGGGCCTGGCGATACAGGCTCACGGTGTTGATCGACACGATGGCCAGCACCGGCAGCAGGATGCCCACGAGGAGCTGCCGGCGCAGCGACCGCCGGTGGGCAACGCCTGCCCCTCTCATGCGTGCGCCTTCAGCAGGTAGCCCAGTCCGCGCAGGGTGACCAGCTCGACCCCCGTGTCGGACAGCTTCTTGCGCAGCCGGTAGACCACCACCTCGATCGCCTCGTAGTGAACGTCGGGCTCGCCGGGAAACACCAGCTCGAACAGGCGCTCCTTGGCGACGGCGTGGCCCGGCTTGGCCAGCAGGGCGCGCAGCAAGGCGGCTTCGCGCGGCGCCAGCTCCATCGGCGTGCCGTTGAAGTACACCGCGCCGCTGTCGGGGTCGCTGCGCATGCCGCAGAACTCGGGCGCACCTGCCGCGAGCAGGCCGGGCGCCGTGCCGGACGGCCGGCGCGCCAGGGCGCGGATGCGCGCCTCCAGCTCGTCCAGGTCGAAGGGCTTGGCGAGATAGTCGTCGGCACCGGTGTTCAGGCCCAGGATGCGGTCTCCGACCGCGCCGCGGGCGGTGAGGATGATCACCGGCGCCTTGAGCGCCTGGGCGCGCGCCTGCTCGAGCACCTGCAGGCCGTCGAGCCCCGGCAGGCTCAGGTCCAGCACGACCACGTCGGGCAGGCCCGCACGCCAGCGCTCGAGCGCCCGTGCGCCGTCGCCGCAGGTCACGACTTGCATGCCGCGCCGCTCGAGCGCGCGCTGCAGCGTGGCCTGCATGGCCGGATCGTCCTCGACCAGGAGCAGCTTCATGCCGGCGACATTAGCATTTGCCCTCATGGCTTGGACAGCGGACTGACAGCCTGGGCACGCAAGATGCCCGCATCAGCAGTTCACACCGACAGGAGACAAGCATGCGTCGCGACACCTTCCTGAAGTCCCTCGCCGCCCTGGCGGCCGCCGGCGCGCTGCCGCTGCGGGCCCTGGCCGCCGCCAACGTCAAGATGATGATCCCCGCCAACCCCGGCGGCGGCTGGGACACCACCGGCCGCGCCCTCGGCAAGGCGATGCAGGAGTCGGGGGTCGCCTCCTCGGTCACCTACGAGAACAAGGGCGGCGCCGCCGGCGCCATCGGCCTGGCCCAGTTCGTCAACTCGAGCAAGGGCGACCCGAACGCGCTCATGACCATGGGTGCGGTGATGCTGGGCGGCATCATCACCGGCAAGCCGCCGGTGGACCTGAAGCAGGCCACGCCGATCGCGCGCCTGACCAGCGAATACAACGTGTTCGTGCTGCCGGCCAACTCGCCGCTCAAGTCCATGAAGGACGTGGTCGAGCAGATGAAGAAGGATCCGGGCAGCGTCAAGTGGGGCGGCGGCTCGCGCGGCTCCACCGAGCACATCGCCGCGGCCATGATCGCCCGCGAGGTCGGCGTCGACCCGGCGAAGATCAACTACGTGCCGTTCCGGGGGGGCGGCGAGGCCACCGCGGCCATCCTGGGCGGCAACGTCACCGTCGGGGGCAGCGGCTACAGCGAGTTCCAGCAGTACATCGAGAGCGGCAAGATGAAGGCGATCGCGGTCACCTCCGCGTCGCGCCTGAAGGGCATCGACGTGCCCACGCTGAAGGAGCAAGGCATCAACGTCGAGATCGGCAACTGGCGCGGCGTGTACGCGGCGCCCGGCATCAACGCCGATCAGCGCAAGGCGCTCACCGACATGGTCCTCAAGGCGCTCAAGACCAAGTCCTGGGCCGAAGCCATGGAGAAGAACGCCTGGACCCCGGCCGTCATGTCGGGCAAGGAGTTCGAGGAATTCGTGGACAAGGAATTCGCGAGCCTGCGCGCGACGATGGTCAAGGCCGGAATGGTCTGACCGTTTTTTCGAGAGTACAAACGCGACCGAGGGCGGGAGGCATGGGCCTCCCCGCCCCGTACCGCTTCGGAGGGGACATGTCCGAATCCAACGCTTCCACGCGTCACCAGACGCTGATCGGCGTCGGCGCCATCGCCGTCGCGGCTTTCATGGCCTGGGGGGCGGCGTCGATCTCGTCGACCGCCGGCTACTCGGGCGTCGGGCCCAACTTCCTGCCCTGGGTGGTCGCCGTCGTGCTGCTGGTGTGCGGCGCGTGGCTGATCTGGGAGGCCCGCACCGGCGGCTTTCGCGTGATGGAGACGCCCTCGGGCGCCGCGCGCGCCGACTGGGTCGCTTTCGCCTGGCTCTCGGCCGGCGTGCTGGCCAACGCGGCGCTCATCACCACCATCGGCTTCGTGCTGAGCTGCAGCCTGTGCTTCGTGCTGGCCGTGCGCGGCCTGCGACTGTCCGAGGGCAAGCCCGCGGGGGACGTGAAGCAGACCGTGATCGACCTGGTCACCGGCCTGCTCATCTCGCTGCCGGTGTTCTGGATGTTCACCAAGCTGCTGGCCATCAACCTGCCGGGCGTCACCGACGGCGGCTGGATCTGAGAGAGGGAGGCGTCTCATGGATCTCTGGACCCAACTCCTGCACGGCTTCGCGACGGCCGGCACCCCGATCAACCTGATGTGGGCCTTTCTCGGCTGCGCGATCGGCACCGCCATCGGCGTGCTGCCGGGCATCGGCCCGGCCGTGACCGTGGCGATGCTGCTGCCCATCACCTCGCAGGTCGAGCCGACCGCGTCGATGATCTTCTTCGCGGGCATCTACTACGGCGCCATGTACGGCGGCTCGACCACCTCCATCCTGCTCAACACGCCGGGCGAGACGGGAACCATGGTGACCGCGCTGGAGGGCTTCAAGATGGCCAAGAGCGGCCGCGCCGGCGCGGCGCTGGCCACGTCGGCGATCGGCTCCTTCGTGGCGGGCACGCTCGCGACCATCCTCGTGACCACCTTCGCGCCGGTGGTCGCCGACTTCGCGGTCAAGCTGGGGCCGCCCGAGTACTTCTGCCTGATGCTGCTGGCCTTCACCACCGTGAGCGCGGTGCTCGGCCAGAGCACGCTGCGCGGCATGACGGCGCTGTTCATCGGCCTGGCCATGGGCTGCGTGGGCATCGACCAGATCAGCGGCCAGGCGCGCTACAGCGCCGGCGTGCCCGAGTTCCTCGACGGCATCGAGGTGGTGCTGATCGCGGTGGGCCTGTTCGCCGTCGGCGAGGCCTTCTACACCGCGCTGTACGAGGGCAAGGGCGAGTCGTCGATGAACCGCATGGGCAGCGTCCACATGACCCGCGAGGAATGGCGCCGCTCCTGGCCGGCCTGGCTGCGCGGCACGGCGATCGGCTTTCCCTTCGGCACCATTCCGGCGGGGGGCTCCGAGATCCCGACCTTCCTGAGCTACGCCGCCGAACGCAAGCTGTCCAAGCACAAGGAGGAATTCGGCTCGACCGGTGCCATCGAGGGCGTGGCGGGGCCGGAAGCGGCCAACAACGCGGCGGTGACGGCCACCCTGGTGCCGCTGCTC
This sequence comes from Piscinibacter sp., assembly GCA_036377015.1. Classification (GTDB taxonomy): domain Bacteria; phylum Pseudomonadota; class Gammaproteobacteria; order Burkholderiales; family Burkholderiaceae_C; genus Albitalea. Next base: position 23,942 of record DASUZE010000075.1, on the reverse strand, counting down.
ACGCTGGGCATCCCGACCTCGGTGACGGCCGCGATCCTGCTGTCGGCGCTGCAGAACTACGGCATCCAGGCCGGCCCGCAGCTGTTCACGACCTCGTCGACCCTGGTGTGGGCGCTGATCGCGTCGCTGTACATCGGCAACGTCATGCTGCTGATCCTCAACCTGCCGCTGGTGGGCCTGTGGGTCAAGCTGCTGAAGATTCCCAAGCCGCAGCTGTACGCCGGCATCCTGATCTTCGCGACGGTGGGCGTCTACGGCATGCGCCAGAGCGCCTTCGACCTGTTCCTGATGTACGCGGTGGGCGTGATGGGCGTGCTGATGCGGCGCTTCGACTTCCCGACCGCGCCGGTCATCGTCGGGCTGATCCTGGGACCGCTGGCCGAGGCCCAGCTGCGCAACGCGCTGTCGATCGGCGAGGGGCGCTGGACGGTGTTCCTGGAGCGGCCGATGGCGCTGACGCTGCTGGCGGTGGTGGTGGTGATCCTGGTCCTGCCGCGCCTGCTCAAGCTGCGCAAGTCCCCGCCGGCGGACGCCACGCTGGACGTGGCGCCGGGCGACGGGGTGCGCTGACGCTCACTGCTTCGGTTGCTGCTGCTCGCGGTGCTGGCGCATGCGCTCCAGCATGTGCTCGTGGCGCTGCTTCATCTGCTCGCCCAGCTGGGCGCGCTGCTCGGGCGTCAGCACCCGGCTGATGTCGAGCATGGCCTGCAGCATGCGGCGGCTGGCGGCATCGTGCTGGGTGAGCAGCTGCTGGCGCACCGACTCGGCCGCGGCGGCATCGACGGTGGGCGCAGTGAAGATCTGCGCCGCCTTCTCGCGCAGGGCGCGGGTCGTTTCGTGCTGGGCCTTGAGGTCGGCCGCCGCCTGCTGGGCGATCTGCTTGACCTGGGCGCGCTGGGCGTCGGTGGCGTTGATGCCGTCGAGCATGCGGTCCAGGCCGCGGCCGTGCCCGCCGAACATCATCATGCCGGAGCCGTCCATGCCGCCGTGGTGGCCGCCGGGACGGTTCTGGGCCCAGGCCGACAAGGCAATGGTGGAAGCGATCGCCAGCACCACGCCGGCGACCAGCCAGCGCAGGCTGCGCCGCGCGTGGGATGCAGCCTGACCGGGGACCATGACTGAACTGCTCATTGCTTCGCTCCTGTTGAACACGGGCCGTGAGCCCATGGACGGCATGGTCGCGGTGGGGGGTGAAGCTGGGGTGGCCGAGGGGTAAAGATGCGTGAAGGGGGGCCGTGCGTTTTCCATTCCCCACGAACAAGGGGAAGCGCAAGCGAGCCTTCCTTTGCAAAATTCACCCCATGCTGGTCGATGTCGTTTGCCTCCGCCGCGAAGGCGTGAAACTGCAGCCCGAGGAAATCCGCGCGGCGACGCCGGTTCGCGGCTACCTCACGATCGACACCGTCAACCTCGGCCCGCCGGTGCCCGAGGCGCCTTGCCAGCGCAAGAACGTCGCGCGGCTATGGAGCGCCGCCGATTCCTGCCCGGTCGACGGGATGGAATGCGCGCGGATCAGCCGGGTGGGCGGCGACGCGCTGGTCCTGGTGGGCGTGGAAACGCGGCCGGGCGAGCTGGAGGAGATCGGGCATCCGCAGGCGTGGTACTGCAAGGTGGTGCTCGATTCGGAGGAGGAGTCGCGGTACGACAGCGTGCGCGACACCGGGCCGGACACCCTCCCCAGCCGGTAGCCGGCTCTCCATCGCGCCATCTACGATGGCGCCATGCTCTCCCCGCTTCTGCTTTGCACGGTCATCGCCGTCAGTGATGGCGACACGCTGAAGGCGCGCTGCCACGCCGCACATCGGCCTTCCACCACGATCGCGGTCCGCCTGGCGGAGATCGATGCACCCGAGCGAGGGCAGCGATTCGGCCAGCGAAGCCGGCGGCAGTTGTCGGCGTTGTGCTTTCGACAGGCGGTGGAGGTGCGACCGACGGTTGTCGATCGGTATGGGCGTGCGGTGGCGCACGTCCGCTGCCAGGGAGCGGACGCCAGCACCGAGCAGGTCCGCAGCGGCATGGCCTGGGTGTTCGAGCGCTACACATCGCCCTCGTCGCCGCTGCACGCGCTGCAAGCGCAGGCACGACAGCACCGCCGCGGGCTGTGGGTCGATGCGCAGCCGCAGGCGCCATGGGAATGGCGCAGGCAGGTGTCGCGGGAGGAATGAAAAACGGGCCCGTGGGCCCGTTGTCGTTGGCGGAGAGGGTCGCTGTCAAGCCCCGCGCCATTGCTCGCGTTGCGGGCAGCCGACTGGGCGTTCCACCATTTCGTCCGCCAGGACACGAGCGCTCGCCTCGCTACCATTGCGGCAACGTCTTCCCGCCTCGCCGCAGCATGCTCACCGACGCCACCGTCTCCAGCTTCGTCACTCTCTCCGGAATCGCTCGCGACCGAGCCCTCCACGCGTTCGGCGAGAAAGCCAGGGGCCTGGCTGCCGACCTGAATGTGAAGGGGCTCATGTTTTCCAGCGTGCACCTGCTGCAGCTCGATAGGCTGGCAGCCGAGACGATCCAGGACTCCGCCGCGCAGATGTTCGGTTCGCTGGCTACAGCGCAAGGGGTCGAACCAGCGTCCGACGCTGTGCAGCGCACCTCCCAGCTCCAGCAGCTATTCGCGGCACAGCTGTCGGATCTAGGTGAGCGGATCATCGCGGCCAGGGATGAGAAGTTCCACTCGATCGAGCAGCGACTCAGCAGATCGTTTGACCTTCCCGGAGCTCGGACGGCCCTGGACCAGGAGCAGGCCGCGTACCGGGCCAGAATCCAGATGCTGGTGGCGGGCATGGCGAACACCGGCGCGAGTGCCCGCTCCGTCATGAGCAACACGTTCAACATCGGCGCGCCGGTGGGCTCCATCCAGACCGGCGCGGGGTCGACGGCCGCCGTTCAGCAGACCAATACGGTTGGCGTGCCGGCGGACGTGGTCCGCGCGATCGAGTCCCTCGTGCAGGCGGTGGTCGCGTCGTCTCTCGCGGCAGGTGAGCGTGCCGAGATCGAGGAGGTGCTCACCGAGATCAAGGCCGAGGTGCAAAAGCCGAAGCCGAACGCATCGAAGCTCCGCGGGCTCGTCGGTGGCGCGCGGACTGCGCTGGAAACCATCCCGCAGGTGGGCGCCGCCCTTGAGCAGCTCAGCGCGTGGGTTGAGACCATCCGCTCCGCGATCTGAAGGGCCGCTAGGACTTTCCCATGCATGAAGCGCTGTGGGCGGGGATCGATCTCAAGATCGAGCACGCAGCATTCCATTTCATGCAGATGGCCAGGGCCGTGGAGCCCCCTCGATGGACAGCCCAGGAGGTCGCAATGCAGGCGGCTGGCACCATTGTCGACACTGGCTGGCAGAGGAAGATCTACCCGCACCTGGACGCCTTTTTAGTCACGACGCGAAGCGTGTCGGAACTCATCAAATGCTGCTTCGGTGCCGACAAGGGACATCCTGCGATCAAGGCCTGGTTTCGCCTGCTCGATCCTGCCGAGCAGGCACGGCGGCAAGCGTTCCACGATGAATTCAAGTCGACGTCGGACGCCTTTCGAGGCCTCGCGCTGAGCCAAGCGCGCGACGTCGTCGCCCACCGAAAGGGCGTCGCCGATGTGAGGGTCACGATCAACACCATGTTCGGTGTGACGTGCGTGGGCGGGCCGACTAATCCAGTCCCAGCGTCGGTGATTCGACCCGCAGCGGCCGGCGAGGTGGCAGCCCGCGTGCCGGAACCTTTGTGGAGCGACTTCACCATCGATGGGCAGCCCCTCTTCCAGGCAGCACAGGCCTACCTTGAGTCGGCGCGCGAGCTCGTTCGCGTAGCGCGCGACTTGGCTTCGAAGGTCCACGGCAACCTTCCGCTCACATCTCCACCGGGATAGCGAGGGGATGCGATGGCGGGCGCGCGGCAGCGACATGCGCCAAGCCGCGCAGCACCTCAGACCTTGGCGGAGCCTGCCTCAGCCGCGGCTGCTGCGCTAAAGGTCACCGGCCGCATTCCAGGCGCGCCCCTCAAAGAACCCGTCGATAGGCGTACCTGCGCCTGCGATTCGCAGTCACCTTCTCTGACGAAGCTCGTTGGCGCTGGGAGCATGAGGAATGGGGTGTCCGGGTCGCTGCGCACAAGCGGACCTACGCAACGCAGTGGAGGTCAGAACAATTTGGCGCGCCGCAGGACCCGATCAAGCAGGCCGCCCGCAACTTCAGTCTTGCTTGGCACCGAGGACAACGACGCTGGGAACGCAATCACAGTCCCACCTTGAGGGAGGACGATCTGTTTGCGTCCTTTCTCTTGGCTCATGGCCGCGCTCGGAGTCGCTTCTTCATCAAGAGGTACGTGCCCCGAATCGAACTTGAGCGACATCTGATTGTCCTGTTCCATGACGTTCCCCTTGATCTTCTACTCTTGCTGGGCTGTTGCGCCATCGCCAGTCGCCGACAGTCCCTGGGATTTTAGAGTGCGCACCGCAAACGACTCAAGCGTTGGTATGGCTTCGAGTGTGATTGCAGTGACTGGATACGCCTCTCGTACACGCATGCGGCCCTGCTTGTCCTTTCGACCACCATCGTGGGTCGAGAAGAACCTCAGGAAGCGCGATGGGGCCACCCCATCGAACGGCATGACGCGAACGAGGTCCTCCTCTGACTCGCGCTCCGTGATCGCGTCGGCGTGCAACTTCGTCGCCAGGCTCTTCCTATAGGGCTCAAGGAAGTAAACCTCCCTGATACCCGCAGCAACGATGTGGCGTGCGCATGAGTGGCATGGGTAGGTGGTGACGAAGAGCTTGCCGTTGCGAACTTTGTCACCTTGAGTGGCGCCTGCGTTGAGGATGGCGTGCATCTCGGCATGAACGGCGCGCGAAAACTCAATCAGACTGCGCAATTGCGAGTCATGCCGTATCGCATCGAACGCAGCCTGCTTTTGCTCACTGACGACGATGCCTCGCTCAATGAGCCTTCCGACTACCGCATGTGCGATGGCCGTTTTCTCCTCATCGTTGAAGCATTTGCCGCCGTCCATGTTCCAGCATCGCCTGTCGTCGTCCGGTGAGGCGCCTTGGTCGACCGACTCGTATAGCCCCCCGAATGGCTTAGGTACATCGTTCCAGCCCGTGGCGAGTATTTCGCCGTTCTGGCTTGTGATTGCAGCTCCCACCTGCCTGGAGAGGCAAGCAGAGTTCCTCGCCGCCGAGAACGCCGCGTACATCGCACGCTCATGTACGGTCGGCGTCAAGATTCGCGTACCGAGCATGAGATCGAGAAATCTTCTGACTCGCGCCTTCCGCTGACTGTCAGTCGCGGAGTCAACGCGCAGAAAGAAGTCAGCCTGTGGAAAGGTCTCCTCTACGCGTTGGCCGTGCTCAACCTCTTCACCGGAGTCTCGATCGATGAGACGGTGGATCTCATCCGACGGCCCCTTCCGCCGTTCGAGACGTTCGACGCGCATCTCGATCGGCGAGTACACCCCAACCACGTGGAGCATGTCGCCGTAGACAGACCTCAGCAGTCGCAGTTCGTCAATGTGCTTTACCGAGTCGATGATGTGGCAACACTTCCTCGAAACCGTTGGCATCACCACGTCTGCATCGGCACTTGCATCATCGAAAAGTGTTGGTTCCTGAGGAGGTGTCGGGGGTGGTTGGAGCGCCTCTCGTTCCAGCGTGATCTGCTGGATCGCCAGCCGCGCTAGGACAGCGGACCCGTGCTGACGCCTCAACTCATTGCCCGCTTCGATCAGTCTTTCGATCGACCGTTCTTCGGAGCCGATACCACTGAGACGGCGAATCTCATTGCTTAAGCGAATGATCGTCACCTTCTCATAGCCATAGTCGGCGCCATCGAGAAGTTGCTTAAATGTCTGCGCCACCTCGTGCAATGGCGTGCCCATCGGCCCGCAAAGCGCGATCACGACTTCGGCAGTTAGCGACTTCTGGATCGTCGCTTGATCGTCAAACGCATCACTCGAAGGTCGACCTCGATCTGGCACAACTGCAAGATTCGTCTTCGTCATAAGTCCATCCCTGAACCAACAATGGCGCGTGCGGGCCGCTACGACACCGCTCGCGGCCCACGTTCGATCGCTCAAGAACCGAGTGTTGTCGATGCACGCAGCGCGGGCCACAGCGAATACCCGGCCCGGTCCCAGGGCACACCTCCGTGCCCGTGATCGCCGTATAGGGGCTCTGTGGGGGGTTCCAAAACAAAAACGGGCTGCTAAGGCCCGTCTTTGTTCAATGTCCTGGCGGAGAGGGTCGGATTCGAACCGACGGTACGGTATGACCGTACACCGGATTTCGAGTCCGGCGCATTCGACCACTCTGCCACCTCTCCAGGATTCTTGCGGCTTCGGCAGGTCGCTGCCGAGCCGCGGATTCTAGCGCACTCAGGGGCGCAGAACGGCCTCGCCACCCAGGTAGGGACGCAGGACTTCCGGCACCGTGACCGAGCCGTCGGCGTTCTGGTTGTTCTCCAGCACCGCGACGAGCGCCCGGCCCACCGCCAGGCCCGAGCCGTTGAGGGTGTGGACCAGCTCGTTCTTGCCCTGGGCGTTCTTGAAGCGCGCCTGCATGCGACGCGCCTGGAAGGCTTCGCAGTTGGAGCAGGAGCTGATCTCGCGATAGGTGTTCTGCGCCGGCAGCCAGACCTCCAGGTCGTAGGTCTTGGTGCTGCCGAAGCCCATGTCGCCCGTGCACAGCAGGACCACGCGATAAGGCAGGCCCAGCTTCTGCAGGATGGCCTCGGCGTGGCCGGTCATCTCCTCGAGCACCTCGTAGCTGCGGTCCGGGTGCACGACCTGCACCATCTCGACCTTGTCGAACTGGTGCTGGCGGATCATGCCGCGCGTGTCGCGCCCGGCGCTGCCGGCCTCGCTGCGAAAGCACGGGCTGTGCGCGGTGAGCTTGATCGGAAGCGCGTCGGCCGCAAGCACCTGCTCGCGCACCGTGTTGGTCAGCGAGATCTCCGAGGTGGAGATGAGGTACTGCTCGAGGCCCGCCGCGATCGCCTCGCCGCTCTCGCCCTGCTCGCCGCGGTAGACCCAGAACGCCTGGTCCTTGAACTTGGGGAGCTGGCCCGTGCCTTCGAGGATCTCGCGATTCACGATGTAGGGCGTGTAGCACTCGGTGTAGCCGTGCTCGCGCGTCTGCGTGTCCAGCATGAACTGGGCGAGCGCGCGATGCAGCCGGGCCATCGGGCCGCGCAGGAAGCTGAAGCGCGAGCCGGACAGGCGCGCGCCCATGTCCAGGTCCAGGCCCAGCGGGGCGCCCAGGTCCACATGATCCTTGGGCGCGAAGTCGAAGCTGCGCGGCGTGCCCCAGCGCCGCACCTCGACGTTGGACTTCTCGTCGGCACCCACCGGCACGCTGTCGTGCGGCAGGTTGGCCACGGCCATCAGCGCGGTGTGCAGTTCGGCCTGGATGCCCTCCAGCCGCTCGGCCGACGCCTTGAGCTCGTCGGCGATGCCGGCGACCTCGGCCATCTGCGCCGAGCTGTCCTCGCCCTTGCCCTTCATCTGGCCGATCTGCTTGGACAGGCCGTTGCGACGCGCCTGCAGCTCCTCGGTGCGGGTCTGCAGGGTCTTGCGCTCGGACTCCAGCGCCTGGAAGCGAGCGACGTCGAGATAGCGCTGGGGCGACTCGCGCTTTTCGAGCCGGGCGATGACGCCGGACAGGTCGCGGCGCAGCAGGTTGATGTCGAGCATGGTGGCTGCCGCGCGGCACGGGCGCGGACAAGGTGCGTGAGCCGGGGATTGTAGGCAGCCCGCCGCGCGCGGGCCCGGCCTCAGGCCATCTGCGGCTGCACGATGGCGATCGCGTTGTGCGTCGACTTGGGCGCAGCGGCGCGTGCGTCGCACAGCACCTTGGACGCGCAGTCGGCGCAGCGCCCGCATTGCGTGGCCACGCCCAGCTCGAACTGCAGGCATTCGAGGCTTTGCGCCCCGTCGGCGGCAGCCTGGCGAATCTGGTGGTCGGAAATCCGGCGGCACACGCAAACAATCATGTCGAACCTCTGCTGCGCTAACTGGGGTCGCCGATCTGCGATTGCAGGTAGTTCTCCAGGCCGACCTTGGCGAGCAGGTCGATCTGTGTCTCCAGGAAGTCGATGTGCTCCTCGGTGTCGTCGAGGATGTCTTGCAGGATGTCGCGCGAGACGTAGTCGCGCACCGACTCGCAATGGGCGATGCCGTCCTTGATGGTGCCCTGGGCGCCGCGCTCGGCCTGCAGGTCGCAGTCGAGCATCTCGGGGACGTTCTCGCCGATGAGCAGCTTGCCCAGGTCCTGCAGGTTGGGCAGGCCGTCGAGCATGAAGATGCGCTCCATGAGGCGGTCGGCGTGCTTCATCTCGCCGATGGACTCCTCGTATTCCTTCTTCGCCATCCGGTCCAGGCCCCAGTGCTTGAGCATGCGGTAGTGCAGGAAATACTGGTTGGTGGCGGTCAGCTCGTTCTTCAGCTGGGCGTTCAGGTGCGCGATGACTTGCGGGTCGCCTTTCATGGGTGCTCCTCTGGGTGCTCTTGGTTCAATGACTGCAGCCACGTCGGGCGGGCGACGCGGCCGGGGGCAGCCATTGTGGTTGAAGCAAGCGGAGGTGCATGAAGGTGCGAAGCGCGAGCGCCGGCTTGCGGCGATGAAGACGGATGCTATTATTATTGAAAACCGTTCTCATTTGCAATACATCGCCAACACCCCTTCGCGGGGTGTTTTTCACGGAGGAGAAGGCGTTGAAGACCAGCGGGTGGACCTGGGCTGCCGCACTCGTCGCGGCATGGCTGCTGGCCGGTTGCGGCGGGGGCGGCACGGCCGCACCGGCGGATGCCGGCGGCACCGACACGGCCACGATGTCCGCCCAGGCCGCCCTGGGACGCCGCATCTTCGACGACGTGTCGCTGTCGGCTTCAGGGCGCCAGGCCTGCGCGAGCTGCCACAGCGCCGACTTCGGCCATGCCGCGCCCAACGCGCTCGCGGTGCAATTGGGCGGCCCGCTGCTCGACCAGGAAGGCCGCCGCGCCTCCCCCTCCATCCGCTACCTGTCGACCAACACCGCCTTCCACTTCGACGACGAAGGCACCCCCACCGGCGGCTTCTTCTGGGACGGCCGCGCCACGTCGCTGCAGGACCAGGCCGCCCGGCCCTTCGTCTCGTCGTTCGAGATGGCCAACGCCAGCGTGCAGGAGGTGATCGACAAGCTCTCGCGCGCGGCCTACGCCGACGAGTTCAAGCGCGTCTTCGGCGCCGACATCTTCAGCCGCCCCGACGACGCCTTCGACCGCATGACGCTGGCGCTGCAGCAATTCCAGCGCGAAGACACCGCACTGCGCGCCTTCTCGAGCAAGTACGACGAGTTCCTGCGCGGCAAGGCCAGCCTCACGGAGCAGGAGCTGCGCGGCCTGGCGCTGTTCAACCGTCCCGACAAGGGCAACTGCGCCGCCTGCCATCCCTCGGCCAAGGCCGCCGACGGCAGCCATCCGCTGTTCACCGACTTCAGCTACGACAACCTCGGCGTGCCTCGCAACACCGAGCTGGCCCGCAACACCGAGCCGAACGTGTTCGACCTGGGCCTGTGCGCGCGCGAGGGCGGGGACCTGGTGGACCGCACCGACCTGTGCGGCGCCTTCAAGGTGCCCACGCTGCGCAACGTGGCGCTGCGCCAGGCGTTCTTCCACAACGGCCGCTTCAAGACGCTCAAGGACACGCTGACCTTCTACGTGCAGCGCGACATCCATCCCGAGAAGTTCTATCCGCTCGACGCCGACGGCACGGTCAGGAAGTTCGACGACCTGCCGCCGGGCTTCCATGCCAACGTCAACACCAGCGAAGCGCCCTACGACCGCAAGCCGGGCGATGCGCCGGCATTGAGCGACGCCGAGATCGACGACGTGATCGCCTTCCTGCGCACGCTGACCGACGGCTACCAGCCCTGATCCCCACCCTCCGGAGCTCCTTGATGACTTCCTGCCTCGCGGTCGCGCCGCGTCCGATCGCCATCGCCGCCAGCCTGCTCGTCGCCTGCGCGCCGGCATTCGCCCAGTCCGCCACCGAGGCCGAGCTGGCCCGCAAGCTCGACCAGCTCGCCGCCGAGCTGGCGGCCGTCAAGGCGCAACTGGTGCAGTTGCAGCAGCAGCGCGCTGCGCCTCCCGCGCCGGCACCGGCACCGGCCGCCCCCGTCGCCGCCGCGCCCACCCCGGCGCAACCCGCGACCGTGCTCTCCAGCTACGGCGAGATCAACTACAACCGCCCGACCAGCGCAAGCCAGAACGCGCAGGCCGACCTGCGGCGCTTCGTGCTGGGCCTGCAGCATCGCTTCGACGCCAAGACCAAGGTCGTCGCCGAGGTCGAGGTCGAGCATTCGGTCAGCTCGGCCGACGATGCGGGCGAGGTGGCGATCGAGCAGGCCTATGTCGAGCACCAGGTCGCGCCGCAGTGGGCCGTGCGCGGCGGCCTCTTTCTCGTGCCCATGGGCCTGCTGAACGAGAGCCACGAGCCGACCGCCTACTACGGCGTCGAGCGCAACTTCGTCGAGACCGCGATCATCCCCAGCACCTGGCGCGAAGGCGGCGTGCAGGCGATCGGCAGCTTCGACAACGGCCTCACGCTGCAGGCCGGCGTCAGCACCGGCTTCGACCTCACCAAGTGGGACGCCGCGTCGACCGAGGGCACCGAGTCGCCGCTGGGCGCCATCCACCAGGAGCTGGCGCTGGCCAAGGCGCGCGACCTGTCGGTGTTCGGCGCGCTGAACTGGCGCGGCATCCCGGGCCTGCAGCTCGGCGGGTCGCTGTTCACCGGCGGCGCGACCCACGGCCAGTCGCCCGCCAGCGCCCGCGTGACGCTGTGGGACGCGCACGCCCGCTGGACGCCCGGCCGCTGGGACCTCGCCGCCCTGTACAGCCGCGGCACCATCTCCAACACCGCCGCGCTGAACGCGGCACTGGTCGGCAATCCCACGCTGATCCCGAAGTCCTTCGACGGCGCCTACCTGCAGGCGGCCTACAAGCTCTGGACGCGCGAGGACTACGCGCTGTCGCCCTTCGTGCGCTGGGAGCGCTTCAACACCGCCAAGAGCTTCGCCGACCTCGGCCCCGGCCTCACGCCGGCGGCGGCGCCGTCGGAGCGCGTCATCACCCTGGGCGCGAACTTCCAGCTCGCGCAGGGCATCGTGATCAAGGCCGACGTGCAGCGCTTCCGCGAGAACAAGGACGCCAACCGGTTCGACCTGGGACTGGGCTGGAGCTTCTGATGCGACTCGCGCTCGGCGCCTGTGCGGTGGCGATGGCGCCCAGTGCGGCCTTCGCCGTCGACTACCTGAGCGCGGAGCAGGCGGCCAGGCTGATGTTCCCCGACGCCGAGCGCTTCGAGTCGCGCGAGCTGGTGCTCGATGCGGCGCAGCTGCAGCGGCTCGCGTCGCAAGGCGTGACGCCGCGCTCGCAGCGCTGGAATGTGCGCGTCGCCCAGCGCGCGGGCGCCACGCTGGGCTTCGTCGTCGTCGACGAGGTGATCGGCAAGTTCGAGCTCATCACCTACGCGGTGGGCATCGCCTCCGACGGCGCGGTCCGGCAGGTCGAGATCCTGTCCTACCGCGAGAGCCACGGCCACGAGGTGCGGCTGCCGGCGTGGCGCAACCAGTTCGTCGGCAAGACGCCGGCGTCTCCGCTGAAGGTGGGGGAGGACATCGCCAACATCAGCGGGGCGACATTGAGCTGCCAGCACCTCACCGATGGGGTGAGGCGCATCGTGGCGGTGGTGGACCTGGCTCGCCGCAATGGAGGACTGGGATGAGTAGCCCGGGTGCAACCCGGGTTGCACCGGGCGAGGTCGCAACCCCGGGTTGCACCCGGGCTACGAGGCGTGCCAGGCCGTTGTTGGGAACCTTGGTCGAAGTGGGAGTGGCGTGCGACGGCGAGGTCGAGCCCATGATCGCCGCCGCCTTCGCCGCCATCGCCGACGTCCAGCGCCGCCTGTCGCGCTTCGACGCGGCCAGCGAGATCGGCCGCTTCCACGCCCTCGCCGCGGGCGGCAGCGTGGCCGTCGAGCCCGACAGCGCCGAGGTGCTTGCCGCGGCCCGCGAGCTGCACCTCGCCAGCCACGGCCTGTTCGACATCACCCAGGGCACCGGCCCCGACGCCTGGCACTGCGACGGCCATCGGCTGCACAAGCGCCGCGACGCCGTGCGCCTGGACCTGGGCGGCATCGCCAAAGGCCACGCGGTCGACCGCGCGGTCGCGGCCTTGCGCGGCCAGGGCTGCGCGGCCGGCTGGGTCAACGCGGGCGGCGACCTGCGCGTGTTCGGCGACATCGACGTCCCGGTGAACCTGCGCGATGAAGACGGCGGCGGCGTGCGCCCCTTCGCCACGCTGGGCGACGGCGCCTTGGCCACCAGCCGCCTGCAGGCGCACGTCAGCGTCGCGGCGCCCTGCTGCCGGTGGGCCGATGCGCTGACCAAGGTCGTCGCGCTCAGTCGCGACCCCCACCATCCGCTGCTGGCGCGCTACGGCGCCCGGGCCTGGCTGCACTGAGGCCATGACGCGGGCGAGCCAACGCCTCCCCGCCTGGCAGCGCGCCTGCCTGTTCGGCAGCGGCGCGCTGCTGCTGGTCACCGGCGTGGCGTGGCTGGTCGTGCACTACGGGTTCGGGGCCGGCGCGGGCGGGCTCCCGCACCCGCTGGAGGCCTGGACGATGCGCCTGCATGGCCTGGCCGCCTTCGTGGCGCTGTTCGTGCTGGGCGTGCTGGCCGCCGTGCACATCCCCACAGGCTGGCGCATGAGCACGCGCCATCGCCACGCGCACCAGCGCGGCTCGGGCCTGACGCTGTGCGTGCTGGCCGGCCTGGCCGTGGCGACGGGCTACCTGCTGTACTACTTCGCCCCGGAGCCGGTGCGGCCGGCGCTGGGCTGGCTGCACGCCGCGGCCGGCCTGGCGCTGTCGGCGATGTTCGCTGTCCATCGTCGCCGCGCGGCTTCCCGCCACTTCACACCGAAATGAGAGACAATCTCATTTGCAGCCGCATTCCCGGCGGCTGCCCACTGCATTCGCCCTCGCCTCATGCTGCTCGCCGACCTGCCCAATGGCGCCCACGCCACCGTCGCGGGCCTGGTGTCGGCGTCGGCCGCGCTCGACGCGCCGGCACTGCGCCGTCTGGGCGAGCTGGGCTTCATCCCCGGTGAACCGGTGCAGCTGCTGCGCCGCGGCCCGGGCGGCCGCGAGCCGCTGGCGGTGCTGATCGGCGAGACCCTGTTCGCGCTGCGCCTGCTCGAGGCCCAGTGCATCGAAGTCGATCCGCTCTGACGCCATGGCCTCCACCAGCGCGCTGTCTTCCGCCCATGCGCCCGCCTGGAGCGTCGCGTTGGTCGGCAATCCCAACTGCGGCAAGACGGCACTGTTCAACCTGCTGACCGGCGCGCGCCAGAAGGTCGCCAACTACGCCGGCGTGACGGTGGAACGCAAGGTCGGCATGGCGCGCCTGGCGAGCGGGCGCAGCGTGTCGGTGGTCGACCTGCCGGGCGCCTACAGCCTCACCCCCGCCACGCCCGACGAGCAGGTCACGCTGGAGGTGATCGAAGGCCGCCGGCCCGGCGAGGCCGCGCCGGATGCCATCGTCGCGGTGGTCGACGCGACCAACCTGCGCATGAACCTGCGCCTGGTGCTGGAGCTGCAGCGCCTCGGCCGGCCGATGCTGGTCGCCCTCAACATGGCCGACGTCGCACGCTCGCAAGGCCTGGCCATCGACGTGCCGCGGCTTGCGGCGGAGCTCGGCTGTCCGGTGGTCGAGACGGTCGCGGTGCGCCACGACGGCCATGCGCAGCTGCTCGCGCAGCTCGAGCGCGGCGTCGACGCGACCACCGCCGTGCCGCACGAGACGCGCTCCGTCGCCGAGCTGCAGCGCGAGGTGCGGCGCATCCTCGCCGCGGCCGCACCCGGCGCGCTCGGCAGCGCCATGAGCGCGCGACGCTTCCAGCACCGCATCGACGCACTGGCCATGCACCCGGTGTGGGGCCTGGCCGTGCTCGCGGCCCTGCTGTTCCTCGTCTTCCAGGCGGTGTTCTCCTGGGCTGTGCTGCCCATGGACGCGATCAAGGCCGCGATGGCCGGCGTGGGCGCATGGACCACCGCGCACATGGCCGACGGGCCGCTGCGCAGCCTGCTGGTCGACGGCGTCATCGCGGGGGCCGGCAGCGTGATCGTCTTCCTGCCGCAGATCCTCATCCTGTTCTTCTTCATCCTGCTGCTCGAGGACTCGGGCTACCTGCCGCGTGCCGCCTTCCTGCTCGACAAGCTCATGGGGCGGGTGGGGCTGTCGGGGCGTGCGTTCATCCCGCTGCTGTCGAGCTTCGCCTGCGCGGTGCCCGGGATCATGGCGACGCGCACCATCGCCCACTGGAAGGACCGGCTGGCCACCATCATGGTCGCGCCGCTGATGACCTGCTCGGCGCGGCTGCCGGTCTATGCGCTGCTGATCGGCGCCTTCGTGCCCGATCGCGCCGTCGGCCCGTTCAACCTGCGCGGCCTGACGCTGTTCGTGCTGTACGTCGCCGGCGTGGTGGCCGCGATGGGCGTGGCCTGGGTCTTCAAGCGGGTCTGGATGAAGAGCAGCTACCAGCCGCTGATGCTGGAGCTGCCGCCGTACCGCATGCCCGGGCTGCGCAACCTGGTGCTGGGCCTGTGGGAGCGTGCGCGCATCTTCCTGCGTCGCGTCGGCACCATCATCTTCGCGCTGATGGTGGTGCTGTGGTTCCTCTCCACCTACCCGGCGCCGCCGGCCGGCGCCACCGGTCCGGCCATCCAGTACAGCCTGGCCGGCATGCTGGGCCAGGGCCTGCAGCATGTGTTCGCGCCGCTGGGCTTCAACTGGCAGATCTCGATCGCGCTCGTGCCCGGACTGGCGGCGCGCGAGGTCGCGGTGGGCGCGCTCGGGACGGTCTACTCGCTGTCGGCCGCGGGCGACGCGGTGGCCGATTCGCTGGCGCCCGTCATCGCGCAGGGCTGGTCGCTCGCGACGGCCTTCTCGCTGCTCGCCTGGTATGTGTTCGCGCCGCAGTGCATCTCGACGCTCGCCGTCGTGAAGCGCGAGACCAATTCGTGGCGCTATCCGGTGGCGATGGCGGCCTACCTGTTCGTGCTGGCCTATGTCGCGGCCTTCGTCACCTACCGCGTGACGCTGTGGATCGGAGGTTGATCATGCAAGGCTTGATCGTTGCGCTGATCGTCGTCGCGTGCATGGGCTACGCGGCGTGGACGCTGATGCCGTCCGCGGCGCGGCGAGCGCTGGCGGGCATGCTGCTGAAGGTGTCGTGGCCGGCCTGGATGTCCGGGCCGCTGCGCCGCGCGTCGCAGCCGGGCAGCGGTTGCGGCGGATGCGGCAGCTGCGGCGATGCGACCGTCAAGCCCATCCGCGTGGTGCGCCGCTGACCTACTTCAATCCCTTCGGCAACGGGAAGTGCGTGGTCTCTTCCACGCCCGCCATCTTGCGCACCGACACCGCGCCCAACGCCTTCAAGCGCTCGATCACGTGTTGCACCAGCACGTCGGGCGCCGACGCCCCGGCGGTGAGCCCGACGCGCTTCTTCCCCTCGAACCACTCGGCCTTCAGGTCCTCCGGCGCATCGACCATGTAGGCGTGCGTCCCCAGCCGCTCGGCCAGCTCGCGCAGCCGGTTGCTGTTTGAGCTGGTGGGGCTGCCCACCACGACCAGCACGTCGACCTGCGGCGCCAGGACCTTCACCGCGTCCTGGCGGTTCTGCGTGGCGTAGCAGATGTCCTGCTGCTTGGGCTCGCGCACATGGGGAAAGCGCCGCTTCACGGCCGCCAGGATCTCGGCCGCATCGTCGACCGACAGCGTGGTCTGCGTCACCACGGCGAGCTTGTCGCCTTGCGGGACCTGGATGGCCGCCACGTCGGCCACGTCCTCGACGAGGTAGATGCCCTCGCTGAGCTGTCCCATGGTGCCCTCGACTTCCGGATGGCCCTTGTGGCCGATCATGATGAAGTCGTAGCCCTCCTTGTGCAGCTTGGCGACCTCGACGTGCACCTTGGTCACCAGCGGGCAGGTCGCATCGAACACGCTGAAGCCGCGCGCGGCCGCCTCGCGGCGCACCGCCTGCGACACGCCGTGCGCGCTGAACACCAGCGTCGAGCCGGGCGGCACCTCGGCCAGGTCCTCGATGAAGTTCGCGCCCTTGGCCTTGAGGTCGGCGACCACGTAGGTGTTGTGCACGATCTCGTGGCGAACGTAGATGGGCGCGCCGAACTTGGCCAGGGCGCGCTCGACGATCTCGATCGCGCGGTCGACGCCGGCGCAGAAGCCGCGCGGCTCGGCGAGCACCACTTCATCGAGACCCATCACAGCACTCCGATCAGGTGGACTTCGAAGGTGACGGGTTGCCCCGCGAGCGGATGGTTGAAGTCGAACAGCAGCGACTCGTGGCCGACCTCGCGCACCACGCCCGCATAAGCGCCCTGCCCGTCGGGCGTGGGGAACTGCACGACGTCGCCGACGTGGTACTGCTCGTCGGGATCGCCGAGCTCGTCGAGCAGGCCGCGCTTCACGCGTTGCAACAGCTCGGGGTTGCGCTCGCCGAACGCTTCGCCCGCCGCGAGCTCGAAGGTGGTACGGGTGCCTTCGGCCAGGCCGACCAGGCGGGCTTCCATGGCCGGCGCGAGCTCGCCCGTGCCCATGGACAGCGTGGCGGGCTTGTCGTCGAAGGTGTTGATGATGTCGGCGCCGTCGGGCCCCGCAAGTCGGTAGTGCAGGGTCAGGAACGACCCTCTTTGGACGGAGTTCACGGCTGGGGTCGGTTGATAGACTGGCTGCGATTTTACGAGGCGGCGGCGTTGGGGCCGCCCGGATGGAAATGGTCCTGAAGAACATCCCGGCCGCTGCCCGGCCGCGTGAAAAACTGCTCGCTCAGGGCCCGTCGTCGCTGGCCGACGCGGAGCTGGTGGCGCTCTTGCTGCGCACCGGCATCAAGGGCAGCTCGGTGCTGCAGCTGGCCCAGCGCACGCTCGACGTCTTCGGCGGCCTCGCCGGCCTGCTGCGCGCCCAGGCCGCCGAGCTGCAGCGCGTCAAGGGCCTGGGGCCGGCCAAGCGCGCCGAGATCGTCGCGGTGATGGAGCTGGCGCGGCGCTCCCTGCAGCAACAGCTCGGCGAGCGGCCGGTGTTCGATGCGCCGCAGCGCGTCAAGGACTACCTGCGGCTGCAGCTGGGCCACCTCGGCCACGAGGTGTTCGCGGTGCTGTTCCTCGATGCGCAGAACCGCCTCATCCGCCTCGAGGAGATGTTCCGCGGCAGCCTCACCCAGACCAGCGTCTACCCGCGCGAGGTGGTGCGCCGCGCCATCGAGCTCGGCGCCGCGGCGGTGATCCTCGCGCACAACCATCCCTCGGGCGTCGCCGAGCCGTCGTCGGCCGACGAGTTCCTCACCCAGACGCTGGTCAAGGCCTTGCAGCTCATCGACGTGCGCGTGCTCGACCACCAGGTCGTCGGGCATGGCGGCGTAGTGTCGTTCGCCGAGCGAGGCCTCCTGTGACCCGGCGCATCCGCACGCTGCAGGACCTGGGCGCGCTGCGGCAGGCGCTGCAAGACTCGGCCGCCGAGGCCGCGCGCCGCGAGGCCGAGGCGCGCGAGAAGGCGGCCCGCGACAAGCGCGAGCGCGAGTTGTTCGCACGCAGCGTCGGGCCGGTCGCGCCGCTGCGGCACGCGGTGCGCGCCGCGGTCGAGCGCCCGCGCCCGCATCCGCTGCCGCGCCAACGCGAGCGCGACGAGGCGGCCGTGCTGCGCGAGGCGATCTCCGACGAGTTCGACGTCGAGACCCTGCTCGACACCGACGACGCGCTGTCGTTCCGCCGCCATGGCATCGGGCCCGAGGTCGTGCGCAAGCTGCGACGCGGCCATTGGTCCATCCAGGCGCAGATCGACCTGCACGGCCTGCGTCGCGAGGAGGCTCGCGAGCAGCTCGGCGCATTCCTGCGCGAAGCCGATCGCCACGGCCTGCGCTGCGTGCGCGTCGTGCACGGCAAGGGCAACGGCTCGCCGGGACGCGAGCCCGTGCTCAAGGCACGCGTGAAGAGCTGGCTCGCGCAGCGCAACGAAGTGCTGGCGTTCGCGCAGGCACGCGCCAGCGACGGCGGCCACGGTGCGCTGCTGGTGCTGCTGCGCCCGGGCCACGGCCACGCCGGCGCCGACCCTACTCGCGCTGCGCCGAAATCGCGCTGAGAACGTCTTCCAGGTCCACCGGCTTGACCAGGTGCGCGTCGAAGCCGACGTCGCTGGCGACGCGCCGGTCGCCATCGCGGCCGTAGCCGGTCATGGCGATCAGCCGGGTGTGCGCCAGTGCCGGCATCTGGCGCATGCGCCTCGCGACCTCGTAACCGTCCATGCCGGGCAGGCCGAGGTCGAGCAGCACCGCGTCTGGCGGATCGGCCGCGGCCTGGCGCAGCGCGGCATGCGCATCGTGGGCCACCGAGATGCTGTGGCCCGACATGCGCAGCAGCGTCGCCAGGCTGGTCGCGGCGTCGACGTTGTCGTCGACCACCAGGATGCGCCGCCCGCCGGCCGGCGCCGCCGTCGCCTGCGCCGCCGCCTGTTCGTCGGCCTCGACCGTCAGCAGCGGCAGGCACACGGTCATTTCGGTGCCCTGGCCGTGCCCGGCGCTGGTGGCAGTGACGCTGCCGCCATGCATCGCCACGATGCGCTTGACGAGCGTGAGGCCGATGCCCAGGCCGCCTTCCGAGCGGTCGAGGGCGCGGTCGCCCTGCACGAACAGGTCGAAGGCGGTGTCGATGAGCTGCTTGGACATGCCGATGCCGTTGTCGACGACATGCAGGTAGGCGTACACGCCGCGGCGCTCCAGCCGCACCTTGATCCGACCGCCGTTGGGCGTGTACTTGGCGGCGTTGGTGACGAGGTTGACGATCACCTGCGTGAGGCGGGTGGGATCGCCCTCCACGTGCACCGGCTCCTGCGGCAGCCCGATGTCCAGCGTGTGGCCGAACCCCGCCACGATGGGCCGCACCGCCTCCATCGAGCTGGTCACCAGCGAGCCGAGCTCCAGCGCTTCCTGGCGCAGCTGGATCTTGCCGCTGGTGATGCGGCTCACGTCCAGCAGGTCGTCGACCAGGCGCGACAGGTGCACCACCTGGCGGCCGATGAGGCGCGTGCACCACTGCAGCTCGGGGGTGTTGCCGACCTTCTCGAGAATGCCCACCGCATTGCCGATCGGCGCGAGCGGGTTGCGCAGCTCGTGGGCCAGCATGGCGATGAACTCGTTGATGCGCTGGCCTTCGGTCTCCAGCTCCTGGATGCGGCGCCGCTCGCTCAGGTCGCGCGTGATGTGCGCGAAGCCGCGCAGGACGCCGGCGCGGTCGTGCAGCACGGTGAGGGTCACGTCGGCCCAGAAGCGCGAGCCGTCGGGCCGCACCCGCCAGCCGATGTCCTCGGAGAAGCCGGCTTGGCGCGCGATCGCGAGCTCGGTGCGCGGCTTGCCGGCCGCCACGTCCTGCTCGGTGTAGAACACGTCGTAGCCGCTACCCACGGCCGCCTCGGCGCTCATCCCGTGCACGCGTTCGGCGCCGGCGTTCCAGGTGAGCACCGCGCCGTCGGCGTCGAGCAGGAACATGGCGTAGTCCTTCGCGCCTTCGACCAGCAGGCGGAAGTTCTCCTCGCTCTGGCGCAGGCGCTCCTCGTGCTGGCGGCGCTCGGTGAGGTCGCGCGTGATCTTCGAGAACCCGATCAGGTTGCCGCTGTCGCCATGCAAGGCGGTGATGATGACGTTGGCCCAGAACCGCGTGCCGTCCTTGCGCAGGCGCCAGCCCTCGTCCTCGAAGCGACCCAGCTTCGCGGCCTGCTCCAGCTCGGAGTCGGGCCAGCCGGCAGCGATGGCCTCGAGCGGGTAGAACTTCGAGAAGTGCTGGCCGATGATCTCGCTGGCCGCGTAGCCCTTGATGCGCTGCGCACCCTGGTTCCACGACATCACCCGGCCGTCGGCGCTCAGCATGAAAATCGCGTAGTCGTGCACGCCCTCGACCATGCGGCGGAATACCTCGTCGCGGTGCAGCTCGGGCACCGCGTGGGCCACCGAGGACACCAGGTGTGCGCTCATGCGGTCCTCCGCAGTGCGCGGATCCGATTGCGAAGCGTCATCGCAAGTCCAGTCATGCAGTGAGACACGCGCGAAGCCGGCTTGCGCCGTGCGGTTGCGCCATGTTACTGTCGATGCATACAGCATCGGGCCCGTTGCCCCGAACACGAGCCACCCCCCAAGAGCCCACAGCATAGCCACGCCGTGCCCGGCACGACCTTCGAGTAACCGCACCGACAAGGTGCTCATTCGCCCACGATGTCCGCCCGACTGATCGCCCACCTCGACATGGACGCGTTCTATGCCTCGGTCGAGCTGCTGCGCTATCCCGACCTGCGCGGCCTGCCGGTGGTCATCGGCGGCGGGCGGGCCCATGCACCGGTGCTGCTGGCCGACGGCACGCGCCGCTACGCCAGGCTGCGCGACTACACCGGCCGCGGCGTCATCACCACCGCCACCTACGAGGCGCGGGCGCTGGGCGCGCATTCGGGCATGGGCGTCATGAAGGCGGCGCTGCTCGCGCCCGACGCGGTGCTGCTGCCGATCGACTTCGACGAATACCGCAAGTACTCGCGGCTGTTCAAGGCGGCCGTGCGCTCCCTCGCCCCGCTGGTCGAGGATCGCGGCATCGACGAGATCTACATCGACCTCAGCGACGTGCCGGGCGCCCAGGCCGACGGGGGGCGCGCCGTCGCACAGGCACTCAAGAACGCGGTGCGCGATGCGACGGGGCTGTCGTGCTCCATCGGCGTCACGCCGAACAAGCTGCTCTCCAAGATCTGCTCCGACCTCGACAAGCCCGACGGGCTCACGCTGCTGGCTGCCGACGACATCCCGGTTCGCATCTGGCCGCTGCCCGCCAAGAAGATCAACGGCATCGGCCCCAAGGCGAGCGAAAAGCTGGCCGGCTTCGGCATCCACAGCGTGGGCGAGCTGGCCGCGGCCGATCCGGCCTTCCTGCTGGCGCAGTTCGGCAAGAGCTACGGCGCCTGGCTGCACGAGGCGGCGCACGGCCGCGACGACCGTCCGGTGGTTACCTACAGCGAGCCCAAGTCGATCAGCCGCGAGACCACCTTCGAGCGCGACCTGCACGCGGTGCGCGACCGCAGCACGCTGGGCGCCATCTTCACCGAGCTGTGCGTGGAGCTGGCCGGCGACCTGGCGCGCAAGGGCTACGCCGGCAAGACCATCGGCATCAAGCTGCGCTTCGACGACTTCAAGATCGTCACCCGCGACCTCACCCTGCCCGCCCACACGATGGACGCACGCACCATCCGCAAGGCGGCCGGCGAATGCCTCAAGCGTGTCGACCTCGGCCGCCGGCTGCGCCTGCTGGGCGTGCGCGCCGGCACGCTGGCCAAGCTGGCCGATCTCGTCGGCCCGTCGCACGAGCCGCCGCCCGAACCGGCGCCGGTCTTCGCTCGCGAGGAGCCGGCCCGCTACGGCCTGCCGTTGTTCGACGACCCGCCGGGTTCGTG
Source organism: Piscinibacter sp. (assembly GCA_036377015.1). Taxonomy (GTDB): domain Bacteria; phylum Pseudomonadota; class Gammaproteobacteria; order Burkholderiales; family Burkholderiaceae_C; genus Albitalea. The sequence continues at coordinate 2,425 of DASUZE010000075.1, read as the reverse complement.
ACATATCGCCGGAAGGCGCCGCCGCGCTGCATCCGCGGCGCGACAGCGTGCGTAGGCGTCAGGGTTGGCCTCGATCATCACGAACAACCAGTCCGAGGGAGCCCCATGCGCCATCTCGTCCGACGCAGCGCCGCCGCCTGCGCCCTGCCGCTTCTCGCCCTGGCCGCCGGGACGGCCGCCGCGCAGACAGCGCCGCCGTCGTTCGGCCATGGCAGCGGCAAGCTGCTCCTGACGGGCGGCGTCAGCAGCATCGACGGCGCGGCCGGCGGCGGGCTCACGCCCTGGGCGGTGATCGGCAGCTACGCGACCGAGCACGAATTCGGCGGGACGGCCCATCTCACCCGCGTCAAGACGCAGGACTACGCGCTCGGTGCCTACGGCGCGGCGCTGGGCCTGCACGACCGCGTCGAGCTGTCGCTGGCGCGGCAGGACTTCGACACCGGCAGCACCGGCAATGCGCTCGGGCTGCCCGGCCTGCACCTGAAGCAGGACATCGTCGGCGCCAAGCTGCGCGTGGCCGGCGACGCCGTGGTCGACAGCGACACCCTCATGCCGCAGATCGCCGTCGGCATCGAGCACAAGCGCCTGCACGCCGGCGGCCTCGCGTCCACGCTCGACGCGCTGGGCGCGAAGACGCGCGGGACCGACCTGTACCTCAGCGCGACCAAGCTCTTCCTGGCCCAGGGCGTGCTCGCCAACCTCACGCTGCGCGCCACCAAGGCCAACCAGAACGGCCTGCTCGGATTCGGCGGCAGCGAGCACACCGGCTACTCGCTCCAGCCCGAGGTGTCGCTCGCCTGGCTGCTGCGCAAGAACCTCGCGATCGGCGCCGAGTTCCGGGCCAAGCCCGACAACCTCGATCCGTCGTTGCTCGGCAACGGCCTGAAGGAAGACGATTGGGCCGATGTGTTCGTCGCCTGGGCGCCGTCCAAGAACCTGTCGCTGACCTTGGCCTGGGTCGACCTGGGCCGCATCGTGCCGGCAGTGGCGACGCGCCGCCAGACCGGTGCCTACCTAAGCGCGCAAGTCGCGTACTGACCTTCGCAAGGGACTCCACCATGAGCCTGAAGACGCTCGCCGCGGCCTTGCTGCTGGCTGCCTTGCCCGCGTTCGGGCAGACCTCCGACGACACGCTGTACCGCCAGCTCGGCGGCCAGGACGGCCTGGTCCGGCTGATGGACGACTTCATGCAGCGCCTGCTCGCCGATCGCCGCATGCAGCCATTCTTCAAGGACGTGAACCAGCAGCACGTGAAGGAGCAGCTCGTCGCGCAGTTCTGCGAGGTGTCGGGCGGCCCGTGCAAGCTGAATGGCCCGGACATGAAGCGGGTGCACGAGAACCTCGACATCGCCCGCGCCGACTTCAACGCGCTGGTCGAGGTGCTGCAGCTGGCCATGGACGCGCAAGGCATTCCCTTCGGCGCCCAGAACCGGCTGCTGGCGCAGCTGGCGCCGATGCACCGCGACATCGTCAACGTCAAATGAGGCGAACCCGCATAGCCTCGTCCCGCCACCTCCTGAGATCATCCGCGACCATGAAACACACCGCCCTCTTCGCCCTGGCCGCCACCAGCTTCCTGTGGAGCGCGGCGCAGGCCGGCACCGTGCAGGTCTCCGTCACCGACAAGGACGGCAAGCCGGTGCCCGACGTCGTCGTGCTGGTCGAGCTGGCGAACAAGGTCGTGCCCATCCCGGCGGCCGCGCCGGTGGTGATCGCGCAGGAGAACCTGCGCTACGTGCCCTTCCTCACCATCGTGCCGGTGGGCAGCACGCTGCGCTTCGTCAACCGCGACGGCTACGACCACCATGTGCGCTCCATGCCCAGCGGGCCGCTGGGCAGCATGCCGGCGGTGAAGAACTTCGAGATGCGCCTGGACGCCGCCGAAAGCGCCGCCGCGCCGGCCGGCAACGACGAATACAAGGCGACGACCTCGACCAAGGGCAAGAAGTCCGGCTCGACCTGGTCCGAGGTCAAGGTCGACCAGGCCGGCCCGATCGGCCTGGGCTGCCACATCCACAACTCGATGCGCGGCCAGGTCTACGTGAGCAGCACGCCGTGGTTCGCCAAGACCGACGCCAACGGCATGGCCACCCTCGAGGGCGTGCCCGACGGCGCGGCCGACCTGAGCCTGTGGCACCCCGACCAACTGCAGGAGCAGGCCGCTCAGCACCTGCAGATCACGGCCGCGCCGCTCAAGGCCGTCGGGCAGCTCAACTTCACGCCGCGCCGGCGCAAGGGCTGAACGCTGGCGCCGATCACCTGCATCGAAGACCTGCGCGTTCTTGCGCAGCGGCGCGTGCCGCGCATGTTCTACGACTACGCCGACAGCGGCTCGTGGACCGAGAGCACGTACCGCGCCAACGAGGCGGACTTTCGCGCCATCGGGCTGCGCCAGCGCGTGGCGGTGGACATGCGCCACCGCTCC
>DASUZE010000074.1:0-3525 GCA_036377015.1 Piscinibacter sp. | reverse complement strand
AGGTCGCCATCGTTGCCTGCATGCGAAAGATGCTGACCATCCTCAATGCCATGGTCCGCGACGGCGCCACCTGGGACCTCACCAAGCACGCTGTCGTCTCGGCTCCGCGCGCTTGACTTCAGACACAGTTGCTCTGTGGTTTGAATGGATCTCGTTGCACTCGTCACCACCCATGGTGCCGCGCTGGTGTTCGCAGCAACCCTGGCCGCGCGTGCCGGCGTGCCGATTCCCGCCGCGCCGTTGGTGGTCGTCGCCGCATCGCTGCATCCGACCGGGCAGGTCCACATCGCCACGGTGTTCCTGCTCGCAGTCGCCGGCGGAGCGCTGGGCGATGGCGCCTGGTTCTTCGCCGGACGCCGCCACGGCTACCGGATCCTGAAGCTGCTGTGCCGGGTCTCGCTGTCGCCGGACTCGTGCGTGAGCCAGAGCGAGGCCTTCATCGGACGCTGGGGGGGCCGGTCGCTGCTGGCCGCTAAGTTCCTTCCGGGCGTGTCCGTGGTGGCGCCGCCCATGGCGGGTGCGCTCGGGATGCCGGTTCGCGTCTTCCTGGCGTATGAGGTGCTGGCATCGGCGCTCTGGGCCCTGCTGTTCGTGGGGCTCGGGCTGGTCTTCAGCAATCAGGTGCAAGCGGTGCTGGACGTGCTGTCCGCCACCGGTGTCGGCGCGCTGCTGACCTTGGCCGTGGTCCTGGCCGCGTACATGGCGATCCGCCAATGGCGACGTCGCCGCTCGGTGCAGGTGGCGATGCCGCGCATCGACGTGGCCGAACTGGGCCGGCTGCTGAACGAAGAGCCGGCGCCCATCGTGATCGACGTGCGATCCCGTGAAGGCCGGTCCATGGACCCTCGCCGCATCCCGGGCGCGCTCGGCATCGCGCTGCCCGACGTCGCGGCATGGGCCGCCCGCCTGCCACGCGAGCGCCTGGTCGTGGCCTATTGCAATTGCCCGAACGAGGCCTCCGCCGTCGCGGCGGCGAGCGTGCTGGCCGCGGCCGGCTTCGATCGGGTGCGACCGCTCGCCGGTGGCCTGGATGCCTGGGAGGCCGCGGGGTACCGGCTGGAGCGCCACGAGGGCGAAGCGCCGCTGCCTGCCGGCGATGCCCGCGCGCAGGCGTCGTGACGCGCGCCCTCAGCGCGCCGGCGTGTACAGCGTCTGCAGCATGTGCTCGGCCAGCGCGCGACCCATGCGCTCGCTGGCCTCCAGCGAGCTGCGGAAGTGGATGCCGCCCCAGATGCGCACCTGCCGGTGCTCCTCGGCCATCGCCGCGAGGTTGGCGGCCTGTCGGGTGAGCTTGGGCTCGGCGCTGTCGGCCAGCGTGATCGGACCGGCGTTGGCATCGCCCACCGCCTGGGCCAGCAGCGCGGATGCGGTGCCGGCGATGATCGAGGCCTGCGACGGGTACTCGGGATGCATCGGCGTCGTGTTGAGCGGCACCCAGCCGGCGTCGCGTTCGGTCGCCGCGTTGTTGTCCTGGTCGCCGTTGCGGATCGCGGTGATCGGGCGCCAGAAGTGGTAGTGGAACTTCGCGTCCCAGTCGACGATGAAGGTGTTGGCGAGACCCGCGCTCAGCAGCGCGAAGGTCCGTGCGCTGTCGGCCAGGTTCATCTGACGCGCCGCGCCGAGCTGGCGGGCCGCCTGGTACCACGCGAGGGTCAGGTTGGGCTGCGACCAGAACTTCACGGCCTCGGTCTGCGCCGGCGTGCGCTGGGTGCTGCGCACGCCGCCCAGGTCCTTGGTCTCGTTGTAGTCGCGCGCGTAACGGGCGCTGGTCAGCTCGGGCGGCGGGCCGGGGCGAAAGCGATCGGCATTGTCGAATCCCCAGGGCTTGGCGCGCGCGTATTGCGCGGTCAACGGCGGCGTGGTCGGCACCCAGTTGCCGGGCGTGGTGATCGGGCGGTAGGTGTCGGGCACGGCGCTGTCGTCGTTGGCACGGTCGGCCAGCACGGCTGCGGCCGCTTCCTCGCCGAGCTTGACGCCGGCCTCCTTGGCGGGACCGTCGGGAACTCCGCTCGTGGCCGCTGCATAGGCCGCGTCGATCCGGGCGCGCTGCGGCGGGAACAAGGCCGACAGCGCGCTGCGTGCTGCGCTGGATGCGGCGACCTCGGCCGAGGCCGACGGCTGCAGCGGGCCCTTGTGCGCGTAACGCGCATGGCGGTTCTGGACCGCGTTGACCGCGTCGGCCATCGCCACGTGCACGATCGCCAGCGCCCGCGCGGCAGGCGCGCCGGCCACATTCGCGGTGGTCATCACGTCGAAGCTGGCGACGTTCCAGTCGGTCACGACGTCGGCATGGGCCGACGCGGCGAACAGCGCCGCGGCGAGGGTGAGGATGGCAAGTCGCATGGCGTGCTCCCGGTCGCTGCGCCAGCGTACGCCTCGTGCCGGGACGGACCCACCCCTAGGTTTGCCTGCCCGAACGGGCAGGGCCGTCCTCGCCGATCAGCGCAGGCGGGATGTCCCTGCGGCGCGCACGATGGCGAGCATGTCCCACACTGAATCCGCTGCCATGAACAACTCTTCTCAGCTGCCCGACGCCGTCGAGCGCCTGGGCGCGTCGGTGATCGGCCTGTCCACGCGCCGCCACGGCGGCTCCGGGGTGCTGTGGCGCGACGGCGTGGTCGTCGCCAGCGCGTCGTCGCTGTGGCGCGCCTCCACCGTGTCGCTGGTGCTGCCCGACGGCGAGCAAGCCCAAGGCGAGGTGCGCGGCGTCGACGCCGCCACCGACCTCGCCGCCGTGACATTCACCAGCGGCGCCATGCCGGTCGCCGAGCGCGCGGCGGCCGCCCCGCCGCGGGTGGGCGACTTCGTGTTTGCGGTCGGCCGCGAGCAGTCCGGGCTGATGCAGGCGAGCTTCGGCCACGTCGGCTCGGTGGCGGGCGAGTGGCGCACCTGGCGCGGCGGCCGCGTCGACCGGCTGATCCGGCTCGACGGCGGGCTCTATCCGGGGCTCGACGGCGCGCCGGTGGCCGATGCCTCGGGCCAGGTCCTCGGCATCGCGACCAGCGCCTTCTCGCGCCATCGCGCCGTCGTGCTGCCGGTGGCCACCGTCGAGCGCGTGCTGGAGCAGCTGCTGACGCACGGGCATGTGCGGCAGGGCTACATCGGCATCGCCGCACAACCGGTGCGCGTGGCGCTGGACGGCGCCAGCGTCGACGGCCTGCTCGTCAGCTCGGTCGCCGACGACGGGCCGGCAGCCAAGGCCGGCTTGCAGGTCGCCGACGTGATCGTGAAGGTCGGCGGCCAGCCGGTGGGCAGCCTCGAGGCGCTGCGCGAGCTGCTGCAGGTGGGGGCGCAGGTGCGCGTGCTGGTGGCGCGCGGCGGGCACGGGCACGAGCTGTCGATCGAGGTGGCGCAGCGGCCGGACCGGCACTGCCACTAGGGCCTGTTAACGCTATGGAAGGCCTCGCGTGAGCCAGCAAAGCGGCGCCTGCAAGGCGCAAAGCGCAGACGTAGTGGTGCTACGGCGAGCATTTGCAACGCGGCAGGCGCCGCTTTGCTGGCTCACCCGAAGGGCCGGTGCCTGGC
>DASUZE010000073.1:0-7432 GCA_036377015.1 Piscinibacter sp. | reverse complement strand
AGTGGACAGTTCGAGCTGCGCTCGAACCGGCCCGCTTGCCATGGACAACGCTGCGCGTTGCCCACCGCGCGGGCCTCTGCCCACTTGCCCACCGCCCCCTACGACTAGGATAGAAACCGCGAAACAGAACATACAAGAACGAACAAGCAGCCATAGCCCCCGCCGGTCACCACCTCAACCATGCGAACCGCTGGGACCGCCCCTAGCTAGGACGCGTCCCGACTTTCCGCATCTCGTCGCGAGGCTTTCAATTCACCTCAGCGACCCCGGTCGCTCCACCTCTCACCCAGCACAGGAGCTTCCCATGACCACCATCAACCCCTGCGGATGCAACGGTCCCACCCCGAGCAACACCATCGACGGCACGTGCGGCGACGACTACGTGCACATCTCCAAGGCGCCGGGCCTGCTGGGCGCGCTCGGGCTGTACGAGGTGAACGTGAACGGCCACACCCAGCTCATGACCAAGCAGGAGCTGGAGAACACGCAGTTCAACCTGGGCGACGGCAACGACACGCTCGTGGTCGACAGCAACGTCACCGCCGACATCCACGCCAACGGCGGCAAGGGCAACGACGTGATGATCGGCGGCGACGGCGACGACCACTTCAACGGCGGCAAGGGCTGCGACATCATCGCCGGGCGCGGCGGCAACGACTGCCTCGAAGGCGGCAAGGGCGACGACTGGCTGTTCGGCGGCAAGGGCAAGGACCACCTGGACGGCGGCAAGGGTCGCGACTACCTGGACGGCGGGCCGGGCCACGACACCAACCACGGCGGGCCGGGGCTGGATTACGTGAAGTTCGACTGGGCCGATCTGTTCGGCTGGCCTTGAGATCCCCGCGCGATTGGCGAATCGTCAACGCCGGGTTGTGCGCTCAACCCGGCGCGGCGGCATGCGCTATTGCGATGCCGCCGAGGCCGCCGGCGGCACGATCACGACCGTGCTGCTGTCGCCCGGCCGACCCGGCTGGCCCTGCGGTCCCGCCGGCCCCGGCACGGGGACGGGCACCGGCACCGGCACCGTCGTGGTGGTCGGCGGGGGCGCCGGTGTCGTGGAGGCCACCACCGGCGGCTGCGCCGGCCCGGTCACCACGGTCTTGTCGCGTTCGCAGGCGCTCAGGCTCAGCACGCCCAGGAACGCCGTCATCAGGAGGGTGGATCGTTTCATCGAGCACTCCATGCAGGAAATGAGATCACCTTAGCGGCGGGTGCGGCGTGCCCGTGTCGGCAAGGGTCGCGATCGGGTGTGGCTGGTCTCCTACACGAGCCTGCGGTAGATTGATCTCCTTCATCCGACTCGAAAGCGCAAGTCCCATGGACCAGCAGAATCTCCGCATCGTCCTGGCGTTCTCCCTCGACGACCAGGCGTGGATCCGTCGTTCGTCGATCATCGTCCCCAAGTTCTGGTCGGGCCACGGCGTCACGCCCCAGACCGGCGACGCGCTGCGCATCGGCGGCCGGCAGTTCGTCATCCAGGGCCGGGTCTGGGAGCACGACGGAGGCACGCCCATCCTCAAGCTCTTCCTCAGCAGCGGGCACGCGGAGAGCGACACGGTGTTCGGATGAGCGCAGCAGCGCGACGCCGCATCGGCGACGCGAGCGCGCACGACGCACACGAGCTCGACGCGCTCATGTCGCGCGTCATCGCGCACGCGCTCGGCGCCGACGCGGCCGTGCTGTCCGCCACGCTGGAGAACGTGCGTGCCAACCTCGAGTGGTCGATGGCGAACCCGGACCGCTGCTGCCACTTGACGTGCACGGTCGACGAGACCCTCGCCGGCGTCATCCTGGTCAAGCACTTCTGGAACCTGTGCAGCCTCTTCGTCGCGCCCGAGCTCCAGCGCGCCGGCATCGGACGCGAGTTGATGCTGGCGTCCATCGAGCGCTGCCGGGGACGAAGCGACAAGAACGCGCTGTGGCTGAATGCGGCGACGAATGCGGTGGCGTTCTACGAGCGGCTCGGGTTCACCGAACGCGCCAGCGCGCAGCCGCTGCCGGCGGGGTTTCGCGCGATGCAGCTCGGGCTCTGAGCGGGTGCAGACAAGAAGAATCGCCGGCAGAACGACCCTCATGCGTCGGCCGTGGTGAGCCCGCCTGAAATCCAGCGCCCCGCCAACACCAGCGCGCATCCCAGATACACCAGCCCGCCCGGCACCCACATCAAGAGGCCACCGAGCTGCTGGTCTTCCAGGCCATATCTCGCGTACCACACTGACGACGACAAGCTCAGCAAGGCCCCCAGCGCGCTGCTGTGCAGCAGGGTCGTGAACAGCGCGACCAGCGCGACGCCCTGCGCCGCGCGCCCCGACGGTCCCAGCACCGACCACCAGAACAGCAAGGCGGTGGCGAGGAAGCTCGCGTGCTGCAGCGTGTGCACCACCGGATCGGCGAGCGCCGCCTCGAACCACGGCGGCACGTGCCACAGCCACAGTGCCGCCGCATGCAGCACCCAGGCCGCGAGCGGCGCGGTGAGTGCGCGCCACGGCCCACGCCAGGCCGCATGGCGGAAGACGCTGCCGACGCGGCGTCGCCACGGCAGCGGCATGGCCCAGGCCCAGGCCGCGAGCGGCCGGCCGAGCACCATCAGCGGCGCGACCACCACCATCAGCAGCTCGTGCTGCAGCATGTGGACGCTGAACAGGCGCGCGCCCAGCCGGTCCAGCGGCGACAGCAGCGCGAGCACCAGCACCCCCCAGCCGCCCACGAAGGCCGCCGCGCGCCAGGCCGCGATGCCATGGCCGCGTCCCGCCCGCCGCCAGAGCCGCGCGACCCCGATCGCATAGGCCGCGATGCTGATCGCGAGGCAGCCGACCAGCCACGCTTCGCTGGCGTCTGCCGCCTCGTCGACCGCATGCGCCCACGCTGCCGTGGTCGCCAGCAGCGGCAGCACGCTCAGGAGGCGCAGGCCGACAGCACCCATTGCGGCACCCACATCGCGGCGATGACCAGCGACGACAGCGCGCCCGAGCCCACCGCGACGCAGGCGACGAAGTAGCGGCGCAGCGCCGGCGCATCGGCATCCGGGTGGGCGGCGCCCTCGGCGCGAAGGCGCCGGGCCTCGCGCCAGGCCAGCGCGGTGAGCGCCAGCGTGAGCGCGACGAAGACGAACGGGACCGCATGCATCCAGGCCTCGCGCTGCGATTGGCAGGCCGGCGTGGCCAGCGCATACACGATGGACTGCTCGGCCAGCGCGAGCACCGGCGCGAGCAGCAGGGCGGGCCAGACGAACATCGCGGGCCTCCTCACAGCGAGCGCGGCGCCAGGTAGATCACCGCGTAGAGGGGCAACCAGGTGAGCACGACGAAGTACCAATAGACGGCGCTCTCGCTCACGTCGACGAAGCGCCGCCCTTCGGTGGGCTCGGTGAACATCAGCGCCGTCAGCACCGCGCTGTCCAGCGCATCGGTGAGCAGGTGGGTGGTGTGCAGGCCGATCAGCATCCAGACGATGGAGCCGTAGGCGCTGTCGTCCCAGCGGCAATGAAGGCTGGTGAACTCGAGCGCACGCACCACGAGGAAGGCGACCGAGAACAGCAGGCACACGACGAGGCCGATGCGCACCACCTTCAGGTCCAGGCGCTCGGCGGCGCTCTTGGTCCACTGGTTGGGCCACAGGCTCGCCAGCAGGATGGCGGTGTTGAGCGTGCCCCAGCCGGCGTCGGGCGCGGGGCAACCCATGGGCCAGGTGGTGGAGTGGCTGCGCAGGTAGAAGTAGGACACGACCCCGAGCGCGAACACCGTCCCCTCGATCGCGATCATCGCGGCCGTGCCCCACCACATCAGGCTGCGGTGGCTGAAGCCGAAGCTGGGCAGCTCCGACACGTCCAGCGCCGCGCCCTCGCTGCGCACCCGCGCGAGGCTGCGGTCGCGCTGCTCGATGGCCTTGACGCGACTCGAGCTCATGGCGAGCGCTCCAGCGCCATCTCGTGCACCGTGTCCTCGCGGCGCGGCCAGAACCACAGGGTGAGCGCGATTCCGATCGGCACCGAGCCCCACACGACCGCCCAGGGCGTGAAGATGGATCCGACGAACATCACCGTGGTGGCCACCGCGCTGAGGAAAGGCCAGGGCGAGGGCGACGGGAACACCACCCGGTGGTCGGGCCGCGCATCGAGCACGGTCGTGACCAGCACCTCGCGCTGGTGCACGGCGAGCCCGCTGACCTGCTTCGGCCCGGGCGCGTCTTCCCACACCGGCTCGCGCCCGTGCACCACCGGCAGCGCGTCGAAGTTGGCCGCCGGCGGCGGCGACGACGTCGCCCATTCCAGCGTGCCGGCGCCCCACGGGTTGTCGCCCGCCACCGCGCCGTGGCGGATGCTGCGCCACAGGTTGACGACGAACAGCAGCATGCTCACCGCGATGGTCGCGGCGCCCAGGCTGGCCAGCAGGTTCATGCCGTCCCACCCCATGCCGGCGGGATAGGTGTACACCCGCCGCGGCATGCCCCACAGGCCCAGCAGGTGCATGGGGAAGAAGGCGGTGTTGAAGCCGATCAGGAACAGCCAGAAGGTCCAGCGCCCCAGCCGCTCGCTCATCATCCGGCCGGTGATCTTGGGGAACCAGTAGTGGATCGCGCCGAACAGCGGGAACACCGCGCCGCCGATCAGCACGTAGTGCAGGTGCGCGACGACGAAGTAGGTGTCGTGCAGCTGCAGGTCCAGCGGCACCATGCCCACCATCAGCCCGGTCAGCCCGCCCAGCACCAGCACGAAGAAGAAGGCCAGCACGAACAGCAGCGGCGTCTTCAGGTTCAGCTTGCCGGTCCACAGGGTGGCGAGCCAGCAGAAGATCTGCACCGCCGACGGGACGGCGATCATCAGGCTCATCGCCGTGAAGAAGCCCTTGCCGACCTCCGGCAGGTTGGTCGCGAACATGTGGTGCACCCACAGCCCGAACGACAGGAAGCCGGTGGCGATGAGCGACAGCACGATCGCGCTGTAGCCGAAGATGCTGCGCCGCGCGAAGGTCGGGATGATGGCCGAGATGAAGGCCAGCCCGGGGATGAAGATGAAGTAGACCTCGGGGTGGCCGAAGAACCAGAACAGGTGCTGCCACAGCAGCACGTCGCCGCCCTCGGCCGGGTTGTAGAAGTGCGTGCCGACCAGGCGGTCCAGCAGCAGCGCGGTGCTCGCGAAGACCACCGCCGGCATCGCGAACATGATCATGAAGGCCGTCACCAGCATGCCCCAGACGAACAGCGGCATGCGGTTGAGCGTCATGCCCGGCGCGCGCAGCTTGAACACGGTGGTGACCACCACCACCGCCGCGAGCAGCCCCGACACCTCGGTGAAGGTGATGAGCTGGGCCCAGATGTCGGAGCGCTTGCCGGGCCCGTAGTCCGGGCCCGCCAGCGGCACGTACGAGAACCATCCGGCGTCGGGCCCGACGTCGAGCGCGAAGGCCACGAACAGCATCAATCCGCCGAACAGGTAGACCCAGTAGGCGTAGGCGTTCAGGCGCGGGAAGGCGATGCTGCGCGCGCCGACCATCAGCGGCACGAGGTAGGTCGCCATGGCCTGCATCACCGGCACGGCGAACAGGAACATCATGGTTGTGCCGTGCATGGTGAAGACCTGGTCGTACATGTCGGGCCCCATCACCTGGCCATGGGGACGCGCCAGCTGCAGCCGCATCGCGGCGGCGAGCAGCCCGCCCGCGGCGAAGAAGGCGAAGGCGGTGACGATGAAGCGCCGTCCGATGCTCTTCTGGTTGACGGCGCAGAACCAGCCGAGCACGCCGGGCGGGTCGCGCCAGGTGGCTTCCAGGGCGGCGCATTCGTCGGCGTCGGGCGGGACGCGGTTGCGGCGGGTGAGCACCGGGTCGCGGCGGGCGGCGTCGACGTCTGCGCTCATTGCAAGCTCCGCAAGTAGGCCACGAGCGCCTCCAGGTCCGGCTGCGCGAAAGCGTGCGCCGGCATGTTCACGCCCGGCTTGTGCGCCTGCGGATCGGTGATCCACGCCGCCAGGTGCAGCGCATCGTTGGGCAGCGCGCCGGCGGCCAGCATGCGGCGGCCGGCGAGGTGGCTGAGGTCGGGCGCGTTGCGCGCGCCCGCATCGGTGCCGCCGATCGCATGGCACATGACGCAGGTGCTGCCGAGGAACACCTGCTGTCCGCGCAAGGCCAGCGCGTCGCTGGGCGTCGCGGCGGGTTGGCGCTGGGCCTCGGCCCAGGCCTCGAACCGGGCCGCCGGCTCGGCGACGACCAGCAGCGCCATCCACGCATGCTGGTGGCCGCAGAACTCGGCGCACTGGCCGCGGTACACGCCTGCCCGATCGGCGCGCAGGGTGAGGGTGGCCGTGCGGCCGGGGATCAGGTCCTTCTTGCCGGCGAGATTGGGCACCCACAGGCTGTGGATCACGTCGGCCGAGCGCAAGGTGACGATCACGGGCCGGCCGACGGGGATGTGCAGCTCGTTGGCAGTGTCGAAGACGCGCGACGCATCCGGATCGTCATAGCGTGCCGACCACCACCACTGGTGGCCGGTGAGCTCGATGTGCAGCGCATCGCGCAGCGTGAGCTGCGCCAGCGCGCGGTCGGTGACGAGGCTGGCGACGAGCAGGACCAGCAGCCCGGCGATGCTGAGGGCGAGGCCGGCGATCACGCTGCGCCGCGGGCCGGGCTCGGGGTGAGTCAGATGGGAGAGGTCCGGCGGCGTGTCGGCGGTGGCACGTGGCGCGCGCCACAGGGCGATGAGCAGGATGGCGAGGATGATGCCGAAGACGAGGGTGCAAAGCGCCAGCGTGAGGTTCCAGAGCTCGCCGATCTGCGCGGCTTGAGGACCGGCGGCAAGGAGCGCGTCCTGGGCAGTCATGACGTGGCCCGGGTGCAACCCGGGGTCGCTGCGTCCCGGGTTGCACCCGGGCTACGACATTTCATGGCGCCACCCCCTTCGGCTTTTCCTTGTCGCGACGGGCTTCCGGCGGCCCGGCGCTCAACGCATCCGCGCGGCTCGGCGCGACGTCGGTGCGCAGCTGCCCGCTCATCGAGCGCACATACGCCGCGATCTGCCACGCCTGGTCCTCGGGAATGCGCCCGGCGAACGAGGGCATGCCGTTGGGCCGGCCCTGGAGGATGCTGGCCACGACCTGCGCCGCTTCGGCGCCGTAGATCCACTGGTCGTCCATCAGCGCCGGGCCGATGCTGCCGCCGCCGCCCGCATGACAGCCGCTGCAGTGGTACCAACGGAACAGGCGCTTGCCCTGCGCGACGGCGTAGGCGTTCTCCTCGTACGGATTGGCGCTCGCCGGACGCAAGGCCAGGGTGGACTCGGGCGCGCTCGGCGCCGGCGCGATCGAGTAGGAGGCCGACGCGGCCGAGGCCGCCGGACCCACATGCAGCGAGCCCATCTGCGACGGACCCGCGCCGCTGGCGGCCGCGGGCTGCGACTGGAACCGGCGCTGCTCGCGCTCGCACGCCGCGAGCGCGAGCAG
>DASUZE010000072.1:0-20458 GCA_036377015.1 Piscinibacter sp. | reverse complement strand
TAGCCCGGGTGCAACCCGGGTTCGTCCATCAAGACAAACGAACCGCCGCGGCGAGCATCACCGCCGCGAGCCACACCGTCTCCACGACCAGCAACGCGAACAACCGCCACCCCGCCTGCACCAGCATTGCAAACGACGTCGTCACCCCCAGCGCCGCGATCGCCAGCACCAGGCACAGCCGCGACAGCTCGGCCAGCGCGTTCTGCGTCCCGGCCGGCAACCACCCGAGCGAGTTCAAGGCCACCAGCGCCACGAACGCCCAGAGAAACCCCGGCAGCAGCGGCGGCCGCGCCGCCTCGGCGGGCAGCCCCTGGCGCGCCAGCCCGCTGACCGACACCGCCATCACCACCGCCGCCAGCAGCGAGATGCGCAGCAGCTTGACGATGGTCGCCTGGTCGGCCGTGGCCGGTCCCAGCGCCGAGCCGGCGCCGACCACCTGCGCCACGTCGTGGATGGAACCGCCGAGAAAGAGGCCGGCGGGCGCCGGCGCCAGCCCCAGGGCGCGCGCGATCAGCGGATAGACCAGCATCGCCAGGGTCGACAGGGTGGTGACGCTCACGATCACCACCAGCGTGGTCCGCTCGTTCTCCCGCGAGCGCGGCAGCACGGCCGCCAGCGCGAGCGCCGCCGAAGCCCCGCAGATCGCGGTGGCGCCGCCCGAGAGCAGGCCGGCGGACCCGCTCAGCCCCATGCGGCGCGCCAGCAGCAAGCCCAGCGTGATGGTGGAGACCACGCCGGCCACGACGAACGCAGCAGTCGTCCAGCCCAGGGCTGCGATCTGGACCATCGTGATCCGCGCGCCCAGCAAGGCCACGCCGACGCGCAGCAGGGTGCGGCTGCAGAACGCCAGCCCCGGCTGCACCTTGGGCTCTGCAGCAAGGAGGTGCAGGCCGATGCCGAAGGCCAGCGCGTACAGCAACTGCGGCCCGCGGTGCAGCCCGGCCACGAAGCTGGCCGCCAGCGCGATCACGCCGCACAGCGCGACGCCCGGCCAGCGCAAGGAGGCCGCGGCCCACAGGGCGGCGGCGGGATGTCGGGAGGAGGTCGCCGGCGGGAGCGTCACGGCGACCTCATGGTCACTTCTCGACGAAAGCGCGCTCGATGACGTAGTCGCCGAGCTCGCCCTGGCGCGGGCTGATGTGGAAGCCGCGCGCGTCGAGCAGCTTGCAGGTGTCTTTCAGCATGGCCTCGCTGCCGCAGATCATGGCGCGGTCCTGCGCCGGGTCCAGCGCCGGCAGGCCGATGTCGGCGAACAGCTTGCCCGACTCGATCAGCTCGGTCAGGCGCCCCTGGTTGCGGAACACCTCGCGCGTGACGGTGGGGTAGTACACCAGCTTGTCGCGCAGGATGTCGCCCAGGAACTCGTGCGCCGGCAGCTGGTGCTCGATGAACTGCGCATAGGCCAGCTCGTCGACCTGGCGCACGCCGTGCACCAGCACCACCTTCTCGAAGCGCTCGTAGGTGTCGGGGTCCTGGATGATGCTGATGAAGGGCGCCAGGCCGGTGCCGGTCGAGAACAGGTACAGGTGCTTGCCGGGGCGCAGGTCGTCGAGCACCAGCGTGCCCACCGGCTTGCGGCCGACGATGACCTCGTCGCCGGGCTTCAGGTGCTGCAGGCGCGAGGTCAGCGGGCCGTTGGGCACCTTGATGCTGAAGAACTCGAGGTGCTCGTCATGGTTGGCGCTGGCGACGCTGTAGGCGCGCATCAGCGGCTTGCCTTCGAGGTGCAGCCCCAGCATCACGAAGTGACCGTTGCGAAAGCGCAGGGCCGGATCGCGCGTGGTGCGGAAGGAAAACAGCGTGTCGTTCCAGTGGTGGACGTGCAGGACGCGTTCGGTGCCGATGTTTGCCATGGTCGGTCGTGAGGGTGGCGGTGGTTGCTCAAGCTTGCGCGGCCGCGGCCGCGTCGGCTATCGCGGAGGGGACAAGCGCCTCCCGTGCGTCGGAATGCTCGCGTGCCACGGCCCGCAGATAGGCCCAGGGATAGATGCCGCGCCCGTGCCCGTCGGAGAAGACCAGGTTGAGTCCCTTGTCGCCCACGGGCCGGATGTCGTCGAGGCGGATGTCAGGTGAGACCTCGGCCCGGCGACCGGTGACGCGGACCTGCTGTTCGCAGGCCGCGCAGCGGCAGCGGCATCGTAGCAGCGAGTGGGGCAGGCGCGCCGACGTGTGGTCTTGCCAGACCAGCTCGAGCACGCCCGACGCCCGGTGGTCGACGATCTCGCGCGGAAACTCGTGTTCGGACAAATCCATCATGTCAGCGCCTTGAGGCCTTCCCGGCCCAGGTGGTGATCGAGGCCCTGCAGGCCCGTGCTCCCCAGCTCCCCGCCCATCGCCGCCAGGCTCTCCTCGCGGATCAGCGCCTTGAGCTGGCGCACCAGGGCGTGGAAGGTGGGCGTGGCCATCATGTCGGGCGTGCGCGGGCGCGGCAGCGGGATCGCGATCTCGGCCTTGATGCGCCCGGGCCGCGCCGTCATCACGTAGACCTTCTCCGACAGGAAGATCGCCTCCTCGATGTCGTGGGTGATGAACAGCACCGACAGCCGAAGCTGCTGCCACATGTTGGTCAGGATCTCCTGCATCACGGTGCGCGTCTGGGAGTCGAGCGCGCCGAAGGGCTCGTCCATCAGCAGCACCTGCGGGCTGGTGGCCAGGGCGCGCACGATGCCCACGCGCTGCTTCATGCCGCCCGAGAGCTGGTCGGGATAGTGGTTCTCGAAGGCCAGCAGGCCGGCCATGCCGAGCAGGGTGCGCGCCGCCGATTCGCGGGCGTTGGCGCCCAGGCCCTGCATCTTCAAGCCGAACTCGACATTGCGGCGCACCGTCATCCAGGGAAACAGCGAGTACTGCTGGAACACTACGCCGCGGTCGGCGCCGGGGCGGCCGATGACGGCGCCGTCGAGGCGGGCCTCGCCAACGCTCGGGCGCAGGAAGCCCGCGACGATGTTGAGCAGCGTGGACTTGCCGCACCCCGAGGGCCCGATCACGCTGACGAAGTCGCCGGGCTTGACTTCCAGCGACACGCCGCTCACCGCCTCGGTGGCGCCGAAGCGCACCGAGACGTCGCGGATCTCGATGTGGCCGCTGTCGCTCATCGTCCGCCTCCGAACGCCAGCCAGGGCATCAGGGCCTTGCCCGCCAGGCGGATCAGGCCGCTGCACACGAGACCCAGCAGGCCGATGGTGATCATGCCCAGCACGATCTCGGCGTAGGAGATCAGCGAGTAGGCCTCCCAGGTGAAGTAGCCGATGCCGAACTGGCCCGAGATCATCTCGGCCGCGATCAGCGACACCCAGGCCACGCCCATCCCCACCGCCAGGCCGGTGAAGATCTGCGGCGCGGCGCCCGGCAGCACCACGTGCCACATGAGCTGCGCCTCCTTCGCGCCCAGGCACTGCCCGGCGCGCAGCAGCACGCCGTCGACCGCCTGCACGCCGCCCACGGTGTTGAGCAGGATGGGGAAGAAGGCGCCGATGAAAGTGATGAAGACGATGCTCACCTCGTTGTCCGGCCACAGCATGATGGAGATCGGCACCCACGCGATGGCCGGGATGGGGCGCAAGGCCTCCAGCGCCGGGAAGAGCAGGCCGCGCAGCACGCGGTAGCGGCCGATCGCCAGCCCCATGGCCACGCCCAGGACGGTGGCCACGCCGAAGCCGACGAAGATGCGGCGCAGGCTCATGCCGATGTTGGTGATGAACTTGCCGTTGCCGTTGACCTGCACCACCTTGTCCAGCACGTCCAGCGGCGTGGGAATGTTGGTGAAGCGGATGTAGAAGTCCCAGCGGTAGGTGGTGGCGAGGTGCCAGAACAGCAGCATGCCGCCCAGCGAGCACGCGGCCATCAGCCAGGCGGGGCCGTGCGCTCGCAGACAGCCTGCGAGGCGCGACGCGGCGCCGGCGGGCGCGCCCACGGGCGCCGCCGGGCGAAGCGGCAGGGCAGGCGCCGCGAGGGCCAGCGCCAGCGGCGGCGGCACGGGCGGCAGCTCCGGCGGCGGGACTTCTTCGAACAATCGGCGCGTGGCGGTCGACATGTCGTGTCCTCGTGAGAGTCAGAGACCGGAGGCCGCGGCCAGTGCCTCGGTATAGGTGGCGAGCCGGCCGCCGATGGTCGCGGCGTGCGCCTCGGCGTCCTTCTTGAGCAGGAAGGGCACGATCTGCGGCTTCTTGGGGTCGCTCGCGTTCAGCGCGTAGAAGGCCTTGTCGGCGAACACCTTGATGCCCAGCGCGCGGTCGTAGAGGTAGGCGACCTTGACCTTGCGGTTGTCGGCCTGCGCCTTGTTGATCGCCGACAGCGTGCACGACGGCGACGAGTAGGCCGTGATGGCGACGCCGTCGACCCACACCTCGCCGGCTTCCTTGGGCCGCGTGATGGCGACCTTGCACAGCGGGTCCTGGCCGCCGACGTCGTAGTTCGCGAGCGACTGCTTCTGTGCGTCGTAGTCGAGCTTGAGCTCCTTGTAGGCCAGGCGCACGTAGGTCTCGTCGACCCAGGTGTCGATGTTCAGCGCCTTCACGCGGTTGAGCCGGGTCAGCACCTCGTGGCCGGTCTTGATGGTGTCGAGCCAGCGCGGCTTGATGGTCGGGTCCAGCGTGTGGATGCCGCCGGGGCCGAGGTAGAGGTAGGCCACCTCCTTCTCGATGCGGGTCCACTCCTCGACCTTCGCTGCCGCCGCCGCAGGGTTGGCGCGCACCCAGCCGTTGGCCTCGATCAGCGCCTTGATGTAGGCGACGACGACCTCGGGGTATTCGGTCGCGAAGTCCTTGCGCACCACCACGCCGTGGAAGGTGGGCACCTTGGTCTCGACGCCGTCGAAGATCTTGCGCGCGAAGCCGCGGTAGGGCAGCAGGTCGGAGAAGGGCACGAAGTCGGCGTGCGCGTCGATCTTCTTTTCCTGCAGGTTGGTGGTGCCCACCTCGGGGCTCTGGCTCACCAGGTTCCAGTAGTTTTCCGGCCAGCCGCGCGCCTGCATGGCCTGCAGCACCATGCCGTGCGCCGCCGAGCCGAAGGGCACCGAGATGAGCTTGCCCTTGAGGTCGGAAAGCTGGTAGTAGGGCGAGTCCTTGTGCACCACCACGCCGTTGCCCGAGCCGAAGGCGTTGTAGGCGATGACGGCGATCAGCTGCGTCTCGTTGCCCTGCTGCGACTGCCCGGTCGCGCCGTTCACCAGCAGCGGATAGTCGCCCATCATTCCGATGTGCAGCTTCTTGGCCATCATGCCGTTGGTGATGGGCGGGCCGGAGGTGAAGTTCTGCCAGTCGAGCTTGAAGGCGATGTCCTTGTACTTGCCGGTCCTGGGCAAGTGCTTCTCCAGCAGCTTCAGCTCCTTGATCACCACGCCGCCGGTCACGGTGTTGGTGGTGGTGTTCTGCGTGCCGATGCCGATGACGACTTCCTGCTTCGCGGCCAGGGCGGGGAGGGCGAAGGCCAGCGCCAGCCAGGCGCTCGCTCTCAGGACGATGGAATTCATGGACGTGATCTCCGTGTGGATGAGGAAGCGTCTTGTCTCCTCGCCTGCAAGACAGGTGCCACTTGACGTGGGCTGTGTGCGCTCGCGGCGCGCTGTCCTGCGGGGGTACGGCTCATGTCTGCAACTGCGCCAGCTTGTCGTTCACGCTGGCCCACTGCTCGGCGTCGGGCAGCGGGTCTCGGGCCTGAGTGATCACTGGCCACGCCTTGGCGTAGCGGGCGTTCATCTCGAGATCCTGCTGTGCGGTCAGCTCGCGGTCGGCGGCGATGGCGTTCACGGGGCACTCGGGCACGCAAACGGCGCAATCGATGCACACGTCCGGGTCGATGACGAGGAAGTTCGGTCCCTCGTGGAAGCAGTCGACGGGGCACACGCTGACGCAGTCGGTGTACTTGCAGCGGATGCAGGCTTCGGTGACGACGAAGGTCATGACGGCTTCCTCTGCGTCAGGCCGATCGCCGTGAGCGCCAGGCGGGCCAGCTTGCGCACGTCGGGATCCGGATCGCCCAGCGAGGCTTCGAGCGGCGCGATGGCGCGCGTGTCGCCGATCTCGCCCAGCGCGATCACCGCCTCCTTGCGCAGGTTGCTCACCGGATGTGTCAGCGACGCGACCAGCGACGGCAGCGCCGCCTGCGCCTTGAGCCAGCCGAGGCTGCGCGCGGCCTTCACGCGCACCTGCCAGTACTCGTCCTGCATGGCCTGCACCAGCTCCGCGATGGCGGGCGACAGGCGCAGCTTGCCGATGGTCTGGGCGGCCTCCTCGCGCACCATCCACACGCCGTCGGCCAGGGCGCGCACCAAGGCGGGCAGCACGCTGACGGTGGTGGAGTAGCCGAGCGCGCCGATGGCGATGCGGCGCACCTCGCCGTCGGGGTCGTTGGCAGCGACCTCGGCCAGCTCGCCCACGGCCGCGGGGTTCTTGAGGTAGCCCAGCACGCCGACGGCTTCACGACGCACGCCGGCATCGGGATCGCGCAGCGCGCGCATCGCGGGGTCGAAGGCCGCCGGGGAGCGCAGTGCGCGCAGGGCGCGGAATGCGGCGGCACGGGTCTCGGCGGTGCCATTCTTCAACAGGGGCAGCAAGGGCGCGGCCGATGCGGTCTCCTTCAACTCGGCCAGCACGTCGGCCGCGCACTTGCGCACGCCGGCGTCGGCATCGAGCAGCATGGGCGCCAGCGCCTGCACGACCTCGGGCTGCTCGAAGCCTTCGAGGGCGCGGACCGCCTCGGTGCGCACGCCGGCGTCGTCGTCGGCCAGGCGCGGCAGCAACAGCGGGACGATGTCGTCTTCCTCGCTGTAGGGCAGGTCCATCACCGCCAGGCGGCGCACGGTGGGGTCGGGGTCGGCGAGGCGGTGCGTCAGGGTTTGGGTCATGACGGCGGCCTTCAGCGCAGGAGGTAGGGGATGTTCACCGTGACGGCGCCGGTCGGGCAGTCCTGCTCGCAGGGCAGGCAGTACCAGCACTCGTCGAACTTCATGAAGGCCTTGTTCTTCACGATGTCGATGGCGAGCACGTCGAGCGGGCAGACGTCGACGCAGACGGTGCAGCCCTTTTCGGCGATGCATTTGGATTCGTCGACGACGACGGGGACTTGGGTGAGGGTGGTGGCGAGGGTCATGGTGGATGTCTCCGGCTCAGCGGGTTGGGGCGAGGGGGTGCTTCACGCCGCCTGCGCCGTCTTCGCCACGCGCAGCCTCTGGTACGCCGTGCGCTCTTCCTCGTCCACCGGCACGATGTACGGCTCGACCGCCTTCTTGCGCAGCGCAACCTCGCCCTTCGCATCGCGCCACAGCAGCGAATGGCAGAACCACTCGGCGTCGTCGCGCTCGGGATGGTCGACCCGCGCGTGATACAGCCCCCAGCGGCTCTCGGTGCGAAACAACGACGCGTGGGCCGCCATCTCGGCGCAGTCGAGGATGGAGTGCGCCTCCATCGCGCGCATCAGCTCGTGCGGATTGGCGGCGGCGACGTGCTGCAAGTCCTCGCGGATCTCGGCGAAGCGGCGCAGCCCGATCTGGTACTTGCGGGTGATCTTGGGCGGCTGCAGGTAGTCGTTGACCAGGCGGCGCGTCTTGTACTCGACCTGCCAGGGCGTGAGGCCCTCGCTTCGCGACAGCGGCGCGGCGATGCGAGCCGCCTCGGCCGCATGCGCTTCGTCGTCCACCGCCGCATGACCGACCTGCGCGCAATACGCCGCGGCGTTGAGCCCGCAGTGCTTGCCGTAGACGAAGGCGCCGAGCATGTAGTTGTGCGGCACGCTGGCACAGTCGCCGGCCGCGTACAGGCCCTTCACCGAGGTCTCGCCGCGCGCATTGACGTGGATGCCCGAGGCGCTGTGCCCGCTGCAGAAGCCGATCTCGGAGATGTGCATCTCCACCATCTCCTGCCGGTAGTCGTTGCCGCGGCGCTCGTGGAAGCGCCCGCGGCTGGGACGCTCGTTGGTGTGCAGGATGGTCTCGATATTGCGGATGGTCTCCTCGGCGAGGTGGTCGAGCTTGAGGAAGACCGGACCGTTGCCGCTTTGCAGCTCGTTGTGGAACTCCTGCATCATCTGCCCGCTCCAGTAGTCGCACTCGATGAAGCGTTCGCCGCGCGAGTTGGCGGTGTAGCCGCCCAGCGGGCCGGTCACGTAGGCGCAGGCCGGGCCGTTGTAGTCCTTGATCAGCGGGTTGATCTGGAAGCACTCGAGGTTGGCCAGGTCGGCGCCCGCATGGAAGGCCATGGCGTGGCCGTCGCCGCAGTTGGTCGGGTTCTCGTAGGTGCCCATCAGGTAGCCGGAAGCCGGCAGCCCCAGCCGGCCCGCCGCGCCGGTGCAGATCACCGCGGCCTTGGTGCGGATGAGGTAGAGCTCGGCGGTGCGGCAGTCGAAGCCCATCACCGCCGCCACTTCTCCCGAGGGACCGGTGAGCACGCGCGTGACCACCACGCGGTTGGTGATCTCCACTCGCGCGCGCTTGAGCTGGCGGTACAGGATGCGCTTCATGTGATGCCCCTCCGGCATGGGCAGCACGTAGGCGCCAAGGTGGTGGACCTTGCGCACGCTGTAGTCGCCGGTCTCGTCCTTCTCGAACTTCACGCCCCAGCGGTCGAGCTCCTGGATCATGTCGAAGCTGTGCGCCGCGTAGGCCATCACCGCTTCCTGGTCGACGATGCCGTCGTTGGCAACGGTGATCTCCTTGACGTACTGCTCGGGCGTGGCGTGGCCGGGGATGACGGCATTGTTCAAGCCGTCCATGCCCATCGAGATGGCGCCGCTGCGCTTCACGTTGGCCTTGTCGATCAGCAGCACGCGCAGCTTGGGGTCGCGCTCCTTGGCCTTCACCGCGGCCATCGGGCCGCCGGTGCCGCCGCCGATGACGACGAGGTCGAACTCCAGGTCGATCTGTTTCATCGATGCTCCAGGGGCTGCTGCATTCGCAGCAGCGGGTTGTTGGATGTCGAACAGGCGCACTGCGCGCTTGTCAACATCGGTCGATGCGCAGCCGGTACTGGAAGGCGTCGCCGCGGTAGTACAGGAACTCGAAGTCGATCGGCCGCTCGCCCGCATGCGTGAGCCGCTCGATGCGCAGCAGCGGCGAGGCTTCGGCGATGCGCAGGTGGCGCGACAGCGACTCGTCGGCCGAGATGGCCTCGATCTGCACGTCGGCGTGGGTGAGCGGCTGGCCGAGGTCGTTCTCGAGGATGACGAAGATGTCGCGCGTGGCCAGGTCTTCCTGGGCCAGGCGCTCGCCCAGCGCGAGCGGGAAGTAGCTCACGTCGACCGAGATCGGCTCGCGGTTCAGGTAGCGCAGGCGCTGGATCTCGAACACCGCCGCACCCAGCGCCAGCCCGAGGCGCCGGGCGACGATGTCGCTGGCGGCCACGCGGCGCGTGCTCAGCACCTGCGAGAAGGTCTCGTAGCCGGCAGGCGACATGGCCTCGCCGAAGCCCTGCAGCCGCGACAGGTTCTGGAAAGCCTTGGGCTTGGCGACGAAGCTGCCCTTGCCGGCGATCTTGAAGATCAGGCCTTCCTTCTGCAGGTCGTTGAGGGCCTGGCGGATGGTGATGCGGCTGACCTGGAAGGCCTCCATCATCTGCGCCTCCGAGGGCATCTGCGAGTGCGGCGCGTAGGTGCCGTCGAGCACGCGCCGCCGCACGATCTCGCGGATCTGCGAGTGCATGGGCACCGAGGGCAGCAAGGTCACCTTGCCGGACGAGGCGGCTTTCGGCTTGCGGGCAGCGGCCATGGTGCGGGCTTCAACTTGTTATGACAAGTCATGCTTAGCAGGTCCTGTGCCAGCGAAGTGCGGGGTGGCGGCGCACTCGCCGCACGACGTGCGTGCATTGCGCGCACCGCGATCGGATGTCGCGCCGTCCTCATCACTGCGATGGTGCCCGGCCGCGACGCTTGCGATACGCTCTGCCGACCCAGACGGAGCCAGACGATGTCCATCACCGTTCGGCGGGCGACGCCCCACGACGCCGCCGCCTATGCACGCTTCATGAACGACCCCGAAGTGTTCGGCGGGTTGATGCAGATGCCTTTCACCAACGAAGAGATCTGGCGCGCACGCCTCACCGACATGACCGACCCGTCCAAGGGCGACCTGCACCTGTGCGCCGAGCTGGACGGCCAGGTGGTGGCATCGGCCGGCCTGCACTTCGCCGGTCCGGCCCAGCGGCGTCGCCACGTGATGCACATCGGCATCTGCGTCGCCACCGAGGCCCAGGGCCGCGGCGTCGGCTCGGCCTTGATGGCGGCCATGTGCGACTACGCCGACCGGTGGGTCGGCGCGCTGCGCATCGAGCTGTGCGTGTACACCGACAACGCCGCGGCGATCGCGCTGTACCGCAAGTTCGGCTTCGAGATCGAGGGCACGCATCGCGGCTATGCGATGCGCGACGGCCGCTACGTCGATGCCCATGCGATGGCGCGGCTGCATCCGAACCCGCCGCGCATCGAGCCGGCGGCCCCATGAGGCGGCATGTGCATCTGGCGGCGGTGGCGCTGGCCCTGCTGGCCGGCGCGGCGCGGGCGCAGGTTTCGGTCAGCATCCCCAGCGCCGACCTGTCGCGCGGGCCGGGCCTGATGCTCAAGGCCTTCTGGTTTCCCGCGCCGGCGTCCGCCCCCGCGCCGGCGGTCGTGCTGCTGCACGGCTGCGGCGGGCCCTACGACACGCGCGGCGTGCTCGACCGGCGCATGCGCGACTACGCGACCCTGCTCAACGAGGCCGGCCTGCACGCGCTGGTGGTGGACTCGCTCACCCCGCGCGGCGAGAAGCAGATCTGCACGCAGAGGGTCCGCAGCCGCCTGATCACCCAGGCGCACCGGCGCATCGACGCGCTGTCCTCGCTGGAGTGGCTGGCCGCGCGTCCCGATGTCGATGCGGCGCGGATGGGCCTCTTGGGCTGGTCCAACGGCGGCAGCACGGTGCTGGCCGCCACCAACGAGACCCATCCCGAGGTCGTGCAGGCCAACGTCAAGCCGGCGTTTGCGGTCGCCTTCTATCCCGGCTGCGAGACGGAGCTGCGGCGCGGCTACGAAACGCAGACACGCCTGCTGCTGCTGCTGGGCGAGGCCGACGACTGGACCGCGGCGGCGCCGTGCAAGCGCCTGGCAGCGCAGGCGAAAGGGCGGGCGCCCGAGGTGGAGAGCTATGCCGGTGCGTACCACGGCTTCGACTCGACCGCCCCGGTGCGGCTTCGCACCGACGTGCCCAACGGCGTGAGTCCGGGCAAGGGCGTGCACGTGGGCGGGCAGCCGCAGGCCCGCGCCGCGTCGCGCGACCGGCTGCTGAAATTCCTGGAGACCTTGCCGTAGCCCGGGTGCAACCCGGGGTCGTCCATCCGATCGCCGCACCCCGGGTTGCACCCGGGCTACAGCTGCGGGCCCACCGGCCGATAAGCTCGTGCCGCCCATGCAGTTCGGGCGGCAGGAGTTCACGAATCTTGTCGATGTACCTGGCCCTCGAACGATGGCTCAAGCGCGCCAGCGCGCCGCCGCGCGCGCCCGCCGCCGTGCCGCTGCGCGGGCGCGTACGGCAAGGCCTGCTCGACCTCGCCAAGCGCGGCGACCGCGGCATCTTCGTTCACCTGCCCCTGTGGCTGCTCATCGCGGTGTGGACCGACACCTGGACGCGGCAGCCGCTGTTCTGCACCCTCAACGCGCTGCTGTTCCTCGCCAATGCGCTCGCCCGGCAGCGCCTGCGCGGGCGCTTCGAAGCCCTGGTCGACCGCGACTACGGCCGCGCCTTCGCGCTGTACATGACGCTGCTGCTGGCCAACTGCGTGCACTGGGGCGTGCTCACCGGCGCGTCCATGCACTGGGCAGGGCTGAGCCAGGCCGAGGCGCCGCTGATCTTCGTATCGGTGGGCGTGGGCTGCGCCGGCGTGATGGCCTTGTCGATCAGCCCGTTCGTGCGCTTGTGGTACCCGACCTGCGTGCTCGCGCCCATGGCCCTCGCCATGCTCACCGATCGCACGCAACTGCATTCGCTGCTGGCCCTGATCTCGATGATCCTGGTGGCCTACCTCTACAAGTCGTCGCAGGTGGTGCACGACGACTACTGGGCCGCGGCCGATGCGCGGCTGGAGCTGGAGGAGCGCGCGCGCCAGCTCGAGCTGCTGAGCGTGACCGACGCGCTGACCCAGGTCCACAACCGGCTCTACTTCGAGCACCGCCTGGTCGCCGAGTGGTCGCGCGCGGCGCGCGAGTCGCAGCCGCTGTCGGTGCTCATCGTCGACCTCGATCACTTCAAGAAGATCAACGACACCCACGGCCATCCGTTCGGAGACCGCTGCCTGGTCGCCGCGGCCCAGGCCCTGCGCGCCGCGCTGCACCGCAGCGGCGACGTGCTGGCGCGCTACGGCGGCGAGGAGTTCGCGGTGCTGCTGCCGGGGGCGCACAGCCCGGCGGCGCAGCTCGTGGCCGAGCGCATCCTGCAGGCGGTGGGCAGCGTCGAGGTGCGCCACGACGGCCACGAGACGCGCCTGGCCTGCAGCATCGGCGTGTCGACGCTGGTGCCGGCGGCGCTGTCCAGCCCCTCGTCGGCGGTCAGCCAGGCCGACAAGGCGCTGTACGCGGCCAAGCAGCAAGGGCGCAACCGCGTGGTGATCGCTTCGCCCGCTTGACCATTCGGCCGGCAGGCGCCGGGCGGGCGTCACAATTGCAATCGTCGCGGCGCGCGGCTCTGGTATCTACGCCGCAAGACAGAGTGCAGGAGTCACTGCCCGAATGGAGACAAGCAAACCACGCATCCTCGTCGTGGACGACGAGGCCGACATGGTCGCGTTCCTGGTCGACCTGCTGCGCAAGTCCGGCTTCGAATCCGACGGCGTGGCCACCGGCGCGCAGATGCACCAGGCCCTGGAGCGCCACACCTATGCGCTCATCCTGCTCGACCTGCGGCTGAAGACCGACGACGGCCAGACGCTCGCGCGCGAGCTGCGCCAGCGCTCGGCCATCCCCATCATCATGGTCAGCGGCGCCAGCGACGAGACCGACCGCGTGCTGCTGCTGGAGCTTGCCGCCGACGATTTCCTGGTCAAGCCCTTCAGCCCGCGCGAGCTGCTGGCGCGGGTGCGCGCCGTGCTGCGCCGCTACGCCGTCGAGACCGGCGCACCGCCGTCGAACGCGCCGCGCCCGCCGGGGGCCGGCTCGCGCGAGCAGGTCCGCTTCGGCCCCTGGGTGCTCGACCTGGAGCAGCGCGAGCTGGTCCACGAGGACGGGTCGCCCTGCGCCCTGACGCAGGGCGAGTACCGCCTGCTCGAGGCCTTCGTGCGCCAGCCGCAGCGCGTGTGGACGCGCGACCAGCTGCTGGAGCACACGCGCAGCCTCGAGACCGAGGTCTTCGACCGCACCATCGACGTCCTCATCCTGCGGCTGCGTCGCAAGATCGAGCCGAATCCGAAGCATCCGCAGTACATCTGCACCGAGCGTGGCCTCGGGTACGTGTTCGCGGCGAAAGTGACGCGGGCCTAGGACCATGGGCGCGCTGCTGCGCCGTCTGGGCCTGGACCGGGTGCGCACGCGCCTGCTGGCGGCCTTCGGCATCCTGCTGCTGTCGGCCATCGCGCTGGCCGTCGGGGGCTGGCTGGGCATGCGCGGCATGCAGCGCGAGCTGGCCGGCTACGAGGAAGAACTGCTGCCCGGCGTGGCGCGCGCCCTGGAGCTCGCCGAGCGCACGGCGCAGGTCGCGGCGATCGCGCCGCACCTGGCGGACTCGCGCACGCCGCAGACGCTGGAGACCAACGCTGCCGTCGTGGCCGGCCTGCTCGACGACATCCGGCGCCGTTCGCTGGAGGTGCCGCCCACGGCCGACCTGCAGCCGCCGATGAGCCTGCGGCTCGAAGGCGTGGACCGCGACCTGTCGCAGCTGATCGTGCTGACACGCCGGCGCCACCTGCTCGATGCGCGCCTGGAGCGCCAGATCGCCGCGCTGGACCGGCTGGGCACGCGCATCCACGCGATCGGACGAACCGGCACGCCGGACCCCGCGATTCCGGCGCTGTGGTCGAGCCTGGCGCTGGGCGCGACGACCGACAAGCCGGCCACCCTCGGTCGGCTGCAGGCCGACGTCGAAGCGTTGATGAAGGCGGCGCGTCGCCGCCATTCGCTGGATCGCCTGGACGCCGCCTTCCAGCGCGAGCTGGAAGCGTTGGCGCGCGGCCCCGACAGCATCCTGAGCCTGCGCCGCGAGCTGCTCGACCAGGAAAAGCGCACCGACTACCTGGTCGCGCTGACGCGCTTCAACGCCGACCGCCTGAGCGACGACGTCGGCCGCCACGTGGCCCAGTTGCGTCGCACCGCGGCCTCGCGCAACGAGAGCGTGCAGCGCGCCGTGCGCTCCGGCGAGACCGCCATGGCGCTGCTGGCGGCGGCCTGCATCCTCATCGGCCTGGGGGCCGCGCAATACGTGCGGCGGCTGGTGGCCCAGGTCGAGACCATCACCCGCGTGATGTCGCGCCTGGCCCAGGGCGACACCGCCCAGCCGACGCCGGCGACCACGCGGCGCGACGAGCTGGGCGAGCTGGCGCGCAGCTTCGAGGTCTTCCGCGATCACTTGCTCGCCAAGCAGACGCTGCTGTCCGAGCTCAAGCAGCAGCGCGAGCTGCTCGAGGCGGTGCACGAGAGCCTGACCGACGCGCTGGCGGTGTTCGACCGCGAGCACCGTCTGCTCTTGTGGAACCCGCAGCTCACGACGCTGCTCGCACCGCACGGCATCGTGCCGGCCGATGGACTGCCGCGCCGCGCGATCGTCGACGCGCTGCCCGCCGGCACCACCTGGCTGGCGCCCGGCCGCACCGAGGCGCGTCCGCTGGAAGCCTCCGCGCTAGCGGGCGCTGCCGTCTTCGAGCACGTGGAGCTGCGCCTGCCCGAGGGCCAGGTGCTGGACTTGCGCAGCCGCGCCATGCCCGGCGGCGGCACGGTCACGCTGATGACCGACGTGAGCGCGCGCCGGGCCATCGAGACCCGGCTGCAGCACGCGCAAAAGCTCGACGTGCTGGGCCAGCTCACCGGCGGCGTGGCGCACGACTTCAACAACTACCTCGGCACCATCCTCGGCAACCTGTCGCTGATGGAGTCGCAGGTGGCCGGCGATGCGCAGGCCCATGCCCAATGGCGCCGGGTTCATCGCGCCGCGACCAGCGCGGCCGCGCTCACCCGGCGGCTGCTCGCGTTCGCGCGCCGCCAGCCCTTGCAGGCCGAGCAGGTGCCGGTCGACGAGATGGTCGAGGAGATGCAGGACCTGATCGAGTACAGCGCCGGTGCGGCAGTGGCGGTCGCCTTCGAGCTCGCATCGGCGCCGCTGCAGGTCCACGTCGATCGCGGGCAGCTCGAGAACGCGCTGCTCAACCTCGTGCTCAACAGCGCCGCCGCCATGCCCGGCGGCGGCCGGCTCGCGGTGCGCACGCGCGCCGCGGGCGATGCGGTCGAGATCGCGGTGAGCGACACCGGTCACGGCATTCCCGAGCACCAGCAGACGCAGGTGTTCGATCCCTTCTTCACCACCAAGGCAGCGGGCGAGGGCAGCGGCCTGGGCCTGTCGATCGTGTACGGCTTCGTGAGGCAGTCGGGCGGCGAGGTCGCACTGGTGAGCAAGCCGGGCCGGGGCACCACGGTCATGCTGCGCTTTCCGGCCAGCGTGGGCGTGGCGATGCCGCCGGCGCCGCATCCGCGCGGCGAAGGGCACGCGCCGCTGGCCGGCGCCCATGTGCTGCTGGTCGACGACGACGAGGCCTTTCGCGCCACGCTGACCGACATGCTGGAGCGCGAAGGACTGCGCGTCACCGCCGTGCCGACGGCCGAGCAGGCGCTGACCCTGCTCGAGCGCGGCGCGCCGGTCGATGCGCTGCTGTCGGACGTCTGCCTGGGCAGCGGCATGGACGGCCTGCGCCTGGTGCAGCGGGTGCACGATGCATGGCCCGCGCTGCCGGTGGGGTTGATGTCGGGCCTGTCGCCGGAGCTCCTGCCCCATGCGGGCGAATGGAATCCCGCGTTCGCCTTCGTGCACAAGCCCTTCGAGCCGGCAAAGCTTGCCGATTGGCTGGCCGGCCTGATCAGAAACGACACGGTCGAAACAGGGTTTGAAACACCGCTTGCCGGCTGATTCACACAAATACCTGACAACGCAACATTCGAAATCCAAGGTTCATTTCGAGGCGCTTTGATACGGGCCTCACACACGAACAACGGAGACATCGAATGAAGCGCACCGCTCTCACGCTGGCCGCCGCCTGCGCGGCCCTGTTCGCCACCACGGTTGCACAGGCCGCGACGATCAAGGTTTCCTGCTCGGGCGTCGGCCAGGAGCTCGAGTTCTGCAAGGGCGCTGCCGACGCGTGGGCCAAGAAGACCGGCAACGAGGTGCAGATCGTCACGCCGCCGAACGACGCGAGCGAGCGGCTGGCGCTGTTCCAGCAAGTGCTGTCGGCCGGCTCGGACAAGATCGACGTGTTCCAGGTCGACGTGGTCTGGCCCGGCCTGCTGGGCAGCCACCTGCTCGACCTCAAGCCCTACACCAAGGGCGTCGAGAAGGAGCACTTCGCGAGCTTCATCGGCAACAACACCAACGGCGCCAAGCTGGTCGCCATGCCCTGGTTCGCCAACGCAGGACTGCTGTTCTATCGCAAGGACCTCCTGCAAAAGCACGGCCAGAAGGTGCCCACGACCTGGGACGAGCTGTCGGCCAGCGCGAAGAAGGTGCAGGACGCCGAGCGCGCCGGCGGCAACGACAAGATGTGGGGCTATGTGTGGCAGGGCCGCGCCTACGAGGGCCTGACCTGCAACGCGCTGGAGTGGGTCGCGAGCTTCGGCGGCGGCTCCATCGTCGAGCCCGACGGCAAGGTCAGCGTCAAGAATCCCAAGGCGGCCAAGGCGCTGCAGACGGCGGCGTCGTGGGTCGGCGCGATCTCTCCGACCGCGGTGCTGAACTACGCCGAGGAAGAATCGCGCGGCGTGTTCCAGGCCGGCAACGCGGTGTTCATGCGCAACTGGCCCTACGCCTGGTCGCTGGCCCAGGGCCAGGACAGCGTCATCAAGGACAAGGTGGGCGTGGCCGTGCTGCCCAAGGGCGGCGCCGACGGCCGCAACGCGGCGACCCTGGGCGGCGAGGCGCTCGCGGTGTCCAAGTACTCGAAGAACGCGGCGCTGGCGGCGGACCTCGTGATGCACATGACCAGCGCCGCGGTGCAGAAGGATCGCGCCATCCGCGGTTCCTTCAACCCGACGATCACGGCGCTGTACAAGGACCCGGAGATCGTCAAGGCCAATCCCTTCATGGGCGAGCTGGAGGGCACCTTCACCAGCGCGGTGGCGCGGCCCACCACCGCCAGCGGCGCCCGCTACAACCAGGTCAGCAACCAGTTCTGGAACGCGACGCACGAGGTGCTGTCGGGCAAGGCCAAGCCGGACGAGGCCCTCTCGCGACTGGACCAGTCGCTGACCAAGCTCAGCAAGGGCGGCAAGTGGAACTGAGCGCGCACTGAAGGGGCTGCGTGTGAACGCCGTGGTGAAGGCGCCGGGCGGGCTGGCTGCGCAGCGGGTGCGCCGCGCGTGGTGGATGGCGGCGCCCATGCTGGTCATGCTGGTGATGGTGGCCGGCTGGCCGCTGGGCCGCACGATCTGGTTCAGCCTGACCGACGCCGAACTGTCGCGGCTGGGCGATCAGCAGTTCGTCGGCATCGAGAACTACATCGGCGAGGCGGGCCTGCTGCGCGCCGCCGACTGGTGGGGCGCGGTCGGCAACACGCTGGTGTTCGCGCTGGTGTCGGTGCTGATCGAGACGCTGCTCGGGCTGGGCGTGGCCCTGCTGCTGAACCAGCCCTCGCGCATCCGCACCGTGCTGCGCGCATCGCTGCTGGTGCCCTGGGCCATCCCGACGGTGGTGTCGGCCAAGATGTGGAGCTGGATGCTGCACGACCAGTTCGGCATCGTGAACCACTACCTGCTCGCGCTGGGCCTGATCAGCGCGCCGCTGGCCTGGACCGCCGACCCGCAGCTTTCGTTCGTGACCATCGTGATGGTCGACGTGTGGAAGGCCACGCCCTACATGGCGCTGCTCATCCTGGCCGCGCTGCAGATGGTCCCCCTGGACATCTACGAGGCCGCCAAGGTCGACGGCGTGCCGCGCTGGACGGTGTTCAGCCGGATCACGCTGCCGCTCATCCTGCCGGGCGTGGCGGTGGCGATGATCTTTCGCATGCTCGATGCGCTGAGGGTGTTCGACATCATCTACGTGATGACCTCCAACAGCCGCGCGACCAAGAGCATGTCGGTGTTCGTGCGCGAGCAGCTGATCGACTTCGGCCTCGTGGGCTATGGGTCGGCGGCGGCGACGACCCTGTTCTTCATGATCGCGCTGGTGACGATCGTGTTCATGGGCGTGATGCGCAAGAGCGTGGAAAGGACCGCGGGATGACCACCCTTCACACCGCGACCCCCGCCGTCCGGACCGAGCCTGTCGAAGGCCGCGCGCGACCGGCGCACCGTGCCGCGACGCCCAGGATCCGCTGGGGACGGGTGGGCTACTACGTGGCCTCGCTGCTGTTCATCTTCGTTTCCGTCTTCCCCTTCGTCTACGCCGTCTCCAGCTCCTTCAAGCGCAGCACGGGCCTGTTCTCGACCGACATCTTTCCGCGCAACCCCACGCTGTCCAACTACATCGGCGTCTTCCAGGACCAGCCCTTCGGCCAGAACCTGCTGAACTCGGTGATCGTGGCCGGCACCGTGGTGGCGGTGTCGCTGGGCCTGGCGCTCATGGCTGCCTGGGCACTGGGCCGGGTGCAGTTCCGCGGCCGGGGCGCGCTGCTCATGGCCATCCTCTCGGCCTCGATGTTCCCGCAGGTGGCGGTGCTGTCGGGCATGTTCGAGCTGGTGCGCTTCTTCGGCCTGTACGACAGCCTGGGCGCGCTGATCATCGCCGACCTGCTGCTCACGCTGCCCTTCACGGTGTGGGTGCTGGTGACCTTCATGCGCCAGCTGCCCAAGGAGCTGGAAGAAGCCGCCGCCATGGACGGGCTCGGCGTGTTCACGCTGATCTTCCGCATCTTCATGCCGCTGCTGTGGCCGGCCGTCGTGGCCACCGGCCTGCTCGCGTTCATCGCCGCGTGGAACGAGTTCCTGTTCGCGCTGACCTTCACGCTGTCGACCGAGGAGCGCACCGTGCCGGTGGCGATCGCCCTGATCAGCACCCCGAGCGGCTTCGAGCTGCCGTGGGGAAAGATCATGGCCGCCTCGGTCATCGTGACCGTGCCGCTGGTCGTGCTGGTGGTGCTGTTCCAGCGGCTGATCGTGTCGGGGCTGTCCGCGGGCGCGGTGAAGGGATGACGAAGGAAACCCAATGAGCCAGATCAACCTGCGCGGCATCGGCAAGCAGTTCGGTGCCGTCACCATCCTCAACGACATCAGCCTCACCATCGACCCGGGCGAGTTCTGCGTCTTCATCGGGCCCTCGGGCTGCGGCAAGTCGACGCTGCTGCGCCTGATCGCCGGCCTGGAGGACCCGAGCGCCGGCGAGATCGAGATCGACGGCACGGTGGTCAACGCGCTGCCGCCGGCCCAGCGCAACGTGGCGATGGTGTTCCAGAGCTATGCCTTGTATCCGCACATGACGGTGCACGAGAACATGGCCTTCGGGCTGCGCCACCAGAAGCTGCCCGCGCCCGAGATCGAGCGCCGCGTGGCCGAGGCGTCGCGCATCCTGCACCTCGACGGCCTGCTGCAGCGCAGGCCGCGCGAGCTCTCGGGCGGACAGCGCCAGCGGGTGGCCATCGGCCGCGCCATCGTGCGCCAGCCGAAGGTGTTCCTGTTCGACGAGCCGCTGTCCAACCTGGATGCGGCGCTGCGCGTGCAGACGCGGGTCGAGATCGCCAAGCTGCATCGCACGATGGGCTCGGTGAGCATGGTGTACGTCACGCACGACCAGGTCGAGGCCATGACCCTGGCCGACAAGATCGTGCTGCTGCAGCCGCTGGCCGGCCGCGGCGACATGCTGAGCGTCGCGCAAGTCGGGCATCCGCTGGAGCTGTACCACCACCCGGCCAACAAGTTCGTCGCCGGCTTCATCGGCTCGCCGTCGATGAACTTCATCGAGGCGCAGGTGAGCGGCCTGCAGCCGGACGTGGTGACCGGCGCCGCCAAGGGCGTGCAATGGGAGGCGCGCAGCTCGCCGCAAGGCCTGCAGATGGGCGCGCCCATCACGCTCGGCATCCGGCCCGAGCACGTGCAGGTGGGCGAGGGGCCGCAGACGGCGCGTGTGCACCACGTGGAGCGGCTCGGGGAGACGAGCTACCTCTATCTCGATGTGCAAGGGGCGGCGTCGCTGCTGGCGAAGACGCCGCGCGACGACATCCGCATCGACGAGCAGGTGCGGTTTGCGCTGCCGCCGTCGGCGATGCATGTGTTTCGTGCGGATGGCATGGCGCAGGAAAGGCCGCGGGCGGCGTGACGGCGCGAACCCGGGTTGCACCCGGGCTACGTTGACCACAAGCCTTTCGTCACGTAGCCC
>DASUZE010000071.1:0-91758 GCA_036377015.1 Piscinibacter sp. | reverse complement strand
CGTACTTCGACATGCTCGCGGCCGCCGATTCGCTCGCGACCGCGCAGGCGAGCCGCGCGGCGATCACCGAGCAGGTCGCCTCGGCGCAGCGCAACTTCGAGGTCGGCACCGCGACGATCACCGACACCCGCGAGGCGCAGGCCCGCTTCGACCTGGCGCGGGCGCAGGAGCTGATCGCCGAGAACGACCTGCGCACCAAGCGCATCTTCCTCGACCAGCTGGTCGGGCGCCCGAACGTCGCGCCCAACACGCTGTCCGCACCCGTGGCCTTGCCGGCGCTGCCGTCGACGTCGGTGGACGAATGGGTGTCGCGCAGCGACGCGCAGCACCCCACCGTCCGCCGCGCCCAACTCGCGTACGAAAGCGCCCGGCTCGAGACCGACAAGGCGCGCGCGACTCGCCTGCCCACCGTCGACGCGACCGGTCAGCTCAACACCAACAACGCCAGCAGCAACAGCGCCACGTCGTTCCCGGGCACGACCAACACGGCCGCGATCGGCCTGCAGCTGAGCATGCCGCTGTTCACCGGCTTCCAGATCCAGAACCGCATCAAGGAGACCCTGGTGCTCGAGGAGAAGGCGCGCGACGACCTCGAGGCCGCGCGCCGCGGCGTCGCCACCGCCACCCGCCAGACCTTCTTCGGCGTGCAATCCGGCGAGGCGCAGGTCAAGGCGCTCGAAGCCGCCGAGTCTTCGAGCCAGCTCGCACTCGAAGCCACGCAGCTCGGCTACAAGGTCGGCGTGCGGGTCAACCTCGACGTCCTCAACGCGCAAACGCAGCTCTTCACCGCACGTCGCGACCTGGCGAAGGCGCGCTACGACGTGCTGTTGAACAACCTCAAGCTGCGGCAGGCCTCGGGCCAGCTCATCCCGCAGGACGTGGCCAACCTCAACCAGCTGTTCGTGCGCTGAGCGCCGCTGTCCGCCGCGAGCGCGGCGGAAACGTTTCTTGACGGCCGGCACATGCCGGCTTGACCTCGCGGACGCAGCATCCGCTTCCGGAGTCAGGAGACCGCATGGCGACAGCCGCTTCACTGAACGCCGCGATCGCGGCGCATCGATTCGGCCTCGGGGAGGCGTCGCTGGCCACGGTGGGCGACGATCCGCGCGGCTGGCTCCTGGCCCAGATCGGTCCGGCCGACACCCCACGCGGCGACGGCCTGCTCGACACGGCACAGGCACTGGCGCACGTGCGCGCCGAGGCCGAGAAGCGCCGCATGGCGCGCAACCCGCCGGCCGGGACCACCGCCGAGCAGGTCCTCGGCGGCCACTACCGCGAAGTCACGGTCGCCGACATCCGCTCGCGCCTGGTCACCGCGGCAACGACGCCGCGCCCCTTCGCCGAGCGGCTGCAGCTGTTCTGGAGCAACCACTTCACCGTCTCGCTGGCCAAGGGCGCGGTGCGCGGCCTGGTCGGCGCCTTCGAGCGCGATGCGATCCGGCCGCACGTCGCCGGCTCGTTCGAGGACCTGCTGGTCGCCGCCAGCACCCATCCGGCCATGCTGCGCTACCTCGACAACGTGCAGTCGGCCGGCCCGCACTCGCGCGCCGTCGCGGGAGCGGCGCGGCGCGCCCAGCGCCAGCAGGAAGCGCCTCGCCTGACCGGCCTGAACGAGAACCTGGCGCGCGAGATCCTCGAGCTGCACACCCTCGGCGCCGAGACGAACCGCGCCGGCGGCTATGGCCAGGCCGACGTGACCGCCTTTGCTGCCGTGCTCACCGGCTGGCGGGTCGCACCGCGCGACAGCGCGACCACCTTCGACGCGGCCTGGCACGAGCCCGGCAGCAAGCGGGTGCTGGGCCAGCGCTACGGCGAGGGACCGCAAGCCTTGCGCGCCGTGCTGCACGACCTGGCGCGCCATCCCGCCACCGCGCGTTTCCTGGCCACCAAGCTGGCGCGGCATTTCGTCGCCGACGATCCGCCGCCCGCACTGGTCGACCGGCTGGCCGCGACCTACCTGCGCCACGACGGCCAGCTCGCCGAGGTCTACCGCGAGCTGGTGCGCGCGCCCGAGTCCTGGGACCCCGTGGCGGCCAAGCTCAAGACGCCGGAGGAGTTCGTCGTCTCCTCGGCCCGGATGCTCGGATTGAACGAGCGCATGTTCGAGCGCAACGATGCCGCCGGCATCGTCCTGCTCGGCCAGCGCCTGCATGGCGCGCCGTCGCCCGCAGGATGGCCCGATCGCGCCGAGGACTGGCTCGGTCCCGATGCCGTCTGGAAGCGCGTCGAATGGGCGACACGCATCGGCGAGCGCGTCGGCCGCGCGGTCGATGCGCGCGCCGTCGCGAGCGCCGCCCTCGGCCCCCGGCTGGGCGAGGCCTCGCAGCACCAGATCGAGCGTGCCGCCGACGGACCGCAGGCCCTGGCCCTGCTCCTGATGGCGCCTGAATTCCAACGCCGGTGAATGACCTCCCCGAAGCGCCTTCGGCGGTATCGCACTTCGTCAATGGAAAACCGAGGAGAACGCGATGAAGACCCGCCTCGCTGTGGACCGGCGCCGGCTGTTGGCTGCCGCCATGGGCGCCGTGGCGCTCACGCCATGGTCCAGCCTGTCCTTGGCCGGTCAGGCCGGCGCCGAAGGTGCGCGTTTCGCGCTGGTGATCCTGCGCGGCGGGCTCGACGGCCTGTCGGCCGTGCCGGCCGTGGGCGACGCCGACTTCGCGCCCGCCCGCGCGGTGCTCGGGCAGTTCGCCGCGCCGGTGCTCTCGCTGCCCGGCGGCTTCGCGCTGCACCCGCAACTGGCGCAGTTGCACGCCATGGTCGGACGCAACGAGGCGCTGGTCGTGCATGCGGTCGGACTGGCCTACCGCGAGCGCTCGCACTTCGACGCGCAGCAGGTGCTCGAAAGCGGCGGCCTGCGGCCTTACGAGCTGTCGACCGGCTGGCTGGCGCGCGCGCTCGCCGCGGGCCGCGCCAGGGGCCTGGCCTTGAACACAGCCGTGCCGCTGGTGCTGCGCGGCCCCGGCCAGATCGACACCTGGGCGCCCTCGGCACTGTCCGAGCCCTCGTCCGACCTGGTCGCGCGCATCGAGCGCATGTACGCCGTCGACGCGGCACTGGCCGCGGCGCTGCAGCGCGCGCGGTCGCTGCACGGCGACGCGTCGATGACGGCCGCGATGGGCGATGGCGCCGGTGCGCGCGGGGTCGACTTCAGCGTGCTGGCCCGGCGCGCGGCCGAGTTCCTGTCGCAGCCGCAGGGCCCGCAGGCGGCCGTGCTCGAGCTCAGCGGCTGGGACACCCACGCCAATCAGGCGGCGCCCAACGGCGCGCTGGCCAACAACCTGCGTCGCCTCGACGCCGGCCTGGCGGCGCTGCGCGAGGGGCTGGTGAGCGGCGGCGCGTGGCCGCGCACGGTGATCGTCGTGGCGACCGAGTTCGGGCGCGAGGTCGCGATGAATGGCACGCAAGGGACGGATCACGGCACGGGGGGCGCGGCCTTCGTTTTGGGAGGGGCGGTCAAGGGCGGGCGGGTTGTCGCCGATTGGCCGGGGCTGGGCAAGCGCGATCGGTTCGAGGGGCGGGATCTGCGGACGACGACCGATTTGCGTGCCTTGCTGAAGGGCGTGCTCGGCGATCACCTGCGGGTCGCGTCGAGGACGCTCGATCGGGAGGTGTTTCCCGGGAGCGAAGGGTTGAGGCCGGTCAGCGTGCTGGCTTGATGGACGGTCCCCGGGTTGCACCCGGGCTACGAAGACCGCAATTCATGGGTAGCCCGGGTGCAACCCGGGACAACGGCCGCGATCGCCTTGGCCATGCGCACCGCCGCACCCCGATGCTGTGCCGCGAACGCCAGCGCCCGCTGAGACGCTTCGCGCGCCCGCGCATCGTCGGCGATCAATGCGAGCGCCTCGCGCACCCCCTCGTCCATGTCCGCCACCCGGATCGCCGCGCCCGCGGCCTGCGACAACTGCGCCGCCTCGGCAAAGTTGAAGGTGTGCGGACCCATCACCACCGGGCAGCCGCAGGCCGCCGCCTCGATCAGGTTCTGCCCGCCCAGCGGCGCGAAGCTGCCGCCCAGCAGCGCCGCTTGCGCCAGGGCGTAGTACAGCGGCATCTCGCCCATGGAGTCGCCCAGCCACGCATCGGCCACCAGCGCCTCGGCCGAGGGCTCCGCATCGAAACGACTGCGCCGCACGAGCCGCAGCCCCGCGCCCTCGATCGTCGCCGCCACCTCGTCGAAGCGCTGCGGATGGCGCGGCACCACGACCAGCAGCGGCTTGACGGACGCCGTCGCGAGCTGGCGCGACCATGCCGCGAGCAGCATCGCCTCCTCGCCCTCGCGCGTGACCGCGGCCAGCAGCACCGGCCGCTGCAACGCCGCGCGCCAGGCGGCGCCGCGCGCCAGCAGCGCGGCATCCGGCGTCATGTCGAACTTGAGGTTGCCGCTGACGACGACCGGCTGCGCGCCGACGTCGCGCAGGCGCCTCGCATCGGCTTCGGTCTGGGCCAGCACCAGCGAGAGCTGCTCGACCGCGGGACGCATCACCGCGCCGAGTCGACGGCCCTTGCGCTGGCTCTTCTCGCTCAGCCGTGCATTGGCCAGCACCATGGTCACGCCCTGGCGCCGCGCCGCATCGAGCAGGTTGGGCCAGATCTCGGTCTCCATGAGCACGCCGACACGCGGCCGGAACTGGCGGAAGAAGCGGCGAACCACGCCCGGCGTGTCGTAGGGCAGCCAGGCCTGCTGGTCGCCCTCGCGCAGCAAGGCGGCGCCCGCCTCGCGGCCGGTGGCCGTGCCGTGGGTGAGCAGCAGGCGCATGCCCGGCCAGGCGTCGCGCAGGGCCGCGATCAGCGCCGCGGCGGCGCGCGTCTCGCCCAGCGACACCGCATGCACCCACACCCAGCCGGCCGATGGCGTGCCGCGGTAGCTGCCCAGGCGCTCGGCCATGGCGTGGCGGTACAGCGGCTCGGCGCGGCCGCGCCAGTACAGGCGCAGCAGGTACACCGGCTTGAGCAGGCCGAGCAGCGCCGAGTAGCTGCCGCGCGCCAGCCGCTCCTGCCAGATCCGGCGCCGCGGACCGCCCGCCCTCACCCCTGCCCCGCCTCGCTGAACTGCGCCCACACCTGCTGCCAGGCCTCCCACACCGCCGCGACCGGCGGCACCGGCTGGCCCTCGATCGACACCTGGTGCGAATGCCCGTGCGCGGCCTGCGGCCCGGTGCGCCACGAGGTCGGAAAGTTGTAGATCTGCACGTGCGGCAGGTCCAGCGCGACCGCGATGTGGCTGAGCCCGCTGTCCACGCCGATCACGCCGTGCGCGGCGCCCATGCGGTCGGTGAGCGTGTCGAGGTCCATGGCCGGCCAGACCTCGCAGGTCGGGCCGATGGCCCCGGCGATGCGCTGGGCGCGCGCCAGCTCGACCGGGCCGGCGTGCGGCAGCACGATGCGCCAGCCGCCGGCCAGCACGTGGTGCCCCAGCTCGATCCAGTGCGCCTCGGGCCAGAGCTTGTCCTCGCGCGAGCTGCCGTGCACGAACACCATGGTGCGCTCGGTCGCGTCGAGCACCTGCGAGCGCAGCCCGAACTGCGGCGGGCCCTGCACCTCGTGGCCCAGCACGCGCGACGCCAGCACGCGCGCGCGGTCCAGCGCATGGATGCGCGGCTCGACGTCGATCGCATGGTCGACCAGCCAGCGCGCCGGCCACTCATGGCTGGCGCCTTCGGTGCGATTGCCCAGGCCGTAAGTGGGGCCGCGCGCCATGCGGGCGACCAGCGCCGACTTGGTGAGGCCCTGGAAGTCGATGATGGCGTCGTAGCGATCGCCGCGCAGCGCGTCGCGGAACTCGCGCCACTCGTCGCGCACCTCGCGCTTCCACCAGCCCTTGCGCCAGCGCCGCTGGGCGCATTCGATGCTGCTGCGGATGCCTTGCACGCGGCGCACCAGCGGTGCGAAGCCGGGCTCGACGACCCAGTCGATGAGCGCGTCGGGATGGGCCCGGCGGATGTCGTGCACCACCGGCATGGTGTGCACGACGTCGCCGAGGGACGACAGCTTGACGATGAGAACGCGCACGCGCGAAGGGTCAGTGCGCGGCCGCCGCGAAGGTCGCATCGGGCTTGACCGCGCGCAGTGCCGCCATGAACTCGTCCTGGATGCGGTGCAGCGCCTCGTCCGTCTGGCCTTCGAAGCGCAGCACCAGCACCGGCGTGGTGTTGGAGGCGCGGATCAATCCGAAGCCGTCGTCGTACTCGGCGCGCAGGCCGTCGATGGTGATGATCTCGCGGGCGCGCGGGAACTTCGCCGTCTCGAGCAGCTTGCGCACCACCTCCTGCGGCTCGCCCTCGGCGCAGGGCACGTTGAGCTCGGGCGTGCTGTGGCTGGTCGGCAGGCCGTTGAGCACGGCGCTGGGGTCCTTCGAGGCCGACAGGATCTCGAGCAGCCGCGCCGCGGTGTAGGTGGCGTCGTCGAAGCCGTACCAGCGCTCGGCGAAGAAGATGTGGCCGCTCATCTCGCCCGCGATGGGCGCGCCGGTCTCCTTGAGCTTGGCCTTGATGAGCGAGTGGCCGGTCTTCCACATCAGCGGCTTGCCGCCCGCCTCGCGGATCATGGGCGCGAGGCGCTGGGTGCACTTGACGTCGTAGATGACGGTCCCGCCCTTCACCCGCTTGAGCACGTCCAGCGCCAGCAGCATGAGCTGGCGGTCGGGGAAGATGTTCTGCCCGTCCTGGGTGACCACGCCCAGGCGGTCGCCGTCGCCGTCGAAGGCCAGGCCCAGCTCGGCGCCTGTGCTCTGCACGGTGCGGATCAGGTCGCGCAGGTTCTCGGGCTTGCTGGGATCGGGGTGGTGGTTGGGGAAGTTGCCATCGACCTCGGAGAACAGCTCCACCACGTCGCAGCCCAGCGAGCGCAGGATGGCCGGCGCCGACGCACCGGGAATGCCGTTGCCCGAGTCGACCACGATCTTCATGCGGCGCTTGAGCTTGCAGTCGCCGCCGATGCGCTGCTTGTATTCCTCGAAGATGTCCATCAACGCCGAGCGGCCCGGCGCCTTCACGTAGTCCTCGGCCTCCATCCGCCGGCGCAACGCCTGGATGTCCTCGCCGTAGATCGCACGCCCGGCCAGGACCATCTTGAAGCCGTTGTAGTCCTTGGGGTTGTGGCTGCCGGTGACCTGGATGCCGCTGTGGCAGCCGTGCTCGCCGCGCGTCGCGGCGACGTAGTAGAGCATCGGCGTGGTGACGGCGCCCAGGTCGACGACATCGAGCCCGGTCGACATGAGCCCGCGGATCAGCGCCGCGGCGAGGCCGGGCCCCGACAGGCGACCGTCGCGCCCGACGGCCACCGCGCGCTCGCCGGCCGCGCGCGCCTGCGAGCCGAAGGCTCGGCCCAGGTGCTCGGCAAAGGTTTCGTCGATGGTCTTGCCGACGATGCCGCGGATGTCGTAAGCCTTGAAGACGCTGGAATTGACCTGCATGGACGGGGCCTGGAAGGTTCGGAACGGGGCATTGTAGGGACGCCGCGCTTGCCGTTCGGCGACCCGGCCTGTCGAGTCGTCGGACCGGCTGTCGAGGCGTCGCGAACGGGGCGCCGGCCGGGTGTCGCTTCGTCCACACTGGCGCCCATGAGTTGGCAAGACGTCATGCGCGAATCCCGGCGCGGCTGGTTCAGCCGCAGCACCGCCCCCGCGGGCCCGGCGTGGTGGCAGTACCTCTGGACGGCCCTGTTCAGCGTGGCCGTCGGCGTCGGGTTCACGATGATCGGGCTGGCCTTCGACAAGGACGGCGCGCTGGCAAAGGGCCCGGCCGCCTGGCTGCCGTCGCTGGGCGCCAGCGTCGTCGTGAGCCTGTCGATCGGCTTCGCGATCCACTGGGGCCTTGGTCGGCTGGCCGGTCGGCCTGATGCTGCTCGGACATCCGGCGGGCGCGCTGTTCCCGGGCAGCGTCCTGCTCAACAGCGTGCTCGTCTCCACGGTCGTGACCTTCTTCTTCGCGCAGTACTTCGGCGCCAAGGCGCGCCAGGTGCAGGCCGAGCGCCGCGCCCTGGCGGCGCCGGCGGCCGACGACGCGCCGCTCGCCGCCGTGCTGCAACGGCTGCTGCCGGGCGCAGCCGCGGCGCCGCTCGACCCCGACCAGTTCTGGCAGGTCCACCGCTCGACCATCGTCAACCTGCGCCACGCCGCGGGAACACGGCGCGACGAGCTGAGCCGGCTGTTCGTGCGCCTGCACGGACATGCGGCGGAGCTGCCGGTCAGCCGGGCCTACGTCCACCTGTTCAAGGCGATGTAGGGGGCGCGGGGCACATGTCCGAAAACGGCCAGTCGGGACCGTTCCGCTGGCCATAATGGGCCCATGACCCTCGATGCCGACGCCGCCTATCTGGCACTGAAATCCCGCGACGCGCGCTTCGACGGACGCCTGTTCGTCGGCGTGACCTCGACGCGCATCTACTGCCGGCCGATCTGCCGGGTGCGCACGCCCAAGCGCGAGAACTGCCGCTTCTTCGAGACGCCGGCCCAGGCGGAGGCACAGGCGTTTCGGCCGTGCCTGAAGTGCCGGCCCGAGATCGCGCCCGGCCCCGGGCTCGCATGGTCGGTGATGGACGCGTCGAGCACGCTCGCCAAGCAGGCGGCCGACTGGCTGGACACGCAGGCGGCGAGCGGCGACGCGCCCCGCCTGGCCGCTCTCGCCTCGCGCCTGGGCGTCAGTGACCGCCACCTGCGTCGCATCTTCCAGGCCGAGCATGGCGTGACGCCGGTGCAGTACCTGCAGACCCGGCGCCTGCTGACGGCCAAGCAGCTCCTGACCGACACGCGCCTGCCGGTGTCGCAGGTCGCGCTGGCCAGCGGCTTCGCCAGCCTGCGACGCTTCAACGCCGCCTTCGCGCAGAGCTACCGCATGAGCCCGAGCCGGCTGCGCGGCGACACCGCCGACGAGGGCGTGCGCGAAGCCGATGCCATCGGCGTCGCGCTCGGCTATCGCGCCCCGTACGACGTCGAGCGCCTGCTGCGCTTTCTCACCCAGCGCGCCATCCCCGGCGTCGAGGTCGTCGAGGGGCTGAGCGTGCGCCGCACGCTGCGCGCCGGCCTGGTCGCCGATGCGCCCGGCTGGATCGCGGTCGAGTTCGTGCCGGCGTCCTCGCGCGTGCGGCTGCGCTTCGCACCCGCCTTCGCCTCGGCGAGCGTGCGCCTGGTGGCCGCGGTCCGGCGCTGGCTCGACCTCGACGCCACGCCGCAGACCATCGCACTCGCGCTCGCGACCCTGCCCGGCGAGGAGGGACTGCGCCTTCCCGGCAGCCTCGACGGCTTCGAGCTGGCGCTGCGCGCGGTGCTGGGGCAGCAGGTCACGGTCGCGGCGGCGCGCACCTTGGCGCGGCGCCTGGTGGAACGCTTCGGCGAGCCGGTGGCCACGCCCTGGGACGACGTGAGCCGCGCGTTTCCATCGCCCGAGCGCATCGCCGCGGCGACGCTGGACGACGTGGCGTCGCTGGGCATCATCCGCACTCGCGCGAATGCCATCCTGGCGCTGGCCCGCGGCTGGCACGAGATCGCGCCGCGCCTGCAGCCGCACCAGCCGCCCGAGCCGCTGATCGATGCCTTGTGCGAGCTGCCGGGCATCGGTCCGTGGACAGCGCACTACATCGCGATGCGCGCGCTGAGCTGGCCCGATGCGTTTCCGCCCAACGACGTCGCGGTGCTCAAGGCCATGAAGCGCCTGTACGACCGCGGCACGCAGCGCGAGGCCGATGCCATCGCGCAAGCCTGGCGGCCGTGGCGCGCCTATGCGGTGCTGCGGCTGTGGAACAGCCTGGAGAACACACCATGAGTTTCGCGACCCGAGCCATCCATGCCGACTGCACGGCGCAACTGACGCTCGCCACGCCGCTCGGCGAGGTGCTGCTGGCACGAACCGCGGGCGGCCTGGCCGGCGC
This sequence comes from Piscinibacter sp., assembly GCA_036377015.1. GTDB lineage: Bacteria > Pseudomonadota > Gammaproteobacteria > Burkholderiales > Burkholderiaceae_C > Albitalea. Next base: position 81,891 of record DASUZE010000071.1, on the reverse strand, counting down.
GTGGTTCGCGGGACAGAAGGACCACCCGGGCGTGCTGGCCGCACCGCAGCGCCCCGACGATCCGCTGCTGCGCGCTGCCGCCGATCAGCTCGAGGCCTACTTCGCCGGCCGCGCGACGCGCTTCGACCTGCCGCTGGACCTGCGCGGCACCGACTTCCAGCGCAGCGTGTGGCATGCGCTGATGGCGATCGCGTCGGGCGGCACGCGCAGCTACCGCGAGATCGCGCTGCAGGTGGGGTCTGCGCGCGCGGTGCGGGCGGTCGGCGCCGCCGTCGGAAAGAATCCGCTCTCCGTCATCGTCCCCTGCCACCGCGTCGTCGGCAGCAGCGGCGAGCTCACCGGGTACGCGGGCGGACTCGATCGCAAGCGGGCATTGCTGCGGCTGGAAGGGGGAGGGAGATGGGAATGACTTGGCGAGGCCCACGCCGTCCTTCGGACGGCATGCTCTATTGCACGGCTCCCCCGAGCCCCCTACCAAGGGGGCTCCAGCTCGTTCGACAGCACCCACCAGCCTCCCTCCGCGAGGGAGGCTCCAGCGTGCATGAGGAGCCGGCCTGCGGCCGGCCGCTGCGGGGCAGGCCGCACGTGTCGCGACGATCATGTGGCCCGCCGGCCGCGAGGCCGGGCGCGTCCAACATGCTGGAGCCTCCCTCGCGGAGGGAGGCTGGAGGGAGCTGTCCGACATGCTGGAGCCCCCTTGGTAGGGGGCTCGGGGGAGCCGTGCGTTAGAGCATGCCGTCCGCAGGACGGCGTGGGCCTCGCCAATAAACCGGAGCTGTCATTGAAGTCATCCGATCTCACCGAGCTCGTCGCATTGGCGGCGTTGTGGGGCGCGTCCTTCCTGTTCATGCGCATGGGCGCCGCCGAGTTCGGGCCGGTTGCGCTGTCGGCCGTGCGCGTGATCGGCGCGACGCTGTTCCTGCTGCCGCTGCTGAAGGCGCGCGGCCAGACCGAGGCGCTGACCCGGCACTGGCGGCCCATCCTGTTCGTCGGCGTGATGAACTCGGCCCTGCCCTTCCTGTGCTTCAGCTATGCGGCGCTGTCGATCACCGCGGGGCTGTCGTCGATCTTCAATGCCGCGACGCCGCTGTTCGGCGCGGTCATCGCCTGGGTCTGGCTGAAGGACCGGCTCACGCCGTCGCGCATCGTCGGCCTGGCGATCGGCTTCGCCGGCGTGCTGTGGCTGGCCTGGGACAAGGCGAGCTTCAAGCCGGGCGGCTCCGGCTGGGCCATCGTCGCCTGCCTGGCCGCGACGCTGTGCTACGGCGTCTCGGCCAGCTACACCAAGAAGCGGCTGACCGGCATTCCGCCGCTCGCGGTGGCCACCGGCAGCCAGCTCGGTGCGGCCATCGCGCTGATCGTGCCGGCGATCGTGTGGTGGCCGACCGCGCTGCCCTCGCACACCGCGTGGATCGCGGCGGGCCTGCTGGCGGTGGCGTGCACGGGCATCGCGTACGTCCTGTACTTCCGGCTGATCGCAAGCGTCGGGCCGGCCAATGCAATTGCGGTGACGTTCCTGATCCCGGTGTTCGCGGTGCTGTGGGGGTGGCTGTTCCTCGGCGAGGGGATCACGCTGCAGATGGTGGTCGGCTGCGTGGTGATCCTGGTCGGGACGGGGCTGGCGACCGGCGTCCTCAAGCTGCCGCTGCGCGAGCCCGTGCGGACGACGTAGGTGGGCTTCAGCCCACGCGGAAGCGGATGTGCGTCGACATCCGCGTGGGCTGAAGCCCACCCTACACTGCTCCTGCTTCAAGGAGCCACGATGCGCATCGCCCTGTCCTGCCTCGCCCTGTGCTCGACCCTGCTCGCCGGCTGCGCCGCCACCGCACCGCCCGTCGACCGCGCCGCGCTCGAGCGCCAGGTCGCCGACACCGAGCGCGCCTTCGCCAAGACCATGGCCGATCGGGACCTCGATGCCTTCAGCCGCTTCCTGTCGGAGGAGACGGTGTTCTTCTCCGGACCGACGCCGCTGCGCGGCAAGGCCGCGGTGACGGCCTTCTGGAAGCGCTTCTACGAGAAGCCCGCGGCTCCGTTCTCGTGGCGGCCGGAGCGCGTCGAGGCGCTCGATTCCGGCACGCTGGCGCTCAGCACGGGGCCGGTGTTCGATCCGGCGGGCAAGTGCATCGGGCGCTTCACGTCGATCTGGCGCCAGGAGTCGCCGGGGACGTGGCGGATCATCTTCGACCGCGGCGGGCCTTGCGACGAATAGCGTCACGCCTCGCCCCGCTTCACCTTCATCCACGCCCGCGTCGCCCGGCCCCGCGCCTTCCACACCGACGCCTGCTGCTGCCGCTCGAGCACCGTCATGGTGTCGCGACGCGCCTCGCGCAGCAGCTTGTGGTAGTTGCGCAGCCGGTCGCCGCCGATGCCCTCGCGCACGGCGCAGCCCGGTTCCTCCTGGTGCCGGCAGTCGCGAAAGCGGCAGTGCAGGGCGAGCCGGCCGATGTCGTCGAACAGCCAGGCGAGCGTGGCCTCGTCGACGTCGGGGCGCAGCGCACGCAGGCCCGGCGTGTCGATGACGCAGGCGCCGCCGGGCAGGCGATGCAGCGAGCGCGAGGTGGTGGTGTGCTTGCCGCGGCCGTCGTCCTCGCGCACCGCCCCCGTGTCCTGGATCTGCGCGCCCAGCAGCGTGTTGGTGAGCGTGCTCTTGCCCGCGCCCGACGAGCCCATCAGCACCACCGTCTGGCCGACGTTCAGGTACGGCGCGAGCGCATGCGCCGCGGCGGCCTGCGTGCCGTCGACGGCCAGCACGTCGAGGGATGACGAGAAGCGCTCGCGCAGCTCCTGCAGGCGCGGCGCCAGCAGCTGCGGCGTCGGCGCGCAGATGTCGGCCTTCGTCAGCACGACCACCGGCTGCACGCCGCTGCCCTGCACCAGCGCCAGGTAGCGCTCGAGGCGGCGCAGGTTGTAGTCCTCGTCCAGGCCCATCACCAGCAGCGCGGTGTCGACGTTGCTCACCACCGGATGGCGGCTGCCGTCGGCATCGCGCCGCACGATGTGGGTGAGCGGCGGGACGCGCTGGTGGACCCAGCATTCGCCGTGCCGGTCATCGGCGGCGAGCACCCAGTCGCCGACGGCCAGCGCGCTGTCCTCGTCGGACAGCTCGCGGATCACGCGGGGCAGGACACGCGCCGATCGTTCGCCCTGGCCGTCGTGCAGCCGCAGCGTTTCGCGGTGCACCTCGGTGAGCCGCATCAGCGTGAATGAACCCTCTTCGGGTTCGGGTTGGAGCGCCAGGTGCTGGGCCATCGCAGGCGTGAGCCCCATGCAGCGCAGGCGTTCGAAATCGATGTCGATCATGATGGAAATGACTCGGTGATTCGTGAGCGCGCAGGCGCGCGCGACGCCGCCCGACCGTGTCGAGCGGAGCAATGCGAAGGAGTGGCCGCGCCGTCAGGCAGCGGACGCGTCAGCAGGGGGATGCAGAGGAAGGGCGAGGCCCGAAGGCCGTGGCGCCCAAGAGAAGAGGAAAGCTCGCGAACCCTGCCGTCAGGCGGCCGACGAAGGAGCAGTCGTTTGCTGGGACATGGCGGTCTCCTTCGGTTGAGGGTCGATGAATGCGGCGAGGCGCCGCGCGAGGGTGCGCAGTGTGACAGCGCCTCGCCCGCACGTCAACGAGTGGCCGTGCAGTCCACGCCGGCGAAGAGGGTTCACCAGGTCATCGGATCGCAGGAACTGTGTGACGAACACCACGCGATCCGCTTGTTCGTCGGCCTGCAACCCTTCAGGCGCCGTCCTCCGGCGACGACAACTGAGGGCGAAGACTGTATCGGGAGGCGCCAAAGAAGCCGGTCGTCGCGACATGCCTCTGCCGGAGGCAGGCAAGGAGCTCGTCCATGCTCTCTCGCAACCGCGCCGCCGCCGCCCGCTCGATGCCAGGCGAAGGTCAGAGGTCCTCCGGTCGAGCTGCGCAGCGGCTGCTGGTCGCCCTGCTCGGCGCTGCCGTCGGCGCCGCGGTCGCGCAGGCCGATGAGCCCATCCTGCCCATCCCGCCTGCACCCGCGCTCGATGCCCGCAAGCTCGCCCTCGGCCAGGCGCTGTTCCATGACAAGCGGCTGTCGAACGACAACACGCTGTCGTGCGCGAGCTGCCACGACCTCTCCCGAGGCGGGGTCGACGGCCGCTCGTCGTCCATCGGCATCGGCGGCGCCAAGGGACCGATCAACGCGCCCACCGTCTTCAACAGCAGCCTCAACTTCCGCCAGTTCTGGGACGGCCGCGCCGCTTCGCTGGAAGAGCAGGCCGCAGGTCCGGTGCACAACCCGCTGGAGATGGGCAGCAACTGGGCCGAGGTGCTGGGCAAGCTGTCCCGGGACGCACCGCTGGTCGAGCAGTTCAAGGCCGCCTATCCGGACGGATTGCAGTCGCGCAACATCCAGGATGCGATCGCCACCTTCGAGCGCTCGCTGACCACGCCGAACGCGCGCATCGACAGGTACCTGCGGGGCGACAAGTCGGCGCTGTCGCCCGACGAGCTGCGCGGCTACCAGTTGTTCAAGGCCTTCGGCTGCGTGGCCTGCCACCAGGGCGTCAACGTCGGCGGCAACATGTTCCAGACCTTCGGCGTGATGGGCGACTACTTCACGCGGCGCGGCAGCGTCACCGCGGCCGACCTGGGCCGCTACAACGTGACCAGGAACGACGCCGACAGGTACGCGTTCAAGGTGCCGAGCCTGCGCAATGTCGCCGTCACGGCGCCCTACTTCCACGACGGCTCGGCCAGGACGCTCAACGAGGCGGTGGACGTGATGTTCAAGTACCAGCTCGGACGCTCCGCCGCGGCGCAGGACAAGGAGCTCATCGTCAAGTTCCTGCACACGCTCACGGGCGAGTACCAGGGCCGGTCCTTGCAGCAGGCCGACCCGCTCGTCGCGCGCCGGCCCTGACCTCGGAGGACACGCACCATGAAAGTGAAGGCAAGGACGACACGGGCCCTCTGGGCGCTGGCGGGAATGGCATTGATCGCCGTGCTCGGGATGCTGATCGCGAAGACGCGCGCGATCGACTTCGACGCCTACAACGAGATCCTGGGCATGCTGCGACAGCTCAAGCAGGTCGACGCCGAATGGAACGTCGACGTCCTGCGCACGAAGACAGGACTCGCGAGCAACTACGACGGCGTGGCCAGCCCCTTGCCGCTCATTGCCTCGCTGGAGAACGCGCTGCGCGGCAAGACGGGCGAGTTCTGGCAGGACCATGCGGCCAGCCGGACCCGGCTGATCGGACTGCTCGACGCCTACAAGACGGCGATGGACCGCAAGACGGCGGCCATCGAGAGCTTCAAGTCGCAGAACGCGATCCTGCGCAACTCGTCGCGCTTCCTGCCCGTGGCGGCGACCGACCTGGTCGAGGCGACGCGCGCCGGCGACCTGCCGGCCACTCGCAAGTCGCTCATCGAGCAGTCGCTGAACCAGCTGCTCGCCGACACCATGACGTATTCGATGACGCCGGATCAGCCGCTGCGCGAGCGCATCGACAGCGGCACGCGCACGATCGGCGAGCTGACCGCCGACGTGGCGCCGGAGATCCAGGAGCGCGTCCACACCCTGACCGCGCACGTCGGCACGGTGCTGAAGCAGCAGGAGAATGTCGGCCGCTCGCTGACCCAGCTCGCCGCGCTGCCCACGGCGAAAGCGATCGACGCCCTGAGCGATGCCCACGCGGGCGAGCACGAGCAGCTCCTGACCGAGCAGCAGATCTACCGCCAGGCGCTGATCGCCTACGCGGCCTGCCTGCTGCTGCTGCTGGGCTTCGCGGCGTGGCGCCTGTTCAGGTATTACCAGCTCCTGAACCGCACCAACGTCGCGCTGCAGCAGACCAACCTGCACCTGAAGGAATCGCAGGTGCACCTGGTGCAGGCCGAGAAGATGTCGGCGCTCGGCCAGATGGTGGCGGGCATCGCGCACGAGATCAACACGCCCCTGGCCTATGTCAAGGGAACGTTCGGCGTGCTGCACGACCAGCTCTCGCCCATGCAGGCACTGGCCGCGGGCAGCTACCAGTTCACCCAGCAGATGCGGCAGCCCACACGCGACAACGCGTTGCTCAACTCCCAGCTTCGCAGTGTCGAGCGAAGCGCGAAGAGCCTGGTGGAGAACGGCGTCCTGGAGGAAATGGCGACGCTGCTGGCGGATGGCATCCATGGCATCGAGCAGATCTCCGAGATCGTGCTCAACCTGAAGAACTTCAGCCGCCTGGACCGCGCCAAGGTCGCCGAGTTCTCGGTGCAGGCCGGTCTCGACAGCACGCTGCTGCTGGCCAGGCACCTGCTGAAGGACAAGGTCGAGGTCCGCAAGGAATACGGGGCGGTGGCGAGCATCACGGGCTCGCCGTCGCAGATCAACCAGGTCTTCCTCAACATCATCTCCAACGCCGTGCAGGCCATGCCGCAGCGCGAGCAGCCCCACGTGATCACGCTGCGCACGGCGATGGAAGACAACCAGACGGTGCGCGTCGAGATCCAGGACAACGGCACCGGCATTCCCAAGGACGTGGTGTCGAAGATCTTCGACCCCTTCTTCACCACCAAGCCGGTCGGGCAAGGCACCGGCATGGGGCTGTCGATCTCCTACAAGATCATCCACGAGCACGGCGGGAAGATCTCCGTCGACACCGAGCCGGGGGTCGGCACCGTGTTCACCATCCTGCTGCCCGTGAGGCCGCCCGAATCCGCGGCGGTCGAGCCGGCCGGCGGCTTGCTGCTCGCGGCCTGAGTTTCACTTCCCACCGGACACGACCATGGAAAGCAAAGCACGGCTGCTGTTTGTCGACGACGAGGAGCGGGTGGTCAATCTGCTGCGCATGATGTTCCGCAACGACTACGAGGTGTTCACGGCGACGTCGGGGCGGCAGGCGCTGGAGATCATCGCCAGCCAGGCGATCGACGTCATCGTCAGCGACCAGCGCATGCCCGAGATGGTCGGCATCGAGCTGCTGTCGCAGGTGCGCAAGCGCTCGCCGGCGACGATGCGCATCCTGCTCACCGGCTACTCCGACCTGGCGGCGATCGTCGGGTCCATCAACGACGGCGAGGTGTTCCGCTTCGTCAACAAGCCCTGGGACCAGCAGGAGATCAAGGCCATCATCGCCGAGGCGGCGCAGATTGCGCAGGCCACGGGCGTCGAGGCCGCAACGCCGATGGAGGCCGACACGGCACCCGCCGGCATGCCGGTCGAAGGCCCGGAGCTGCTGGTGATCGACGACAGCGTGGTCGACCGCCAGGCGATGGCGCAGATCGTCGGCGCGGACTACAAGGTCCATGGCGCATCGAGCTTCACCGAAGCGCTGAAGATCCTCGAGCAGCGCGATGTCGGGGTCATCGTCGCCGAGGCGCGCGTGGGCGGCAACGACACGCGGGAGCTGCTGCGCATCCTGAAGCGGCACTACCCGGCCATCACGACCATCATGATGACGCAGCTCGCCGATGCCGACGTGGTGATCAAGCTGATCAACGAGGCGCAGATCTATCGCGTGGCCACCAAGCCGATTCGCAGCGGCGTCTTCCAGATCGTCGTCGCGGCCGCGATGAAGCAGCACATGCGCTACCGCAGCCGGCCGTCCCTGGTCAAACGCAACGCCGTCGCAGCGTCGGCGGAGCCGGAGAACGCCTCCCTGGCGGCCAGCGTCGTGAGAAGCCTGGCCGGACTGCGCGATCGCATGGCTCGACTGGTCCGCTGACGTTCACCGGCCGTGGCGCCGGAATCAACGACCCCTGTAGCATGTGGCGGATTCGCATGTCCGGAGGTCGTCATGGGCTCGCAGCTTCACATCCTCACCGGTGCCTCGCGCGGACTGGGCGCCGCGATGGCGCGGCAACTTCTCGCATCCGAAGGCGCGCTGCTGTGCATCTCGCGCCACGTCAATGTCGACCTGGCAGCGAAGGCCGACGCGGCGCCGGCGCGGCTGGAGCAATGGTCGCGCGATCTCGCCGATGCACTGCCGGTCGCGCGCCAGCTCGAAGGCTGGCTGCGCAATATCGAGGCCGATCGCTTCGACGAGGCGGTGCTCATCAACAACGCCGGGGTCATCACGCGCATCGGACCGGTCGACGAGAGCGCCGACGCGGAGATCGCATCGGCCCTGCGCGTAGGCCTGGAAGCCGCGATGCTGCTCACCACCGCCTTCCTGCGCGAGACGCGCACCTGGCGCGCGCGGCGCGAAGGCCGCTGCAAGGTGCTGAACATCTCATCGGGCCTGGGCCGACGGGCGATGGCCGGCAGCGCCGTGTACTGCGCGGCCAAGGCGGGAATGGATCACTTCTCGCGGGCAGTGGCGCTCGACGAGGCGCACCGCGGCGCGGCGGCGAAGATCGTGTCGCTCGCGCCCGGCGTGATCGACACCGACATGCAGACGCAGCTGCGTGCGGCGGACGCGGCGGGCTTTCCGGAGCAGGGGCTGTTCCTCGACCTGCGCGCATCGGGGCAGCTCGCGACGCCGGACGATGCGGCGGCGCGCGTGCTGGGGTATCTGCGGCGGGAGGACTTCGGAGCGCACACGGTGGCCGATGTGCGTGGTCCGTAGCCCGGGTGGAACCCGGGTTGCCAGGCGGCGACGTTCAACGGCTCGCGACCAAGGTCGGGCGACGGACCTCGTCGCGGCGCGCTTGCGCGGTATCCGACTCGACGCGATGCCCGGTCACCATCACCATCGGCAGGCGCACGACCTGCGCCCGGTGGCCGGTCACCATCACCTTGGGCAGCACGACCACCTGCGGCTCCGCGGCCTGAACACCGCGCGCCATGAACACGGCGGCGAGGGCGGCGGCGATCATCACGGCGTGGGTCAGGCGGGTGGTGGCGGCGGTGTTCATGTCGGGCTCCTTGGGCATCGACCTGCTTGAAGTGCCTGTCGATGGATGCAGTATCGGCAGCGCACGCGGCCGCCGCGAGCGGCATGCGACGAAGCGCCCGTGGCGCGGGATGAGCTGCGTGGCAGGCGGACGAGCGGAAGGCACAATCGCCCGACCCGAACCACGTCCACCGAAGTTCATGAAGATCCCGGTCTCATTCGCGCTCATCGCACTCGTGCTGGCCGGCTGCACCACGCCGGGCGACCGTTCGGCTTCAGCGGGTGCCGCCGCGCCGGCGCCCGCCGCGTCCGCCGCCGTGCTGGCACCCAACCCCAACCTGGTCGTGCAAGGCGTGCCGCCGATTCCGCAGTCGCTGGTGCAGCAGGTGGCCAGGTACACCGACTTCCGCGGCCATGGCTTCGTCGACTGGCATCCCACCCGTCGCGAGATGCTGGTGGCGCACCGCGCCGCCGGCGGCAACACGACGCAGCTGTTCCGCGTGAGCGCGCCGCTGGCCGAGCCCGAGCAGCTCACCAACTTCGCCGATCCGGTGGTCGCGGCGCGCTACGAGCCGCACGACGGCAAGTACATCGTCTTCCAGCGCAGCGCCGGCGGCAGCGAGGCGCACCAGGTCTACCGGCTCGACCTCGACACGCGCCAGGTCGCGCTGCTGTCGGAGCCCAGCGAACGGCACAACATCGAGGGCTGGCTGCACCACGGCAGCCAGCTGCTGATCAGCTCGCTGCCGCTGGACCGCACGGCGCAGAACGGCAGCCGCGCCACCGTCACCCAGACGCTGACGCTGCTCGATCCCGCCAACCCCACCTCGCGCCGTCGCCTGGCCGAGCTGCCCGGCGGCGGCTGGGACGTGGGCGGCGTGTCCTGGGACGACAAGCAGATCGCGCTCACCCGCTTCCTCTCGGCCACCGAGACGCAGATCTGGCTGCTGCAGATCGCCAGCGGCAAGCTGACGCAGGTGCTGCCCGCGCCCGACAGCAAGGAGCGCGGCGTGTTCTCCGCGGTCGGCTTCCGGCGCGACAACACCGGCCTGTTCGTCGTGAGCGACCGCGACGGCGAGTTCAACGAGCTCATGTACTACCGCTTCGCCACGCGGCGCTTCGTCTCCATCAGCAAGCACATCCCCTGGGACGCGAGCGGCGGCAGCGTCACCGAGGACGGACGCCTGATCGCCCTGCGCAGCAACGTCGACGGTCGCGACGAGCTGCACCTGTTCGACGGCCGCAGCTACAAGGAGCTGCCGCGCCCTGCCGTCCCCGAGGGCAGCGTCAAGTCGACGCAGTTCCACCGCAAGCTGGCCGAGCTGGCGTTCTCGGTGACGGGCGCCAAGGGACCGAGCCAGATCCATTCGCTGGACCCGGCCACCGGCAAGCTCGAGCAATGGACCCGTCCCTTCTCGCCCGCCGGCGTCGACCCGGCCCGGTTCAGCGAGCAGCAGGTCGTGCGCTGGCGCAGCTTCGACGGCCGCTCGATCTCGGGCCTGCTCACCCTGCCGCCGGCGCGCTTCGGCGGACGCCGGCCGGTGCTGGTCAGCATCCACGGCGGCCCGGAGGCCCAGGCGCAGATCGGCTTCCTGGGGCGCTACAACTACCTCCTCGACGAGCTGGGTATCGCCATCGTCCAGCCCAACGTGCGCGGCTCGGCGGGCTACGGCAAGACCTTCCTGACCCTGGACAACGGCACCAGGCGCGAGGACTCGGTGCGCGACATCGGCGCCCTGCTCGACTGGATCGCGGCGCAGCCGAACCTCGATCCCGCCCGCGTGCTCGTCATCGGCGGCAGCTACGGCGGCTACATGTCGCTGGCCGTCAGCACGCACTACGCCGATCGCATCGCCGGCGCGATCGACGTCGTGGGCATCTCCAACTTCGTGAGCTTCCTGCAGAACACCGAGAGCTACCGGCGCGACCTGCGCCGGGTGGAGTACGGCGACGAGCGCGAGCCGGCGATGCGCGAGTTCCTGCTGAAGATCTCGCCGCTCACCAACGCCCAGCGCATCACCAAGCCGCTGTTCGTCGTCCAGGGCCGCAACGATCCGCGCGTGCCCTACACCGAGGCCGAGCAGATCGTCGCCAAGGCGCGCGAGAACAAGACGCCGGTGTGGTACCTGCGTGCCGAGAACGAAGGCCACGGCTTCGCCCGCAAGGAGAACGCCGACTTCGAGTTCTATGCAACGGTGTTGTTCTTGCAGCAGACGTTGCTGAAGTAGCGTCTCGCACGACGTTCCGTAGCCCGGGTGCAACCCGGGAGCGCCTGTCTCATGCGGGCCCTTGAAATCCCTTCGAGCGGAAGGTCAGGACCAGCGTGTCGCGGTGCCCACCCGGCGCCGACGGATCGAGCGGCTGGATCGGGGTGGTCTCGTGGATCACCCGCTCGTCGTCGAGCACCAGCGCCGTCCAGGGCTCGCTCATCGTGAAGCGGATGCCGCTCGGACCGTCGGCGTCGAACACCCGCGTCTCGCCGCCTTTCACCCCGGTGCGATCGATGAGGGCCACGACCACGAAATCGACCCCGTCGCGATGCGCGCCTTCCGGCGTGGGCCGGCCGATGCCGTCGGTGGTGTCGATGCGGAACTGGTGGGCCTCGACGAACCAGGGCTGAGCGCCCTTGAGCGCGGAGCACACGGCGGCGAGCGAGCGCAGCAGCGAGGTCCAGGCCGGCTGCGCGACGACGGCCGCGTCCATGGGCTCGAACCAGCGCTCCAGTCCGCCGTGCAGCGCGTTGTACTCGACCGGCTGCCAATGCGCGCGATGCGGCGACGGCATCACCAGCTCGCCCTCGACGACGAAGCACGAGTGGCGCCGCCGGCGGTAGCGGCCGCCATCGCGCAGGTAGGCGTCGGGCGGCAGCGAATCCCAGCTCGGGCGCAGCGCGGCCAGGGCGTGCGAATCGGCATCGGCCAGCTCGCCCAGGCCGGCCGGGCCGAGCACCGCGTGGCCGCTGCGGCGCAGGACATCGGCGAGCTGGGCGGGAGGGGTGAGCGCAGGCGTCAATGCGGTGGTCATGTCGGGATGATGCCGCAGGCTATGCTTGCCCGCATGAGCTCACCGCCGGCGCCCCCCATCGTCCTCAACGGCCGCGCGGCCGAGCTGGTGAACCTGCTGCACCTGCAGCCGCATCCCGAGGGCGGCCACTACCGCGAGCTGTTCCGCTCGCCGCACGGCGTGCAGCCGGACGATGCGCGCGCCCGGCGCAGCGCGCTCACCACCATCGACTTCCTGCTCGCCCGCGGCCAGTTCAGCGCCTGGCACCGTGTCGCCTCCGACGAGGTGTGGCACCTGCTCGAAGGCGGACCCTTGCGCCTGTGGCTGATGGATCCGGCACAGCACGACGTCGTCGCGGTCACGCTCGGCCCGGTGGATGTCGGCCAGGCGCCGCGCCACGTCGTCCCCGCGGGCTGCTGGCAAGCGGCCGAGCCGCTGGGCGAGTACGCCTTCGTCGGCGCGACCGTCGGGCCGGGATTCGACTTCGCGGACTTCGCCTTCCTGCGCGCCGACGCGGCCGATCGCAACGTCCTCGAGCGGCTGCGACCCGACCTGCTGCGCCTGCTCTGACCCATTCCCTGCGCCACGCAGGGAATGTGGCACGCCTGCATCAGTGCGGCATATCCGCCACAGCCGCGTCTTCGAGCAAGCGAGGCACCCGCGGTTCCCGAACATGTCGTTCACGACATCGTTTTCACCATCCTTTACCCGAGACCACACCCCTTCACGAAGCAACAGCGACTGCTTTGCGCAAGCCCGGCATGGTGACGGTGTCGGCGGCCTCCGGGCCAACGGCATCCATCCAGAAAAGGAGTATTCCGATGAAAACCATCGCCAAAGCACTCGTGTCCGTGGCCGCTCTCGTCGCCCTCTCGGCCCATGCCGAGCCCTATGTCGGCGGCAGCCTGGGCGTCACCGACTACAAGGGGCCCGATGTCGGGGGCCTGTCCACCGATCGCTCCAGCACGGGCGGCAAGCTCTATGGCGGCTATGAATTCACGCCCAACATCGCCGTCGAGGGGGGCTATGCCAACCTCGGCAAGGCCAGCAGCGCGGCCGGCGACGTGAAGGGCGAAGGCGTGTTCGTCGACGCCGTGGGCAAGGTGCCGCTGACCGAGAGCTTCTCGGCGCTCGGCCGCGTCGGCCTGTTCAACGGCAAGGCCAAGAGCAGCCTGGGCAACAGCGATCGCAGCACCAACGCCAAGCTCGGCCTGGGCGTGCAGTACGACTTCAACAAGCAGACCGCCCTGCGCGGCGAATGGGAGCGTTATCGCTTCAAGGCGTTCGACACCAAGGCCAATGTCGACATGTACTCGATCGGCGTGAATCACAGGTTCTGATCGAGGTCCCCCTGCATCGGCGCGCCGGGTGCGATCACCTGCACCCGCGCGCCCTGCACGCCGACGACCTGGCCTGCGCGGATCTTGCAGGTCTTGCGCAGCTCGTCGCGGCCATCCACCTGCACCAGCCCATCGGCCACCATGGCCTTGGCGGCTCCGCCGCTGCCGGCCAGGCCGGTGGCTTTCAGCAGGTTGTCCAGCGTGATGAACTCGCCGCGCAGCTCGAAGGCGATCCGCTTCATCGCAGCTGGAGCTCGCGCGCGAGAAGCGCGTAGGAGTGGCGCCGCACCTCGGGGTCGTGGGCCCAGGTGTTGATCACCAGCTCGTCGAGCTCGAAGCGCGTCGCCAGCGCCCGAAGCTTGTCGGCGACCTGCGGCGCCGAGCCGACGAAGGCCTTGGCCCGCATCGATTCGACGATGGGCGCGTCGGCCTCGCTGAAGCCCTGCGCCTTCACGTCGTCGGGCGACTGCAGCGGGCCGAAGCGGCCGCGCTGGCGGTCGACGCGCCAGCGCTCGCGGCTGCGCGCATGGTGCAGCGCCTGGGCTTCGGTGTCGGCCGCGAGGGCCCAGACGCACAAGGTCGCCTGGGGCAGCGGATGGCGCTCGCTCGGCCGGTACATCCGGCGATAGGTCTCGATGGCCTGCTCCGCGCCCTGCCCGTCGGTGAAGAAGTACGCGAAGGCATAGGGCAAGCCGAAATGGGCGGCGAGCTGTGCGCCGTAATCGGAGCTGCCGAGGATCCAGACCTCGGGCGCATGTGGCCCCAGCGGATGGGCGGTGATGCCGCGGTGCTGGGGCAGCGAGGTCCAGGCCTGCAGGTCGCGCACCAGCTCGGGAAAGGCCTCGGCCGCCATGTGCGCGTTGGGGTTCAGCGCCCGCGCGGTGTGCATGTCGCCGCCCGGCGCGCGGCCCACGCCCAGGTCGATTCGACCCGGCGCCAGCGCCTCCAGCACGCGGAACTGCTCGGCCACCTTGAGCGGCGCGTAGTGCGGCAGCATGACGCCGGCACTGCCGATGCGGATGCGCTCGGTGCGTGCGGCGATCGCCGCCATGAGGATCTCGGGCGCGCTGCCGACGATAGTGGCCAGGCTGTGGTGCTCGCTCAGCCAGAACCGCTGGTAGCCCAGCGACTCGGCGTGCTGCGCGAGGGCGAGGGTGTCGCGGATGGCTTCATCCTCGCCGCGGCCTGCGATCGAGACGGACTGGTCGAGCACCGAGAGCTTCATCGTGCGCATTCTGCGCGGCGCCCGCACAGCGCCTTGGCCCCAGGCGGGGTGTCCCCGGTGCGATGAGGTACATTAGCCCCACAGGTATACGCAAGACCAGTGGTTGTGAGTGATCTATTCCCATGCCGCTCCGGTTCCGGGGCGGTTCCGTTAGAAATCCCCGAATAACGTTCTTGAGTGTCTCTGCATGCGGAGCATGTGCTGCGCATTACTTTGTTGAAAGAAGGATCGTCCATGACGACACAAACCGGTACCGTGAAGTGGTTCAACGAGAGCAAGGGCTACGGCTTCATCGCTCAAGACGCGGGCGGGGCTGACCTGTTCGCCCACTTCCGCGATATCCAGGGCAACGGCTTCAAGACGCTGCAGGAAAACCAGCGCGTCGAGTTCGAAGTCAAGCAAGGCCAGAAGGGCCTGCAGGCTGCGAACATCCGGCCGCTGTAAGCGCGCAGGTATCGCTCATGAAACGCGGCTTCGGCCGCGTTTTTTTTAGTGCGACTCGATCGCCAGCTTGTTCTCGACCCCCGTCACGCCCTTCTCGTTCTGCGCGATCGTCTGCGCCCGCTGGCGCGCCGCCTCGTTGGGCGCCGAGCCGTAGAGCGCGACCTTGCCGCCGTGCGTGTCGACGTTGATGCGCAGAGCGCTCAGGTCCGGGTCCTTGGCGATGCCGGCATTGACCGCGGCCGTGATCGCCGCATCCGACACCTTCTGCGAGACCTCGGCCGAGGCCTCCTTGCTCACCTGCGCCGCGTCGTCCAGCCCGCGGCGGGCGCTGTCCTTCACCTCGGAGGCGGCGCCCTTGGCCGTGGCGACCGCCTGGTCGACCTTCTGGCCCACCGTCGCGCCGTCCTGCCTCGAATCGCAGGCGACCAGCGCCACTGCCATGACACTCCACAGGCTCCAGGTCGGCGTTCTCATTGCAGCTCCTTCGTTGTCAGACCACCAGCGCCGGCCGCATCGCGAGCGAGGGCAGGCGCGGGCCGGCGTGCTGCGGCACCGTCACCAGGCGGTCCACCGGGTACTTCAGGGTCCGCAGCCGTTCGACGATGTCGCGGTAGGTGGGCGCGTGCAGCTCGGGCGTGCGCGACAGGATCCACAGCGTCTTGCGAGCCGGGTCGCTGACCACCGCGTAGCGATAGTCGTCGTCGAGCAGCACCACCCAGTGGTCGTCGTGTGCCGACGGCCACCAGGCCAGCCAGTCCGGCAGGTAGTTCACCCGCATCGCGCCCGGCACGTCGCTGGCGATGGCACGGCCCACGGCGACGCCCCAGCGCTCGTCGGGCTCGCGGCAGCGCCGGATCAGCTTCAGCGAGCCGTCGTCCAGCGGCCGGTAGGTGGCGGTCGCGTCGGCCACGCAGCGCGCCTGGGCCGAATTGGGCAGGTGCGCGAGCTCGTACCAGGTGCCGGCGTAGCGCGACAGGTCCAGGCGATCGACCGCCCGCACCGGCGGCGCCGCGGTCGCCACGCCCAGCGCGACCACTGCAGCCGCGCCCCCCAGGACCGCGATCCGGGTCAGGACGGTAGCCAGGCGGGCCGATGGCATGTGGGGTCGGGCTCTTGATTCGGTGTCTCCCAATCTACGAAAGCGCCCCGCCGCCGGCCATCGGCGCGCAGCGGCTCGTGTTGTCGGACGAGTCCGACGGTGCGGCGGCGGGTACCATCGACCGCACAGCACCGTGCGAAAGTCACCTAGGAGACACCTCGATGCCCACGCCATCCGACCTCGCGAATCGCCAGATCCGCCTCGCCTCCCGCCCCACCGGCCTCCCCACCCGCGACAACTGGCGCTTCACCACCGAAGCGGTGACCGAGCCAGCCGAGGGCGGCGTGCTCGTCAAGACGCTGTACCTCTCGCTCGATCCGGCCATGCGCGGCTGGATGAACGACGTCAAGAGCTACATCCCGCCCGTGGGCATCGGAGAGGTCATGCGTGCCGGCGGGATCGGCCAGGTGATCGCCTCGAAGAATCCGGCCTTCGCCGTCGGCGACACCGTGAGCGCGACGCTGGGCGTGCAGGAATACGCCCTGATCCCGCAGGAGCAGCACAAGCGCAGCGCGCTGCACAAGATCGACCTGAGCGTGGGCAGCGCGACCCAATGGCTCAACGTGCTGGGCATGCCCGGCATGACCGGCTACTTCGGCCTGATGGACGTCGGCCAGCCGCAGCCCGGCCAGACGGTGGTGGTCTCGGGCGCGGCCGGCGCGGTGGGGCAGACGGTCGGACAGCTCGCGAAGATCAAGGGCTGCCGCGCCGTCGGCATCGCCGGTGGAAAGGCCAAGTGCGACTGGGTCGTCAACGAGCTCGGCTTCGACGCCTGCATCGACTACAAGTCGGGCAACGTGCGCGAGGGCCTGAAGACCCACTGCCCCGACGGCGTCGACGTCTACTTCGACAACGTCGGCGGCGAGATCCTCGACCACGTGCTGGCGCGCATCACGCGCAAGGCACGCATCATCATCTGCGGCGCGATCAGCCAGTACAACAACACCGCGCCGGTCCAGGGGCCCAAGAACTACCTGTCGCTGCTGGTGAACCGCGCCCGCATGGAAGGCATCGTCGTGTTCGACTACGCCGACCGCTACCACCTTGCCGTGGCCGAGATGGCGGGCTATCTGAAGGATGGCCGGATGAAGTCGAAGGAAGACGTCGTCGAGGGGCTGGACACCTTCCCCGAGACCCTGCTCAAGCTGTTCAACGGCGAGAACTTCGGCAAGCTCGTGCTGCAGGTCGCCGCCTGAGTGATCGCATGAAGGCGGACCCCGCGATGCCTGCGCCGGACGGCGTCTGGGCGACGCTGGCCGCACTGGGTGCCGACCTTCTGGCGCTGCTCGACGGGCAAGGGCGCATCGTCTGGGTCAATGCCGCCTTCGAGCGCACCAGCGGCTGCACGAGCGAGCAGGCGCGCGGGCACACGCTCGACGCGCTGCTGGGGATCGCCGGCGACAGCAGCCCGTGGCCGGCGGTCGCCGAGGCGCTGGCCGCCGGCCGCGCGATCGAGCGGGTCGAGCTGCCCTGGCGCCATCCCTCGGGCGACACCCGCTGGGGCGCGCTGACGGCGCGACCGCTGCCGCAGCCCGATGCCGCCCACGGGGCGCAGCTGGCGGTGTGCCTGCAGGACCTGAGCGAGCAGCATCGCCTGGCCGAGCTGCTCGAGACCGCACAGGAGTTCGGCCGCCTGGGCGTGTGGGAGCGGCAGATCCCGTCCGGCAAGGGCCGCTGGGACCGCCACGTGTTCCGCTTCTTCGGCATGGACCCGCAAGGCGGCACGCCCGACTTCGCGGTGGCCGCGCAGCGCATCCACCCCGAGGACCGGCGCATCGCCAACTACCCCAAGACCACGCGGCAGGCCGGCAAGTACGAGGCGCGCTACCGCGTGCTGCTGCCCGACGGAAGCGTGCAGCGCATCCACTCGCAGTGGGAGGTGAAGGACTCGCCGGCTGGCGTGCCCGAGCGCACGGTGGGGATCATGGTCGACGACACCCACACCTACGAGCTGGCGCAATCCTTCAACGACACCAGCGAGCAGCTTCACCTGGCGGTCGACCTGGGCAACATCGCGATCTGGCGCCACGACCTGCGCACCAACCGCATCCACTACAACTACCGGGCCTACGAGATCCTCGACATCCCGCCGCGGCCCGAGGGCCTGTCGCTGGACGAGGTCCGCTCGATGATCCATCCCGACGACCTGCCGCGGGTGGTGGCAACGGCCCAGACCGCGATGACGGCCGACAAGCCCATCGACATGGAGGCGCGCTACCGCCGCTCCGACGGCACCTGGCGCTACGTGCTCACGCGCCGCGTGCTGCGCCGCGACGCGGCGGGCGGGCCGCTCGAGTTCGTCGGCGTGGCGCTCGACGTGTCGGAGCAGGTCGAGAAGTCGCGCCGCGCCAACGAGCTGGCGCAGCGCCTGGAGATCGCCACCCATTCGGCCGGGCTGGGCATCTTCACGCGCGACCCCGAGACCGAGCAGGGCGAGTGGAACGCCGAGATGTTCCGCTTGATGGGCCGCGCGCCGGAGCTCGGGGTTCCCTCGCGCGACGACTGGGTCGGCAAGATCATCCACCCGGACGACCGCGCCATGATGGGCACGGCGCGCGAGTCGCTGCTGGCCGGCGAGCAGGACAGCCGCGAGGAGCAGTACCGCGTGATCTGGCCCGACGGCTCGGTGCACTGGATGATGAACCGGGCCCGCCGCGTCCTGCGCAACGGCCGCCGCATGATCTTCGGCATCACCATCGACGTGTCCGAGCGCGTGCGCACCGAGGCCGCGCTGCGCAGCGCCAACGAGCGGGTCGCGCTCACCGCGCACAGCGTCGGCATGGGCACCTGGGAATGGGATCCGGCCACCGGTACGTCGGTGTGGGACGAGCAGATGTACCGGCTGCGCGGTCGCGTCCCGCAGGCCATGCCGCCCGATGCCGACGGCCGCATGGCGATCGCCCACCCCGAAGACCGTGAGCGCGTCGAGGCCCTGCTGGCTGATGCGGTGGCGCATGGGCGCAGCGCCGCCTACGAATTCCGGGTGATGTGGCCCGACGGCTCGGTGCACTGGCTGGCCTCGCGCTCGACGCCGGTGACCAACGCCGAGGGCGCCAGGCGCTACATCGGCGTCAACTGGGACATCACCGACAGCGTCAACGCCGAGGCCGAGCGGCGCGAGAAGCTGGTCGCGCTGCGCGAGAGCGAAGCGAAGTCGCAGTTCCTGGCCCGCATGAGCCACGAGTTGCGCACCCCGCTGAACGCGGTGCTCGGCTTCGCGCAGCTGCTGCAGTTCGACAGCGCCGGTGCCTCCGCCGAGCAGCGCGGGCGCATCGAGCACATCCTGTCGGCGGGCGAGCACCTGCTGTCGCTGATCAACGACGTGCTGGACCTGTCCAGCCTGGAAAGCGGCCAGCTCAAGCTCGACCTGCAGCCGGTGCCGGTGGCCGACCTGGTCGCCGAGGCGCTGCCGCTGGTGCGGCCGCTCGCGCTGAGCTTCGGCATCACGGTGCACACCGGCTCCCTCGCCGGCGTCGCCTGGGGCGACCGCACGCGGCTGCGCCAGGTGCTGATCAACCTGCTCAGCAACGCGATCAAGTACAACCGGCCGGCCGGCGCCGCGACGGTCGAGTCGGAGCTGCGCGGCGGCCGCGTCGCGCTGCGCGTCATCGACACGGGGCGCGGCCTCGACGCCGAGCAGCGCAGCCACCTGTTCGAGCCCTTCAACCGGCTGGGCATCGAGCGCGAGGGCATCGAGGGCACCGGCATCGGCCTGGCCATCGTGCGCACGCTGGTGTCGCGCATGGGCGGCGCCATCACGGTCAGCAGCGAGCGCGGGCGCGGCTCGACCTTCGAGGTGGTGCTGCCGGCGGCGGGCGAGGCCGACGCCGCGCCGCCGCAGGCGCCCATTGGTGCCCAGGCGGCGGTCACCCGGGCGCCCAACGGCGCGGGCGGCCGCGGTCAGCTGCTCTACATCGAGGACAACCCGATCAACGTGCTGCTGGTCGAGGAGCTGGTGTCCAGCCGTCCGGGGCTGGCCATCGTGACCGAGACCAACGGCGAGCGCGGCGTGGCGCGCGCGCGGGTGCTGCAGCCGGACCTGATCCTGGTCGACATGCAGCTGCCCGACTTCGACGGCTTCGAGGTGCTGCGCCGCCTGCGCGCCGATCCGCTCACCGCGGGCATTCCGTGCTTCGCGGTGTCGGCCAATGCCATGCCGGAGGACATCCGGCGTGCGCTGGCGGCGGGCTTCGTGGAGTACTGGACGAAGCCGATCAACTTCAACGCGTTCCTGCAGTCGCTGGAGGCCTTGCTGCAGGCGCCGATGGCGTGACCCCGGGTTGCACCCGGGCTACTGGGCCTCGACCTCCGCCAGCCCCTTCTTTCGCAACATCGGCTCCACCGTCGCGGGCCGCCCGCGAAACGCCTGGTACGCCGCCGACGGCTCCATCGAGTTGCCGCTCGAGTAGATGAAGCGCCGCAGGCGCCGCGCCACCTCGGGATCGAACGGATCGCCGGCTTCGGCGAAGGCGTCGAAGCCGTCCGCGTCGAGCACCTCGGCCCACAGGTACACGTAGTAGCCGGCCGCATAGCTGGCGCCCGAGAACAGGTGCTGGAAGTGCGGCAGCCGGTGGTTCATGCCGATGCCCGGCGGCATGCCGATGCGTTCGAGTTCGGCAGCCTCGAAGGCGGTGATGTCGGGGGCCTGCGTTGCCTCGAGCGAATGCACGGCCATGTCGACCAGCGCCGAGGCGGTGTAGCGCACGGTCTCGTAGCCCTGGTTGAAGGTGCGCGCCGCCTTCAGCCGGCGGATCAGCTCGTCGGGGATCGGCTCGCCGGTGCGGTGGTGACGGGCATGGCGCTTGAGCACCTGCGGCTCGGACAGCCAGTGCTCGAACAGCTGCGAGGGCAGCTCGACGAAGTCGCGCAGCACGTTGGTGCCGGACAGGCGCTCGTAGGTCACGTCGGACAGCAGGCCGTGCAGGCCGTGGCCGAACTCGTGGAACAGGGTGCGCGCGTCGTCGAAGCTGAGCAGCGTGGGCTCGCCCGGCGCGCCCTTGGCGAAGTTGTTGTTGTTGACGACGATGGGCGTGACCTCGCCCGAGGCGCTGCGCGACTGCACCCGGAACGAGCTCATCCAGGCCCCGCTGCGCTTGCTGGGCCGCGCGAAGTTGTCGTGCAGGAACACGCCCAGCAGCGCATCGCCCGCCCCGCGCACCTCGTAGACCTTGACGTCGGGGTGATAGGCGCGGACCTGCGGCTGCAGCACGAAGCGAACACCGAACAGCCGCTCGGCGCAGTCGAACACCGCCTCGACCATGCGGTCGAGCGGGAAGAAGGGCTTGACCTCGGCCTCGTCGAGCTCATAGCGGGCCTGGCGCACCTTCTCGGCGTAATAGCGCCAGTCCCAGGCCTCCAGGCGCAGCGACTCGCCGCGCGACAGCACCATGGCCTGCAGCGCCTGGCGCTCGCGCTCGGCGCTGGCCTTGGCCGGCACCCAGACCTTGCGCAGCAGCTCGTTCACCGCCGGCGCGCGCTGCGCCATGGTGTCGGCCAGCGCGTAGTCGGCGTAGCTGGCGTGGCCGTGCAGCCGCGCCTGCTCGTTGCGCAGCGACAGGATTTCGCGCGCCACCGTCCGGTTGTCGTGCGGCCCGTCGTGCTCGCCGCGCGTGGTCCAGGCCCGGTAAGCCTGCTCGCGCAGGTCGCGCCGGTCCGAGAAGGTGAGGAAGGGCACGATGTGCGAGCGCGACAGCGTGATCACCCCGGCGTCGGCGATGCCGCGCTCGGCCGCTGCCTGGCGCGCGGCGGCGCGCACGAAGTCGGGCAAGCCGGCCAGGTCGTCCTCGGTGCGCAGCACCAGCCGGTAGCCCGACTCGTCGGCCAGCACGTTCTGCGAGAAGCGGGTGGTGAGCTCGGCCAGGCGCTCGGTCACCTTCGCGTAGCGGGCCTGCGCCTCGGGCGCGAGCTGGGCGCCGGCGCGCACGAAATCGAGGTGGACACGCTCGAGCAGGCGGCGCTGCTCGGACGTCAGGCCCAGCGTGTCGCGCTGCGCATGCAGCGAGTCGATGCGCCGGAACAGGCCGGCGTGCATGTAGATCGCGTTGCTGTGACCCGCCATCAGCGGCGCGAGCTCCAGCTCCACCGCCTGCAGCGCCGGCGACGTCTCGGAGGACGCGAGGTTATAGAACAGGCCGTCCAGCCGCGACAGCAGCCGGCCGCTGCGGTCGAAGGCGGCGACGGTGTTGTCGAAGCCGGGGGCATCGGGAGATTGCGCGATGGCGTCCATCTCCGCGCGCTGGTCGGCCAGGGCCTGGTCGAAGGCCGGCCGGAAGTGCTGGGGCGCGACCTTCTCGAACGGCGGCAGTCCGTACGGCGTGTCCCAGGGTTCCAGCAGCGGATTGCTCGTGGCAAGTGTCATGGCGGGTTCTCGTGGTGGGAGAACGGCCATTCTAGGAAGGGGCAACCACCATGAGGAACGGGGGGCTGGGCAGGCCCTACTTGCCGGCCTTGATCATGAGCTCGTCGTTCTCGTCGTAGCGCCGGTTCTCGCACTGCCGGCCCCAGGTCTCGCGCTCGGCATTGAGGGCGTCGACCTGCTTGTTGTAGCCGTCGGCGCGGGCCTGGTACTCGTCGATCATCTTGTCGCGCTCGATCTGCTGGGCGTTGTACTTGTCGACCTGCTCCTTGCTGTAGCGGTCGAGCCAGATCAGCTGGTCCTGAAGGTCGGCGGCGCGGCGCGCGATCTCTTCCTTGTCCTTGGCGATCTGGGCCTGCTTCTGCAGGGTGTCCTCGCGCTTGCTCTTGATCTGGGCCTGCATGGACATGCACTCGCGCAGCTCGTTGCGGGTGAGCAGGGCGCCGGTGCCCTTGCCGCTGCCCAGGGTGCGCTCCTTCTTCGGCGCATCGGCAGCCTGGCTGGCGGCGGCCGCCAGCAGCGAGACGGCGATCAGCGCCGTCGAGGTGAAACGGGGGAGCGACATCTGGAAATCCTCGGGGTCGAACAGGTGCGGGCCGGCATCATGCCACTACCGGTGGATAGGCTGTTTCTGAACCACCGGCTCGCGCATGGTCACGAACTCCTCCGCCGCCGTCGGGTGGATGCCGATGGTGCTGTCGAACACCGCCTTGGTCGCGCCGGCGCGCATCGCCACCGCGAAGCCCTGCACCATCTCGCCGGCCTCGGCGCCCACCATGTGCAGGCCGACCACCCGGTCGCTCGCATCGGCCACCACCAGCTTCAGCAAGGTTCGCTCGGTGCTGCCCGACAGCGTGTGCTTGAGCGAGCGGAACTGGCTGACGAAGGTGCGCACCGCACCGAAGCGCTCGCGCGCCTCGGCCTCGGTCCAGCCCACCGTGGCGAGGTTGGGATGGGTGAACACGGCCGAGGGGATGAAGTCGTAGTCGAGCCGGCGCTCGCCGGTACCGAACAGGCGGTCGACGACCACCATCGCCTCGGCCAGCGCGACCGGCGTGAGCTGCACCCGGTCGGTGACGTCGCCGACGGCGAAGACCGACGGCGCGCTGGTCCGGTAATCCTCGTCGACCAGGATCTCGCCCCGGTCGCCCAGGGCCACGCCCGCATCGTCCAGCCCCAGGCCCCGGGTGTTGGCGCGACGGCCGGTCGCGCACAGCACGACGTCGGCCTCGAGCCGATGGCCGTCGTGCAAGGTGGCCAGCAGGCGCCCGCCGTCGCGGTCCAGTCGCTGCAGCCGGGTGCCGAGGCGGATGTCCACGCCCTTCTTGCCCATCTCGACCGCCAGAAAGCCGGCGACCTCGTCGTCGAAGCCGCGCAGCAGCCGGTCGCCGCGCACGAGCTGCGTCACCTGCGCGCCCAGCCCGCGGAAGATCGACGCCATCTCGCAGGCGATGTAGCCGCCGCCGATCACCACCAGGCGCGCGGGAAAGCGCGGCAGGTCGAACATGGCGTCGGAGCTCACCGCCAGCTCGCCGCCGGGCACCTCCAGCGTCACCGGATGGCCGCCGGTGGCCACGAGCAGGTGCCGGGCCCGAAAGCGCTGGCCGTCGACATCGACTTCGTGGCCCGAGATCAGCCGCGCCCGGCCGCGCAGCATCGTGACGCGCGCGCCCACCAGCACCGCCTCGTAGACCTCGTTGAGGCGCGAGATCTCGATCGCGCGATTGGCCTTGAGCCGCTCCCAGTCGAAGGCCGGCGCCTGCACCGGCCAGCCGAAGCCGTGCGCTTCCTCGAAGGCCTCGGCGTAGTGGGCGGCATAGCTGTACAGCTTCTTGGGAATGCAGCCGACGTTGACGCAGGTGCCCCCCAGCTTTCCCGTCTCGACCACCGCCACCTTGGCCCCTTGCTGGGCAGCGAGACGCGCGGCGCGCACGCCGCCGCTGCCGGCGCCGATCACGAACAGGTCGAACTCGGTGTCGTCTGCCATCGCGCGAACCCTCCTCGGCCCCGGATGATGCGCCCATGCCGCTCTTCGCGCAGCGACAATCGGCGGATGACCTTCATCAAGTGGCGCATGGTGCTGGCCGGCGTCGTCGTGCTGCTGCTCATGCTGGCGGGCGGCGCGTGGTGGCTGACGACCAACATCGACGCGATCGTCCAGCGCGCCATCACCCGCTACGGCAGCCAGATGACGCAGGCCACGGTCAGCGTGGACGAGGTGCGGCTGCGCAGCACCGACGGCCGCGGCACCATCCGCGGCCTGGTGGTGGGCAATCCCGCCGGCTTTCGCACGCCGCATGCGCTCAAGGTGGGCGTGATCGACGTGGTCGTCGACGTGCACACCCTGGCCGACCCGGTGGTCGTGATCAAGCGCATCGTCATCGAGTCGCCCGACGTCATCTACGAGAAGGGCGACACGATGACCAACTTCGATGCGATCCAGCGCAACATCGCGCGCTCGCTCGGGCCGTCGGCGCCCGCCACCGCCGACGGCAAGCCGGCCGCACCAGGCCGCAAGCTGATCGTCGACGAGCTGGTCATCCACAACGCCCGCGCCCAGGCCAGCGCTGCGACATTGGGCGGCCGCACGGTGTCGGCCACGCTGCCCGACATCACGCTGCGCAACGTGGGTCGCGCCCAGGGCGGCATCACGCCGGGGCAGCTCGGCGAGATCGTCGCCAAGGCGCTGAGCCAGCGGCTGGTCGCCAGCCTCGGCTTCGACCGGGTGCTGAAGTCCCTGGGCGACCGGGTGAAGGGGCTGTTCGGCAAATAATGGGCCGATGAACCTCACCTCCCTGAGCGCGCTGCTGGCGCGCCGAGAACGCCGCCCCGACTCGGTCGCGTTCGACATTCCCGACGACTGGCTGCAGGGCCGCACCTCCTTCGGCGGCCTGGTGTCGGCCTTCGCCGTGCAGGCGATGCGCGACGTGGCGGGCGATCGATGGCCGGCCGACGTCGCGCTGCGGGCGCTGCAGACCAACTTCATCGCGCCGGTGGGCCAGGGCGCGGTGGAGGTCGGCGTGCAGGTCCTGCGCGAGGGGCGCAGCGTCCGGCAGGTCCAGGCCGTCGTGCGCCAGTCCGGCGAGACCGTCGCGCTGATGGTGGGCGTGTTCGGCGGCCCGCGTCCGACCTCGCTGCCCGCCTTGCGTCCGCAGCGTCCGGCGCCGCGGCGCGAGGTCGGGGCCATCGCGCCCTCGCCGTTCGTGCCGGGGCTTCGGCCGAACTTCGTCGCCCACCTGGACATGCGCTGGGCCGACGGCACGCCGCCGTTCAGCGCCTCGCCCGACTGGCGCGCGAGCATCCACCTGCGCCTGGTCGATGCCGACGCCGCCACGCTGCCGCCGGAGATCCTCACCGTGCTGATGGCCGATGCCTTTCCGACGCCGGCGCTCAGCCATTTCCGCGAGCCCTCGCCCGCCAGTTCGGTGTCGTGGGCGCTGGAGCTGCGCCCCCTGCCGGCGCACGAGCCGCTCGACGGCCATTGGCGCGCCGACAACCTGGTGATCGCCGCCCAGGACGGCTACGTCAACCAGCAGGCCACCCTGTGGTCGCCCAGCGGCGCGCTGGCCGCGTTGGCCTACCAGGTCGTCACGGTCTACGGCTGATCAGCCCAGGGCCCGCTCGAGCAATTGCGCGACCAGCGCGTTGACGCCGCCTTCGTGCGACGCACCGCGCTCGTTGAGCTGCTTGACCAGCGCCGACGGCAGCTTGCAGGCGAAAGGCACCAGTCCCGCCGCCGCATCGCGCCGGCGCTGCTCGCGCCGATCGACCGCGGCCGCGGCGCCTTGCGCGAAGCGATCGGGCACGCCGGCCGACTTCATGCGGCCGTCGATCTTGAGGGCGAGGTTCTTGGCGAGGTCGGTCTTCTTGAGGCTCATCGGGACACTCCGGATCAAGCTGCATTGTCGCCTCTGGTCTAATCCGCCCCTCCTCACCCGGCCTCACCCCATGGCGCTCAAAGCCACCATCTACAAAGCCACCCTGCAGCTCGCCGACATGGACCGCAACGTCTACGGCGACCATGCGGTCACCATCGCGCGCCATCCGTCCGAGACCGACGAGCGCATGATGATCCGGCTGCTGGCCTTCGCGCTCAACGTGCCGCCCGACAACGACCACGGCGCGCTGGAGTTCGCCAAGGACCTGTGGGACACCGACGAGCCAGCGCTCTGGCGCAAGGACCTCACCGACCAGATCGAGCACTGGATCGACGTCGGCCAGCCCGACGACAAGCGCCTCATGCGCGCCAGTCCGCGCTCCACGCGCGTCGGGGTCTACAGCTTCAGCGCCAGCACGCCGATCTGGTGGGCCGGCATCGCCACCCGGATCACGCGTGCGGCCAACCTCGACGTCTGGCAGGTGCCGGCCGACCAGAGCCAGGCCCTGGCCGAGCTCGCGCAGCGCACCATGCAGCTGCAGGTGACGGTCCAGGATGGCACGGTCTGGATCGGCGACGGCGCGCGCTCGGTCGACCTCACGCCCCTGCGGCTGTACGGGAACGCCTGATCGCCAACAATCGGCGCTTCGAACCGCTCCGGCTGCGAACCGCCATGACGATCCAGATCCAGCACAACCCGAAGGAAAGCCGCTTCGAGGCGCAAGTCGACGGCCATCTGTGCGTGGCCGACTACCACCTGATCGGCGACGTGATGGTGATGCCGCACACCTACGTGCCGGCCGCCGTGCAAGGCCGCGGCATCGCGGCCGCGCTGGTCGCGCAGGCGCTGGCCCATGCACGCGCACAGCGGCTCAAGGTCGATCCGCGCTGCTCCTACGTGCGCTCGTACATGCAGCGCCATCCCGACACCTTGTCGCTGCAGGCATGAAGCGCTTCCTCGCCTTCGTCCTGTTCCTCCACTGCACCGCCGCCATGTCCGAAACCGCATCCGCCGTCGATGATCCGTACCTCTGGCTGGAGGACGTCCAGGGCGAGCGAGCGCTGGCCTGGGTGCGCGAGCGCAACGCACAGTCGCAGAAGGAGCTGACGGCGCGTCCCGAGTACGCGCCCATTCGCGCCCAGGTGCTGGACGTGCTCGACTCCAAGGAGCGCATCCCCTACGTGTCGCGCCGCGGCGACCACCTCTACAACCTGTGGCAGGACGAGACCCACAAGCGCGGGCTGTGGCGGCGCACCACGCTGGCCGAGTACCGCAAGCCCGCGCCGGCCTGGGACGTGCTGCTCGACCTCGACGCCCTCGCGCGTACCGAAGGCGAGAACTGGGTCTGGGGCGGCGCGCAGTGCCTCGGGCCGTCGTACCGGCACTGCCTGCTGTTGCTGTCGCGCGGCGGTGCCGACGCGCAGGTGATCCGCGAGTTCGACAGCGTCGAGCGACGCTTCGTCGACAAGGGCTTCGTGCTGCCCGAGGCCAAGTCGGACGTCGAGTGGATCGATGCCGACACGGTGTACGTCGCGACCGACTTCGGCCCCGGCTCGATGACCGCCTCGGGCTATCCGCGCGTCATCAAGCGCTGGAAGCGCGGCACGCCGCTGGCGCAGGCGGTCACGGTGTTCGAGGTGGAGCCGGGCGACGTGTCGGCCAGCGTCTGGATCGACCGCACGCCGGGCTTCGAGCGCACGCTGTTCACCCGCTCCATCGACTTCTACCACCGCCGCACGCTGATGCTGCAAGGCGACAAGCTGGTGCCGCTGGACGTGCCCGACGACGCCTCGCTGAGCTTCATGCGCGACACGCTGCTGCTGAGCCTGCGCAGCGACATGCAGGCCGGCGAGCAGCGCTTTCCCGCCGGCTCGCTGGTGGCCGCCGATGCCGCCGCCTACCTGAAGGGCGAGCGCAAGCTGCGCGCGTTGTTCACGCCCACCCCCACCCGCTCGCTCGCCGGCTACACGACCACGCGCGACCACGTGCTGGTCGACGTGCTCGACAACGTCGCGAGCCGGCTGGAGCAATGGACCAAGCGCGGCAGCACCGACTTCGCCTTCAGCGAGGTGAAGGCGCCCTTCCCCGGCACCCTCGGCGTCACGGGCCTGCACGACCCGCTGGTCAAGGACGATCCGCTCGCCGACCAGTACATGCTGAGCTACACCGACTTCCTCACGCCCGACTCGCTGTACCTGGCCAGCGCCGGCCGCGACAGCCGCGAGCTGCTCAAGTCGCGCAAGCCGCTGTTCGATGCCGCCGGCATGCGCGTCGAGCAGCGCTTCGCCGCATCGAAGGACGGCACGCGGGTGCCCTACTTCATCGTCTGGCCGCGCGGCGCCAAGGCCGACGGCGACAACCCCACGCTGCTGTACGGCTACGGCGGCTTCGAGGTCTCGCTCAACCCTTGGTACTCGGGCGGGCTGGGCCGGGCCTGGTACCAGCGCGGCGGCGTCTACGTGGTGGCCAACATCCGCGGCGGCGGCGAGTTCGGCCCGGCCTGGCACCGCAGCGCCCTGCGCGAGCATCGCCAGCGCAGCTACGACGACTTCATCGCCGTGGCCGAGGACCTGATCGCGCGCAAGGTCACCTCGCCGCGTCACCTGGGCATCCAGGGCGGCAGCAACGGCGGGCTGCTGGTCGGGGCGGTGTTCGTGCAGCGGCCGGAGCTGTTCAATGCCGTCGTGTGCCAGGTGCCCCTGCTCGACATGCGGCGCTACCACACGCTGCTCGCCGGCGCGTCGTGGATGGCGGAGTACGGCAACCCCGACGTGCAGGCCGACTGGGAGTTCATCTCGCGCTTCAGCCCCTACCAGAACGTCAGCGCCGACGCCCACTACCCGCGGGTGCTGTTCACCACCTCGACCCGCGACGACCGCGTGCATCCGGGCCATGCGCGCAAGATGGTGGCGCGCATGCTGGCCCAGGGGCACGACCCGCTGTACTACGAGAACATCGAGGGCGGCCACGGCGGCGCGGCCGACAACGCCCAGCGGGCGCACCTGCAGGCGCTGGAGTTCGCCTACCTGTGGCAGCGACTGGAGCGATGAGCATGCGGCCGCAGGAGGTCCTCGACTTCTGGTTCGGCGCGGCCGGCTCGGCCGAGCGCGGCAAGGCACGCGCCGCGTGGTTCCGGAAGGATCCGGCCTTCGACGCGCTGATCGCCGGGCGCTTCGGCGCGCAAATCGAGCAGGCACTCGCCGGCGGGCTGCGCGAGTGGGAAGCCGAGCCCGGATCGGCGCTCGCGCGCATCCTGCTGCTCGATCAGTTCACTCGCAACGTCTTCCGCGACACGCCGCGCGCCTTCGAAGGCGATGCGCTGGCCTTGCCGGCGGCGCGCCGCATGGTGGCCCGCGGGCACGACCTCGCGCTCGCGCCGTTCGAGCGCTCCTTCGTCTACCTGCCCTTCGAGCACGCCGAGGACATGGCGGCGCAGGACGAGGCGGTGCGGCTGTTCGAGCGGCTCGCCGCCGCGTCGCCGGAATGCGCCGACATGCTGCCCTACAGCCACCGGCACCGCGACATCGTGGCGCGCTTCGGGCGCTTCCCGCACCGCAACGCCATCCTGGGCCGGGCGTCGACCGCGGAGGAAGCGGAGTTCCTGCTGCAGCCGGGATCGGGCTTCTGACGATTTGTAACCGCCCGACGCATAAGCGTCTTCGAAAGAGGTGATTGGCAAACGCCTCGATCGGCGCGAACATCCCCTCCCCGCATCCGAATCCGTCCAACCCTGGAGCGAGTCATGTCACTACGCATCAACGACGTTGCGCCGAACTTCACCGCGAAGACGACGCAAGGCACCCTCAACTTCCACCAGTGGATCGGCGACAGCTGGGCCGTGCTGTTCTCCCACCCGAAAGACTTCACGCCGGTGTGCACCACCGAGCTGGGCTACATGGCCAAGATCCAGCCGGAGTTCACGAAGCGCAACACCAAGATCATCGGACTGTCGGTCGACCCGGTCGAGAACCACGACCGCTGGGCCAAGGACATCGAGGAAACGCAAGGCACCGCGCCGAACTACCCGATGATCGGCGACACCGACCTGGCCGTGTCCAAGCTCTACAACATGCTGCCCGCCGAGGAGACCGGCACCTCCGAGGGCCGCACCGCGGCCACCAATGCCACGGTGCGCTCGGTGTTCGTGGTCGGTCCGGACAAGAAGATCAAGCTGATGCTCACCTACCCGATGACCACCGGCCGCAACTTCGACGAGATCCTGCGCGTGCTCGACTCGATCCAGCTCACGCAGGCGCACAAGGTCGCGACGCCGGTCAACTGGAAGCAGGGCGAGGACGTCATCATCGTCACCTCGGTGAACGACGACGACGCGAAGAAGCTCTTCCCGCAGGGGTGGCAGGCGCCCAAGCCCTATCTGAGGATCGTGAAACAGCCGAAGGGCTGAGAACCAAAGGGCCGCGCAAGCGGCCCTTTCTCTTTGGCGCTGGCCTCAGCGCATGTTGCCGGTATGGCCCAGCGAATACCGCCCCGGCTGCGGCCACACCGTGAGCCCGTGCGGCTCATGGCCTGCGGGCAGGATGGTCACCTTCCCGGTCGTCGTGTCGAACACGTAGACCTTGTTGTCGAAGCGCCCTGACAGCCACAGCTGCTTGCCGTCCTCGCTCACGTTGCCCATGTCCGGGCTGCCGCCGCCCGGGATCGGCCAGGTGGCGTCGACCTTGTTGGTGGCGAAGTCGATCACCGACACGCTGCCCTTGCCGCGCTCGGCGCCGTGGACCTTGTTCGAGCCGCGGTTGGCGACGTACAGCTTCTTGCCGTCGCGGCTGGGGTACAGCCCGTGCGTGCCCTTGCCGGTCTTGATGAAGCCGGTCTCCTTGAAGCTCGCGCCGTCGACCACGAACACGCCGTCGACCATCATGTCGGCCACGTAGAAGGTGCTGCCGTCGGGCGACACCCGCACGTCCTGCGGCATCTTGCCGGTCGACAGCTTCAGGTAGCCCAGCACCTTGCGATTGACCAGGTCGACCTTGACCAGCTTGCCGGTGAACTCGCAGGTGAAGATGGCCCACTTGCCGTCGATCGAGAAGTCGGCGTGGTTGATGCCGTCGCACTCCGGCGTGGGAATGGACGACTTCAGCGCCATGGTCTTCGGGTCGCGGAAGTCCAGCCGCTTGTAGGCCTCGGCGACGACGATGGCTTCCTTGCCGTCGGGCGTGAAGTACATATTGTACGGATCGTCGACGGCGATCTGCTTGCCGGGCTTGCCGGTCGTGGGGTCGACCGGCGTGAGGCTGCCGTCGGTGCGTCCCTCGGCATTGTTGGCCACCCACAGCGTCTTCATGTCCCACGAGGGCACGACGTGCTGCGGGTTGATGCCCACCTTGAACTTGTCGATCACCTTCAGCGTGGCCGGGTCGTACACCCACACGTCGTTGGACTGGCGGTTGGGCACGTACACCCGCGGCAGGTGGCCCTTCACGGCGTCGCTCAATTTGCCGGTGGCCGTCTCGCTGTAGAGATTGGACGCATCGGGCACGCCGGGCATGCCCGGCACGGTCTCGACGGGGCCGGCGGCAAAGGCTGCCTGGCAAGCGGCCACGGCGAACAGCAGGGCGAATCTCGATTTCACGAACCACACTCCTCGGTGTCAATGGGATGTTGTCATCGCCGCGCCAGCGCACGCCGGATGGCCTCGATGCTGCGTCCAACGATCAAGTCGGCGCCGAGTTGACCGAGCGCCGCCGTCGCGCGCCGCGCATCGCCCGTCGCGCCCTCGCCGGCGCCCGTCGAGGCGAGCCGCTCGCTGCGCACCAGCTGCGGATCGACGGCGAGCGACAGCGCGACATCGGCCAGGCCGGCATGCGTGCCGATCTCGTCGTCGCGCAAGCCCTTGCCCTTGAGCAGCGCCCGGTATTCGTCGTTGAACGCGCGATAGTAGTCCTCGAGCGCATGCACCCGGGCCGGCCCGTGCGCCCATTCCCGGTTCAGCCGCTCGGCGACCCGCTTCATGTTCGTCTGGTAGCCGCCGTGGTCGCCCACCAGCACGATGTCCTTGAAGCCGTGCTGGCGCAGGCTGCGCGCGGTGTACTCGAGCGTGGTCTCGAAGGCGGCGTCGGGAATGGTGATCGTTCCCGCATAGCGCATGTGGGCCGTCGGCGGGTTCACGGCCCCCTCGGGCACGTAGGCGACGACCGGCGCGACCAGGGTGTGCCCGAGGCCGCTCGCGATGCGGCCGGCCAGCACCTTGGCGCGCAGGTTGTGCTTGCCCAGCACCATCGCGGGCCCGTTCTGCTCGGTGCCGCCGATGGGCACGATGACGGTGGTGCTGCCTTCCTTCACCTGGTCGCGCAGCTCGGTCCAGGTGAGCTCCTCGAGGAACACGCTGGCCGGCGCAGCGGCGGCCGCGGCGCCGCATGCGAGCGCGACGACGAGCGAGAGAAGCAGACGGAAGGCGTGCGACATCGGGCGGGATCTTAACCACGACCTCCGCACACAATCCGCTGTCATGGCCGAGCCTTTCAAGAATCTCATCGACGAGCGCCTGGTGCGCGACCTCGCCGCCCGCCTGGCGGCCGCCTTGCCGGCCTTCGACCGCAGGCGCTTCGAGCGCCTGGCCATCGCCGGGCTCAGCGCTCTGGAGTTGAAGGCCCGCGCGATGCAGCTGTGCGACGCGCTCGAGGCCGCCCTGCCCGACGACTTCATGCAGTCGGCCGACGTTCTCGACCGGACCATCGCCGGGGGCCTGGCCGGCTGGGCGCTGTGGCCCGTGGGCGAGTACGTGGCACGCCGCGGGCTGGGCCAGCCCGAGCGCGCCCTGGCCGTCCTGCACGGCTTGACGCAGGCCTTCACTGCCGAGTGGGCGATCCGTCCCTTCATCGTCCGGCATCCCGAGCTCACCTTCGCGACCCTGCGCCGCTGGAGCACCGACCCGAGCGCCAAGGTGCGCCGCCTGGTCAGCGAAGGCAGCCGCCCGCGCCTGCCCTGGGGCCTGCAACTGAAGGAACTGATCGCAGACCCGTCGCCCACCCTGCCCCTGCTGGAGGCCTTGCTCGACGACGACAGCGAGGACGTGCGGCGCAGCGTGGCGAACCACTTGAACGACATCGCGAAGGACCATCCGCACCTGGTGGCCGACTGGGTCGAGCGTCACCTCCCCTCGGCCTCGCCAGAGCGGCGGGCCCTGCTGCGCCACGCCTGCCGCAGCCTGATCAAGCGCGGCGACGCCCGCGTGCTGCAGGCCTGGGGCCAAGGCACGCGCCTGCGCGGCGAGGCCACGCTGACGCTCACGCCGCGCCGCCTGCAGCTCGGCGACAGCCTCGTGCTCGAAGTCCGGCTGCAGCCGCGCGCCCGGGCCGCGCAGTCGCTGGTCATCGACTACGCCGTCCACCACGTGAAGGCCAACGGCGGCACCTCGGCCAAGGTCTTCAAGGGTTGGGCGCTGCAGCTCGCGCCGGGCGAGGCGCGCGTGCTGCGCAAGTCGCATGCGGTGCGGCCCATCACGACGCGCCGCTACTTCAGCGGCACGCATCGGGTGGAGCTGCTGATCAATGGTCGGGTGGAGGCCGAGGCGTCCTTCGAGCTGCAGGCGTGAGCACTGTTGCGCCCGGGCTGCGCTCTATTGTTCGGCGCCCGGCACCCGCATATGCTTGCGCCCGCCGCAGAGCTTGAACACAAAGGGAGAACATGCGCCACTGGCCACTCGACGCGCTTTGCATCGCATGCACACTGGCCTTCAGCAGCCTGGCCGGTTCCGCCGAGTTGACCGAGGAAGAAGAGCTGGCGATGGCCTTCGGCGACAAGTCCTTCGTCAGCATCGCCACCGGCGCGCGCGTGCCGGTGACCCGGGCCCCCGCGGTCGCCACCGTCATCACTGCGCAAGACATCAAGGCGCTGGGCGCCACCGACCTGGACCAGGTCCTCGAGACCGTGCCGGGCCTGCATGTCGCCCGCTCCGTCCAGGCCTACGCGCCCATCTACACCATCCGCGGCATCCGCAACAACCTGTCCAATCCGCAGGTCCTGATGCTGGTCAACGGCATCCCCGTGACCATGGCCTTCGACGGCGGTCGCGGCAATGTCTGGGCGCGGCTGCCGCTGGAGAACGTGGCGCGCATCGAGGTGATCCGCGGGCCCGGCTCGGCGCTGTACGGTGCCGACGCGTTCGCCGGCGTCATCAACATCATCACCAAGACCGCGGCGGACATTGCCGGCACCGAGGTCGGCGGACGCGTCGGCTCCTTCCGCAGCGGCGACGCCTGGGCCCTGCACGGCGGCAAATGGGGCGACTACGACGTCGCCGCCTACCTGGGCGTGGGCAGCACGCGCGGTGCGCGGCCGACCGTCGAGGCCGATGCGCAGTCCCAGCTCGACGCGATCTTCGGCAGCTTCGGCGTGCCGCCGGTGTCGCGCGCGCCCGGTCCCGTCGAGCTCGGCGCCGACCTGCTCGACGCGGCGGTCGACGTGGCGCGCGGCAAGTGGCGGCTGCGCGCCGCGCTCAAGCAGCGCGATCGCGTCGGCACGAGCGTGGGCATCGCGCAGGCGCTCGATCCCACGGGCACCAACTCGAGCCGGCGAATCACCGCCGACCTCGGCTGGCGCGACACCCTCGCGAAGGACTGGGACCTCAGCCTGCAGGCAAGCTTGCAGCACTACCGCGAGCGCTCGGACCTGGTGCTGTTTCCGCCCGGCACCAACCTCGGCCTGGGCTTCTTCCAGGACGGGCTGATCGGCAACCCGTACAAGTGGCAGCGGCATGCGCGCCTGAACGCGTCGACGTTCTACACCGGCTTCGACCGCCATCGTGTTCGCGTCGGCGCGGGCTACGAGAACCAGGACCTCTACAAGATCCGCGAGACCAAGAACTTCAACCCCGACTTCAGCCCGATCGGCAGCGGCTCGACGGCCGACGTGGTCGATGTGAGCGACACCCTGCCCTTCATCCGTCCGCACCAGCGCAGCGTGCGCTACGTGGTGCTGCAGGACGAGTGGAACTTCTCCAAGGACTGGACGCTCACCGCCGGCGTGCGCCACGACCGCTACTCCGACTTCGGCAGCACCACCAACCCGCGCATCGCGCTGGTCTGGGAGGCGGCCTACAACCTCAGCGCCAAGCTGCTGTATGGCACGGCCTTCCGGCCGCCCGCCTTCACCGAGCTGTACTCGGTCAACAACCCGGTGGCCATCGGCAACCCGGCGCTCGACGCCGAGAAGATGAAGACGCTGGAGGCCGCGCTGTCGTGGCAGGCGGCCGAGACCCTGCGCGTCGGCGTCAACGTGTTCCGCTACCGGATGAGCGACATCATCCGGCTCGACAGCCTGTTCACCTACCAGAACACCGCGCAGCAGACCGGCCACGGCCTCGAGCTCGAGGCGGCCTGGGACGCGACCCGCGAGCTGCGTCTGTCGGGCAACTACGGCATGCAGCGGGCCACCGACGCGGCCACCGGCCAGGACCCGGGCCAGGCGCCGCACCACCACGTGAGCCTGCGCGCCGACTGGCGCATGAGCCATGGCTGGTGGGCCAACGCGCAGCTCAACGCGGTGAGCGAGCGACCGCGCGAGCCCGGCGATCCGCGCCCCGCCCTGCGCGGCTACACCACGCTGGACCTCACGCTGCGCAGCGAGCGCATCGTCGGCCCGGTAGACCTGGCGTTCTCGGTACGCAACCTGTTCGACGCCGACGCGCGCGAGCCCAGCCCCTTCGCGCAGCCCGCCGCGCCCCTGCCCAACGACCTGCCGCTGCCGGGTCGGTCGCTCTATTTGCAGGCCAGCGTCCGGTTCTGAGCCGGCGACGTTGTCGGCCGCTCGCACCGCAACTTGAGCCGCTTCAAGGTTCATTTTCGTGAACGATTCGAGCAATCCGAATCTGCGTGACGGCACCCCTGTCCGTCGCTGACGCTCCTCATTACACTTCGATACATCCCCTTCAGCCCGACCGGTGACCGCCCTGGTGACCGGCCGGGCCTTGTCCCTGCAAGCCTCGGCGCTCGCGCGCCGGGGTCACCCTCCGAGAAGACGTGGAACACCGGCCCTGCCGGTGGTCTTCGACGAGCGCGTGTGCCGGGTCATGGCGGGAACGTCGGGTCAGAAAGAGTTGGGTATCCAGAAAATGGAAGGGGTGACTCGTGGACCATTTGAACGCTGCCCTCGCGCGGGCAGGCATTGACCGGCGCAGCGCCGCCGATCCGGTCGAGGCGGTGCGCAGCGAGCGCGTCGAGGCCGCCGAGCTGATCGTGGCCTACCTCGACAAGATCGGCGTCAGGCATGTGTTCGGCGTGCCGGGCGGCGCGATCGAACCGATCTACAACGCGCTGGCCCGCAGCGGGCGCCGCGGCGGCGTCAGCGCCGTGGTGGCACGGCACGAGAGCGGCGCGGCCTTCATGGCCGACGGCTACGCGCGCGAGACCGGCAAGATCGGCGTGGTGGTGGCCACCTCGGGCCCCGGCGCCACCAACCTCATCACCGGCGTGGCCGGCGCCTACGCCAACAGCGTGCCCATGTTGGTGATCACCGGCCAGCCCCCGCTGCACAACTTCGGCAAGAACGCGCTGCAGGAGTCGAGCTGCACGGGCATCAACACCATCGGCATGCTGCGCCACTGCACGCGCTACAACTCGCTGGTTTCGCATGCCGACCAGCTCGAGATCAAGCTCATCAGCGCGCTCATGCAGGCCTGCCAGACGCCGCGCGGGCCGGCCCACCTGTCGATCCCGGTGGACATTCTTCGCAGCGCCGTCAACGCACCCTCGCAGACCGCCGACTACACCTCGCTGCTGCGCCTGAAGCCGTCGATGGTCGACCTGCACGCGGTGCGCCAGCTGCAAGGCGAGATCGAGCGTGCGGCGCGGCCGGTGTTCCTCATCGGCAACGGCTGCGGCGAGGCGATCGAGGCCATCCTGAAGCTGGTCGAGCGCACCGGCGCCCTGTTCATCACCACGCCCGACGGCAAGGGCTTCGTCAATCCGCGCCATCGCGCCTACCGCGGCGTGTTCGGCTTCGGTGGCCATGCGAGCGCCGATGCGCTGCTGCGCGCGGCACCTGATCTCGTGGTCGCGCTGGGGACCGGCTTCGGCGAGTTCTCCAGCGCCGGCTGGTGCAACCACCTGCTCAACAGCCGGCTCGTCCATGTCGACAGCTGCGAAGAGAACCTGATGCGCTCGCCGATGGCGCGGCTGCACGTGCGCGGCCGCATCCTGACGGTGTGCGCGCTGCTGCTCGAGCGGCTGCAGCCGGGCGCCGCCAGCAACGTGGTCGACCTGCCGGAGACGGGCTCGGACCTGTCCAACCCGGAGGTGACGATGCACGCACCCGAGTCCTTCGACTCGGACGCCACGCCCATCAAGCCGCAGCGCCTCATGAAGGAGCTGTCGCGGCGCTTTCCGCCGCACACCCGCTTTCTCGCCGATGCCGGCAACAGCATGACCTGGGCCATCCACTACCTGCAGCCGCGCAATCGCCGCGGCGCGCGCTCGCAGCACCGCGACGCGCCGGCGCGCGATGCGCGCTCGGGCACGGCGAGCTGGCTGCGCGTCACCATGGACTTCGCCTCCATGGGCTGGGCGATCGGCGCGGCCGTCGGCATCGCGCGCGGCAATCCGAGCTGCCCGGTGGTGTGCATCACCGGCGATGGCAGCTACCTCATGAGCGGGCAGGAGATCACCGTGGCGGCGGCCGAGCAGCTGCCGGTCGTGTTCGTGATCCTCAACGACAGCGCCTACGGCATGGTCATGCACGGGCAGCGCATGGCACGTGCCGAGCCCATCGGCTTCGAGCTGCCGGAGGTCGACTACCGGCTGATGGCGCTGGCCATGGGCGTGCCGGGGCACGTGATCGACTCGCCGGCCGACTTCGAGGCGCTCGACATCGACGAGATCCTCTCGCGCAAGGGGCCGACCCTGCTCGATGTGCGCATCGACCGCGAGGAAGTGCCGCCGATGTTCCAGCGCTTGAAGGCGTTGGGCTCGATTCAATGAGCTCGCCGGACACAATTGCGACGCGCATCTGGCACGAGGAAGCGGAACCCGACAACCCCTTCGCGACGCGCAGCGCGCGTTGCCACGGCTACGACGTCTACGGCGAGATGCTGGGACGCGCGACATGGGTCGAGATGCTGTTCCTGCTGTTCCGCGGCGAGGCGCCGACGCCGGCCCAATCGCGCCTGCTCGAGGCGCTGGCCGTCGCGCTCGCCAATGCCGGCCCGCGCGACGCTGCCGTGCACGCAGCGATGAGCGCCGGCGTGGGCGGCTCGCCTGCGGCCGCGATGCTGATGGCCGCGCTCGCGGTCGGCGCCGGCCAGCACGGCGGTGCGCGCGAGGTGCTGCTGGCGATGCAGGCCTGGGCGGATGGCGGCGCCGAGCTCGCGGCGTCACCGGCCGACGATGCCGTGGGCGTGTGGCCCACCGTCGAGCACACCCCGGGCTTCGATCCGAACGCAAGACATGCGGCCACGACGGTGGTGCAGGCCCTCGAGCGGCTCGCCGGCCTGAGCACCGGCGCGGCCCTGCCGTGGCTGGCTGATCAGCGTCCTGCCCTCGAAGCGGCAACGGGGTTGGGCTTGGCCATGACCGGCGTCGCCGCGGCCGCGTTCATCGACCTCGGCTTCACCCCGGATCAAGGCGAGATGCTGCACCTGCTGCTGCGCCTGCCTGGTGCCGCGGCGCATGCGCTGGAGCAGCGGGAGTCCGGCCACAAGAACTTCCCGTTCTTCTCGCTCGAGCTGGTGAACGATCCGCAGAAGGAGGCTGCATGAGCCTTTCCGAGAACGTCGGCGGCTTTCGCACCCGCATGGGCCAGGCCTTCGTCGGCAGCCGCGCCGTGTTCCGCGGCCACGACCTGCACGCCGACCTGAAGGACCTGGACTGGATCGAGCTGTATGCCTTCGGCATCACCGGCCGCCGACTGACGCCGCAGCAGCTTCGCGTGCTGCACGCCGTCTGGGTCTTCACCAGCTACCCCGACGCGCGCATCTGGAACAACCGCGTGGCCGCGCTGGCCGGCAGCGCACGCAGCACCGGCAACCTCGCGATGGCCGCCGCCATCGCGGTGTCGGAGGCGTCGATCTACGGCCGCGGCATCGACATCCGCGCGATCGACTTCCTGCAGCGCACGCGCCGCGCGCTCGACCAGGGCGATGCGCTGGACGCGCTGGTGCGCGCCGAGCTGCAAGCGCACCGTGGCATCGCCGGCTACGGCCGCCCGATCGCCAACGGCGACGAGCGCATCGCGCCCATGATGGCCTTGCTGCGCGAGCTCGGCCTGGACCAGGGCGCGCACGTGCGGCTGGCCTTCGAGGTCGAGCGCTTCCTGCTGGAGGGCCGCTGGCGCTGGCGCATCAACTACGCCGCGTTGTGCGGCGCCATCGCCGCCGACTTCGGCCTGTCGGCGCGCGAGTACTACCTGTTCAACGTGCCGGCTTTCCTCGCCGGCATGCAGCCGTGCTACATCGAGGCCGCCGAGCGGTCCCCGGGCGCGACCTTCCCCATGCCCTGCACCCACGTGCGCTACGAAGGCGCGCCGGCGCGGGCCTGGCCGGCCCGACCGTGAAATGTGCAAGGTGAAACGCGAGAATGTGGGCAGCGAATTGCCGCACATTTCACGTCTCACACTTCACGTCTCACGGGAGAACCAGTGGTCTCGCTCATCGCCTTCGTCATGACCGGCTACGGCATGAACCCCTACCTCGTCGCGACCTTCAACTCGGGCCTGGCCTGCGAGTACGCCAAGTCGCAGATCGTCGCGGCGGCGCTGGAGCAGACGAACCTCGGCACCAGCACCTACTCGATGACGCCGCGCACGATGAAGTGCATGAACCTGCCGGGGCTGGTGGCCGGCGGTCACCTGCCGCCGGACGCGTCGCCGCCGCCCAAGGTCGCGCCCGCGGCGGCAGCGCCCAAGAAGCCGCCGGTCAAGAAGTAGCCCGATCCTCGAGGTCCTGGAGCACCCGCCACATCACCTTGCCGGCACCCGACTTGGGCAGGGTGTCGACGAACTCGACGATCTTCGGCACCTTGTACGCCGCCA
The DNA here is from genome assembly GCA_036377015.1 of Piscinibacter sp. Taxonomy (GTDB): domain Bacteria; phylum Pseudomonadota; class Gammaproteobacteria; order Burkholderiales; family Burkholderiaceae_C; genus Albitalea. The sequence continues at coordinate 41,780 of DASUZE010000071.1, read as the reverse complement.
TGTGGTCCTTGGCCCAGGCGGTGATGTCTTCCGGCGTGGTCGTGCCGCGCGCCTCGGTGCGCAGCACCACCACCGCCTTCACCGTCTCGCCGCGGTAGGCGTCCTTGGCGGCGATGATGCAGGCCTCCTGCACCGCCGGGTGCTTGTACAGCAGCAGTTCCACCTCGGCCGGCCAGACCTTGAAGCCGCTCGCGTTGATCATGCGCTTCAAGCGGTCGGTGATGAAGAAGTAGCCGTCCTCGTCCATGCGGCCCAGGTCGCCGGTGCGAAAGAAGGTCTTGCCCTCGAACTCGACGAAGGCCGCCTGCGTGGCCTCGGGGTGGCGCCAGTAGCCTTTGAACACCATGGGCCCGTGGGTGATGATCTCGCCGACCTCGCCGGGCGGCAGCTCCTTCAGCGTGAGCGGGTCCACCACGCGCGAATCGACGCCGAAGATGGGCATGCCCAGGCACTGCAGCTTGGGCCGCTCGGGCGGATTGGCGTGGCTGGGCGCGGCCGTCTCGGTCAGGCCGTAGCCCTCGGCGAACATCAGCCCGAACTCGTCGCGCAACCGCTCGGCCACCGCGTGCGGCATGGCCGCGCCGCCGCCGCTGATGTAGCGCAGGCTGGTGAGGTCGAAGCTCGCGTAGTTCGGGCTGCCGAACAGGTCGATGATCATGGTCGGGATGCAGGTCCAGTGCGTGACCTGGTAGTGCGAGATCAAGCGCCCCGCGAGCTCGCGGTCCCAGCGCGGCATCAGCACGACGGTGGTGCCGGTGTAGGCCGGCCCCAGCACGCCGTACATCATCCCGGTGATGTGGAACATGGGCACCACGCCCAGGCTCACCGACTCGGCGCTGCAGTAGCCCCACATGCCGCCGCCGACTGCGTTGTGCATCAGCGTGCGGTGGGTGTGGATGCACCCCTTGGGATTGCCGGTGGTGCCCGAGGTGTAGGGCAGCAGCGCCATGTCGTCGGGCTGCGCGGTGTGCGGGCCCGGCACGCGCCTGGCGGCCAGCACGTCGGTCCAGCGGATGCAGCCTTCGGGCAGCGGCGCCTCGGCGCGCAGCCACGCCTGCATGGCCGGCGGCGGCGCAAGCGAGGGATCGACGGGCGCGTCGGGCAGCGCGTCGGCATAGCGTGTGACCAGCACCTGCTGCAGCCGCTCTTGCGGCGCGACGCCGCGGTTCGACGCATCGACCACGGCGGCGAGATCGGCGCTGCAGATCGCCGCCTTCGCGCCGGCGTCGGTGATGTAGTGGCTGAACTCCTCCGCGCGGTTCATCGGGTTGACCGGCACCACGACCGCGTTGGCGCGCAGGATGCCCCAGTAGGCCACCGCGTACTGCGGGCAGTTCTGCATGTACAGCAGCACCCGGTCGCCCGCGCCCACGCCCACGCTGTGCAGCCAGCCCGCCACCGCCTCGGCCTGGGCATGGACCTCGGCAAAGCTGAACGTGCGTCCGAAGAAGACGTACAGCGGCCTGTGCGGATAGCGCCGCGCGGCGATGTCCAGGTTCGCCCACAGCGAGGTCTCGGGCACGACCAGCGCCTTGGGCAGCCGCTTGGGCCAGTGCTTGAAATGCGGGCGTTCGGCAGGGACCAGGGACACGGAGGCTCCTTCGATGCTGCGAGTCGCTCGGTATAGCCAAAGCATCGCGCATGGGCTGCCGCGTGGGCGACGCGGCGGCCGAGGACAAACCCTAGCGGCGCCGCCCATCCCGGGTGTGGCAACAAGTGCTTACCGACGACTGCCGCGGAGCCCGGCGATCATGCGGGTCAACAACACGAAAGGCGGAGCATGAAAGCGAGCGCGGTGATGAGCACGAAGGTCGCGTGGGCGGTGTTCGCCGGGGCACTGTCGCTCATCGCCGGTTGCGGCGGCGGCTCCTCCGGCACCGGCAATCAGCCGCCGGTTCCGACCATCGCCAGCCCGGCCGAAGGCACGACCTTCCAGGCCGGCGACAGGATCGCCTTCAGCGGCAGCGCCACCGACGCCGAGGACGGCAACATCCCGGCCAGCGGCCTCACGTGGTGGGCCGACCTGCACCACGACACCCACACCCATCCGTTGCGGCAATCCACCCCGGGCGCCAGCGGCTCGGTCGACATCCCCGTGCGCGGCGAGACCTCGTCCAACATCTGGTACCGATTCCATCTGCGCGCGACCGACAGCGCCGGGCAGGTCGTGGAGGTGACGCGCGACATCCAGCCGCGCAAGTCGCAGCTCACGCTCGCCACCCAGCCGGCGGGCCTGGCGCTCACCCTCGACGGCCAACCGGTGACCGGCCCGAGGGTGCTCACCGGCGTGGTCGGCATCGAGCGCGACCTGGCGGCCGCCGACCAGAATGCCAATGGCCGGCACTACCGGTTCGACGGCTGGAGCGACGGCGGCGCGGCCTCGCACACCATCTCGACGCCCGCGGCCGACACCGCGTACACCGCAAGCTTCACCGACACCGGCCCGGCCACCAACCAGGCGCCCAGCGTCACGCTCAACGCCGCGACCACCGGCACGGTCAACGTGGCGATCCCGCTCAGCGCCGCCGCCACCGACAGCGACGGGTCGATCGCCCAGGTCGAGTTCTTCGACGGCAGCACCTCGCTCAGCGTCGACACCTCCAGCCCCTATGCGTTCTCGTGGACGCCCACCAGCGCCGGCACCCACACGCTCACGGCGCGCGCGACCGACAACCTCGGGCTGGCGACGACCAGCGCGGCGGTGGTGGTCACCGTCGGCGCGGGCGGCGGTCCCGACACCCAGGCTCCCACCGCGGCGCTCACCGCGCCGGCCAACTTCGCCGACAACCTGAGCGGCACGATCAGCCTCACCGCCAGCGCGACCGACAACGTCGGCGTGGCCGGGGTCGAGTTCCAGGTCGACGGCGTCATCGTCGGCAGCGAGGACACCGCGTCGCCCTACGGCGCGAGCGTCGACACGAATGCCTACGCCTCGGGCCAGCACATCGTCCGCGCGCGCGCCCGCGACGCCGCCGGCAACGTCTCGGCCTGGGCCACCGCCACGGTGCGCTTCGGCGGCAGCCGCAGCGCGCCGGCCGGCTTCACACGCGCCGACAACTGGCTCGCCGGCCTGTCCAGCGCCACTGCGTTCGCGCAGGCGCCCGACGGACGGATCTTCGTGTGCGAGCAGGACGGTCAGCTGCGCGTGGTCAAGAACGGCGCGCTGCTTGCCACGCCGTTCCACCAGTTCAGCGTGAATTCCTCGGGCGAGCGCGGCCTGCTGGGCGTGGCCTTTCACCCCGGCTTCGCGAGCAACGGCTTCGTCTACGTCTACTACACGACCAGCTCGAGCCCGCACAACCGCATCAGCCGGCTTGTGGCCAGCGGCGACGTGTCCACCGGCGCCGAGACGGTGCTGGTGGACCTGCCCGCGTTGTCCAGCGCCACCAACCACAACGGCGGCGCCATCCACTTCGGTGCCGACGGCAAGCTCTACGCCGCGGTGGGCGACAACGCGACGGGCAGCCGTGCGCCCGACCTGAACGACGTGTTCGGCAAGATGCTGCGCTTCAACGACGACGGCAGCATCCCCTCGGACAACCCGTTCTGCACCACCGCCGGCACGCAGCGCTGCGCGATCTGGGCACGCGGCCTGCGCAATCCCTTCACCTTCGCCTTCCAGCCAGGCACCGGGAGGCTGCACATCAACGACGTCGGCGAGGGCACCTGGGAGGAGATCAACCTCGGCGCCCCGGGCGCCAACTACGGCTGGCCGAGCTCGGAAGGGCCCAACAACATCGGTGCCGGGATCACGGCGCCCTTGTTCACCTACCGCCACAGCGACACCTCGCCGCCGGGCAGCGGCACCGGCGGCTTCTTCGTCGGCGCGGCGATCGCCGGCGGAGCGTTCTATCCTGGCTCGGGCAGCTTCCCCGCGCCTTACCGCGGCAGCTATTTCTTCGCCGACTACGTGAGCCGCTGGATCGGCCGCATCGACCTGGCCAACGGCAATGCGGCCTATGCGTTCGGCAACGTGAGCGACGCGCCGGTGGACATGCTGGTCGGTGCCGACGGCGGGCTCTACGTCTTGCAGCGCGGGCGGATCTCGCGCTTCACCAGCCCGTAGCCCGGATGCAATCCGGGGCCCCGGGTTGCACCCGGGCTACAAGTGCCCACGGCGGTGCGATCATGGTTGTCACGAGGGATCAGAAAGTCGCGCTCCTGCGCGAGCTTCGCGACCGCAGCACGGGAGGTGGAGCATGAGACATGGATGCGAGGGAAATCCGGGCGCGGGTGTGGGCACCGTGCCTTGCCGTCTTGCTGGCAGCGGCCTGCGGCGGAGGCAGCACATCGGATGACACGGCAGTCGGCGCGGCCAACCAGCCGCCGGTCCCGCTGATCGCCAGCCCCGCCGAGGGCAGCACCTTCAAGGCCGGCGACACCATCGCCTTCAGCGGCAGCGCCACCGACCGCGAAGACGGCGCCATCGCAGCATCGGGCCTGGCCTGGTGGGCCATGCTGCACCACGACGACCACACCCATCCCTTCGTCCCCGAAACGCCCGGCGCCAGCGGCTCGGCCCTGATCCCGACCCGCGGCGAAACCTCGGACAACATCTTCTACCGCTTCCACCTGCGGGCCACCGACAGCCGCGGCGTGGCGGTGGAGGTCACGCGCGACCTGCGGCCGCGCAAGTCGCAGCTCACGCTGGCCACCCAGCCGGCCGGCCTCGCGCTGACCCTGGACGGTCAGCCGGTGACCGCGCCCAAGGTGCTCACCGGCGTGGTCGGCATCGAGCGTGACCTGGGCGCGGCGGACCAGAACTTCAACGGTCGCCACTATCGCTTCGACCGCTGGAGCGACGGCATGGCCGCGACGCACACCATCTCGACGCCGGCGGCGAACACCACCTACACCGCGACCTTCACCGACCTCGGCCCGATCGACAACCATGCCCCCAGCGTGACGCTGTCCGGCCCCGCCAGCGGCACGGCCGGCGTGCCGATCGCATTGAGCGCCGTGGCCGCCGACAGCGACGGCAGCGTCGCCCAGGTGCAGTTCTTCGACGGGACGAGCGCGATCGCGGTCGACGCCACCAGCCCTTACGCCGCGAGCTGGACGCCCACCGTCGCCGGCACCCACGTGCTCACCGCGGTCGCCACCGACGACCTCGGCGCGACGACCACCAGCAACGCGCTGAACGTGAGCATCGCGGCCGGCAGCGGCGACGTCCAGCCACCCATGGTGAGCATCAGCGCGCCCGCCAACTACACGGCGAGCCTGATCAACACCTTCACGTTCAGTGCGAACGCGAGCGACAACGTCGGCGTCGCCGGCGTCGAGTTCCAGGTCGACGGCGTGACGCTGGGCAGTGAGGACACGAGCGCGCCTTACGCCGTCACCGTGGACACCGCCGCCTTCAGCGGGGGACAGCACGTCCTGCGCGCCCGCGCCCGCGACGCGGCGGGCAACCGATCGGCCTGGGCGCGCGTCGTCGTGACCTTCGGCTTCTCGCTGCGGCTGCCGCCCGGGTTCAGCAAGGCCGAGGACTGGGTCAGCGGCTTCGGCGTCGACGCCACCGCCTTCGCCCAGGCGCCCGACGGACGCATCTTCGTGTGCGAGCAAAGCGGCCGGCTGCGCGTCATCAAGAACGGCGCGCTGCTGCCCACGGCCTTCCACCAGTTCAGCGTCGACTCGCAAGGCGAGCGCGGGCTGATCGGCGTCGCCTTCCATCCCGACTTCGCGCACAACGGCTTCGTGTACGTGCAGTACACCTCCCCGAGCCCGAGCTCGCACAACCGCATCGCCCGCGTGGTGGCCGCGGGCGACGTGTCCACCGGCGTGGAGACCGTGCTCGCCGACTTCCCCGGCGTGGGCGGCGCCATCATCCACAACGGCGGCGCGGTGCACTTCGGACTCGACGGCAAGCTGTACGTCTCGGTGGGCGACAACTCCAACGGCGTCAATGCGCCCAACCTGGCGACGGTGTTCGGCAAGCTGCTGCGCTTCAACGACGACGGCAGCATCCCCACCGACAACCCCTTCTACGCCACCCAGACCGGGCTCGCGCGCGCGATCTGGGCCTACGGGCTGCGCAACCCCTTCACCTTCGCCGTCCAGCCGGGCACGGGGCGCATCCACATCAACGATGTCGGCCAGACCACGTGGGAGGAGATCAACCTCGGCGCGCCCGGCGCGAACTACGGCTGGCCGTCGTCGGAGGGTCCCGACCACGTGGTGGCGGGCATCACCGGGCCGCTGTTCACCTACAACCACGGCGCGCTCGATCCGCCGGGATCCGGCCCGGGAGGCTTCCTGCGCGGCACGGCCATCGTGGGCGCGGCCTTCTATCCGAGCACCGGCAGCTTCCCGGCGGCCTTCCGCAACAGCTACTTCTTCGCCGACTACGGCCACATGTGGATCAGCCGGCTCGACCTGGCCAATCCCACCGACGCCTACGGATTCAGCTCGGTCACCAGCAACCCGGTGGACCTGCTGGTCGGTGCGGATGGCGCACTGTACGTGCTGAAGCGAGCCGGCAGCATCGCCCGCATCAGCTTCCCCTGAGGCGCCGCGGCATGGGCCTTGCAAGAGGCGCGGCGACATCACTCAGGAGACAAGATGATCCGCCGCTCCCTGCTCTGCCGGCTGGCCGCGCTCGCCCTGCTCGCCGCCGGCGCCGCCCACGCACAGACCGCGCTCGACGACGTGCTCGCGCGCAAGAGCATCACCATCGCCATCCCGACCGACTTCCCGCCCTACGGCTTCGTCGGCACCGACCTGAAGCCACAGGGCCTGGACATCGACATGGCGAACCACATCGGTGCGCGCCTGGGCGTCAAGGTCGAGCTGGTCCCGGTGACGAGCGCCAACCGCATTCCGTATCTGCAGACGAAGAAGGCCGACCTGGTCATATCCACCCTGGGCAAGAACCCGGAGCGCGAGAAAGTGATCGACTTCAGCGCCGCCTACTCGCCCTTCTTCCAGGCGGTGTTCGGCCCCAAGACGGTGGCCGTGAAGACCGCCGCCGACCTGACCGGCAAGTCGGTGAGCGTCACCCGCGGCGCCATGGAAGACCAGGAGCTCGGCAAGATCGCGCCCAACGGCGTGGAAGTGCGCCGCTTCGAGGACAACAACGGCACCGTCGCCGCCTACGTGTCGGGGCAGGTCCAGCTGATCGCCACCGGCGCCTCGGTGGCCGGCAACATGATGGCCAAGAACCCGCAGCTGGGCACCGAGTTCAAGCTGCTGCTCAAGGACTCGCCCAACTTCATCGGCGTGGCCAAGGGCGAGGACAAGCTGCGGCTGAAGGTCAACGAGATCATCGCCGAGGCGCGCAAGAGCGGCGAGCTCGATCGCATGGCGATGAAGTGGCTGGGGCGTCCCGCCGGCGAGCTGCCCTGAGCGCGTCGCGATGATCGCGTTCGACTTCGGCGCCGTGCTCGCCGAGTGGCCGCTGCTGCTGCGCGGCGTTGCGCTCACGGTCGGCCTCACCGCGGTGTCGGCCGGCGTCGGCGTGACGCTGGGCATCGCTTGCGCCTGGGCCCGGCTGCACGGCCCGCGCTGGCTCGCGGCCGTCGTCGGCGCGTACGTGGAGCTGATCCGCAACACGCCCTTCATCGTGCAGCTGTTCTTCCTGTTCTTCGGGCTGCCCAGCCTGGGCTTGAAGCTCTCGCCCGAGGTGGCGTCGGTGCTGGCCATGGTGATCAACCTCGGCGCCTATGCCGCCGAGATCGTGCGGGCCGGCATCGCGGCCACGCCGCGCGGCCAGATCGAGGCGGCGCTGAGCCTGGCGCTGAGCGCGTCGCAGGTGTTCGTGCGCGTGGTGCTGCCGCCGGCGCTCAAGCGCGTGTGGCCCGCGCTGGTGAGCCAGATCGTCATCGTGATGCTGGGCTCGGCGGTGTGCGGGCAGATCTCCACGCCGGAGCTGTCGTATGCGGCCAACCTGATCCAGTCGCGCAACTTCCGCGCCTTCGAGGCCTTCATGATCGGCACCGCTGCCTACCTGGCGCTCGCGATCGCGCTGCGTCGCCTGCTCAACTGGCTCGGGCCGCGCTTCCTGTTCGGGACCTGAGATGGTCGAGTTCTCCGTCTGGGACATCTTCCGCAACCTCATCGCCGCCGCGCAGTGGACGGTGCTGCTGTCGCTGGTCGCCTTCGTCGGCGGCGGCATCGTCGCGCTGGCGCTGCTGTTCGTGCGCATCGCCCGTTGGCGTGGCGCCGAGACGGCCGTCAGCGGCTACGTGCAGCTCTTCCAGGGCACGCCTTTGCTGATGCAGCTGTTCCTCGCCTACTTCGGCCTGGCGCTGCTGGGCCTGAACGTGTCGGCCTGGGCGGCCGCGGCGCTCGCCCTCACGCTGTACAGCAGCGCCTTTCTCACCGAGATCTGGCGCGGCTGCGTCGACGCCGTGCCCAAGGGCCAATGGGAGGCCTCGCAGGCCCTGGCATTGAGCTTGTGGGAGCAGCTGCGCCACGTGATCGGGCCGCAGGCGTTGCGCGTGGCGGTGGCGCCCACGGTGGGCTTCCTGGTGCAGGTGATCAAGGGCACGGCGCTGGCGTCGGTGATCGGCTTCATCGAGCTCACCAAGGCCGGCACCATGATCAGCAACGCGACCTTCCGCCCGTTCACCGTCTACGCCTGCGTGGCGCTGATGTACTTCGTGCTCTGCTATCCCGTGTCCGCGGCCAGCCGCACGCTCGAAAGGAGGCTGCATGGCCGACACTGACGGCGCCGTCGTGCGCATCGAGGGACTGCGCAAGCGCTTCGGCGCCAACGAAGTCCTGCAAGGCATCGACCTGGCCGTGCGGCCCGGCGAGGTGGTGGCGATCATCGGCAAGAGCGGCTCGGGCAAGAGCACCCTGCTTCGCTGCATCAACGGGCTCGAGACCTTCGACGAAGGCCGCCTGAGCGTGGCCGGCCAGCCCCTGCTGCACGGCAACGCGCCCGCCATGCGCAGCCTGCGCCAGCGCGTGGGCATGGTGTTCCAGAGCTTCAACCTGTTCCCGCACCTCAGCGTGGGCCGCAACGTGATGCTCGCGCCGACCCTGGTGCGCAAGCGCAGCGCCTCCGAGGCCGCCGAGCGCGCGCGCCAGCTGCTCGAGCGCGTCGGCCTGGCCGACAAGTTCGACGCCCGGCCCGATCAGCTCTCGGGCGGCCAGCAGCAGCGCGTGGCCATCGCCCGCGCGCTGGCGATGGAGCCCGAGGTGCTGCTGTGCGACGAGATCACCTCGGCGCTCGACCCCGAGCTCGTCGGCGAGGTGCTGCGCGTGGTCGAGTCGCTGGCCGAGGACGGCATGACGCTGCTCATGGTCACCCACGAGATGGGCTTCGCGCGCAAGGTGTCGGACCGGCTGGTGTTCATGCATGCGGGGCGCATCCATGAGCAGGGCGCGCCGGAGGCCTTGTTCGCGGCGCCGCAGACGCCGCAGCTGCGGCAGTTCCTCTCCGCGATCAGGTAGCCCGGGTGCAACCCGGGACGCGGCTCCCGGGTTGCACCCGGGCTACGAGCTAGCAGCCTGTTGAAAAACAACTCCGTTCAACGCAGAGGCGCTGAGATCGCAGAGACCCGCAGGGGAAACAGCCGGCTGTCTCTGCGTTCCTCGTCCAGCGCCTCTGCGCTGAAGAATTTCAACAGCCTGCTAGTCCGACCCGCCGCTCTCGCCGCGGCGCCGCCGCTCCAGCATCTCCACCACCTTGCGGCACTGCGGGTGGCCCTTGAAGCGCGGGCGTTCGCACTGCTGCTCCATGCACAGCGCCAGGGCGAGGAACACGCGCGCGCCGCAAGCCTGCCGCGGCGTGCCGGGCTCGGACGTGGCCGGGGTGTTGGCCGTGACACCCACGGCCGGACCGCGGGCCGTGCCGTCGTCGGGCTTGGCAGGCGTCTCGGCCACCTGGACCGGCTCGCGCACCGCCGGCTCGCTGCGATGCGGCACCTTATCGGCACGCGCAGCGACGGGCGGCCGGGCCGCGGACGCCGGCAGCCTGGCCACCGGCGCTGGCGTCGCCGACGCCGCGACGGTCGCCACCTCGGGTGCGGCGGCAGGCGCCGGCGGCGTGGCTGTCGGCTGCGGTGCGGCCTCGTGCACGACGGCCGGCGCGAGCGCAGGAACCGGGGTGCGTCCGATCAGCCAGGCCGCGGTGGCGGCCACCGCGACCAGGCCGGCAAAGCCGGCGACCAGCCAGCCGACGCGCACATGCTCCTTCGGCGGGGGTGCGTCAGTGCCGGTGCGCCGCGTCGGGGGTGCCGTGCGGGGCGGCGGCGTGCGCGACGGGGGCGCCGTCATCGGCCGGGTCGGTTCGATGGCCGTCGGGGGGCTGGCCGGACGCTCCATCTGCAGGGTGGGCGCGAAGGTCGGCGCCTCGGGCGGCACCAGGTTCACCGGCGGCGCGGTGGTCCCGGTGTGCACCCGCGGCGGCACGCTGGCGCGCCCGTCGAGCACCTCGCGCAGCGCGGCGATGTTCTGCGGCCGGTGGGCGGGACGCACCGCCAGGGCCCACTCGACCGCCGCGACGAAATGCGCCGAGATTCCCGGGAAGTCGCCGGCCGCCAGCAGCGGCAGGTCTTCCTGCACCGCGCGCGCGGTGGCCGGCGGCGGCGGCGTGCCGCGCAGGAGGTAGTAGGCGACCGCGCCCAGGGCGTACAGGTCGGTCCACGGGCCCTGGCGCAGCTGCACCGCCTCGGCGTATTGCTCGATGGGCGCGTAGCTGGGCTTGAGGATGGCGGTGAAGGTCTGCGTGCGGTCACCGATGGCGCGCCGCGCGGCGCCGAAGTCGAGCAGCACCGGCAGCTCGCCCGGCGGCAGCAGGATGTTGTCGGGCGCGATGTCGCGGTGGAAGACATCCTCGCGATGCAGCTGCTCCAGCGCGTCGAGCACCGGCCCGATCACGGATCGCATCCAGGCTTCGCTGGGGGGCCCGCTCATCGAGCGTCGGACGTCGCGCAGGGTGCGGCCCTGCAGGTAGGGCATCACCATGTAGGCGGTGCCGTTCTCTTCCCAGAAGCGGTAGACCTTGACCAGCGAGGGATGGTTGAAGCGCGCCAGCAGCCGCGCCTCGTTCACGAAGGAGCGCAGGCCCAGCGCGTAGGTCTCGGTGTGCGCGCCCGAGCGGATCGACACCATCAGGCCCTTGCCGCGCCCGGCCAGCGAGCTGGGCATGTACTCCTTGAGCGCGACCTGGCGCTCAAGGGCATGGTCTTGCGCGAGATAGACGATGCCGAAGCCGCCGACCCCGAGCACCCGCAGCACCTCGAGCTCGCCGAAGCGCGTGCCGGCCGGCAGGGCGTCGTGCTCGTCCATCGGCGGTGGCGCGTCGGCGGTGGGCGTGTCGGGCGGAGTGGATGCCATCGGACTCGGTCAGCGGGCGAAGCCCGTTAGCTTAACCGCCGCCATGCCGCGGGCCTCTCGGGCCCGTCCCCTGCTTCACGGGGTCGCGGAAAGCCGCCGGGAGGCACCGCGCCGCACCCAGTGGGCGAGCACCTGGGCCAGGCGGTCCGGGTCGATGGGCTTGGACAGGAAGTCGTTCATGCCGTGGCGCAGCGCCGACTCGCGCTCCGAGACCAGCACGTCGGCCGTCAGCGCAATGATGGGCAGCTGGGTCGGGCCGCGGCGCCGGCGGATCGCGATGGTCGCGTCGATGCCGCCCAGCACCGGCATCTGCAGGTCCATGAGCACGGCGTCGAAGCCGTCGGCGTTGCGCTCGACGGCTTCGAGTGCGTCGGCCCCGTTGGCCACCGCCGTGACCTGCGCGCCCCATTGCTTGAGGATGGCCTCGGCCACCAGCGTGTTGACCAGGTTGTCCTCGGCCAGCAGGATGCGCGCGCCGCGCAGCGCGTGTTGCACGCCAGCGTCGTGCTGCTGTCGCTCGCGCACCGCCGAGGCGCCGTCCAGCGGCAGCTCGGCCCAGAAGCGGCTGCCCTCGCCGGGCGTGCTGTCGACGCCCACCGTGCCGCCCATGAGCTCGGCGAGCTGGCGGCAGATGTTCAGGCCCAGGCCGGTGCCGCCGAACTGGCGGGTGGTCGAGCTGTCCGCCTGCGAGAACGGCTGGAACAGGCGCGGCAGCAGCTGCGCCGCCACGCCGGGGCCGGTGTCGCTGACCTCGAAGCACACCCGGCCGGCGGCGCAGGCCGTGACGCTCACGTCGATCAGGCCGCGGTCGGTGAACTTCAAGGCATTGCTGGTGTAGTTGGCCAGGATCTGCCGCAGGCGCACCGCGTCGCCCTTGACCCAGCGCGGGACGTCCTCGCCGATGTCGAACCGGAACGCCAGGCCCTTGGCCCGCGCCAGCTCCGAATAGGCCCGGCGCAGCGTCGAAAGCATCGCGTGGAAGTCGAACACCACGTGCTCCAGCGTGAGCCGGCCGGCCTCGATCTTCGAGAGATCGAGGATGTCGGAGATGGTGCCGGCGAGGGTCTCGGCACTGTCCTGGATGCGCTCGAGGTACTCGCGCTGGCGCGAGCCGTCGATGCCCGGCGCCAGGGCCAGGCGCACCAGGCCCAGCAAGCCGTTGAGCGGGGTGCGGATCTCGTGGCTGGTGTTGGCCAGGAACTCGCTCTTGGCCTTGCTCGCCGCCTCGGCCTGCTCCTTGGCGGCCGCCAGGGCGTGCTCCACCCGGCGACGCTCGGTGATGTCGTCGATGATCCAGATCGAGCCGCCGCTGATCGGCTGCTGCGGGTCGATGGCGCGGGCGCGCACGCTGGCCCAGAACACGCTGCCGTCGCGCCGCGCCATCTCGAACTCGCCCTCGAAGACATCGCAGGCGACCAGCAGGGGACCGGCCAGGCGGCCGATCTCGGCATACGCCTCGTCGCTGGCCCAGACCACCCGGCCGGGCTGTCCGGCGATCGCGCCGACCGGCCAGCCGAACATCTCCTCGAAACGCGGGTTGGCGTGCTGGAAGACACGGTCGCGGGTGAAGGCGATGCCCACCACGGCGTTGTCGAGGATGGCCTCGAACTGCAGGCGGCGCCGGTCGCGCGCGTCGACGTCGCGGAAGACGGCCACCATGTAGCGCGTGCCGGCGTGCTCGAAGACCGTGGCCGACACCTGCAGCGGCAAGGGCTGGCCGGTGCGGGAGCGGAACAGCGCGGGAAAGTCGTCGACCCGGCCCTCCGCCCGCAGGCGCTGGACGTAGCGCTCGCGCAGCTTGGGATCGGCCCACAGGCCCAGGTCGAGGGCGCGGCGCCCGATCAGCTCGCCGGCCGCATGTCCGGTCAGCTGCGCGAAGGCGGGGTTGACGCTCACCAGCAGGTTGGTGTCCAGCGCCGTGACCGTCATGGGCTCGTTGCTGACGTCGAACAGGCGTGCCAGCACCGATTGCGGGTCGGACGCGGGCAGGGGGAGGGACAGCACGGGGAGGGAAGACATCGCAAGCAGTCGGCGGCGGGCGCCATTCGATTACACCCGCTCACCCGACCGGCCAAGCGCGAACTAACACCGCAAAAGGCCGGCTTCTGTCCGAATGCACCGACAATAGCGGCCCGGCACGCCCGCCGCGCCGCTGCAGCCGTTCAGTCCCCCACCATCCCATGAGCACCATCCTCCAGCACCTTCCCGCCGGCCAGAAGGTCGGCATCGCCTTCTCGGGCGGCCTGGACACCAGCGCCGCGCTCCACTGGATGCGCAACAAGGGCGCCGTGCCCTATGCCTACACCGCCAACCTGGGCCAGCCCGATGAGCCCGACTACGACGACATCCCGCGCCGCGCCATGCAGTACGGCGCCGAGAAGGCCCGCCTGATCGACTGCCGCGCCCAGCTGGTCGCCGAGGGCATCGCCGCGCTGCAGTCGGGCGCCTTCCACATCTCGACCGCCGGCGTCACCTACTTCAACACCACGCCGATCGGGCGCGCCGTCACCGGCACCATGCTGGTCGCGGCCATGAAGGAGGACGACGTCAACATCTGGGGCGACGGCAGCACCTTCAAGGGCAACGACATCGAGCGCTTCTACCGCTACGGGCTGCTGGTCAACCCGGCGCTGAAGATCTACAAGCCCTGGCTCGACCAGGCCTTCATCGACGAGCTGGGCGGGCGCGCCGAGATGTCGGCGTTCATGCAGAAGGCGGGCTTCGGCTACAAGATGTCGGCCGAGAAGGCCTACTCGACCGACTCCAACATGCTGGGCGCCACCCACGAGGCCAAGGACCTGGAGCACCTGTCCAGCGGCATGACGATCGTGCAGCCCATCATGGGCGCGGCCTTCTGGCGCGACGAGGTCGAGGTCAAGCGCGAGCAGGTCACGGTGCGCTTCGACGAAGGCCAGCCGGTGGCGCTCAACGGCCGCGAGTTCGCGAGCCCGGTCGAGCTCCTGCTGGAAGCCAACCGCATCGGCGGGCGCCACGGCCTGGGCATGAGCGACCAGATCGAGAACCGCATCATCGAGGCCAAGAGCCGCGGCATCTACGAGGCGCCGGGCCTGGCGCTGCTGTTCATCGCCTACGAGCGGCTGGTCACCGGCATCCACAACGAAGACACCATCGAGCAGTACCGCGACAACGGCCGCCGGCTGGGCCGCCTGCTGTACCAGGGCCGCTGGTTCGACCCGCAGGCCATCATGCTGCGCGAGACGGCGCAGCGCTGGGTGGCGCGCGCCATCTCGGGCGAGGTGACGGTGGAGCTGCGTCGGGGCAACGACTACTCCATCCTCGACACCGAGTCACCCAACCTCACCTACAAGCCCGAGCGCCTGACCATGGAGAAAGGCGCCTCGACCTTCTCGCCGCAGGACCGCATCGGGCAGCTCACCATGCGCAACCTCGACATCGCCGACACGCGCGAGAAGCTGGCCACCTACGCCCGAACGGGCCTGCTGCCCACCGGGCCCGGCACGCTGCTGCCGCATGCGGAGAACGACGAATGAGCACGCCCGAGACCTTGCAGGCCGCGATCCGCACCAAGGCCAATGTGTACTTCGACGGCAAGTGCGTGTCGCACAGCATCGAGTTGCCCGACGGCGCGAAGAAGAGCGTGGGCGTCATCCTGCCCTCGACCTTGAAGTTCAACACCGGGGCGCCGGAGGTGATGCAGCTGGTGGAAGGCGAATGCCGGGTGCGGCTGGCCGACGGCGAGTGGGTGACCTACGCCGGCGGCCAGTCGTTCGAGGTGCCGGGGAACTCGTCGTTCGACATCGAAGTGTCGAAAACGCTGCACTACATCTGTCACTTCGGTTGAGCGGCGCGACCCCGGGTTGCACCCGGGCTACGGCGGGTAGCCCGGGTGCAACCCGGGAACCTTGCCGTTCAACCCGGCGAATCTGCAGTTCGTCGCAGTCCGGTTTGAAGCCGCCCGACCGGCTCCTAGAGTTGCATCGACGTCACCGATTCGGCGTCGCCCTCAGGAGCCAACATGTTCGACCGTGTCTTCTCAGCCGCCCTCGTCTTCTGCGTGCTCGCAGCAGGCACGCTGGCCGTCGGGACGGCCATGCTCGAGGCCGAGCCCGCGGATGCGCGGGTGGTCCAGCTTCCGAAGGTCGAGGTCACCGGCAAGCGCGCCGTCACGGTGAAGATCGTGAAGACCGCCGCGGACGACGACCTCGCCTGCACCGAATCCGAGCAGCCGGATCACATCTGACGGAACACGTGCACGAAGCTGCGGCTCACCGGCAGCAGCACGTTGCGCCCTTTCAGCTGGATCTCGGCCGTCTCGTTCGGACCCCGGTTGACCTGCGCCACCTGGTGCAGGTTGACGATCACCGAGCGGTGCACCTGCGCGAAGCGCTCCGGGTCCAGCTCGTCGGCGAGCTCGCGGATCGTCTTGCGGATCAGCGCCTCGCCGCCCTCCCACACCACCAGCGTGTACTTCTCGTCGGCGCGCAGGTAGGCCACCTGCTCGACCGGAATCAGGCGCACGCTGCTGCCCACCGAGGCCTTGATCCACTGCAGCCACCCGCGTGACCCGGCGCGCAGGCGCAGTTCCTGCGACAGCTGGTCGATCACCGCATCCAGCCCGCCGTTGTCGCCGCGCGCCGAGCGCGCCAGCCGCTCGCGCAGCCGGGTCACCGTGTCGGCCAGGCGATCCTCGTCGAACGGCTTGACCAGGTAGTCGACGGCCCCGTGCTCGAAGGCCTGGACCGCGTACTGCTCGTAGGCGGTGACGAAGACGATCTGCGCCCGCCGCGCGATCGAGCGTGCGGCGTCGATGCCGTTCTGGCCCGGCATGTGGACGTCGAGGAAGACGACCTCGGGCTGGTGCAGGTCGAACAGCTCCACCGCCTCGCGCCCGTTGCGCGCCTCGGCGGCGATCTCGAGCTCGGGCCACAGCCGCGCCAGGTGGGAGCGCAGCCGCTCGCGCAGCAGCGGCTCGTCGTCGGCGATGAGGGCGGTGGTCATGCCGCAGCGGGCTCGAAGACCAGGTCGGCGCGCAGCCCATGCGGCGGCTGCTCGTGCAGCTCGAGCCGCGCCTGCTCGCCGTAGAAGGCCTTCAGCCGCGCCCGCAGGTTGGTCAAGCCCATGCCGGCCGCGGCCTTGTCGCTCATGCCCACGCCGCCGTCGGCCACCCACACCCGCACGGCGCCGCCGGGGCCGCTGCGCGACGCGCCGACCTCGATGCGACCGCCCTGCTCGCTCGGGTCGATGCCGTGGCGGATGGCGTTCTCGACCAGGGTGAGCAGCGCCATCGGCGGAAAGCGCAGCGCCTGCAGCTCCGTCGGCACGGCGACCTCGAAGCTCAGCCGGTCGGGCATGCGCATGTGCATCAGCTCCAGGTAGGCGCGCACCAGCCCGACTTCGGTGGCGAGCGTCGACTCCGGGTCGTTCAGCCGCGGCACGGCCGCGCGCAGGTAGGCGATCAGGCTCTTGAGCACGACCGCCGCCTGCGGCGAGCCCGACTCGACCAGCTCCTGCACGTTGGCCAGGGTGTTGAACAGGAAGTGCGGCTCGACCTGCGCGTGCAGCAGCTGCAGCCGCGCATCCAGCGCCTGGCGCTCCAGCACGCTCTTCTCGAGCGCGAACTGCAGGCCTTCGCTGCGCGCCTGGGCGTCGCGCTCGCGGTAGAGCGCGCTCAGCGCGAGCAGCGGTCCGATGATCATGCTGCAGCTGGCGATGATGATGAAGCCCGAGAGGCGGCCCTCGTGGGCGAGCACCTGCGACACGTCGCCGCCCACCGCCGGCAGGTAGACGACGAAGGTGGCGATGGGCGCGGCCAGCGCGACGGCCAGCACGCGCACCAGCCAGGCGGGCATCAGGCTCTGCCGCCAGGCCCCGGCGGCGATGAACACCAGCAGCAGCACCATGGCGATGACCAGCGTGCGCCCCAGCAGCACGACGAAGGGCGTCATGAACAGCGGGTTCAGCGCCGCGGCCACGCTGACGGCCAGCACGATGGCCACCATCACGCGGCGCAGCGTCAGTGCGGAAAGCAGCGACGGCGGGTTCGCCGGCGGGTCCGAAACGAGGCTCATGGGCCGAAGATAACCCCAGCCGACAGCGCCGGTGATTCGGCGCGACGGATGACCGGATTCGATGGACCAGCCACGACCCGTAGCCCGGGTGCAACCCGGGTCTCGTCGGTCAAGCGCCCACCCCGGGTTGCACCCGGGCTACGCGCCGGCTCTCTCCATCTTCGCGTTGAGCGCCTGCGTCAGCGTGTCGGCGCTGTCCTGCAGATGCGCCTTCGCCTCCGGGCTCAGCCCGCTGCGCTTCGACGCCGCCTGGATGCGCGTCAGCATGGCATGCGCCTGCGCCCGCAGCAGGCTGCGCGCATCGGCGCGGCTCAGGCTGGCCGGCCGCAGCAGCGTGTTGGCGACGCGGTTCACGTGCTCGCGCTGCAGCTCGCGGCGCAGGGCCGGGATGTCGCCGCGCGTACCCAGCTCGCTCCACACCGACTTGTCCAGCCTGCCGTACAGCTCGGACAGGCGCAGCGCGTCCTTGGGCGACTTCGACTCGCTGTCGAGCAGTCGCGAAGCGACGGTGTCGCTCAGCAGCTGGGCGATCACGCCGCGCTGCAGCTCGATGACCTGCGAGGCCAGCGAGAAGTCGGTGGTGGCCGCGCCCTCGCCGCGGAACACCGCGTCGGTGCGCTCCTGGAAGTCCAGCGCCAGCTTGCGCTGCAGCGCCGGCGACAGGGCGAAGCTGTCGGCCGACAGGAAGCCGGTGGCCAGCACGTCGAGTGCGGCGCGCTGCTCGCCGGCGGGCACCGGCGTGAGCGGGTCGCGGCCGCTGCCGGCGTGGTCGCGCAGGGTGCGCACGCCGCCGATCTGGCGGGTCAGGATGCCGGCGGCGCGGCCCATGTCGCGCAGGGCGAACGACACCGAGCGGCGCAGCACGGAGTAGTCCTGGTCGGGGCCGAGCTCGCGCTTCTCCTGGCGCGCCAGCAGGTCGCGGGCGATGACGACGCGCTTGCGGGCGAAGGCGACGGCGTCGGAGCCGAGGTCGAACTGCAGCGATTCCGGATCGACGCCGAGGAAGTTGTCTTCGTCGGTGCCGTAGGCGAGCGCCGGCTCGGCGCTGCGCGCGGCGATCTTCGCCAGCTCGGCGTTCTCGGTCTCGGTCGGCAGCGGCTTGTAGGCGTATTCGATCGCCCAGTAGTCGTACGGTCCGAGCGTGGTGTTGAAAGGCGCGGGCAGCTTGTCGCGCGGCGTGTCGGGCGCGGCCAGGTTGATGGCGGCGTATTCCATCACCGAGCCCGAGATGCCGTGGGTGGCGGTGAAGACCGGATCGGCGAGCTGCTTGTCGGTGTAGATGCGCGACGAGCGGAAGTTGTGGCGCAGGCCCAGGGTGTGACCGACCTCGTGCATGGTCACGTCCTTGAGGTAGTCGTGGACGAACTTCTCGGCCTCGGGGCTGGACGGATCCAGGTCGCCGCGGGCTTCGAGCACGTCGAGCGCGTAGCTGAGCTGCTCGGCGGCCTGGTCGGCGAACTCGCACATCGCGATCGCCTTGCCGCGCAGGCCGACGGCGGCGTTCTCGTGCTGGTGCGACTCGCCCTCGGCGGCGCGCGGCGCGCCCAGCACCTGCGCCCGCAGCGCGCGCTGGTTGCGGGAGGACAGGCTCTCGACGCCGATGTCGGCATCGAGGATCTCGCCCGAGCGCGGGTCGACATGGCTGGGGCCGATGGCGCCGAAGGTCGGGCTGGAGTTCGTCATCCAGCGGATCGAGGCGCGGCCGAAGTCCAGCGTGTCCCAGTCGGCATCGGCCGGCTGCACCTCGACGCGCACGGCGTTCTTGAAGCCGATGCGCTCGAAGGCCTTGTTCCACTCGAGCACGCCGGCAGTGATGGGCGCGCGGTACTTCTCGGGAATGGTCTTGTCGAGCCAGAAGGTGATCGGCTTGACCGGCTCCGACAGCGCCGCCGACGGGTCCTTCTTCTCCAGGCGCCAGCGGTTGACGTAGCGCTGGCGCGGCGTGCGCGCCAGGTCGTCGCTGAAGTCCATGACGGCGCTGGTGAAGTAGCCGACCCGCCCGTCGGCCTTGCGCGGCTTCATCGGCTGCTCGGGCAGGCGGGCCAGCGAGTAGTGCAGCGTCATGAACATGCTGCGCGGATCGGGCAGCGACTTGGGCACGCTGGGCGCGTTGCCGAAGGAGCCCTGCGAGGTCTGGATGGAGCCGGTCGAGAAGTGGGTCAGGACCTCGAGCACCACCAGCTCGGGCGTCGCCCGCACGTCGGTGATGGCCGAATTGCGCGTGTCGAGCGAGTAGCCCTGGCGGTAGGCCCGCTGCAGCTGCATTCCGGTGCCGAGCAAGTCGTTGACGAACAGGGCGTTGGCCTCGACCAGGATCGACTTGCGCTCCGGATGGGGCAGGCTCAGCACGCTGGTGCTGGCCAGCAGGCTGGGCGAGAACGCCGCCTCGACGGCGCGGCCGTTGGGCGTGTCGGGCTTGGCGACGAACTCGGTGTTGCGCGCCAGCAGCTGGAGCTGGTTGTGCACGCGGCGGAACTCGACCACCACCTCCTCGGCCATCAGGCCGCCGTAGAAGCGGCTCTCCCCGATGCCGGTCTTGACCTTGGGTGACAGGAAGAAGGCCTGGTCCAGGTCGGTGGGCTTGAGCTCCAGCCAGACCTTGTCGTCTTTCTGCCAGAGGGTGAAGAGGCCGTCGATTCGCTTGGCGTCCTTGATGACCTCGGCGAAGGGACGCAGGCCGCCGGCGGCCGCTTGTGCCGCGTTGGGTGCGGATCGGGAGACTGCGCTGGCCGCCGGTGCCGCCGCGGTGGCCGCGACCGGCGTGACCGAGGTTTCACGAAGGGTGTCGGGCCCGGCGGCCGCACGCGTGACAGGCATCACGCTGGCGCAACCGGCGAGCAGGGCCACCAGGGCGGGAGAGACGACGATCGGGAGAGGACGACGCGAGCGCAGGTACTTCATGGGGCCGACTCAGTTCAGACCCGCGCCTGGGAAGCATCGTTCGTGCCGCCTCTTGCGGGCGATTCAAGCGCGAATCAGTGACCGGATTTTGCAGCGTGTGACTTTGCGCGTCATCCGGAATTGCCCCGTCGCGTCGGCGTGAACTTAATTCAAGGCCTTGAACCGCACCCGCTTCGGCCGCGCGCCTTCCTCGCCCAGGCGGCGCTTCTTGTCGGCCTCGTACTCCTGGTAGTTGCCGTCGAAGAACACCCACTTCGAGTCGCCCTCGCAGGCCAGGATGTGGGTGGCGATGCGGTCCAGGAACCAGCGGTCGTGGCTGATCACCATGACCGAGCCCGCGAACTCCAGCAGCGCGTCTTCGAGTGCACGCAAGGTCTCGACGTCGAGGTCGTTGGAGGGCTCGTCGAGGAACAGCACGTTGCCGCCCGCGGCCAGGGTCTTGGCCAGGTGCAGCCGGCCGCGCTCGCCGCCCGACAGGTTGCCGACGAGCTTCTGCTGGTCGTTGCCCTTGAAGTTGAAGCGTCCCAGGTAGGCGCGCGAGGGCATCACGAACTTGCCCACGGTGATGTTGTCGAGGCCGCCGGAGACGTCCTGCCAGACCGTCTTGTCGCCCTCCAGGCTTTCGCGGCTCTGCTCGACGAAGGCCATCTTCACCGTCGGGCCGACCTTGATGTTGCCGCTGTCGGGCTTTTCCTTGCCCGAGATCATGCGGAACAGCGTCGACTTGCCGGCGCCGTTGGGGCCGATGATGCCGACGATGGCGCCGGCCGGCATCTTGAAGCTCAGGTCGTCGATGAGGACGCGGTCGCCGAAGCCCTTGCTGACGCCTTCGAACTCGATGACCTCATGGCCCAGGCGCTCGGCCACCGGGATGAAGATCTCGTTGGTCTCGTTGCGCTTCTGGTATTCGACGTCGGACAGCTCCTCGAAGCGGGCCAGGCGCGCCTTGCTCTTGGTCTGGCGGCCCTTGGCGTTCGAGCGCACCCACTTCAGCTCTTCCTTCATCGCCTTCATGTGGGCGTCTTCGGATTTCTGCTCCTGCTCCAGGCGCGCTTCCTTCTGCTCCAGCCAGTCGCTGTAGTTGCCCTTCCACGGGATGCCCGAGCCGCGGTCGAGCTCGAGGATCCATTCGGCGGCGTTGTCGAGGAAGTAGCGGTCGTGGGTGATGGCCACCACGGTGCCGGGGTAGCGTTGCAGGAACTGCTCCAGCCAGTCGACGGACTCGGCGTCGAGGTGGTTGGTCGGCTCGTCCAGCAGCAGCATGTCGGGCTTGGACAGCAGCAGGCGGCACAGCGCCACGCGGCGCTTCTCGCCGCCCGACAGCACGCCGATCTGCGCCTCCCAGGGCGGCAGGCGCAGGGCGTCGGCGGCCAGCTCGAGCTGCAGGTCGGTGTTCTCGGAGCCGGCGGCGGCGATGATGGCCTCAAGCTCGGCCTGCTCGGCGGCGAGCTTGTCGAAGTCGGCGTCGGGCTCGGCGTACTCGGCGTACACCTCGTCCAGGCGGGCCTTGGCCGCCAGCACGCCGCCGATGCCCTGCTCCACCGCGTGGCGCACGGTCTGGTCGGGGTCGAGCTGCGGCTCCTGCGGCAGGTAGCCGATCTTCAGCCCGGGCATGGGCACGGCCTCGCCTTCGATGTCCTGGTCCATGCCGGCCATGATCTTGAGCAGCGTGCTCTTGCCCGAGCCGTTGAGGCCCAGCACGCCGATCTTGGCGCCGGGGAAGAACGACAGCGAGATGTTCTTGAGGATCTGGCGCTTGGGCGGAACGGTCTTGCCCACGCGGTTCATGGTGAAAACGTACTGAGCCATGGCGGTATGTGCTTCGGAAGGGGTGAGGCGCGATCCGCAGAACGCGGCGCCGATGGTCCTATTGTCGCCGGTCTGCGGACGAGGGGGCTTTCTGCTAGCGTCACGACCCCGGGTTGCACCCGGGCTACCCGCCATGCCCTCGCTCCTCTATCTCTTCACGCTGTGCAACCTTGTCGTCGGCACCGGCGCCTTCGTCATCGCTGGCATCGTCGTGCCGATCAGCCAGGCGCTCGACGTGAGCGTGGCCACCGCCGGCCAGGCGATGACGGTCTATGCCCTGTCCACGGCGGTGCTGGCGCCGCTCACCCTGGTGCTGACCGGCGGCTGGCCGCGCAAGCGCGCCCTGGTCTTCGGCATGGCGGTCTTCGCGCTGGGCAACGCGCTGTGCGCGCTCGCGACGAGCTTTCCGCTGCTGCTGCTCGGACGCGGACTGATGGGCATCGGCGCGATGTTCACGCCCATCGCCGCCGGCATCGCGGTCGCACTGGTCGAGCCGGCCAAGCGCGGCCGCGCGCTGTCGCTGGTCTTCCTGGGCATCAGCCTGAGCTACGTGGTCGGACTGCCGCTGGGCGCCTGGCTGGGCTTTCGCCACGGCTGGCCGTGGCCGATCGCGCTGGTGGCGACGCTGGCCGCGCTGAGCTGTGCCGTGCTGGCCGTGCGCCTGCCGCGCGACATCGCCGCGCCCGGCGCCAGCTTCGACGGACTGGGACAGCTGCTGGCCCGCCCGCCCGTGTTGTGGACCCTGCTGCTCACGCTGCTGTACTTCATCGCGATCTTCCTGGTGTTCGCCTTCATCGGGCCGGTGCTGCAGGCGCTGGTCCCGATGTCCAGCGAGCGCATGTCGATCACGCTGGCGCTGTTCGGCCTGTCGGGCGTGATCGGCACCTTGATCGGCGGCTGGGCCAACGACCACTTCGGGCCGACGCGCTCGCTGCTGGTCCAACTGGCCGTGCTGGGCTCGACGATGGTGCTGGTGCCCTTGACCCGCGGCAACTACCCCGCGCTGGTGCTGGTGTTCGTGGTGTGGGGCATCGCCGGCTTCGGGATGATGAGCCCGCAGCAGTCGCGCCTGGCCGTGCTGGCGCCCGCGCAGGCGCCGATCCTGCTGTCGCTGAACACCTCGATGCTGTACTTCGGCACGGCGCTCGGCGCGGCCATCGGCGGGGCGGTGGTGGGACAGGTCGGATTCGACCATCTCGCCTGGATCGGCGTGCCGTTTGCGCTGGCCGGTATCGGCACCTTGTGGATCAGTGCCCGGAATCCAGGGCTTCTCAAAACGGCCTAGCCGGTACAGCCGGTACAATCCGGCCACCAGCCCAGACCCAGTCACTGCGCTGCCGTCAGTTCTGACACGAGCCTCGCGCTCCACTCCCCCCTCTGCCTGCGACTGGCGCTCCACTCATGAGCGACAGGCCGATTCCCCTTGGACCTCCATGTCGTTCGATACCCTCGGCCTCGCCGAGCCGCTGCTGCGTGCCGTGCACGAGCAGGGCTACACCACGCCGACCCCCATCCAGGCGCAAGCCATTCCCGCCGTCCTCTCGGGCGGTGACCTGCTCGCCGGCGCGCAGACCGGCACCGGCAAGACCGCCGGCTTCACCCTGCCCATGCTGCACCGGCTGGCGCAAAAACCCGCGGTGCGTGACGCCAAGGGCCGCCTGCCCATCCGCGCCCTCATCCTCACGCCCACGCGCGAGCTCGCCGCCCAGGTCGAGGAAAGCGTGCGCACCTACGGCAAGTACCTCAAGCTGACGTCGATGGTGATGTTCGGCGGCGTGGGCATGCAGCCGCAGATCGACAAGCTGCGCCGCGGCGTCGACATCCTGGTCGCCACGCCGGGCCGCCTGCTCGACCACCACCAGCAGCGCACGCTCGACCTGAGCCATGTCGAGATCTTCGTGCTCGACGAAGCCGATCGCATGCTCGACATGGGCTTCATCCACGACATCAAGAAAGTGCTGGCCATCGTGCCGCCGCACAAGCAGAGCCTGCTCTTCTCGGCCACCTTCAGCGACGAGATCAAGAACCTCGCCGACCGCCTGCTCAACAAGCCGGCGCTGATCGAGGTGGCGCGGCGCAACCAGACCGCCGACACCATCGCGCAGAAGGTCCACCCGGTGGGCCGCGAGATGAAGAAGGACCTGCTCACGCACCTGATCAAGGCCAACGACTGGCACCAGGTGCTGGTGTTCACGCGCATGAAGCACGGCGCCAACCGCCTGGTCGAGCACCTGCTCAAGCAGGACATCAGCGCGATGGCCATCCACGGCAACAAGAGCCAGGGTGCGCGCACCAAGGCGCTGGCCGACTTCAAGAGCGGCGACCTGCGCGTGCTGGTGGCCACCGACATCGCGGCGCGCGGCATCGACATCGACCAGCTGCCGCACGTCGTCAACTACGAGCTGCCCAACGTGCCCGAGGACTACGTGCACCGCATCGGCCGCACCGGCCGCGCCGGCGCGCAAGGCGAGGCGGTGTCCCTGGTGTGCGTGGACGAAGACGGCTTCCTGCGCGACATCGAGAAGCTGATCAAGCGCGAGATCCCGAAGGAGATCGTGCCCGGCTTCGCACCGCATCCCGGCGAGAAGCCCGAGCCCATCGTGCTGGGCCGCATGGTGATCGGCCACGGCGCAGGGCGCGGCGGGCACCGGCATGCGAATCCGGGGCGCGGCCGGCATGACAACCGCGGCAGCGCGCCCGCCCGGGCGCCGCAGCATGCGACGCCTGCACCGGCCAAGCCCGCGCCGGCGCGACATGCGCCGCGTCCCGCGCCGGCGCCGGCAGCGGCGCCGCGCACCGAAGCGCGCCGCGAGCAGAAGCCGCTGCCGCGCCTGACGCAACCGAAGCAGCGCTGACCTCGTAGCCCGGGTGCAACCCGGGATGCAGGCTCAACCGACGAACCCCGGGTTGCACCCGGGCTACCCGGTCGCCCTCAGCGCCTGGATCGCCGCGCCGACGCGCGCGTGCTGCCGCTCGAGCTCGCCCACGTGCGCCCGCGCCTCGTGCAGCCGGCGCGACTGCGCGAGCGTCTCGATGGTCGCGCACAGCCTCGACAGCCTGAGCGCACCCACGTTGGCGCTGCTCGACTTGAGCGAGTGCGCGGCCATGGCCGCGGCGTCGGCGTCGTGTGCCACCAGCGCCGCCACCAGCGAGGCCACCAGCGCCGACGACGAGCTGGTGTAGATGCCGAGCACCTTGTCGAACAGTCCGCCGCCCGCCTCGGCCTCGATGCGCCGCAGCTCGTGCACCGCCTCGCCGTCGAGTACGCCGCTGGCGGTATCGAGCCCGCCGGTCTCGGTGCGCGGGCCGAGGTCCATCGGCCGCTCGGCTTCGAGGTCGGTCCACTTGCGGATCAGCGCTTCGATCTGCCGCTGGGTGAAGGGCTTGCTGACGTAGTCGTCGAAGCCCGCCGCCAGGCAGCGTTCCGCATCGCCGACCAGCGCGTTGGCCGTCAGCGCGACGATGGGCAGGTGCGGCGGATTGACGAAGTCGCCGCCGCTGCGGAACTGAGCGACCGCCTCGAAGCCGTCCATCTCGGGCATCTGGCAGTCCATGAACACCATGTCGAAGCGGTCGTGCGACAGCGCCGCGAGCGCCTCCGTGCCGCTGGACGTGAGCGTCGCCCGGCAGCCCAGCGCCTCCAGCATGGCGCGCACCACCTCCTGGTTCACGACGTTGTCCTCGGCGACCAGGATGCGCGCGCCCAGTGCCGCCATCGGACCGCCGCGGCCCGGACCCGCGTCCGCGAGCTGGGTGATGGCGCGCAGCAGCTCCTGCCGGCGCACCGGCTTGGCGATCACCACGTCGATGCCGGCCGCGCGCGCGCGCCGCGCATCTTCGTCGGTCGCGACCGAGGTGAGCATCACCAGGCGTGCCGGCGCGAGGTCGGGCTCCTCGCGCAGGCGCTCGGCGAACTCGATGCCGTCCATCACCGGCATCTTCATGTCGATCAGCGCGAAGTCGGTGCGCTCGCCGCGCGAGCGCGCGCCGCGCAGCCAGGCCAGCGCCTCGCCGCCATGCCCGGCCACCGCCACCCGCATGCCCCAGTGGCGCAGGTGCGACTCGATGACCGCGGCATTGGTCGGGTTGTCGTCGACCACCAGCGCGGACTTGCCGCGCAGCGCGACGGGATCGGCCGGCGGCGGGCTCGTCGGCGCCGCGGCCCGCTCGAGCAGCGGCAGGTCGAAGTGAAAGGTGGAACCGGCACCGGGCATGCTCTGGACCTGCAGCGTGCCGCCCATCATGTCGACCAGCTGCTTGGTGATGGCCAGGCCCAGTCCGGTGCCGCCGTAGCGGCGGGCCATCGAGCCGTTGGCCTGGGTGAAGGCGTTGAACAGCTTGGCCACGGTCTCGTCGGTCATGCCGATGCCGGTGTCGCGCACCCAGAACGCCAGCGTGGCACCGTCGGCGCCATCGGCGACGCCGCGCGCCACTCGCATCACCACCTCGCCGTGGCGGGTGAACTTGATCGCGTTGCCGACGAGGTTGGTGACGATCTGCCGCACCCGCACCGGGTCGCCGGCGACGACCTCGGGCACGTCGGGCTCGATCTGGCAGATGAGCTCGATGCGCTTCTGGTGCGCACGCGGCGCCAGCAGCTCGAACGAATCCTCGAGCACGGTGCGCAGGTTGAAGTCGACCTGGTCGAGCTCGAGCTTGCCGGCCTCGATCTTCGAGAAGTCGAGGATGTCGTTGATGATCTCCAGCAGCGCCTCGCCCGAGCGGTACACCGTCTCGGTGAAGCGGCGCTGGCGCGGATCGAGCCGGGTGCCCAGCAGCAGCTCGGTCATGCCGAGGATGCCGTTCATCGGCGTGCGGATCTCGTGGCTCATGTTGGCCAGGAACTGCGACTTGGCGCGGTTGGCCGCATCGGCATCCTGCGCCAGCACCTGCGCCTGCACGCTCAGCTCGCGCAGCTCGGCCGAGCGCTGGTCGACCTGGCGGCGGTACTCGAACAGGCTGCGCTCCATCGCCGACAGCGAGGTGAGCAGGCCGTCGAGGTCGTCGCGTCCGCTGGGCGCCGGCTGCGGCGACAGCTCCCCGCGCGCCACGCGCTGCGCGGTCCGCACCGCCTGGGCCAGCGGCTCCGTGAGACCGCGGATCATCCCGTACAGGAAGACCAGCGCGGCCGCGAGCGTGAACAGCGCCGCGCCGGCGACGATGCTGGTCTGCGTCTTGGCGCCGGCGATGGCGCCGACGATGGCCGCGTGCTCGTCCGACTCGTAGGCCTGCAGCATGAGCTCCAGGCGCTTGTCGATGGCGCTGACCGCCTCGCGCAGCGGCATGGCGCGCTCGATCGACGCGTCCTGCGCCAGCGACTGCGCGATGCGGTCGAGCTGCGCCTCGATCGACTCGATGTCGGCCGGCGGATCCATCTCGCGCAGCTGGGCCAGGGCACGCCGGGCAGCGTCGAGGTCGGCCAGCGCCGGCCGCGCGACTCGGCCGGTGTCGACGGCGTCGGCCACGCCGAGGATGAAGCGGTGGTAGCTGTCGTGCGCTTCCTTGGCCTTGCTGTCGACCTGGAACGCGATCTCCACCGTTTCCGCGCGGCGCACGTCGGCCCAGGCCTGGTAGGCGAGCAGCAGCGTGACCGGCAACAGGATCACCAGCAGCTGCAGGATCAGGCGCAGCTTCAAGGACTGCACGCGCAGGGTGTTCATCGCAGGAACGGCAAGCTCTCTCGTCCGGCAAGGGAATGGCAGCCTGCATCGTGCACGTCGGTCGCGAAGCCCGATCGGTCGAATTGAGGCGCTTTTCACGCTTGCGTGCCGCGCGTGCGCCGGCGGGTCGAATCGGGAGCGCAAATCCGGGTTTCTCGGGCGATCGGACGCGGCCTCGCGCCGGAAGAATCGCCGCTGGCGTCGCGCGCCCGTCGGCACGCGGGCCGCTTGTCGCCTGGAGAGACGAATGCATCCTGAGGCCCGCTTGCCGCACCGACTTCTCGCATCGATCGCGATGGCGTGCGCGCTGGCTGCCGTCTCGCCGTGTCGTGCGCAGGCGGCGGGCGACACCGCGCAGCTGGAGCGCCGGCTGGAGCAGAGCCTGAAGATGATCGAGGCGCTCGCCGCGCGGGTGGAGCAGCTGGAGAAGCAGCTCGCGGCCAAGCCCGCCGCGGTGGCGGCGGCCCCGGCCGCCGCACCGGCGAGCGCACCGGCCGCACGCATCGAGGAGCTCGAGCGCACCGTCGGCCAGCTCACCGCCGCCAGCACGCGCGACCTGCGCGACCCGGGCCTGCCGCTGCACGGCTTCGCCGACGTGGGTTGGAGCCAGCGGCGCCACGCGGCGCCGGGCGAGCGCAGCGGCTTCGCCGTCGGCTCGCTCGACTTCTATCTCACGCCGCAATTCGGCACCAGCATCAAGACGCTGATCGAGCTCAACGTGGGCGTCGAAGAAGACGGCGAGACAGTGATCGATCTCGAGCGGGCACAGATCGGCTACAGCTTCAACGACCACCTGACGCTGTGGGGCGGGCGCTTTCACACGCCCTTCGGCTACTGGAACATGGCCTTCCACCACGGCGCGCAGATCCAGCCGTCCATCCTTCGGCCGCGCATGCTCGACTTCGAGGACGACGGCGGCATCTTGCCGGTGCACACCACGGGCCTGTGGGGCACCGGCAGCTGGCGCATCGGCGCGGACCGGCTGACCTATCACCTCTACGTCGGCAACGGCACCCGCATCGCGAACGGTTCGCTCGATCCGAATCCGGCCGGCGACGACAACGCCAACAAGGTGGCCGGATTCGCGCTCGGCTGGCGCTTCGGCGGCGCGCTCGACGGCCTGAGCGTGGGCGTGCACGGCCTGCGCCAGGCCGTCGCGGCCTACGATGCCGCCGACGCGCTGCAAAGCCGCACCCGCCTGAACATGCTGGGCGCGCATGCGCTCTACGACAGCGACGGCTGGGAGCTCATCGCCGAGGCCTATCGCCTGCGCGATCGCGACCTCGCCGGCGGCGCTTCACATGGCAGCCACCTGGGCTACCTGCACGTCGGCCACAGCCTGCGCGATCGCTGGCTGCCCTACGCGCGCTGGGAGAAGGCCTCGCTGGACCAAGCCGACAACTACTTCGCCGCCCAGGCCAACGGCCGTTCGTACACGCGGCGCATGCTGGGCATGCGCTACAACCTCGACCCGCGCGCGGCGCTCAAGCTCGAGTTCAACCGGACCGACGACCAGGGCATCGGTCGCGCGGTCGACGAGTGGCGGCTGCAGTACGCCGTGGGCTTCTAGCGCGATCACGATGGCCCGCGAACCGACCTTCATCACGCGCCGGCGCTTCCTGGCCGCCGCCTTGCTGCTGGGCACCGGCCCGGCACGCGCGAGCGAGCTGTTCGTGATCGGCAACGGCATCCCCGGCATGAGTGCCGAGGAGGTGAAGGAGGTCTTCCTCGGCGAGGTGCAGTTCGCCGGCTCGCTGCGGCTGCTGCCAATCGACAACGCCGTGGTTCAGGCCGACTTCCTGGGCCGGGTCCTGAAGATGACGCCGGCCCGCTACGCCGCGACCTGGACCAAGAAGGCGTTTCGCGACGGGCTCAATGCGCCGCCCCTGAAGGCCACCGACGCCGAGGTGATCGGCTTCGTGAAGGCCAATCCGGGCGCGATCGGCTATGTCGGCGCGGCGCCCCCCGGCATCCAGGTGCTGCTCAAGGTCTGACCCGATGCGGCGGCCCCACGTCCTCGACCGGCGCGCCCTGCTCGCGCTGGGCTTGCTCGCGCCGGCGCTGCGCGCCACGGCCGCGGGCGCCAGCCTGTACGGCCTCGGGCTGCGCTTCGTCGACGACCGCGGCGCCTTGCGCGAGCTGGCCGAATGGCGCGGCCGGCCGGTGGTCATCACCATGGCCTACGGCGCCTGTCGCAGCCTGTGCTCGACCACTTTGCGCACGCTCGAAGAGCTCCAAGTCCTCGCCGATCGACGCGCAGCCTCGCTCGACATCGTCGTCGCCAGCCTCGACCCCGCCGAGGACACGCCGGCGGACTGGGCCGCGTTCCGTCGCGCGCGCCACCTCGACCGAGCCAACTGGACATTCCTCAGCGGCACACCCGACGCCACGCGGGCCCTGGGCCGCTTCCTCGGCATCCGCTCGTGGAACTACGACGAGCACGTGATGCATGACTTCAAGCTGCTGCGCCTGGACCCTGCCGGTGCGATTGCCGCCAGCCTGGACTGGCATCAGAGCGAACTCGAACGCCTGCTCTAGCGCGTCTCATCCGCTTTCATTCCGATGCGTCTGGTCACACGTTGCGCCGCGCATGCGTTAGCGTCACCTGTTCTGGAGGATTTTGGCCATGAACACTTGGCATACCGCCTGGCACGGGCAGGACATCGTCGTCTACCGCGACGAAGCGGAAATCGATCGGGTGAGCGCGGCGCAGATCGAGCGCGTCGTGTTCGTCTACGCGGGCTCGGGCGAGTCGCCCGGCGACCTGCAGTTCGCGGTGGTCGACACGCCGGACGAATGCATCATCTTTCCGGCCGACACCGGCTTCGCGGGTCGGGTCAACTTCGAGCGGGTGGACTACTGGGCCAGCCGCGGCTGCGTGTACTGGGTGCCGCAGGCGCGCGCGCCCCTGCCCATGCGGCTGCGCCGCGGTCGCTTCTGGCTGCGCCTGTCGGCCTCGCCCGCCTACACGCGCGTTCCGCGCGCGGAGCTCGCACCGCTCATCGACCATTGGCCGCTCGAAGGTCCGCAGACCTGGGAGCAGCGCAAGTGGCGGCGCATCGAGCGCAGCCGGCCCTTCACCGGCCACGACGACTCGGTGCACAAGGTCCACGCCTGAAGCACCCCTGAGAAAAACAAAACCCGGCCGAGGCCGGGTTTGTTTTTTCGAGCGGAGATCGCTCAGGCGGCGGGAGCGCTGGCAGCCTTCTTGGACTTCTTGGCCTTGGCGGTCTTCTTCGCGACCGGCTTCTTGTCTTCCTTGGCGGCAGCGGCCGAGGCGGTGGCGGCAGGCTTCTCGGCGGTGGCCGCGGCTTGGGCGAACGCGCCGAACGAGAAGGTGGCAGCGATCAGGGCCGCGATGAGCTTGTTCATGAGATCTCCTTGAGGGGATGGGGGACAGAGCCGAATTGCTCGCAGGCACAACGCCGCCCTCGCGGACGTGGTTGACAACGGATCAGGCCCGGAACAGCGGGTGCGTTTGCGCCTCGTCAAGCCGCAGCACGGCGGTGACGCAGCAGTCGGCCCCGTCGAACAGCGCCAGCCAGTGCGCGAGCGGCTGCGAGGCGATCAGCGCCGCGAGCTCGCCACGCAATGCCATCGCCGCGGCGCTGGCGGGCGCCTCGCCCAGCGACCAATGGCGGTCCATCCATGCGGGCTTGTCCACTGCGCGACACAAGGCCTGCCAGAACTTCAGCTCCAGCGCGCCGACAGCCAGGTGACGGCCATCGGCCGTGCGGTAAGCGCCGTAACAGGGCGCTCCTCCGCACAGCAGGTCGCGCCCCGGTGCGGTCGTTTGCCCCGTCGCTGCCAGCGTGGCTGCGGCAAGCACGTGATGCCGCATCACCTGGTGCGTCATCGAAATGTCGACGAAGCGGCCCTGCCCGGTACGCTGTGCGGCGACCAGCGCCGCCAGCATGCCGGCCAGCGCCGCCTGCGTGCCGCCGAGCAGGTCGCCGATCTGGAAGTTGGGGACGGCGATCTCGCCGTCGGGCGTGGCGATCTGCTCGAGCACGCCGGCCATCGCGATGTAGTTGATGTCGTGGCCCGCGCGCTGCGACCACGGACCGGACTGTCCGTAGCCGCTGATCGCACACATCACCAGCCGCGGATTGGCCGCATGCAGCACGTCCCATCCGAGGCCGAGCCGCTGCATCACGCCCGGCCGGAAGCCCTCGATCAGCACATCGGCCCCGCGCGCCAGCATGAGCAGCTCGTCGCGGCCGGCTGCTTCGCGCAGATCGATGCGGCGCAGCGTCTTGCCGTCGTTGAGCATGCGAAACGTGAGCCCGGGGCGGTCGGCGGCGACATCGGCGGCCGTGCGGCCCATCTCGCGCGTGCCGTCGTCCTGCCCCTGGCCGGCGGGCCCTTCGATCTTGATGACCTCGGCGCCCCACTCGGCGAGATGCCGCGTTGCCAGCGGCCCCGGGAGCAATCGGGTGAGGTCGATGACGCGGATGCCTTCGAGCGGCCGCGACGCCGCATCGCTCACTCGAAGCGCCCTTCACGCAGCCACTTGGTGGCGACCCATTTTTCGCCCTCGAGGACCGGCGCGCCGCCGTGCAGTGAGCGTGTCATCGGGTGCGGCCGGTCGTAGCTGAAGAAGACCGCATTGCCCTTGACCGGCCCGACCTCGAAGTGCACGTCGGGGAAGATGGTGGCGCCGCCGCGCGCCGGCGTGTTCAGGTACATCACCAGCGAGGCGACGCGCTGGCCGCCGCGCTTGAGGATGGACGGCGTGCCGGGCTGGGCCGGATCGAAGTAGTCGTAGTGCGGCTTGTACTCCGCGCCCGGCCGGTAGCGCAGGACTTGCAAGCCTTCGCCGTTTTCCAGCGGCCATTGCAGCAGGTTCGCGATGCGCGTCTCAATGCGCTTGCACACCTCGTTCTCGCCGCGCCCGAAGAACATGCCTTCGCTGGTGCGCGCCTCGTTGACCTCGCTGGCGCCGGTGTGCAACTGCACGGTCTCGGAGCGCGCCAGGCGCTGGCGCGCGTGCTCGACGATCTCGTCGCACTCGTCGTGCGACAGCAGGTTGCCGAACACGAGCACGCGCGGGCTGCGCATGTTGGCGAGGACCTGCACCTCGCGGTCGCCGGCGTTGAGCACGACCTCGCCGTCGAGGGACATCGGCTCGGGCACGATCACCGGGGTGGGCAGGCCGTTCGCCTTGGCATGGTCGACCAGGAAGCCGCGCAGGGTTTCCTCCAGGGCGACCACCGCCACGTCTTCCTTCCAGCCGCTGTCCATCATCGACTTGAGGACGGCCTCGGGCGGCTGGCCGGCCGAGGCCTGGGCGACGATCCACTGGCGCAGTTCGGGGGTGATTTGCTGAAGGCTCATGACAGCCCCTCGCTCGCGGAATACCGCGACCGATCCCCCGAGGGGATCGAGCCCGGCTTGGGGCGGCCCGGCGCTCGGGCTCTCAACAGAGTGGCTGGCGCTGAATGTTTCATCCCCCGATTTTGCCGGAGTCAAGACCGCTTCAAAAGGCGAAACGCGTGTGTCCATTCGTTGCGCGCCAGGCCCGGGATGCACCACAGCATGCACAGCGGCTCGATGGCGCGCGCCGCGGTGGCCGTCCCCATGTCGGCGACGTCCCAGCCCAGCTCGCGGACGATGCCGGACACCGTCTTGCGCGCCGCTTCGTCGTTGCCCGCGATGAACATCGTCGGCGGGCCGCCCTGGAAGCTCGGATCGACCATGTGTGCCGCCCCGACCGAATTGAAGGCCTTGACGAAGCGGATCTGCGGGAACTCGCGCTGCAGCTGCTCGAGCAGCGACTCGTTCGGTCCGGTGAAGAACTGCAGCACGCCGTCGACCGGCGCGGCGTCGGCGATCGGGTTGGTGGTGTCGATGACGACCTTGCCGGCCAGGCGCTGCGCACCCGCGGCTTGCACCGCCTCGACGGCCGCCTTGCCCTTGACGGACAGGATGACGAGCTCGCCGAACTCCGCCGCGTCGGCGAAGCTGCCGACGCGCGCCTTCGGGTGCTGCGCCGACCAGTCGGCCAGCTTGGCCGGGCTGCCGGTGCCCAGCGCGACCTGGTGGCCGTGCTTCAGGAGGCCCGCGCCCAGCGACTGGGCGACGTTGCCGGAACCGAGGATGCCGATCTTCATGGTGTGCTCCTTGTGCAGTGAAGCGGTTGGGATGGCTTCACTGTAGGCAGCGGCGCCGCTCACCGAAAGTCACATCCGGTTGATGAATTGATGACATTCGATCAAGAATGACGCCATGAAGCAACTCCAGGGACTGCTGGCCTTCGTCGAGGCCGCCACCACCGGCAGCCTCACCGCCGCCGCCGATCGCCTCGACGTGACGCCCGCTGCCGTCAGCAAGAGCCTGGCGCGGCTGGAGGAGCGGCTGGGCGTGCGGCTGCTCAATCGCAGCACGCGCCGGCTCGGCCTCACCGCCGAGGGCGCCGGGTTCCTGGCCAAGGCGCGGCTGGCGCTGCGCGCGCTCGACGATGCGGTGGCCGACGTGTCGCAGGCCGCGCGCACGCCGGCCGGACGGGTGCGCATTTCGGTGGGCGCGGCCTTCGGCCGGCGCTGGGTGCTGCCGGCGCTGCCGGCACTCACCGCCCGTTATCCGGAGCTCGCCATCGAGCTCGATCTCGACAACCGGCCGGTCGATCTCGTCGCCGAGGGCTACGACATCGGCATCCGCGGCGGCTTCATCGAAGACAGCAGCCTGGTGGCGCGGCGCATCTGCCGGCTGCCGCTCGCGCTGGTGGCCAGTCCGGCCTACCTCAAGCAGGCGGGCGTGCCGGTGTCGGTCGACGAGCTCGCGCAGCATCGGTGCGCGGTGGTGAGGTTCGCGGGCAGCACCCCGAGCCCGTGGCGGTTCGTTCGTGCGGGCGGGCGGCGGGTCGAATTCATGCCCGAGGCGCCGCTGTCGGTCAGCGACCCCGAGGCGGTGCTCGACCTGGCGCTGGCGCACGCGGGCATCGTGCAGGCGGGGCTGCAGCACGCCCTGCCCTATCTGCGCTCGGGCCGGCTCAAGCTGGTGATGAGCGGGCAGCACGATCCGGGCGATCGAGAGTTCGTGCTGCACTACCCGCACCGGCAGTTCCTCGCTCCGCGTGTGCGGGTGGTGGTGGAGGCGCTGCTCGCGCACTTCAAGGAGCTGGGCGACCTGCACCTCA
Organism: Piscinibacter sp.; assembly: GCA_036377015.1. GTDB lineage: Bacteria > Pseudomonadota > Gammaproteobacteria > Burkholderiales > Burkholderiaceae_C > Albitalea. Next base: position 6,936 of record DASUZE010000071.1, on the reverse strand, counting down.
TGCCGGCCGACGTGGCGCAGTACGCCGCGGCGTCGGCTCAGCCGGCGAGCCGGCGCCGGAAGACCAGCCGGTCGGGATCGGAAGCCGCCGGCGCGAAGGCGTAGCCCTCGAGGTCGAAGCCTTCGAGGCGCCGCGGCGTGGCGATGCGCTTGCGGATGGCATAGCGCGCCATCAGGCCGCGCGCCTTCTTGGCGAAGAAGCTGATGACCTTGTAGCGGCCGCCCTTCCAGTCCTCGAACACGCATTCGATGACACGCGGCGCGAGGGCACGTCGGTCGGCGGCGCGGAAATATTCCTGCGACGCGAGGTTGACGATGACCGGCGTCTTGTCGGCGGCGACGCGCGCATTGAGGTGCTCGGCAATCGTGTCGCCCCAGAAGTCGTAGAGATTGCGCCCGTGCGCGGTGGCCAGCGGCGTGCCCATCTCGAGGCGATAGGGCTGCAGCCTGTCGAAGGGGCGCAGCACGCCGTGCAGGCCGGAGAGGATGGCGACGTGCTCCTGTGCCCAGGCGAGATCGGCGGCGCTCAGGGTGGCGGCGGCGAGGCCGTCGTAGACGTCGCCGTTGAAGGCGAACACCGCCGGCTTGCTGTTCTTCGCGGTGAAGCGCGGCGACCAGGCGGCGTAGCGGCCGACATTGAGGGTGGCGAGCGAGTCGGACAAGTCCATGAGCGCGGCGACGTCCGAAACGCTCTTGGTCTTGAGCGTGTCGATCAGCTCGACGGAGCGGGGGATGAACTGCGGCGTGGTCGGCGCGATCTTGATCGGCACCGGGCTGTCGTAGTCGAGCGACTTGGCGGGGGAAAGGACGAAAAGCATGGCGCGGCACTCTACCGCAGGGTGGGCCCGGCTGCGTCAGGCAGCGCGTCGGCCTACTTCGCGCGCTGGCTGGCCTTCGCCACCAGGGATCGCCCATCCTCCAACAGGATTTGCGTACCGTCCCAACCGCTGAACTGCCGCTTGTTCTGCGGATCGACCGCCTTGGCGCCCGCAGGCTGCAGCACGAAGGGCCCGCTGTACCAGACCGAGCCGTCGACGTGGTACACGGTTCCCGAATAGGCCACCGACCCGGCGTCCGCCCGGGCCTTCAACAGGACGAACACGCCACCATCCGGCCCACCCACCCATGCCGCGGTCTTGGGCACCGCGAGCGGTCGTTGCGGCTCGCCGGCGCTGTTGTCCACGCACCCAAGCGCCAGGACGGTCCAGACGGTCAGGGCGACGAGTCGGCTTCTATGCCGCTGTGTGGAGAGGATCATGTCAGGGCAAGGGCGTGGCTTCGATGACGATGGTTCCAGTGGGCTCGTAGTCGAGCTCCCTCTTCTGCAGGCGCACCTGCACGATGTAGCCGGCAGGTTGCGGCGCGATGATGAAGGGCATCGACGCGCCGCCCGCTTCGGCGACCGCCTTCATGAAGTGGAGGCAACTGTTGGTGAGCAGATCGTACGGCACCCGCTTCGGGTCGGCGTTCTGCTTCATGCGACCCAGCGCGTGCGCTTCCATCTTGTCGAAAGCGCCACTGGGCAACTCGATGTACGCCCCCTTGATCGCGCCGGACTGGCCCGATCGCTTGGAGATGGCGACCAGCACTTCCTTCAGCGACCCGGCGGCCGGCCTGCCGCCAACGCCCATGACGACATCCGGGATCTGCTGCTTGCGGACCAGTCCCGTGGCCGCAGTGTCATAGCGGCCGTATTCGTAGTAGCGGGTCAGCCCGCTGCGGCCGTCGATGAAGAGAATGCCGGCATGGCCCAGCAACGGAAGCTTCTGGTGCGTCCTGGGCAGCTTGATCTTGGACGGCAGGATGTCCACCCACGGCAGGGCGTCGGGGACCGCGACTTCGACGTCGGGCGTGTCCACCGTGATCAGGTAGTCCGGAAACACGATGGGGACTGCGACGTCCTTGTTGGCCATGGCACGACTCCTCCCTGCCGGTCAGGGTGATCGATCTTGGGCATCGTCGGGCTTCGAGGCTTGTGACCAAAGGCGCTTGAATCCGCAAGGATCCTCCGGAGATCAGCGCCGATCGTCGCCGTCACCTGAAATTGCGGCTCTTGCTCGCCAGCCCCTGCAGCAGCTGCGAGTGATCGATCAGCTTCATCGCCACCAGGTGCATCACGTCGCCTTCGCGCTGCCACTGCCCGTACACCGTCAGCAGCGTGGACGCGAGCAAGGGCCGGCGCTGCGACTCGACCACCCGCGGCCAGACGATCACGTTGACCGCGCCGGTCTCGTCTTCGAGCGTGACGAACACCGTGCCCTTGGCGGTCTCGGGCCGCTGGCGGTGCGTGACCAGGCCGCTCGCACGCGCCAGGCGACCGCCGGGATAGGTCTTGAGCACCGCCGCCGGCTGGACCTTGAAGCGCGCCAGCGACTCGCGCAGCAAGGCCAGTGGATGGCGGTTCAGCGTGAGCCCCAGCGCGCGGTAGTCGGCCAGCGTGTCTTCCACCTCGCTGGGCGCGGCCAACACGGCCGGCGCCTCGTGCACGCGGGTGTCGCGCAGCATCTCGGTGGGCCGGGTGTCGATGCCGGCCACCGCCCAGGCCGCCTGGTGGCGATGCCCGGCCAGGCCTTGCAGCGCGTCGGCCTCGGCCAGCACCTGCAGGTCGTGGGCGTTGAGGCGGGCGCGCCGGGCCAGGTCTTCGATGCCCGCGAAGGCGCTGTCTTCGCGCATGTCGGCGATGCGCCGGCCGGCGTCTTCGGACAGGCCGCTCACGCGGTTCAGGCCCAGGCGCACCGCGCGCAGCGCATCGCCCTCGGCTTCGCCTTCGAGCGTGCTTTCCCAGGCGCTCAGCCGCACGTCGACCGGCAGCACCGTCACGCCGTGCTCGCGCGCGTCGCGCACCAGCTGGGCCGGTGCGTAGAAGCCCATGGGCTGGCTGTTGAGCAGGCCGGCGAGGAAGGCATCGGGATGGTGGCGCTTGATCCAGCTGCTGTCGTAGGCCAGGAGCGCGAAGCCGGCGGCGTGGCTCTCGGGGAAGCCGTATTCGCCGAAGCCCTGGATCTGCTGGAAGATGCGCTCGGCGTAGGCGCGGTCGTAGCCCTTCTCGACCATGCGGCCGACCAGCCGCTCGTGGAACGGACCGAGGCCGCCCTTGCGCTTCCAGGCGGCCATGGCGCGGCGCAGGCGGTCGGCCTCGCCGCCGGTGAAGTCGGCGGCGAGCATGGCGATCTGCATCACCTGCTCCTGGAAGATGGGAACGCCCTTGGTCCGCATGAGCGCGGGGCGGATCTCGGCGGGGCAGTCGATCTGGTCGTCGGGCAGCAGGCGGTTGCGCAGGTAGGGATGAATCATGCCGCCCTGGATGGGTCCGGGGCGCACGATGGCGACCTCGACCACCAGGTCGTAGTAGGTGCGCGGCTTCAGGCGCGGCAGCATGCTCATCTGCGCGCGGCTCTCGATCTGGAACACGCCGACGGTATCGGCGGCGCAGATCATGTCGTAGGTGGGCTTGTCGTCGTCGGGGATGTCGTGCATCTCGAACGAGTGGCCCTTCTTCTGCGCGATGAAGGCGAGCGAGCGCCGCATCGCGCTCAGCATGCCCAGCGCCAGCACGTCGACCTTGATCAGGCCCAGGGTGTCGAGGTCGTCCTTGTCCCACTGCACGACGCTGCGGTCGGGCATGGCGGCGTTTTCCACCGGCACCAGCTGCTCCATCTGCTCCTTGGCGATGACGAAGCCGCCGGGGTGCTGGCTGAGGTGGCGCGGAAAGCCGATCAGCTGGTGGGTGAGCTCCACCCACAGCCGCGTGACCGGCGCGTCGGGGTCGAAGCCGTTCTCGCGCAGGCGCTCGGCGCTGATGCTGCGGCCGTCGAACCAGTGCTGGCCCTTGGCCACGGCGTCGATGCGCTGCAGGTCGATGCCCAGCGCACGGCCGACGTCGCGCACCGCCGATCGCGGGCGGTAGCAGATGACCACCGCGGTGAGCGCGGCGCGGTGGCGTCCGTACTTGCCGTAGATGTACTGGATGACCTCCTCGCGGCGCTGGTGCTCGAAGTCGATGTCGATGTCGGGCGGCTCGTTGCGCTCGGCGCTGATGAAGCGCTCGAAGAGCAGGCTGGCACGGGCGGGGTCGACCTCGGTGACGCGAAGGCAGTAGCACACCAGCGAGTTGGCGGCGCTGCCGCGGCCTTGGCACAGGATGCCCTGCGCGCGGGCCCAGCGAACGATGTCGGCCACGGTGAGGAAGTACGGCTCGTAGGCGAGCTGGCGGATGAGCGCGAGCTCGTGCTCGATCTGCCGCCGATGCTCCGGGCGGATGCCGTGCGGGAAGCGCCAGGCGATGCCCTCTTCGGTGAGCTGGCGCAGCCAGGTGGCCGGCGTGTGGCCGGGCGGGACGATCTCTTGCGGGTACTCGTAGCGCAGCTCGCGCAGCGAGAAGCTGCACTGCGAGGCGAGCTGCAGTGTGTTCTCGAGCCAGGCCGGCTCGTACAGCGCGGCGAGGCGGCCGCGCGAGCGCAGGTGCTGCTCGGCGTTGGAGGCGAGCTGCCAGCCGCACTGCGCGACGGGCGTGTTCAGGCGCGTGGCGGCGAGCGTGTCCTGCAGGGGCTTGCGCGAGCGCAGGTGCATGAGCACGTCGCCGGCGGCCACGATGCGCAGGCCGGTGAAGCCGGCGACGCGCTGCACGACCTCGAGCAGCGCGTCGTCGCCGGCGCGATGCAGCAGCTCGATGGCGATGGAAGCGCGCTCCTGGAACCAGGTCTTGAGCCACATCGCGTGGGCGAAGACCTCCTCGAAGGGCTGCGAGGCGTCGGGCACCAGCAGCGCGAGGCAGTCGGGCAGGCCGGCCAGCGTGGGCGCGTTGGGCACCTTGCCTTCCACGTCGCCGGGATGGGCCAGGTAGCGGCCCTTCTCGGCACGCCGGCGCGCGACGGTGATCCAGTGCGACAGGTTGCCGTAGCCGCGCCGCGTCTGCGCGAGCACCACCAGGCGGGCATGCGGCGCGCCCGTCTCGGGCGAGGTGAGGCGCATCTCGCTGCCGATGATCAGGTGCAACTGGCGCCGCTCGGCCTCGGCGTGGGCGCGCACGACGCCGGCGACGGAGCACTCGTCGGTGATGGCGAGCGCGCTGTAGCCGAGGTCGTGCGCACGCTCGACCAGCTCTTCGGGATGCGAAGCGCCGGTGAGGAAGCTGAAGTTGCTTCGGCAGTGGAGTTCGGCGTAGGCGGGAAGCATGGGACGTCTTGGCCGGGGAAATGGAGCATCCCGTTGGCGACGTAGGGCGGATCAGGACAGCGGCGGGCTGGCAGCTGCCGAGCGTGTGGCCGGCGCGGGCACCGCCGGCAGCCACGGGGACGCGCCCAGAAGGTCCATCGGGCTGCGGACCGCACCACCGCCCAGCTTGAGGACGTGGGTGTAGATCATCGTGGTGGCCACGTCGGCGTGGCCGAGCAGCTCTTGCACGGTGCGGATGTCGTAGCCGCTTTGCAGGAGGTGGGTGGCGAACGAATGGCGCAGCGTGTGGGGCGTGGCCGGCTTCTCGATGCCGGCCCGCGTCAGCGCACGCTTGAAGGCGCGCTGCAGGCTCTGGTCGAAGAGGTGATGGCGAAGCTCGGCGCCCGAACGCGGATCGGCTGACATGTCGGGATGGGGGAACACCCCAGAACCAGGGCCATGACATCGCGGCGCGTTGGTACTTGCGCGCGAGCGCATGGGGCAGATGGACGCCACCGCGTCCGGCCTGCCGATCCGAGGACCAGAGCACGCGGGCCCGGCGCAATTGATCCTGCAAGGCCGGGACCAGCGACGAAGGCAGCATGACCACCCTGTCCTTCCCGCCCTTGCCTTCACGTACCACGAGCGCTTGATGCGCGAAGCCGACGTCCTTGACCCGCAGGCGCAGCCCTTCGGTGATGCGCATGCCGGTGCCATGGAGGAGCTGGAAGAACAGGCGCTGCTCACCGTCGAGCATGGTGAACAGGCGAGCCACTTCTTCATGGGTGAAGACCACCGGGAGGCGGGAACGACCTTTGGGGCGGCCGATGTTCCCCACCCATGGCACGTCGAGGCCGAGCACCTTCTGGTAGAGGAACAGGAGCGCGGACAAGGCCTGCTTGTGCGTCGACACGGCGACCTGCCGCTCGTTGGCGAGCCACGAGAGGAACTCCTCGATTTCGACCTGCCCCATTTCGACGGGGTGCCGCAGGCCGTGAAAGCGGACGAAGGCGCGGACCCATTGCACGTAGGCTTGTTCGGTCCGTATGCTGTAGTGCAGGTAACGGATGCGCTCACGCACCTGGTCCAACAGTCGGGACGACTGCAAGGGAGGAAGCGAGCGGGTGCTGCTTTTCACGGGCGGATGGTACTGTATGGATTTACAGTGTATACGCCGAGGGACTGGTGGGCAAGAGGGGGAGAGAATGGTTCGAAGATGGGGGTTAGGGAGCAGTGGAATTGGGTATGGGGCGAGGTTGAGCCCGATAACACGTTAGGCCTCACATGAGATCGCTCGCGTCAAACGAAACCGTCGTCAAGGAAGGCACATTCCTCTATGACGGCGAGATCGAATGCGACATTCGAATCGTCCATAGTCCTGTTCGGTACGGCAGCGGTGATCACGAAGATCCGCCGGAAGTCGAGAACGATCTCGCGCAAAGCACGTTCTACATTCAGTACGGTTCAACCACGGAGCGAGCCGTGTTCAATTCGGGCGGAGGTGGCTACCCAACCTTGGCAGAGGCTGTAGCTGCTGCGGCGGCTTCACCAGGAATCGGCAGCACAATCCGCTGGAGGAAGAGCGCAAATGCTGAGGCCTAACCCTTCCATCGAGGGGACGTCCACAAGCAAGCTTCGCTTGCTTGCGGCCGCCCCTCATGTCAAACGTTAGGCCGCATGAACGAGTCGCGCAGCTTCACCACCATGGAACCTTCGGCATTCCTTGAGCCGCTGCAGGTCTACTTGGAGGCATTTGCAGAACACGACCCCGCTCGCCGAGGTG
>DASUZE010000070.1:0-185776 GCA_036377015.1 Piscinibacter sp. | reverse complement strand
CCACCAGCGCCGACACCACCAGGTCGGAAATGCGCTGCAGCCGATCGGTGTTGCGCAGCTCGCAGGTGATGAGCCCGGCGCTGAGGTAGACGCAGGTGAGGTCGCGCTGCCGATCGACCCAGAACATCGTCGAGCCCGCGCCCGCGCCGCCATAGGTTCGCGGGCTGGTCAGCGTGCCCAGGAAGTTGGGCGCCACCGCGTCGCCGCGCAGATAGAAGCCCAGCCCGAGCTGGGCCGGGAACGGCTTCCAGCCGCGCACGCCGGCCGCGAAAGACCAGGTGTCATTGGGCATGGAGCCGGTGTGGTTGCGAGTGGCCAGGTCGAGCATGGCCGGCGACAGGATGCGCCGCCCGTCGATCGCGCCGCCGGCGCGCAGCGCATTGGCGAAGCGGCTCAGGTCGGGTGCCGTGAGCACGCATCCGAGCGACGGGATCTCGGCGTCGGGCGTGATCATGGCGCCGAACATCTCGTACTCCTCGGCGAAGGAGATGCCCGGCAGGCGGTCGCGGGCGATCACCGGCACCAGGCGCGGCGCCAGGTCCGCACGCAGGCCGAGCGCGCTGTCGGCCATGCCCAGCGGCGCGAACAGGTCCTGCGCCAGGATGTCGCGGTAGGCGCGCTCGCCGCCGTCGATGCGGCGCAGCACCTCGGCCAGGATGGCGGTGCCGATGATGCCGCTGTAGTACACCCGCTCGCCCGGCACGCTCTCCACCGCGCTCATGCAGGCCGCCTGCACCACCGCCTGCAGGTTGCCCAGCTGCATCGGGTCCATCAGCGGCGGCAGCTTGAGCGTCAGGCCCGCGGTGTGCGTGAGGATGTGGAACAGCGTGATGTTCTCCTTGCCGCGGTTGGCGAACTCGGGGATCAGGTCGGCCACCCGCTGGGTCAGCGCGAGCTCGCCGCGGTCGATGCGGTTGAGCACCAGCGCGTGCGTGAGCTGCTTGGCGATGGAGAACGACACGAAGACGTCGTTGGCCTTCAGGCGACGCTCGCTGTCGCGGTGCGCCCAGCCGAAGGCCTCGTTCAGCACCGTCTTGCCCCCGCGTGCGACGAGCAGCACCGCGCCGTCGTAGCGCTGCGCGCCGATGTCGCGCTGGATGACCTGTCCGAGGTGGCCGAGCCGGTCGGCGTCGAAGCCCAGTGATGCGGCGTGATCGAGGTTCATGCGAATGCTCCTCAGGGACTCAGAAGTCGACGGTGACACCGACGCCGAAGTGGCGCGGCGGCGTGTAGTTCACGGTGCGCGCACCGCCCAGGACCGGCGAGGCGATGGTCATGCTGGTCAGGGCCGTCGCGTTGTTGACGTTGCGCACGTAACCATACAGCTTCCACGGCCCCTTGACGGGTCGCACCGACGCGGCCAGGTTCAGCACGCCGTACGCCTGCTGCGCCGCGTCCTCGGTGTTGAACTCGGTGAAGAAATACTTGCTGCGCCATACGTAGTCGGCGCGGAAGGTGGCACGGTAGTCGCCGATGCCTTGCACCCACTCGGCGTTCAGGGCGACCTGCGTCTTCGACACATTGGCAAGCTGGTTGCCCTTGGTGTCGACCGGCGGGCCGAGCGGTGCGTGCCGCTGGTCGATGTTGACGAAGTCGGTGTACTTCGGGTCCATCAGCCCGATGCTGGCGCCCAGGGTCAGGGCGGGCACGGGCTTGGCCAGCAGCTCGAGCTCGAGGCCGCTGATCGTGGCGCCGGCCGCGTTCGCGAGGATGGGCGACGCCTGGCCGATCTGCACGACCTGCATGTCCTTGTACTTGCTCGTGAACACCGCCGCGGCCAGCGACGCGCGCTTGTCCCAGAAGCTGAGCTTGGTGCCGAGCTCGATGCTCGTCACCTTCTCCGGCTTCACCGGGTCGCCCTGCACGGCGCCGAGGTTGATCGCGCCCGACTTGAAGCCGTGCGCGACCTTCGCATAGGTCAGCACGCCGGGGCTGGGCTGGTACTCGATGCCGATGCTGCCGGGCACGCTCGACCAGCTTCCGCTCGGCGTTCCGGTCGCGGCGATGCCGAAGGTGCCGACGTTCAGGTACTCGTCGCCCTTCTTGCTGTCGTGGTTCACGCGCAGGCCGCCGAGCAGCGTCAGCTGGGGCGACAGCGCGTAGCGCAGGTCCACGTAGGCCGCGGTCGATCGGGTGTGCACGTTGCCGCCGAGCAGGAACTGCAGCGGGACGGGCGTGGTGAAGTGGTTCGGATCCTGGTCGATGAAGCCGAGCGGGATCAGGGTCGAGACATCGATGTCCTGCTTCTGGTCGAACTGCAGGTAGGTCGCGCCGACGAGCCATTGCAGCGGCGCGGCGTCGGCCGACGCGAGGTGCGCATCGATGCTCGCGTCGCGGCTGCTCGTGACGAACAGCGTCGTGGCGTTGGGCGCCTCGGTGAGGTCGGCATCGGTGAAGACTTCGGCGCGGCTCTTGCGGAAGCTGGCGACCACCGTCAACTGCTTGTCGGCGCCGGCCCCGATCGGCAGGTCGTAGATGGCCTGCAAGGTGTCGACGTCGATGCGTCGCGAGGCCCCTTGGCTCTTGAGAGAGCGCGGGTCGCCGGTGGGCGAGGTGTTGAACAGCAGCTGGGTCACCGTCGGGGTCGATTCCGGCAGGACGGCATTGCTCGCGCCGTTGTCGTCCTGGCGATAGACGTTCGCGATGAAGCGCAGGGACGAGCCGCCGCCCAGGTCGGTCATCGTCTGCAGGCGCAGCGCCTTCGAGTCGAGGTCGTCGAGCGCCTTGGGGCCGGTCGTGGTCGGGCCGCCGGGCAGCACCGGGCCGGAGGTCTGGCCGGCGAGCTGGTTCTTGGCGAAGCCGTCCAGCTGCTTGACCTGGAACGACAGGCGGGCCCGCGTGCCGCCCGCACCCAGGGGGCCGGACAGGAAGCCTTCGCTTTCCTTGCGTCCGTAGTCGCCGAACAGCAGGCCGACCTGGCCGCGGAAGCTGTCGGTCGGTGTCGCCGAGACCAGGTTGATGGCGCCGCCGGTCGCGTTGCGTCCGTACAGCGCACCTTGCGGGCCGCGCAGCACCTCGACGCGCTGCAGGTCGAACAGGCTCGCATTCGCGCTCGTCATGTCGGAGATGTAGGAGCCGTCGGTGTACAGCGCGACGCCCGGGTCGCCGCCGGCGGTGAAGAAGACGTTGCCGATGCCGCGCACGAAGATCTGCGTCGAATCGCGGTTGCTGGTGAAGCTGACGTTCGGCACCGCGTCGGCGACGTCGGCCAGGCCTGACGACCCGCGCTCCTTGAGCTTGTTGCCGTTCAGCACCGTGATGGCGTCGGGTGTCATCTCGAGGACCGTCTCGCGCTTCTCGGCGGTGATCATCACCGTCTCGAGCTGCGCCGACGGGGGGGCATCGTCGTTCTGCGGCGCGGCTTTGGGCGCCGAGGCAGCGGGCTGAGGCGCGGGCGCGGGTGTGGGTGTGGGTGTGGGTGTGGGTGTGGGTGTGGGCGCCGAGGCAGCGGGCTCCGGTGCCGGTGCCGTCTGTGCGTTGGTGGTGGCGCTGCCCGCTCCCATCAGCAGGCAGGCCAGGCAGGCGTGAGCAATGTGATTGAGACGATGCTTGCGGCGGTTCATCGGGGTGTCTCCTTGCTTATTCCGTACATTGGAATTCAATTCCGAATTTGTGAGGAGATCGTAGACCGACACCCGCGGGGGTGTCAACACGGTGTTTGCGAGAGCGGCCACCGCGACCTAAAGTGGTTCGAAGGAAGGGCCGACACGACCTGCCGCGAGAGGCCGAACGAACGGCACCGGGGTCGCGCACGAATCGACCTGTGAGGAGTCCGGCATGAAGCCCTTCCATCCTTCGCGCATCGCCGCGGCCTGTGTGGCTGCGGGACTGCTGGCCGCCGGCGCGCCCGCCGCAGCCGTGGACATCGTCATCAGCAGCGGACCGGCCATCAAGACCGAGCTGTTCCGCAGCGCCGGCGACTCGGCGCTCATCTGGGAGGAGATCGCATTCAGCTTTGCGCTGCCCGAGACGGCGAACGGGGACGGCCTGTTCCGCATGTTCGCCGGGGGCGACCTGAACAACATCGGGATCGACTGGATCGACGTGACGGCCGGCCCCTTCGGCGACCGCACGCTGCTGGGCACCTTCGCCTTTCCGATCGGCGACGTGCACTTCACCGCTTGCGAGAACCCGCCGCACACCAACCCGGCCGGCTGCCCCGTGCCCGAGAACGTGCCGGGCGGCATGTTCTTCGACCCGTCGCGCGGGCCCGCGGTGGGCGACATCGAGGGACGCCGCGGCACCGACATGTTCAACGCCGGCACGCGCGGATTGATCGTGCCTCAGGAGCTGCTGGTGGGCGGGACCTTCCTCACGATCAGCCTGTTCCCGCGCAATCAGATCTTCGACCTGTACATCGACCGGCTCGTGCTCGAGTACCCGACGGCGGCGACGACGATCCCCGAGCCGGCAAGCGTGTGGTTGCTGGCGATGGGGCTGGTCCTGGTGCTGGGGTCCCGGGTTGCACCCGGGCTACTGCAAGCGAGGGCCTCGTAGCCCGGGTGCAACCCGGGACGCGCCGACCTACGCCTTGCGGGTCGCCTCGCGCAACTGCGCCCCGATCTGCGGCCGATCCTTGAACGGGTCGCTCGGGTTGCGCCCCAGCATGATGTCTTCCATGCGCGTCTGCACCACGCCCAGCGCGTTCGGATGGCTGAAGATGTAGAAGCGCTCGTTCGCCACCGCATCCATCACCATCTGCGCCACCTGCGCCGCGGTCAGCTTGCCGGAATTGACGGCCTTCTCGCCCAGCGCCTTGGCGATGAGCTGGCTCTTGGTCGGCGCGTGCGCCTCGACCATGTCGGCCGGCCGGTTGCGCTCGCTGCGCGCGATGCCGGTGGGCACGAAGAACGGACACAGCACCGAGCAATGGATCTGGTCGGTGACCAGAGACAGGTCCTGGAACAGCGTCTCGCTGATCGACACCACGGCCTGCTTGGTGACGTTGTAAACGCCCTGGTTGGGCATGTTCACCACGCCCGCCATCGACGCCGTGTTGACGACGTGCCCCTCGTAGGCCGGGTCCTTGCCCGCCGCCTCCAGCATGAGCGGCGTGAACACGCGGATGCCGTGCGCCACGCCCATCAGGTTGACGCCGACCACCCACTCCCAGTCCTTGAGCGACTGCTCCCAGATCAGCCCGCCCGAGCTCACGCCGGCGTTGTTGAAGACCAGGTGCGGCACGCCGAAGCGCGCCAGCGTCGCGGCCCCCATGGCCTCGACCTCGGCGGCCTTGGCCACGTCGAGCCGGAAGCGCAGGACCTGGGCGCCGAGCGCCTCGATCTCGGCGCCCGCCTTGTCGAGCGCGTCCTGCTGCACGTCGGCCATCACGATGTTCATGCCGGCCTGCGCGGCGAGGCGGGAGGTCTCGAGGCCGAAGCCCGATGCGGCGCCGGTGATGACGGCGGTGCGGCCGTGAAAGCTCTTCATGACGGGGATCCTTGCCTGATCTGGTAGCCGATGCGCGGAAAGTGCACCACCACGCGGCCGGCGCGCTCGTCGTGACGCTCGATGGCGACCTCGTCGTCGGACAGGCCGACCAGCCGGCCGGTCACCGGGTCCTGTGCGTAGTCGGTCGGCGTGACGCTCACCTCGGCGCCGGCCTCGAAGCCCTGCTGCGCCGCCACCGTCAGCGCTGCGGTGGTCGTGGCCGCACGCGCGATGCCGAGCGCATCGCTCGCGGCGAGCGGCTCGTGGGTGCCGTGGCCGAAGGCCTGCACGCGCTCGACCCAGTCGAGCAGGCGGCCGAAAGGCTGCAGCACCGTGGCCACCGGCGGCGCGCGGCGGATGTACCACAGCGATTGCGCGACCGAGAAGTCGGCGATGCAGGCCGCCTCGCCGCACAGGAAGCGCCGGCCGTCGGCGAGCTGCTGCTCCAGCCAGGCGAGATACGTGCGCAGCTGCGCGCCGGCGTCGGCGACGCTGGCGCGACGCGTGCCGCCCATCATCGCGGCGCGGTCGGCACCGAAGGCCTTGATGACTTCCGGCGGCGCCTTGCCGAAGATGTGCGGCAGGCCGGCCGGCTGCATGGTGTAGGGCACTGCCGTCCAGAACAGCGCGTTGTCGGCCCATTGCGCGAGCATGTGCTGCACACCGCCGGCGCCCTGCGGGAACAGCGGCGGCGTGGGCGCGAGGCGGTCGATCACGCGGCACATCAGTGCGGTGTCGCAGTAGATGTCGGCGCCGATCTGCAGGAAGGGCGTGCGCCGGTAGCCGCCGGTCAGCGCCACCACGTCGGGCTTGGGCAGGATCACCGGAACGGTGACCGACTTCCACGCGAGCTGCTTGAAGCCGAGAATCAGGCGCACCTTCTCCGAGAAGGGCGAGCCTGCGTAGTGATGGAGGATCAGGTCGTGCATGAGGTCAGTGCGGCATCGCGCGGGCGATGATCGAGTCGAAATCGACACCCGAGGGTAGCGTGCCGAACGCATGGCCCCAGTCACCTGCGAGACGCGAGCGGCAGAACGCGTCGAACACCGGCTCGGGCGCGTGCTGGCGCAGCAGCGCGGCCTGCACGGCCAGCGCCACGTCCTGTGCGAGGCGGCGCGCGTCGGTCTCGGCGCTGGCCTCGTCGATGCGCGCCGGCAACGACGCCGCGAAGCGATCGAAGGCCGTATGCGCGCCGCGCGCCGGGGCCAGCTCCGCATCGAGCGCATCGGCCATCGCACCGCCCTTGCGCAGCGCGCGCAGCAGGTCCAGCGCCATGATGTTGCCCGCGCCCTCCCAGATCGAGTTGAGCGGGATTTCGCGGTAGATGCGCGCGAGCATGCCCTCGCCGCCCTCTTCCACGTAGCCGTTGCCGCCCAGGCATTCCATGGCTTCCTGCGCAAAGTGGCTGCCGCGCTTGCAGACCCAGAACTTGGCGACCGGCGTGAGCAGCCGCCGCATCAGCGCCTCGCGCTCGTCGCTGCCGCCGTCGAAGGCCCGCGCGAGGCGCAGGCTGAGGGCGGTGGCCGCCTCGCTTTCGAGGGCGAGGTCGGCCAGCACGTTGCGCATCAGCGGCTGATCGATCAGCGGCTTGCCGAAGGCGCTGCGCTGCGAGGTGTGGTTGAGCGCCTGGGCGAGTGCCTGGCGCATGAGGCCGGTGGTGCCCAGCGCGCAGTCGAGGCGGGTCAGCGTGCCCATCTCGAGGATCTGCGGCACGCCGCGGCCCTCCTCGCCGACCAGCCACGCGTGCGCACCGTGGAACTCGACCTCGGAGCTGGCGTTGGCCTTGTTGCCCAGCTTGTCCTTCAGGCGCTGGATGCGCAGCGCATTGACCGTGCCGTCGGGCAGCCAGCGCGGCAGGAAGAAGCAGCTGAGGCCCGATGGGGCCTGCGCGAGCACGAGGAAGGCGTCGCACATCGGGGCCGAGAAGAACCACTTGTGGCCGACCAGGCGGTAGCGCTCGCCCCAGGCGTCGCGCCCGTCGCGCGTGGCCTGCGTCGTGTTGGCGCGCACATCGGAGCCGCCCTGCTTCTCGGTCATGCCCATGCCCATGGTCACGCCGCCCTTCTGCGCGGCGGGCACGAAGCGCGGGTCGTAGGCGCGGCTGGTCAGGCGCGGGCCCCATTCGGCGGCGATGGCCGGATTGCCTTGCAGCGCGGGCGTGACGGCGTAGGTCATCGAGATGGGGCACAGCGTGGACGGCTCCATCTCGGTGAACAGCGTGAAGCCGGCCGCGCGCCGCACATGCGCATGCGCCCCGCCGGCCCAGGGCGTGCCGTGCAAGCCGGTGCCCGTGGCCAGCGCCATCAGCGCGTGATAGCTGGGATGGAACTCGACCACGTCGACGCGCCGGCCCACGCGGTCGTGGGTGTGAAGCTGCGGCGTGTGCACGTTGGCCAGGCGCGAGTGCTGCTGCATCTCGCTGCTGCCCAGGGTCTGGCCCAGGCGCTCGAGCTCGGCGGTGTCGAGGCCGGGGGCGTTGAAGCGCAGGGCATCGCGCAGCGGGCGGTTGGTCGCGAAGACGTTGTAGTTCGTCAGCGCTGCGGGCTGGTTGAAGACCTCGTGCGTCGCGTCCATCGTTGCCTCCGTTTCCGGTCGCACCCCGGGTTGCACCCGGGCTACGAGTCGTGGCCCGTGAGCAGTTCCTGGTAGCCCGGGTGCAACCCGGGATTCACAGCTTCACGAGCTGCTTGCCGAAGTTGCGCCCCTTCAGCAACCCGAGGAACGCCTCCGGCGCCGACTCGATCCCCTGCGCCACGGTCTCGCGGAACTTCAGCTTGCCGGTGGCCACCAGCGTGCCCAGCTCCTTGAGCGCCTCGGGCCAGTCCTGCATGTGCTCGGCGACGATGAAGCCCCGCAGCGCGAGGCGCGACTGCAGCAGCAGCTGCGGGTACTGCATGGGAATGGGCTGGCCGTCGTAGCCGGAGATCATCCCGCACAGCGCCATGCGCCCGAAGGCGTTCATGCGCAGCATCACCGCGTCGAGGATCACGCCGCCGACGTTCTCGAAGTAGCCGTCGATGCCGTTCGGGCAGGCGTCCTTCAGTGCGGTGCTGAGCGACTTCAGGTCCTTGTGCAGCTTGTAGTCCACGCAGGCATCGAAGCCCAGCTCCTCGACCACATAGCGGCACTTGTCGGGACCGCCCGCGATGCCCACCGCACGGCAGCCGCGCACCTTGGCGAGCTGTCCCACCACGCCGCCCACCGCGCCGCTGGCCGCGCTCACGACCACCGTCTCGCCGGCCTTGGGCTCGCAGATCTTGACCAGGCCGTACCACGCGGTGACGCCGGGCATGCCGACGGCGCCGAGATAGGCCGACAGCGGGATGTGGGTCGTGTCGACCTTGCGCAGGCTGCCCGGCGCGGCCGCATCGACGACCGCGTACTGCTGCCAGCCGCCCATGCCGACCACGTTGTCGCCGGCCCGGAAACCGGGGTGCCTGGAGTCGACCACCTCCCCGACCGTGCCGCCGATCATCACCGCGTCCAGCGGCTGCGGGGCGGCGTAGCTCTTGCTGTCGTTCATCCGCCCGCGCATGTACGGGTCGAGAGACAGGAAGTGGTGGCGCACCAGCACCTGCCCGTCCTTCAAGGCCGGGACCTCGCTCTCGACGAGGCGGAAGTTGTCGGCCACGGCTTCGCCCTGGGGCCGCGATACGAGGTGGATCTGCTTGTTGGTGGTCATGGCGAGGGTCCTTTCAATCGGAGGCATTGAGCCGCTTGAGCTGGCGGCCACCGGCCGGCAGCGCCTTGAGGTACTTGAAGGTACCGGTGGCATGCGCCACCGGCTGGCCTTGGGGGTCGAGGATCGATCCTTCGCAGAACGCGAAGCTGTTGGTGCGGTGGAGCACCTTGCCGCGCGCCAGCAGGCGGCCCAGGCCAGGCCGCAGGAAGCTGGTCTTCATCTCGATGGTGACGACGCCGCGCGTCTCGGGCGCAGCGCCGTCGACCGGGCTGCGCGCCGCATGGGCCATGGCGACGTCGAGCAGGGTCATGCTGACGCCGCCGTGAACCACGCTCCAGGAGTTCAGGTGCTCCTCGCGCGGGGTCATCGCGATCTCCGCTTCGCCGTTGTCGAAGCGCAGCAGCTCGAAGCCCAGACTCTCGACGAAGGGGATGCGGACCTGGAACTTCATGGCGAGTCCTTCATGCGGGCGCGCACCGCGACGAGCACGGCGCCGAGCGAGGCCACCACGCCCCCGATCACGGCCAGGCTCCAGCCCAGCACCTCGTCGCTGCGCTGCACCGAAAGGCCCAGGCCGACGCCCAGCAGTCCGCCGTACATCAATATCCAGATGAGCTTGTCGACCGTGGTTGTTTTCATCGTGCCGGGGTTCGTGTTGGAACCCCCGATGCTAGAACCAAGCGTCGTCCATCGTGCGACAGGTGTCGTCGCGCGTCTCCACGACTTTCAGCCAGGCACCGATGCGCGGCAGCTCGAAGCGGAAGAAGTAGCGGGCGGCAGCGAGCTTGCCCTGCAGCAGGTCGTCGTCGGCGCCGCCCAGGCGGGCTTGCGCGCAGCAGGCCAGGTCCAGCCAGATCCAGGCGAGCACCGTGTGCCCGAAGGCCTGCAGGTAGGGCGTGGCATTGGCCAGCGCCTCGTCGGGGTTGCCGGTCGCCCAGGCGGCCTTGGTGGCGTGGCCCAAGGCCTTCAGAGCACCGGCCAGTGCATTCGCGTGCTCGGCCAGCGCGGGCTGGGCGAGCGCGCGCTCGATGGTCGCGTTGACCGTGCGCGCCAGCAGCGCCAGGCCCTTGCCGCCGTCCATGACCACCTTGCGGCCCAGCAGGTCCAGCGCCTGGATGCCGTGGGTGCCCTCGTGAATCATGTTGAGCCGGTTGTCGCGCCAGTACTGCTCGACCGGAAAGTCGCGGGTGTACCCATAGCCGCCCAGCACCTGGATGGCCAGGCTGTTCGCCTCCAGGCACCACTCGCTGGGCCAGCTCTTGGCGATGGGCGTGAGCATCTCCAGCAGCAGCGCCGCCTCGGCCGCGTCCTCGGGCGTGCCGGTGTGCAGCTCGTCGACGCGGCGTGCGCAGTACAGCTCGAGCGCGACCGCGCCCTCGCTGTAGCTCTTCTGCGCGAGCAGCATGCGCTTGACGTCGGCGTGGCGAATGATGGGCACTTGCGGCTGGGTCGCGTCCTTGCCGCCGGGGCCGATGGGGCGGCCTTGCGGCCGGTTGCGGGCGTAGTCCAGGCTGGCTTCGTAGCCGGCGTAGCCCAGGCTGGCCGCGCCCAGCCCCACCGCGATGCGCGCCTCGTTCATCATGTGGAACATGCAGCGCAGGCCCTCGCCCGGCTGGCCGACCAGGTAGCCGATGGCGCCGGCCGACCCGCGCACCGGGTACTTGCCCTCGCCGAAGTTGAGCAGCGTGTTCGGAATGCCGCGGTAGCCCAGCTTGTGGTTGAGGCCGGCAAGGGCCACGTCGTTGCGCTCGCCGGTCAGCGCGCCGTTCGCGTCGACCAGCTTCTTCGGGACGATGAACAGCGAGATTCCCTTGGTGCCGGGCAGCGGCTTGCCGTCGGGCCCGGGGATCTTGGCGAGCACCAGGTGGACGATGTTCTCCGCGAGCTCGTGCTCGCCGTTGGAGATCCACATCTTGTTGCCGCGCAGCCGGAAGCGCGGGCCGAGCGGATCGCGCTCGAAGTCGTGGCCGTCGGGCGTCGCGCGGGTGGCCACGTCGGACAGGCTGGAGCCGGCCTGCGGCTCGCTCAGGCACATGGTGCCGAAGAAGCGGCCCGCGAACTCGTTCTTCGCGAACACCTCCTTCTGCAGCGGCGTGCCGTGTGCCATCAGCAGGTTGGCATTGCCGCTGGTGAGCATGCCGCCTCCGCCGATGCCGATGCCGGCCTTGGAGAAGAAGCTGTTGGCCGCCATCTCGACCACGCAGGGCAGTTGCATGCCGCCGATCTCGTAGTCTTGCGCGGCGGCCAGCATGCCCGACTCGACATAGGCCCGCGAGGCCGCGTGGCTGCTCTCGGGCAGGTGCACCTTCTCGCCGTCGAACCACGGCTCCTCGGTGTCGGCGGCGCGGTTGAAGGGCGCGAACTTCTCGCGCGCGATGCGCTCGCAGGTGTCGAGCACCGAGTCGAAGGTCTCGCGTGAATGATCGGCGAAGCGCTCGCGCGAGCGCAGCGATTCCACGTCGAGCCAGTCGTGGAGGAAGAAGTCGAGCGTGCGGCGGTACGTCATGTGGGTAGCCCGGGTGCAACCCGGGACGCGTCAAAGCACCTCGAACACGCCCGCCGCGCCCATCCCCCCGCCGATGCACATCGTGACGACGACACGCTTGGCGCCGCGCCGCTTGCCCTCGATCAGCGCATGCCCGGTCAAGCGCTGCCCGCTCACGCCGTAGGGATGCCCCACCGCGATCGCGCCGCCGTTGACGTTGAGCTTGTCCATCGGAATGCCCAGGGTGTCGGCGCAGTACAGCACCTGCACCGCGAAGGCCTCGTTGAGCTCCCACAGGTCGATGTCCTTGACCGACAGGCCCAGGCGCTTGAGCACCTTGGGCACGGCGAAGACGGGGCCGATGCCCATCTCGTCCGGCTCGCAGCCGGCGACGGCGAAGCCGAGGAAGCGGCCCAGCGGCTTGAGGCCCTTCTTCTCGGCCAGCGTCTCGTTCATCAGCACGCAGGCGCCGGCGCCGTCGCTGAACTGGCTGGCGTTGCCTGCCGCGATCACGCCGCCGGGCAGGGCCGGGCGGATGCCGGCGACCGCTTCGTACGTGGTGCCGGGACGCAGGCCTTCATCGGCGCTGACGGTGACTTCCTTGGTGCGCAGGCCCATCACGGGATCGGCGACACCCGCGATGGTGGTCACCGAGACCAGCTCGTCCTTGAACTTGCCGGCTTCCTGTGCCGCGCAGGCCCTCTGCTGGCTGGCCGCGCCGTACTGGTCCATGCGCTCGCGCGCGATGTTGTAGCGCTTGGCCACCTGCTCGGCGGTCTGCAGCATGCTCCAGTAGATCTCGGGCTTGTGCTCGACCAGCCAGGGGTCGGCCAGCATGTGCTTGTTGGCCTCGTTCTGCACGCAGGAGATGCTCTCGACGCCGCCGGCCACGTACACGTCGCCTTCACCGGCAATGATGCGCTGCGCGGCCATCGCGATGGTCTGCAGGCCGCTGGAGCAGAAGCGGTTCACGGTGACGCCGCTGGTGGTGATGGGCAGGCCGGCGCGCAGCGCGATCTGGCGCGCGATGTTGCTGCCGGTGGCGCCCTCGGGCGTGGCGCAGCCCATCAGCACGTCGTCGACGAGCGCGCCGTCGATGCCGGCGCGCTCGACGGCCGCCTTGACGGCATGGCCGCCCAGCGTCGCGCCGTGGGTCATGTTGAATGCGCCCTTCCAGCTCTTGGCGAGCGGGGTGCGGGCGGTGGAGACGATCACTGCGTTGGTCATGTTGGGCTCCTGCGGAAGTCGCTCTCACCACAGAGTCACAGAGTCACGGAGGAAGCACAGAGAAAGACTTGATTCTTCTCTGTGAACCTCTGTGACTCTGTGGCTCTGTGGTGAAGAATTGAGTGGATCAGCTGAAGGTCTTGCCTTCGCCAGCCAGACGCGCCAGCAACGGCGCCGGCTGCCAGAACGACGCATCGTCCTGCGGGTTCTTCGCGAAGCGCTTCATCGTCTGCACGACGTTGAACAGCCCCACCGTGTCGGCATAGTTCATCGGCCCGCCGCGGTGCAGCGGGAAGCCGTAGCCGGTGAGGTAGACCATGTCGATGTCGGAGGCGCGCAGCGCGATGCCTTCCTCGACGATCTTCGCGCCTTCGTTGACCAGCGCGAACACCAGGCGATGCACGATCTCCTCGTCGCTGATCTTGCGCGGCTTCACGCCCAGCTCGACGCGGTGCTTCTCGATCATGTCGTTGACCACCGCACTCGGAATGGGGTCGCGCTTGCCCGGCACGTAGTCGTACCAGCCGGCACTGGTCTTCTGGCCGAAGCGGCCCATCTCGCACAGCAGGTCGGCCGTTTTCGAGTAGCGCATGTTCGGCTTCTCGAGGTAGCGGCGCTTGCGGATGTACCAGCCCACGTCGTTGCCGGCCAGGTCGCCCATGCGGAACGGGCCCATCGCGAAGCCGAACTTCTCGACCGCCTTGTCGACCTGCTGCGGCGTGGCGCCCTCTTCCAGCAGGAAGCCGGCCTGGCGCGAGTACTGCTCGATCATGCGGTTGCCGATGAAGCCGTCGCACACGCCCGAGACCACGCAGGTCTTCCTGATCTTCTTGCCCAGCTGCATGACCGTGGCCAGCACGTCCTTGGCGGTCTTCTCGCCGCGGATCACCTCCAGCAGCTTCATCACGTTGGCCGGGCTGAAGAAGTGCATGCCGATCACGTCCTGCGGGCGCTTGGTGAAGGACGCGATCTTGTCGACGTCGAGCGTGGAGGTGTTGGAGGCGAGGATGGCGCCGGGCTTCATCACCTCGTCGAGCGTCTTGAACACCTGCTCCTTGACCTTGATGTCCTCGAACACGGCTTCGATGACGAGGTCGGCGTCCTTCAGGTCGGCGTAGTTGAGCGTGGTGCTCAGCAGCGACATGCGCTGGTCGTACTTGTCCTGCTTGAGCTTGCCCTTCTTGACCTGCGCCTCGTAGTTCTTGCGGATGATGCCGATGCCCTTGTCCAGCGCCTCCTGCTTCATCTCGAGCATGACCACCGGAATGCCGGCGTTGAGGAAGTTCATCGCGATGCCGCCGCCCATGGTGCCGGCGCCGATGACAGCCACCTTCCTGATGTCGCGCGTCGGCGTGTCGGCGGGCACGTCGGGGATCTTGCTGGTGGCGCGCTCGGCCATGAAGGCGTGGCGCAGGGCCTTGGACTCCGGGGTGAACATCAGCGCGGTGAAGAACTCGCGCTCCAGCCGCATGCCGTCGTCGAACTTCTTCTCGACCGCCGCGGCGACCGCGTCGACGCATTTCAGCGGCGCGGGGAAGTTCTTGCTCATCGCACCGACGGTGTTGCGGGCGAACTGGAAGTAGGCCTGTTCGCTCGGATGGTCGGCCTTGAGGTTGCGCACCAGCGGCAGCGGCCGGACCTCGGCTTTTTCCTGCGCGAAGGCGATGGCGGCGTTCAGCACGTCGCTGTCGACCAGCTTGTCGAACAGCTTCTGGCCGGGGGCCTTGGCCAGCAGCTCGCTGGCCACCGGCTCGCCGCTCACGATCATGTTGAGCGCGTTCTCCACGCCCAGCACGCGCGGCAGGCGCTGCGTGCCGCCGGCGCCGGGCAAGAGGCCCAGCTTGACCTCGGGCAGCGCGACCTGGGTGCCGGCCTGGGCGACGCGGTAGTGGCAACCCAGTGCCAGCTCCAGGCCGCCGCCCATGCACACCGTGTGGATCGCGGCGACGATCGGCTTGGTGCTGGCTTCGAGCGCCAGGATCACGCTCAGCAGGTTGGGCTCGGCCAGCGCCTTGGGCGAGCCGAACTCGCGGATGTCGGCGCCGCCCGAGAAGGCCTTGCCGGCGCCGGTGATGACGACGGCCTTGACCGCCGCATCGTCCAGGGCCTTGTCCAGGCCGTCGGTGATTCCCTTGCGGGTCTCGTGCCCCAGCCCGTTGACGGGCGGGTTGTCCAGGGTGATCACGGCCACATTGCCGCGGACTTCGTAATTGGCGCTCATGGTGACCTCGTCGGAAACGGGTGAGAGAAATCGAACGACCGTGCGATTTTAGGCAGGCGATGGGGCTCGGGTTGTCTCTGCGGCGACAAGGGATCCCGCGATGCGGATCTCGTTGGCCCGGGTGCAACCCGGGTGCCGTCAAACCTCGAGCCACTCCTTGCGAATGTAGGCGTTCCCGCGCAGATCGGAAGGAGTCCCCTCGAACACGATGCGGCCATGCCCCATCACGTAGCAGCGCTCGGAGATCTCCAGCGCGATGGTCAGCTTCTGCTCGACCAGCAGCACCGACACGCCGCGCCGCTTGAGCTCCTTCAGGTACTCGGCCACCAGCTCGACGATCTTCGGCGCCAGCCCCTCGGTCGGCTCGTCGATCATGATCAGGTCGGGGTCGCCCATCAGGGTGCGGCACAGCGTGAGCATCTGCTGCTCGCCGCCCGAAAGCACGCCGGCCTCGGTGTGCTGGCGCTCCCGCAGGCGCGGGAACATCTTGTACATGTCCTCGAAGCCCCAGCGCGGCTTCTTGTTGGCCTTCTTCTCGCCCAGCAGCAGGTTCTGGTGCACCGTGAGCTTGGGGAAGATGTCGCGGTTCTCGGGCACGTAGCCCACGCCGTGGTGGGCGATCTCGAAGGCCTTGTGGCCGAGGATCTCCTTGTCGCGAAACTTCACCGAGCCCTGGCCGTCCACGAGGCCCATGATGGTCTTGACCGTCGTCGAGCGGCCCGAGCCGTTGCGCCCCAGCAGGCTCACGATCTCGCCGGCGCCGACGTGCATGTCGACGCCGTGCAGGATGTGGCTCTTGCCGTAGAAGGCGTGCAGATTGGTCAGTTGCAGCAGCGAGGCGCTCATCGGGCAACCTCCGCGGCTTGCTGCTCGGCCAGCACGGAGCCGAGGTAGGCCTCCTGCACCTTGGCATTCGCCCGCACCGCATCCGGCTTGTCGAAGGCGATCACCTCGCCGTACACCAGCACCGCGATCTTGTCGGCCAGGCCGAACACCACGCCCATGTCGTGCTCCACCGTCAGCAGCGTCTTGCCGACGGTCACCTCGCGGATGAGGTCGATGAAGCGCTTGGTCTCGCTCTTGCTCATGCCGGCGGTGGGCTCGTCCAGCAGCACCACCTCGGCGCCGCCGGCGATGGTGATGCCGATCTCCAGCGCGCGCTGCTCGGCGTAGGTGAGGTTCATGGCCAGCGTGTCGCGCTTCTTGTCGAGCTTGATCATCTTCATCAGCTGCTCGGCCCGGTCGTTGGCATCGCGCAGGCGCGACAGGCGGCTCCAGAACGAATAGCGGTACCCCAGCGACCACAGCACGCCGCAGCGCAGGTTCTCGAACACCGACAGGCGGCCGAAGATGTTGCTGATCTGGAAGCTGCGCGCCAGCCCCATGCGGTTGATCTCGAAGGGCTTCTTGCCGTCGATGCGCTGGCCCTTGAGCAGGATCTCGCCCGACGACGGCCCGAAGCGTCCGCTGATCAGGTTGAACAAGGTGGACTTGCCCGCGCCATTGGGGCCGATGATGGCCACGCGCTCACCCGGCTCGACCGCCAGGTGGGCGCCGCGGATGATCTCGGTCTTGCCGAACGACTTGCGCAGGTCCTTCAACTCGACGGCGTAACTCACAGCGACTCCCTCCGGCGAATCTCTTTCTCGATCTCGCCCTGGATCTCGCCCCATTGCAGCGCGAAGTGCCGGCGCGAGACCTCGAACAAGCCCAGCCCCACCAGCGTGACCAGGGCCGCGCCGACCCAGCTGTCGACGCCCTTGGCATCCAGCGTGGCGCCCATGAAGTGCAAGGTGCTGCCCAGCGCGCTGTTGAGCTGCAGGTGGTAGACCATCTCGATCATCGCGGCCGCGCCGATCAGCATGACCAGCGCGGTCCCGGCCAGCGCGAGATACGCCGTCCACAGCCGCCCGAGCTTGCCGAACGCGGCGACGCGCAGGTTCATCATGATCAGGCTCGCGATGCCGCCGGGCGCATACATCACCATGAACAGGAAGACGAGCCCGAGGTACAGCAGCCAGGCCTTGGTGAACTCCGACAGCAGCACCGAGGCGATGACCATCAGCACCGCGCCGATGATGGGCCCGAAGAAGAAGGTCGCGCCGCCGAGGAAGGTGAACAGCAGGTAGGCGCCGGAGCGGCCCGCGCCCACCACCTCGGCGGTGGCGATCTCGAAGTTCATCGCATACATGCCGCCCGCGATGCCCGCGAAGAAGCCGGCGATGATGAACGACAGGTAGCGCACGCGCTGCGTGCTGTAGCCGATGAACTCGACCCGCTCGGGGTTGTCGCGCACCGCGTTGAGCATGCGGCCCAGCGGCGTGCGCGTGAAGGCGAACATCGCGGCGGTGCAGACGAAGGTGTAGATGGCGAGCAGGTAGTACACCTGGATCTGCGGGCCGAAGGTGATGCCCATCACCGGCTTGCCGACCACGCGATTGGCCGAGATGCCGCCCTCGCCGCCGAAGAACTCCGGCACCATCAGCGACATCGCGAACACCAGCTCGCCGAGCCCCAGCGTGATCATGGCGAAAGGCGTGCCGGCCTTCTTGGTCGTGACGAAGCCCAGCACCACGGCGAACAGCATGCCCGCCACGCCCCCCACCAGCGGAATCAGGCTGACCGGCAAGCCCAGCGTGCCGGCGCCGATGCGGTTGAGCGCATGGATGGCCACGAAGGACGCGAGGCCGGTGTACACCGCATGGCCGAAGCTCAGCATGCCGCCCTGTCCCAGCAGCATGTTGTAGGACAGGCAGGCGACGATGGCGATGCCCATCTGCGACAGGATGGTGATGGCGAAGCTGCTGGAGACCAGCAGCGGCGCCAGCATCAGCACGGCCGCGAACAGCGACCACACGACCGCGCGGCCGACGTTGTACGGACGGAAGCTGTAGACCTGCCCGGCCGGCGCCACCGGCGGCGCCACGGTGGGGTTCGCCGGCTCTGGCGTGGTGGTCGAAATCACGGCGGACATGGCATCAACCCTCTCGCGTCCCGAGCAGCCCCTTGGGCCGGAAGATCAGGATCAGCACCAGGAACAGGTAAGGCAGGATGGGCGCGATCTGCGACAGCGTGAGCTTCATCAGCGTGTTGCCCGCCACCGCCGCGTCGAGCGACACGCCCAGCCCCGTGAACAGGCTGGACACCGAGTAGTCCAGCGCGACCGCGAAGGTCTGGATCACGCCGATGAGGACGGACGCGAGAAACGCCCCCGCGAGCGAGCCCATGCCGCCCACCACCACGACCACGAAGATCACCGAGCCCACGGTCGCGGCCATCGCCGGCTCGGTCACGAAGGTGCTGCCGCCGATCACGCCGGCCAGCCCGGCCAGCGCGGCGCCGGCGCCGAACACCAGCATGAACACGCGCGGCACGTTGTGGCCCAGGGACTCGACCATCTCCGGATGGGTGAGCGCGCTCTGGATCACCAGGCCGATGCGGGTGCGGGTGAGCAGCAGCCACAGCGCGAGCAGCATCAGCAGCGCCACCATCATCATGAAGCCGCGGGTGGCCGGGAACGGCGAGCACACGACGCGCACGCTCGCGTCGGCGGCGCTGCACAGCTCGGTCGGGGCGGCGCCCCAGACCAGCCGCAGCCCGTCGACCGACGAGGTGACCAGCGTGAAGGCCGGGCCGCGCAGCACCTCGGGAGGCAGGAATTCCATCGCGGTGCGGCCCCAGATGAGCTGCACCAGCTCCAGAAGCACGAACGACAGGCCGAAGGTGATGAGCAGCTCCGGCACATGGCCGAACTTGTGGACTCGCCGCAGCGCGAAGCGCTCGAACAGCGCGCCCAGGCCACCCACCACCAGCGGCGCGATGATCAAGGCCGGCCAGAACCCGACGATCCTCGAGATGGTGTAGGCCACGTAGGCGCCGACCATGTAGAAGCTCGCATGGGCGAAATTGAGCACGCCCATCATGCTGAAGATCAGCGTGAGCCCGGAGCTCAGCATGAACAGCAGGAGCCCATAGCTCAGGCCGTTCAGCATGGAAACGGTGAAGAACTCCATCGCGGGTCCTGTGCTGACTTGGTAGGGTGGGCTTCAGCCCACGCGGTGGTGACGATGGCCGACGCCGGGTGGGCTGAAGCCCACCCTACGAAAGACCTGACGACCCGGTTCTCAGCTGGACGCGCCGCCCGGCCGCTTCATCTGGCAGCTCGTCGGCGTGCTCGAGACGTACGACGGGAATTCCTTCACCGGCACCAGCGTCATCCCGGTCTTCTCGGGGCTGTACGGGAACTTCGCGTCGGCCTTCTGCCAGACGGTGATGTACAGCGGCTGCTGCAGCTGGTGGTCGGCCTTGCGCACCTCGACCTCGCCGTTGAAGCTCTTGACCTTCAGCCCTTCCATGGCCGCCGCCACCTTGACCGGGTCCGACGACTTCGCGTTGGCCATGGCCTGCGACAGCACGGTGAAGATGTGGATCACCGAGCCGGTGTAGAAGTCGTCGTTGAACTTCTGGTTGAACTCCTTCATCCACGCGTCCATCTGGCCGCCCATGTTGTAGTGGTTGTAGGAGACCTGGTAGACGCGGCCCGCGCCGCCGGTGCCCAGCGCAGTGGGCGTGCCGGTCACGCCGGTGTAGTAGGTGTAGAACTTGCCGTTGTAGCCGCCCTCGTTGGCGGCCTTGACCAGCAGCGACAGGTCCGAGCCCCAGTTGCCGGTGATCACCGTGTCGGCGCCCGAGGCCTTGATCTTCGCGATGTAGGGCGCGAAGTCGCGCACCTGGGCGAGCGGGTGCAGGTCCTCGCCGACGATCTGCACGTCAGGGCGCTTGCGGGACAGGTTCTCCTTGGCGAACTTCGCGACCTGGTGGCCGTGCGAGTAGTTCTGGTTCAGCAGGTAGACCTTCTTGATGTCCGGCTGGTCCTTCATGAAGGTGGTCAGCGCCTCCATCTTCATCGAGGTGTCGGCGTCGAAGCGGAAGTGCCAGTAGCTGCACTTGCTGTTGGTGAAGTCGGGATCGACCGCGGCGTCGTTGAGGTAGACGACCTCCTTGCCGGGATTGCGCTCGTTGTGCTTGTTCACCGCGTCGATCAGCGCCGCCGCCACCGACGAGCCGTTGCCCTGGATGACGTAGCGCACGCCCTGGTCGAGCGCGGCCTTCAGCGCATTCAGCGTCTCGGTGGGGCTGAGCTTGTTGTCGATGCCGCTCACCTCGAACTTCACGCCCGCCGGGTTGTTGACGCTGAACTTCTCGGCGAAGAACTGGTAGCTCTTGAGCTGGTTGCCGCCCACCGGCGCCATCAGGCCGGACAGCGCGTCGATGCGCACCAGCTTGATGGTCTCGCCCGCCAGCGGCTTGGCGCCGGGCTTGGCTTGCGCCAGGGCGGCGCCGGACGACGCCAGCATGGTGGTGCCCAGAACGATGCTGAGGGTGAATGTCGAGAGTTTCATGTGCCTATCTCCTGCGGCTTTGAATACGGCGAAATGACAGCGTCAGACGGTACTGGAATGGCGCAGCGGCAGGGTCAGGGATGACCCCCACCGGAGTTGTCGCCATCGGGACAGCAAGGGTTTCAGAGGATGGTGGCCAGCCGGTGGCTCTTGAACTGCTCGCGCAGCTTGAGCTTCTGGATCTTGCCGGTCGCGGTGTGCGGGATCTCGTCGACGAAGACCACCTCGTCGGGGATCTGCCACTTCGCGATGCGGCCCTCGAAGAAGCCGAGGACATCGGCGGCGGTCGCCTGCGCGCCGGGCTTGCGCACGACGACGAGCAGCGGGCGCTCGTCCCACTTCGGATGCTTGCACGCGATGGCCGCGGCCTCGTGCACCGCCGGGTGGGCCATCGCGATGTTCTCGATGTCGATCGAGCTGATCCATTCGCCGCCGGACTTGATGACGTCCTTGCTGCGGTCGGTGATCTGCATGAAGCCGTCGGCGTCGATGGTGGCGACGTCGCCGGTGGGAAACCACTCGAGGCCGTCGACCTTCACCAGCGGCGATCCGTCGAGTCCGAAGTAGCGGTCGATGATCCAGGGCCCGCGCACCACCAGGTTGCCGGAGGACTTGCCGTCCCAGGGCAGCGGCTTCTCGTCGTCGTCGAGGATCATCATGTCGACGCCGTAGACCGCGCGGCCCTGCTTCTCGAGCAGCTTGTGGCGCGAGGCGGCATCGAGCGTGTCCTGGCGGGCGGTCAGCTTCGACACCGTGCCGATGGGCGACATCTCGGTCATGCCCCAGGCATGGATGACCTCCACGCCGTATTCGTCTTCCAGCGTGCGCATCATCGCCGGCGGGCAGGCCGAGCCGCCGATGACCGTGCGGCGGAAGGTGCTGAACTTGAGCCTGTTCTGCTGCACGTAGGTGAGCAGGCCCAGCCACACCGTGGGCACGCCGGCGCTGAAGGTGACCTTCTCCGACTCGAACAGCTCGTACAGCGACTTTCCGTCGAGGTGCGGGCCGGGAAACACCAGCTTCGCGCCCACCAGCGGCACCGAGTAGGGCAGGCCCCAGGCGTTGACGTGGAACATCGGAACCACCGGCAGGATCACGTCCTTGGCGGAGCAGTCGAGCGCATCGGGCAGGGCCGCGGCGTAGGCGTGCAGCAGCGTGGAGCGGTGGCTGTAGACGGCGCCCTTGGGGTTGCCGGTGGTGCCCGAGGTGTAGCAGATGCTCGACGCGGTGTTCTCGTCGAACTCGGGCCAGGTGTAGTCGCCTTTCTCGGCCTCGACCAGCTCTTCGTAGCAGCGCAGGTTCGCAATGCCGGTGGACGCCGGCATGTGCACCCGATCCGTCATCAGCACGAAGTGCTGCACCGACTTCAACGAGGGCGCGAGCTTCTCGATCAGCGGCAGGAAGGTCAGGTCGAAGCACAGCACCTTGTCGGCCGCATCGTTGGCGATCCAGGCGATCTGCTCCGGAAACAGGCGCGGGTTGATGGTGTGGCACACCAGCTGCGAGCCGGACGCGCCGTAGTAGACCTCGAGGTGGCGGTAGCCGTTCCAGGCCAGCGTGGCGACACGGTCGCCGGGCTCGCAACCCAGGCGGGCCAGCGCCTGCGCCAGCTTGCGCGAACGCAGCTCGGTGGCCGCCCACGTCGTGCGGTGCAAATCTCCTTCGGCGCGCTTGGACACGATCTCGGTGTCGGCGTAATGGCGCGCGGCGTGCACGATCAGCGACGAGATCATCAACGGCATCTGCATCATCTGACCCATCAGGGCGGGCATGGCGTATCTCCGGTCGGGTTCGAGTAAATCGATGATAGGAAGGGCGGGCTGCGCCGTTCCTGCTGTCTTTCCCGCAGTGTGCCGGCTAAGGCTCGCCGTGCTTGTCATCGCGACGACAATGCGGCTAGGGAGTAGCCCGGGTGAAACCCGGGGGGCACCGCAAGCGAAGCACCCCGGGTTGCACCCGGGCTACTCCACGGCTCCTACACTGCCCCGATGAGCGCCGTCCCCCTGCCCCCGGCCGTGTCCGCCGAGCCGCCGCCGCTTCGCGTGCGCAACCGCTTCGCGTCCCTCGGCCCGTCCTTCTTCACCGAACTGCCCGCGCAGGGCCTGCCCGACCCGCACTGGGTGGCCGTCAGCCAGGCCTGCGCCCGCGACGAGCTCGGCCTGCCCGACGACTGGGCCGAGCGCGAGTCGTGGCAGGCTCTGCAGGTCTTTTCCGGCAACGCCCTGTGGCCCGGCATGCGGCCGCTGGCCAGCGTCTACAGCGGCCACCAGTTCGGCGTCTGGGCCGGCCAGCTCGGCGACGGACGGGCGCTCTGGCTGGCCGAGCTCGAGGGTCCGCAAGGCCCGCGCGAAGTGCAGATCAAGGGCAGCGGCCTCACGCCCTACTCGCGCATGGGCGACGGCAAGGCGGTGCTGCGCTCGTCCATCCGCGAATTCCTCTGCTCCGAAGCCATGCATGCCCTGGGCGTGCCGACCACGCGGGCCTTGTGCGTCACCGGCTCGCCCCAGCCGGTGCGGCGCGAGACCATCGAGACCGCCGCCGTCTGCACCCGCGTCGCGCCGAGCTTCATCCGCTTCGGGCACTTCGAGCACTTCACCCACACCGCCGAGGACATCGAGGCGCTGCGCCGGCTGGCCGACTTCGTCATCGACGCCCACCTGCCGGAATGCCGCGACGCGGCGCAGCCCCATGCCGCCCTGCTCGAGACGGCGGCGCGCCGCACGGCGGAGCTGATGGCGCACTGGCAGGCGGTGGGCTTTTGCCACGGGGTGATGAACACCGACAACATGTCCATCCTCGGACTCACCATCGACTACGGCCCGTTCGGCTTTCTCGATGCCTTCGATCCCGGCCACGTCTGCAACCACTCCGACCACCAGGGCCGCTATGCCTTTGCGCGCCAGCCCAACGTCGCGTTCTGGAACCTGCATGCGCTGGCCCAGGCGCTGATGCCGCTGCTGTCGGATGCCGACGAGGCGCAGGCGGCGCTGGAGCCGTATCGGACCTTGTTCCCGCGCGCGCTCGAGGCCCGCATGCGCGCCAAGCTGGGCCTGGCCACCGAGCGCGACGACGACCGCGAGCTGATCGACGGGCTGCTCAAGCGGATGGCCGAAGACCACACCGACTTCAGCATCGCTTTCCGGGCCTTGAGCAGCTTCGGCACGGCCGACGGCGCAGACAACCGCACGGTGCGCGACCTCTTCCTCGACCGCGAAGCCTTCGACGCCTGGGCCGCGCGCTACCGCGACCGGCTGCGCGCCGAGCACAGCGACGACGCGGCACGTGCCCTTGCGATGAAGCGCGTCAACCCCAAGTACATCCTGCGCAACCACCTCGCCCAGGAGGCCATCCACCGGGCGCAGAACGGCGATTTCACCGAGGTGCAGCGGCTGTTGAAAGTTCTGCAGCGCCCGTACGACGAACAACCCGAGCACGAGGCCTATGCGGCCTTCCCGCCCGACTGGGCGCAACACATCGAGGTGTCCTGTTCATCATGAGTGAGTACAAGGTCAAGAAGACTGATGCCGAGTGGCGGGAGCAACTCGACCCCATGCAATACGAGGTCGCGCGCCACGCCGCCACCGAGCGCGCCTTCACCGGCAAGTACTGGGACCACTGGGACCAGGGGAAGTACAACTGCGTCGGCTGCGGCACGCCGCTGTTCGACTCGGGCACCAAGTTCGACGCCGGCTGCGGCTGGCCCAGCTACTTCCAGCCCATCAACAGCGAGGTGGTCGAACGGGTGGTCGACAAGAGCCACGGCATGGTGCGGGTGGAGGTGCGCTGCAACAACTGCGGCTCGCACCTGGGCCACGTCTTCGAGGACGGCCCGGAGCCCACCGGCGAGCGCTTCTGCATCAACTCGGCAGCGATAAACTTCGATCCCGAGAAGAAGTGATCCGTGCCCGGGCAAGGATCGTCGTATCGTCCTTGCAGCCGCGTTCCGCATGAAACTGTTTCTCGACTTCCTGCCGCTGATCCTCTTCTTCGGCACCTTCCAGTACGCCGACCGGAACAAGGAGTGGGCGGCGGCCATCGCCACCGCCACCTTCGGCTTCATGGTCTCGGGCGGGGTGGTCGGGACCGAGGAGGCTCCCATCCTGATCGGCACCGTGGTGATGAGCGTCATCACCCTGGTCCAGGTGGCCGTGCTCAAGATGATGAGAAAGCCCGTGCACCTCATGCTGTGGATCACGCTCGCGCTGGTGGTCGTGCTGGGCGGCGCGACCATCTGGTTCCACAACCCGGTCATCATCAAGTGGAAGCCCAGCATCGCCTACTGGGCCCTGGGGCTGTCGTTCTGGGTCGGCCGGATGTTCGGCAAGAACCTGCTGCAAGAGATGCTGGGCGGCGAGTTCGAGCTGCCGCCCTTGATCTGGCAGCGCCTCAATTTCGCCTGGGTCGCCTTCCTGGGCCTGATGGGTCTGCTGAACCTGTACGTGGCCTACAGCTTCTCCACCTCCACCTGGGCCAGCTTCAAGGTCTTCGGCGCGACGGGGTTGATGCTGGCCTTCTCCATCGGACAGGTCGTCTACCTGAGCCGCTACCTCAAGCCCGAGCCGACCGACGGCGAGCAGCCACCCGAGCGCAGCTCCTGAGCTCGCCATGGCCGTCTCAGCCCAGGACATCGAGTCGGCGCTGCGCATCGCGCTCGCTCCCGATTCGCTCAGCGTCCGCGACGACAGCCACCTGCACGCAGGCCACGCCGGCGCGCGCGAAGGCCGGCACTTCAGCGTGGCCATCGTCAGCGGCCGCTTCAACGGATTGTCACGTTTGGCGCGGCATCGCCTCGTATATGATTCCCTGCACGATCTGATCCCGCGTGGCATCCACGCCCTGGCCATCGATGCCCGCGCGCCAGGCGACCACTGAACCTTTCCATCCCCCCGCAGTCAACCCTCGCTTGGCCTGTCCGGCCGCCAAGCCCCCCTTCCGTGTTTGAAAGGCACTCGCCCATGAGAAAGTTGTCCGTCGCCGCCTGCGTGTCGCTCGCCCTGCTGGCGCCGCAGGCCGCACAGGCCCAGAACATTGCCGTCGTCAACGGCAAGCCGGTGCCCAAGGCGCGCGTCGACGCGCTCATCGGCCAGGCCACCAAGCAGGGCCAGCCGCGCACCCCGGAGCTCGAGAAGCAGGCCCGCGACGAAGTGGTGATGCGCGAGATGTTCATGCAAGAGGCCGAGCGCCGCGGCCTCGCCGCCTCGCCCGACTACAAGACCCAGATGGAGCTGGCCCGCCAGACCATCCTGATCCGCGAGCTGTTCGAAGACCAGCGCAAGAAGAGCCCGGTCACCGACGCCGAGGTCCAGGCCGAGTACGACAAGTTCAAGGGCCAGGCCACCGGCACCGAGTACCGCGCCCGCCACATCCTGGTCGAGAAGGAAGACGACGCCAAGAAGCTGATCGCCGACATCAAGGCCGGCGCCAAGTTCGAAGACGTCGCGAAGAAGAACTCCAAGGACCCCGGCTCGGCCGAGAACGGCGGCGACCTCGACTTCGCCAAACCCGACTCCTACGTGCCCGAGTTCGGCAAGGCCATGACCGCGCTCAAGAAGGGCGAGATGACCCAGACGCCCGTGAAGTCGCAATTCGGCTATCACATCATCAAGCTCGAAGACACCCGCGAGGCGCAGTTCCCGCCGCTGGCCGAAGTGACGCCGCAGATCAGGCAGCGCCTGGAACAGCAGAAGCTGGCCAAGTTCCGCGACGAGATCCGCGACAAGTCGAAGACGGACTACAAGTTCTCGCAGAACTGAATTCCTCGCCCCAGAAGTGAAGAGCGCCCCGGGGGGCGCTCTTTGTTTTTCGTAGCCCGGGTGCAACCCGGGTCCCCGGGTTGCACCCGGGCTACGGGTCACTTCTTGCGTGAGGCCTTCGCGGCCGGCGAGCCGCCTTGCTTGATCGCATCCGACATCCCGATCAGCACCCCGCTCACCAGCGCCGAATAGCTCTCCGCCAGGACCTGCGCCGCCTTCAAGCCCGCCGCCCGGCTGTCGCGCATGGCCGACTGCATCTGCTGGGCCAATTGCTCGGCGGTGTTGGCCGCCTGCGTGCCCGACACCGTGCCGCCGGCCTGCAGCTTCTCGAGCACGTGACCCCACGACGCGCCGAGCTGGGCGCTGGCGGCGTCGGCGGACTTCTTCACCACGCCGATCAGCATGTCCTCGAACTTCTCGAGGTCGTCGACCGCCTTCTTGAGCTGCTTCTCCTGCAGCCCCACTCCCTGGTCGACGAACTGCTGCAGCGCGACGCGGTTGGCGTCGACCGCCTTGAGCAGCGCGTCGTCCATGCCGGCGACGGCGCTGTCGAGCAGGTTCTCGACGTCCATCGCCGGCAGCCCGCTTTGCGCGGCGCCCGCGCTCGCGGCCTTGGTGACGGCGCTGAGCACGTCGCGGATGTTCTTGAGGCTGAGCTCGCGCCCCTGCAACGCGGCGAGCGTGGCCTGCCGCACGCCGTCGCGCAGCTGCTGGCCTTGCTTGGCCGTCGCGCTGGCGAACATCTCGATCAAGGCGTCCTGGTCGATTCCGGCTTTCATCGCGTCTCCTCTCGTGGTGGGCCGCCGAAGTGTTGCAGCAAGCCTTTGAAAGTCAAGCGTCGACCCGGCCGGCCTCGATGTGCAGCTGCCGGTCGCAGCGCTCGGCGATGCCGCTGTCGTGGGTGACCAGCACCAGCGTCGTTCCGGCCTCGCGGTTGAGGTCGAACATCAGCTCCATCACCTTCTCGCCGGTGGCGAAGTCCAGGCTGCCGGTGGGTTCGTCGGCCAGCAGCACCGCGGGACGGACGACGAAGGCACGCGCCAGCGCCACACGCTGCTGCTCGCCGCCGGACAGCACCCGCGGGTAGTGGCGCAGGCGCTCGCCCAGGCCGACCCGGCGCAGCATCTCGGTGGCCAGCACTCGGGCGTCGCTGCGACCCTGCAGCTCGAGCGGCAGCATCACGTTCTCCAGCGCCGTCAGGTTGCCCAGGAGCTGGAAACTCTGGAACACGAACCCCACCTTGGAAGCGCGCACCGCCGCCCGGGCATCCTCGTCGAGCGAGAACAGGTCGGTGCCGGCCAGGTGCACCGTCCCGCTGGTGGGCGTGTCCAGGCCGGCGATGATGGACAGCAGCGTGCTCTTGCCCGACCCCGATGCGCCGACGATGGCGGCGGAGTGCCTGGGCTCGAGGGTGAAATCGATCTCGTGGAGAATCGTCAGCGTGCCGGTGGAGTCCTGAACCTGCTTGGTGACGCGCTCCACGGCAATGATGGGTGAGCTCATGAAGGATGTTGTTCTGACGATGTCGTCGCGCCGGGCCTGGCTGGCGCACTGTACCGCGCTCGTCGCGACGGCCCTGGTGGGCGGGCCGGCCGCGGCCGCGGCCGCACAGGCGGTGCGCATCCTGGTGGTCGGCGACAGCCTGTCGGCCGAGTACGGCCTGGAGCGCGGCAGCGGCTGGGTCTCGCTGCTCGAGAAGCGGCTGGCCCAGGAGCGCATCGCGGCGACGGTGATCAACGCCAGCATCAGCGGCGACACCACTTCCGGCGGCCGCTCCCGGCTGGCGGCGCTGCTGGCGCAGCATCGCCCCACCCACGTCATCCTCGAGCTGGGCGGCAACGACGCCTTGCGCGGCCTGCCGCTGGACATGACCCAGGCCAACCTCACCCAGATGGCGAAGGCAGCCAAGGCCGCCGGCGCGCGGGTGCTGATCGTCGGGATGCAGGTGCCGCCGAACTACGGGCGCAAGTACAGCGACGACTTCGCCGCGCTGTTCGCGATCGTGGCGCGCCAGGAAGGCGCGGCGCTGGTGCCGTTCATGCTGAAGGGCGTGGCCGACGGCCCGCAGGCCGAATCGATGTTCCAGCCCGACCGCATCCACCCGCGTGCGCAGGCGCATCCGACCATCCTGGCCAACATCTGGCCGGTGCTCGCGACGACACTGCGCTGAGACTCAGTTGTTGCGGTCGCCGCGGCCCTCGCCACGGCCCTCGCCGCGACCTTCACCGCGGCCGGGGCGATCTTCCCCGCGCGCTTCATGGCGCCCTTCGTTGCGCGGATGCTCGCGCTGCACCTGCTGCTGCCGCACCTGCGGACGGGCGCCGCGCTCCTGCGCGGGCTGCGGCGCGACGGTGCGCGGCTCGGGCGCCGGCTGCCGTGCCGGCACGGCCGTCGCCGCGGGCGGCGCGGCATGCTGGACTGCCGGTTGTGCGGCTTGCGGCGCATGCGCGGGCTGCTCGTGGACACGGTTGCGCCACTGGCCCTGCTCCGGCGCAGCCGCCGGCGGGGGCGGCACGACGCGTGCCGCCGGCGTGACGGCCGGGGCGGGACGGGCCGCGACGGCCGGCGCGGGCGACACCACGGCCGCCGGCGGCGTGGCCGGCTGCACCCGGGCCGGCGCGGCCGGCGCCTGCTGCTGCGGGCGCACCACCGACTGCACATCGGGCCGATCGCGCAGCTCGCTTTGCGCGCCGCGCGGCGGCACCACCACGCGGGCGGGCGACGGCGGCACGACCACGGTGCTTGCGGGCGCCAGCGCGTTCTGCGCGCCGGGCCGGTTGTCGTCGACGTCGTGCCGGCGCATGCGCCGCTGCTCGACCGCCGCCGGCGGCACCACCGGCGCGGCCACCTGCGGCGCCGACACCATGACGCGCTGCGCCGGCTGGCTGGTCAGCTGCTGGACGACCGGCGAGGCGCGGTACTGCGCCGCCGCCGGCGCGACCGGCCGGCGGTTGACCATGACCTCCTGCGGAACCACGGTCACCGCATGCGGGAAGCGGCGATTGCGGTAGTCGACGTTCGTCACCGCCTGCTGCGGGTTGTTGACGATGGTGGTCACGTTGGTGATGTTGGTGACGTGCGTGATGTTGACCTGCTGCACGTAGCGCGGCGTCACCCGGTACGCCGGCACGAAGACCTCGCGCGGGGCGAGCGGGAACCAGCCGACGGCGGGCCCGGCGTGGCGCGAGCCCACGGTGATGGACACGCTCAGGTGCGGCCCGCCCACCCAGCCGACCAGCGCCGGCGCATACACCGGCCGGCGCACGTACGCGCCCGGCACCCAGCACCAGCCGTTGTTGAAGTAGGCCCAGCGGCCGTAGTGGAAGGGCGCGAAGCCCCAGGGCGCATCGTCGACCCAGGTCCAGCCCCAGGGGCTCACCCAGGCCCAGT
The DNA here is from genome assembly GCA_036377015.1 of Piscinibacter sp. Lineage (GTDB taxonomy): Bacteria > Pseudomonadota > Gammaproteobacteria > Burkholderiales > Burkholderiaceae_C > Albitalea. The sequence goes on along the minus strand of DASUZE010000070.1, from coordinate 156,186 downwards.
GGCCGGCGCTGTAGGGCGCCCAGCCGGACGGCACCGCGCGCGGCACCCAGACCGTGCCGTAGTCGGGCGTCTGCTCCCAGCGGCCGTAGCGATCGAGGTCCTCGACCCCGGTCATCTCCGGCGACACGTAGCGGGTGGAGGCGCTGCGCTCGTCGGCGCGGTCGCGCTCGGCGCTCCAGCTCGCGAAGGGGTCGCGCAGCGGCTCGGTGATGGAGTATTGCGCCGCGCTGCCCTGCATCCAGAACTCGGCGCGCTGGCCGGAATTGACGGTCAGCGCGCTGCCCGGACCTTCGTACAGGGCCTCGCCGCTCAGCACGGTGACGTGGCTGGACTCGTCGCGGCGGTCGAAGCGGTAACGGCCGGCGCGATTGACGGTGAAGCGGCCTTCGGCGGTGCGCAGCTCGAATTCGCGCGCCGCCTCGGTGCTGCGCAAGCGGGTGGCGATGGCGCCGTTGTGCAGCTGCAGCGAAATGCGGTCGTCGTCGATGCCCAGCACTTCCAGCTCGGTGCCGGAATCCATGCGCACCGTGGTGGAACCGATGCGCACATCGGCGTGGGCCGAGGTGTCGGTGGACAGCCGGTCACCGGTGGTCAGCGGCCGGTTGCGCTCGGCGCTGACCCATTCGCCGGCGTCGGGGGTGTACAGCCAGACCTGGCCGGTGGTGTCGCCCAGGCGGCCGACGCGGCCCGGGGGATCGTCGGCGGCCAGCGCGCGGGTGGTCGCTGCACTGCACAAGAGCACCGCCAGGGTGAGGAAACGGACGAATCGACTCGACAGCTTCATGGTCATGCCTCGTTTCAGCATGCAGGAGCAACGCCTGTGAGAGGCGTTGCGCCGACCACCGATCCCCTGCCGGGTCCAGATTTACACCCCGTTAACGTGGCCGGCGGCCCCGTCAATCTTCCTGCGGATCGAGCGCCGGGAACAACACGCTGGTGAACCCGAATTGCGTGAAATCGCGCACGCGCATCGGGTAGAGCTTGCCGATCAGGTGGTCGCACTCGTGCTGCACCACGCGGGCATGGAAACCCTCGGCCTCGCGCTCGATGCGCTCGCCGCGGGGGTCGAAGCCGCTGTAGCGGATGCGGGCGAAGCGCGGCACCACGCCGCGCAGGCCGGGCACCGACAGGCAGCCCTCCCAGCCCAGCTCCTCCTCGTCCGACAGCGGCGTGATCGTGGGGTTGATGAGCACGGTCTCGGGCACCGGCGGCGCATCGGGGTAGCGCTGGTTGCGGCTGAAGCCGAAGATCACCAGCTGCAGGTCGACCCCGATCTGCGGCGCCGCCAGGCCGGCGCCATTGACGGCGTGCATGGTCTCGAACAGGTCGGCGACCAGCGCATGCAGCTCGGGCGTGTCGAAGGCTCGCACCGGCTGGGCGATGCGCAGCAGGCGCGGGTCGCCCATCTTCAGGATCTCTCGGACGGTCACGTGGCTTGTCTCTGCGAAGGGGATGAGGGATTGTCGCTGCCGACCCGCAGCGCGTGCTCGTGCAGGCCCACCCATTGCAGCGCGTCTTCGCCGGGCAGGAACCACAGCGCCGGCTCGTCCGCGGCCGGCGGCTCGAAGCGCGCGACGTGGTCCCGGTACAGCGGCTCGGAAACGTCGGGACGCGCATGCTCGACGCGGTCGGCGGCCAGGCGCTGCAGGCCCTGCTCCAGCGTCAGCGGCAGGTAGACGAGCAGGCACTTCGCATCCTGGTGGCGCGCCACCGCGCGCAAGCGGTCGCGCCGGACGCGCGAGGCATTGCTGTCGTCCAGCACCACGTCGTGGCCGTGGCCCAGCAACCGGTCGATCTGCCGCGCCGCCTCATCGGCGGCGCGCTCCCACTGCGCCGGCGCAAGGTCGAGCGAGGGTCCCTGTCCCAGGATCTCCGCCAGCGAGATCCGGTGATGCCCGCAGCGCGACGCGATGCGCCGCGCGAGCGTGGTCTTGCCGGCGAAGGCCACGCCGCACATCAGCAGCAGCACGGGCGCACGGGGGTGGGACATGTCAGTGCAGGAGGGCTCTCAACCCGTCTTCGTCCAGGATCTCGATGCCGAGTTCCTGCGCCTTGTCGAGCTTGCTGCCGGCCTCGGCGCCGGCGACCACGTAGTGCGTCTTCTTCGACACCGAGCCCGCGACCTTGCCGCCGGCCGCTTCGATCATGTCCTTGGCCTCGTCGCGCGACAGCGTCGGCAAGGCGCCGGTCAGCACCAGGGTCTTGCCGGCCAGCGGCTTGGGACGGGTGTCGGCCGTGCCGTCGTGCTCCTCCCAGGCGATGCCCACCGCGCGCAGCTGCTCGGCGACTTCGCGGTTGTGCGCCTGCTGGAAGAAGGTGTGGATGCTTTGCGCGACGATGGGCCCGACGTCGGACACCTCCAGGAGCTGCTCGACGCTGGCGTCCATGACGCGGTCGAGCTGGCCGAAGTGCTTGGCCAGGTCGCGCGCCGTCGACTCGCCCACGTGGCGGATGCCCAGCGCGAACAGGAAGCGCTGCAGCGTCGTGCGCTTGCTTTTCTCGAGCCCGTCGACCAGGTTCTTCGCGCTCTTCTCGGCCATGCGCTCCAGCGCGACCAGCTTGGCCACGCCCAGCTTGTACAGCTCGGGCAGGGTGCGGATGAGGCCGCTGTCGACGAGCTGGTCGACCAGCTTGTCGCCCAGGCCCTCGATGTCCATCGCGCGCCGGCTCGCGAAGTGCAGGATGGCCTGCTTGCGCTGCGCCGCGCAGAACAGGCCGCCGCTGCAGCGCCAGTCGACCTCGCCTTCCTCGCGCACGATCTCGCTGCCGCACACCGGGCACTTGCCCGCAAGCCGCGCCTGCAGGTCGAACTTCGCCGCGTCCTTGGGGCGCTTGTCGGCCACCACACCGACCACCTCCGGGATCACGTCGCCGGCGCGGCGCACGATCACCGTGTCGCCGATGCGCACGTCCTTGCGGTCGATCTCGTCCTGGTTGTGCAGCGTGGCGTTGCTGACGGTGGTGCCGCCGACGAACACCGGCGCCAGCTTGGCCACCGGCGTGAGCTTGCCGGTGCGGCCGACCTGGATGTCGATGCCCAGCAGCGTGGTCATCTGCTCCTGCGCCGGGTACTTGTGCGCCACCGCCCAGCGCGGCTCGCGCGAGACGAAGCCCAGGCGCTGCTGCAGCGCGCGGTCGTTGACCTTGTAGACCACGCCGTCGATGTCGAAGGGCAGCTGGTCGCGCTTGGCCCCGATGCGGCGGTGGAAGGCCACCAGGCCCTCGGCGCCCCGGACCACGTCGCGCTCGGCGTTCACCGGCAGGCCCATCGCGTCGAGCGCATCGACCACCGCGCTGTGGGTGGCGGGCAGCTCCCAGCCGCGCACCTCGCCCCAGCCGTAGGCGAAGAAGCTGAGCGGCCGCTTGGCCGCCATCGCCGGGTCGAGCTGGCGCACCGCACCGGCGGCGGCGTTGCGGGGGTTGACGAAGGTCTTCTCGTTCTTCGCGCCCTTGGCGATGAGCTCGCGCTGGCGCTCGTTGAGCGCGTCGAAGTGATCGCGCCGGATGTAGACCTCGCCGCGCACCTCCAGCACCTCGGGCGTCGGGGCCTTCTTCGCCAGGCGCAGGCGCAAGGGCACCTGCTGGATGGTGCGGATGTTCTGGGTGACGTCTTCTCCGGTCTCGCCGTTGCCGCGGGTGGCCGCCTGCACCAGCACGCCGTGCTCGTAGCGCAGGTTCACCGCGAGGCCGTCGAACTTGAGCTCGGTCGCGTACTCGACCGGCGGATCGTCCTCGGCCAGGCCCAGCTCGCGCCGCACCCGCGCGTCGAAGGCCAGCGCGCCGCTGTCCTCGGTGTCGGTCTCGGTGCGGATCGACAGCATGGGCAGCGCATGGCGCACCGGCACGAAGCCGTCCAGCACCTTGCCCAGCACGCGCTGCGTCGGCGAATCGGGCGTCAGCAGCTCGGGGTGGCGGGTCTCGATCGCCTGCAGCTCCTGGAACAGCCGGTCGTACTCGGCGTCCGGAACCTCCGGGTCGTCGAGCACGTAGTAGCGATGGGCGTGGTGGTGCAGCTGTTCGCGCAGGTGGGCTGCGCGTGCGGCGGGATCGGGCATCGGCGGTCGGCGTCGGGATGGAAGGAGCGAGCATGCCATGGGCGAGCTGCCCCTGGCGCGACCCCCAGCTTCACGGGTTGCCGGGCCGCCACCCGCTACCCATACTGCGCGGACCATGGCCGAGCCCGCGCTCCATCCCGACTTCTTCGGGACCGACGAAGAGATCGCCGCACTGGAGCAGCGCGCCGATGCCGCATCGCGCGTGACGCTGGCCTGGTTCCTGCGCCAGCGCGACACGCGCGCGGCCTTGCGTCACGCCGATGCCGCATCGCTGCCGCCGGACGCCCATCGCGCCCACGGCCGCCTGGCCCTCGTGCGCGGCGAGGCGGCGTGGCTGCTCGGCGAGATGGACGAGGCCCAGGCCCGGCTCGCGCAAGCCCGCGACGCGTTCGAGGCCATCTCCGACAGCGTCGGCCTGGGCGATGCGCACCTGCTGCATGCCTCGCTGCTCGACCAGACCGGCGGCGACCGCGCCGGCGCCCTGCGTGCGGCGGGCGCCGAGTTCCGCCGCGCCGCCGACCCGCTTCGCATCCGCATCTCGGACACCTGGTCCGCCTGCGTCGAAGCCACCGCACGACCCGACGACGCCGAGGCGAGCTGGGGCGCCGCGCTGGAAGAAGCCGCCGCCCTGCACCAGCCGGGCCTGGACACCTACACCGAAGCCGCGCGCGGCACGCTGGCGTGGCGGCGCGGCGATCCGGCCGGGGCCATCGCCTGCTTCATGCGCGGCTTCGAGGCGGCGCTCGCCTGCGGCCAGCTGCAATCGGCGGTGACGCTGGCGCAGAACATCGGCATCGCCTTCAGCACGCTCAACGACCACGAGGGCGCACTCGACTGGGCGGCGCGGGCCCGGGCCCTGGTCGAGCCCACCGGCTGGCCCTATGCGACCGGCTGGTGCCTGATGCAGACCGCCTCCATCCTGCTCGGCCTGCACCGCCCGCAGGCCGCCAAGGAGATGCTGCTCGAGCGCATGCCGGTGCTCGCGCCCTACGCCGGCTCGCGCAATCACACGCTGGCGTGCCAGATCCTCGGCGAAGCCCTGCTCGACCTGGGCGAGGACGCGCAGGCGCTGCACTGGTGCGAGCTCGCCCACCGCGGCGCGCAAGGCCTGCCCTACCCCGACCTGGTCGCCGGCAGCCTGCGTCACATGGCCCAGGCCTTGTCGGGGCTGGGACGGGTGGACGACGCGGTCGCCGCGGCACGGCGCGGCCTGGCCATTGCCGAAGCCGAGCACGACTGGCAGCGGGTGGCGACCATCCACCACGTGATGGCCGGCATCGCCGACCGGCATGGCCTGCCGCCGCCGGAAGGCTCGCCGGCCCGCAACGCCGCGATCCACCACCTCGAAGCCGCGCTCGAAGCCGGCGCGCGCATGCCCGGGTTCGCCGCGCCGCCCGAGTGGCAGGCCGAGCTGGCGGCGGCCCACGAGGCGGCCGGCGACCTGCGGCGCGCGCTGACGCTGGAGCGCTCGGCTTCGCTGGCGCGCACCGCCTTGCAGTCGCGCCAGGTCGAAGCCACGACCACTGCGACGCTGCTGCGCCACGACACCGAGCGGGCACTCGCCGAGGCGCGCCACCAGCGCGCGCTGGCCGAGGCGAGCGAGCTGCGCGCGGCGCTGCTGGAAACACAGTCGGCCCTGGAGAAGGAGCGCATGCAGTCGCTGCTGGTGCACGCCGGCAAGATGGTCGCCATCGGCCGCATCGCCAGCGGCGTGGTGCACGAGATGAGCCACCCGGTGGGCACCTTGCTGCTGCTGGCCGAGGCGCTGGCCGATCGGCTGCGCGGCGCGCCGCCCGAGCTCGGCGCGAGCCTCGCCACCCTCGTCGCCGAGACCCGGCGCCTGCAGCAGTTCGTCGTGCGCCTGCGCGACTTCGCCCGCGCCGAGCCGCCGCAACTCGCGCCGCACGACCTGCGCGAAGTGCTGGCCGATGCGCGCCAGCTGTTCGGGCCGCGGCTGGCGCTGGAGCGCATCGCCTACGTGGAGGAGGTGGCGGCGCTGCCGGTGCAGGTCGATCCGCAGCGCCTCGCGCTGGCGCTGGCCAACCTGGTGTTCAACGCCGCCGACGCGCTGGCGGGCGCGAGCAACGGGCAGATCCGCATCGAGGCCGGTTGCGCGACGGAGATCGTGGAGCTGCACGTCGACGACAACGGGCCCGGGCTGCCGGAGGCGGTGCGGGCGCGATTGTTCGAGCCGTTCTTCACCACCAAGCCGGAGGGCAAGGGATTGGGCTTGGGCCTCGCGTTGAGCGCGGAGTCGCTGGCGGCGATGGGTGGGCGCATCGTGGCGGAGAACCGGCCGGAAGGCGGGGCCAGGTTCACCGTGGTGTTGCCTCGAGTGATCGACGACCCGGGTTGCACCCGGGCTACGAATCTCGCAACCCGTGCGCCTTGAGCTTCCGATAGAACGTGGCCGGCGACAGATCCAGCTCCTGGCACACCGCCTCCACCTTGCCCTTGCAGCGCCGCAGCGCATCCTCCAGCAGCAAGCCCTCCAGCGCCTCCAGCGTCGCCTGCAACGAGCGCCCCGCTTCCACCGGCGCCGCCGGCAGCGCGGGCAGCCCCAGCACATGCCGCTCGGCCGCGCTCTTGAGCTCGCGCACGTTGCCCGGCCAGGCGTGAGCGAGCAAGGCCTCGGGCAGGCCGGGCGCCATCTCGGGCACCGGGCGCGAGAAGCGCAGCGCGGCCCCGCGAATGAAGTGCTCGAACAACCCGGCGACGTCCTCGCGACGGTCGCGCAGCGGCACCAGCCGCAGGTTGACCACGTTCAGCCGGTAGTACAGGTCGGCTCGGAACCGTCCCTGTGCGATCAGCGGCTCGAGGTCGTCGTTGCTCGCCGCCACCACCCGCACGTCGACCGGCGTCGCCTGGTTGGCCCCCAGGCGCTGCACCTCGCGCTCCTGCAGCACGCGCAGCAGCTTGGCCTGCAAGGCCGCCGGCATGGCCTCGATCTCGTCGAGGAACAGCGTGCCCTGGTGCGCATGCTCGATCCGGCCGGTGCGGCTGCGCGCCGCGCCGGTGAAGGCGCCGCTCTCGTGGCCGAACAGCTCGCTCTCGATCAGCGCCTCGGGCAGCGCCGCGCAGTTGATCGCGACGAAGGGACCGCGCCGGCCGCTGAAGTCGTGCAGGGCGCGCGCCACCAGCTCCTTGCCGGTGCCGGTCTCGCCGCAGACCAGCACGTCGACCGGCGTCGGCGCGATGCGCAGGATGAGCTCGCGCAAGGCGCGCATCGCGGCGCTGTCGCCGCACAGCACCTCGGCCAGGCCGGTGCCGGCGGCCAGCGTCGAGCGCAGCCCGCGGTTCTCGCGCGCGAGCCGCAGCTGCCGGACCGCGCGCTGCACCAGCGTGACGAGGCGGTCGCGGCCGAAGGGCTTCTCGACGAAGTCGTAGGCGCCCTCGCGGATGGCGCGCACCGCGGTGTCGATGTCGGCATGGCCGGTCATCACCGCCACCGGCAGCTCGGGATCGAAGGCGCGGCACTGCGCCAGCACCTCCAGGCCGTCCATGTCGGGCAGACGCAGGTCGGTCAGCACCAGCTCGTGGGCGGCGGCGGGCAGCGTGCGCAGCGCCGCGCCGGCGCGACCGAAGGCCTGGACCTCGAAGCCCGCCAGGCGCAGCGTGCCCAGCACGCCCTCGCGGAAGTGCTCGTCGTCCTCGATCAGGAGCACGCGGGCGGCAGGAGCAGAGGTGGGATCGGGGGTCATCGTGGGCGTCGGGCAGCAAGACCTGCGCCACGCAGATTACCCATGCCGCCCCGGATGTAGCCCGGGTGCAACCCGGGGTCGCCCTCTCGCGATCGAGACAAACGCCCGCCCCGTTCTCTCACGAATGAGAGGCCGTGGGCCCGGCGTCGTGCCCGCCGCCTTGCAAATCAAGCACTTGCGTGCTCACCCCTAGGTCGCAAGGCCTGGCACACACGCTGCACCACGTGGTGGGCCACCCGAGGAGGTTCCACCATGAAGCTCATCCCTTCCCTGCTGCTCGCCACGCTGCTGGCCTGGCCCGCGGTCCGGGCCCAGGGCCGCGACATCGCGGTCAACGGCGTCGCGCTCGACGAGCGCAGCATCGCGGCGCTGGAGAGCGCCTACCGGACGCGCCTGCTGCCCGGACGCTACTGGTACGACCGCGCCTCCGGCCTCTGGGGCCTGGAGATGGGACCCGCGCAAGGCCAGATCGCGCCCGGCCTCGCGCTGGGCGGACGGCTCGATCCGCGTGCCTCGGTCGGAGGCCACGCCGGCATCACCCGGGTCTTCGTGAACGGCCGCGAGCTGCACCCGCAGGAGCTCGCGCACCTGCAACGCCTGTACGGCCAGGTCCGACCGGCGCGCTACTGGCTGGACGCTCGCGGCGTGGGCGGCTACGAGGGCGGTCCCGCGCAGTTCGACCTGCGCGCGCAGGCCATGGCGCAGCAAGGCGCCGGCTACACCCGCCGCACGCCGGGCGGCAACATCGGCAGCGACGGCCGCTGCTCCTACTACAACGACCCGTCGACCGGCGCCAGCGTCATGACGGGCAACTGCTGAGGAGATGCGCATGAAGCCGCCCTCGATCCCCGCGCGCCGCCTGTCGGCGCTCGCCCTCGCCGGCTTGCTCGCGGCCTGCGGCGGCGGTGAATTCACCGAATCGCTGGTCAGGCTGATCTCGGCCCGCTTCGTGCCGGCCGAGGCGACGGTCGCGCCGGGCGCCACACGCCGCGTGCAGCTGGAGGTCCAGTGCGATCGCGATGCGCTCAACACCACCTTCGGCCGCCTGGGCATCCGCGTCCGCCTCGACCCGTCGCACCTCCCGGCCGGAGTCACGGCGACCCTGGTCGGAACCTTCGCCGATGCCGAGGGCTTCAGCCTGGTGCAGTGCGACTCGCCGTCGACCACCGAGGGGCTGCGCATGACCCGGCTGGAGGTCGACTTGACGGCCAGTGCCGGCGCGGCGGCGACGACCGCGCGTCTGGGCACCTACATCGAGGTCGAGCCCCTGGCCGGCCAGGGGAGCAAGGACAACACCTCGGCCGAGATGGCCGTGAGCGTGTCGGGCACTGCCGCGCCCACCACGCCCGGAACCTGAGGAGCATCGCCATGACACGTGCACTGAACACCGCCTGGACCAGCATGCTCGCGGTTGCCCTCGCGGCCTGCGGCGGAGGCGGCGACGCCGGCGGCATGCCCGCCGCGGCGCCGGTCGCCGCGCCTGCGCCGGGCGCCCAGGCGCTGCAGGCGGAGATCGACCAGCTCTTCCCGTTCACGCCCAACCAGCCGCTCGAGATGACCTATGCCTGCGGCCGCAGCAACTCGCAGCTCACGTACTACTTCGTGTTCCACGCCGACCTGACGTTCAGGGTCTACATCGAGCTCGACAACTACCAGCAGGTCACCTTCGACGGCACCTACACCCACGCCGGCGGTGCCATCCACATGCAGGCGCTGAACAACCCGGTGCTGCCGCTGGACGAGACGACCACGCGCATCGTGCCGCACCTCGGCCTGGTCGGCGAGTTCCAGACGCCGGCCATGGCTTGTGGCGCGGTGGGCCACGGCTACAACGACCCGGCGGTGGAGAGCTTCAAGTCCTACGACTGCCCGCTGATCAACATCGGCGCGGCCAGCGACGAGGACAACTCGTTCGAGTTCACGCACAGCGCCAATCCGTTCGGGGTCGTGGTGCGCGGCGGGACCTTCCGCCAGCGCGATGTGAACGTGGTCGGCACGACCAATCCCAACGTGTGGCGCGGCTACGGCATCTTCCGGCGCGTGGGCAACACGTTCTATGCGGACTACGGGTCGCAGTTCCCCGACTACAACCTGCTGAAGGGGACGTTCGCGAACGGGGATCAGCAGGTCAGCGTCGAGCAGCTGGAGCCGGGCAAGGGGCCGTGCAACCGGCGCTGAGCGGCTTCGTGGGGTGGGCCTGAAGCCGACGCGGCGGATTTGGACGCGGGCCGCCGCGTGGGCTGAAGCCCACCCTACGAATCCTGGCTGCCATGCGCGTGATGCGGGAGCTGCGGGTTCTCCGCCTCCCACGCGATCCGATGCTCCAGCCAGATCTCGCACGCCGGCGGAAACTGCTCCGGATGGTCGAGCGTCGCGGTGGTGAGCTCGATGAACCCCGGGTTGTCCACGTGCCGGTACGACAAGGGCGTGCCGCAGCGCGGACAGAAGCTGCGCGTCACCGGCGCCGACGACCGGTGCGAGGCCGGATGGCCCTTGAGCAGCTGCACCTGCGCATCGGGAAACACCACCCACGCCACCGACGGCGCGCCGCCGGCCAGCCGGCACGAGCGGCAATGGCACAGGCTGGTCGACGTGGGCGTCCCGCTCACGCGATAGCGCACGGCACCGCAGAGGCAGCCGCCTTCGGCATAGGCGGGCGGGTGGTTGTTTTCCATCGGCGGGCTCCTCGGCACGCGGCCGAGGAGCGCCGCGCGTCAACTGAACAGGCGACGCGCCGCCGGCGATCCGGCCGCGAGATCGCGGGCCTGGAGTGTCTCGTACAGCGCGCCCAGCTCGCCGCCGATGGACGCAAATCCCTGCGGGCTGAGCGGGCGCGCATGGTCGTCGACGATGGCCGCGTCCATGCCCAGCGACAAGGCCTGTGCGCTGGCCTGCCAGGCGACGAAGGGCTCGGCCGCGGGGTCGGTCTGCGGCACGTCGAAGCTCAGCGTGACGTCGCGCACCGCGGCGCGGTTGGGGTCGTCGGCGAAGGCGGCCTGCGAGTCGAAGGTCAGCGTGAGCACCGGCGGCGCACCCTCTTCGGCCGACGGCAGCACCAGCCGCCCCGGCACCACGCCCGCGACGAAGCCGTGGCGCGACGCATGCTGCTGGATGTAGCCCACGCTCCACGCGGCCGAGCGCGCCTGCAGGTGGACCGCGAGCTGCGCGTCGTGCTCGCCGGCGAACGCATCGAGCTCGCGTGCGCGGGCGACCACGTCGAGCATGTCGGGGAAGTCGGCCATCGCGCCGATCGCCTCGGCGAAGGCCTCGACCTTCTGCACGAACTCGGAGTACTCGATCTCGTTGAGCGCGCCGGTGCGGTTGGCGAGCTGCACGCCGGCCTGGAACTCGCCGTAGCGCTCGCCCGGCGCCGGTGCTTCCCATTCGCCGGTGGAGGCGTTGAGGCCTTCGATCAGGAAGGGCTTGCTGCCGGCGCGGCGGGTGGTGGGCAGGTGCATGAGCACCACATCGCCGGCGATGGGCGCCTCGATGGTGAGCGGCGCGATGGCGTCGATGAGCGCGTCCAGGCGCGCGCTCGGGCGCCTGGGTGGGCGCGCCTGCGGGGCGGCTGTCGGCGGCTCCACCGGCGTGATCGGGTCGAGCACGGGTTCACGCATCTCGCGCGGCGTGTCGGCGGGCGGGCGCGGCGGCATGGGCTCGGCGGCACGCCTGGGGCTCACCTTGCGCGCCTGCCAGGCACCGTGCGCCACGACGGCCGCGAGCACGACACCCCCCAGGGCCGCCAGCGCGATCGTGAGGCTGCTGCTCATCCGGGGCCGTCGATCAGGCGGCCTCGGCCATGCCGACGGCAGCTTCCATGTCCACTGCAACGATGCGCGACACGCCCTGCTCCTGCATGGTCACGCCGATGAGCTGCTCCGCCATCTCCATCGCGATCTTGTTGTGGCTGATGAACAGGAACTGCGTGCTCTTGGCCATCTCCATGACCAGCTTGGCGTAGCGCTCGGTGTTGGCGTCGTCCAGCGGCGCGTCGACCTCGTCGAGCAGGCAGAACGGCGCCGGGTTGAGCTGGAAGATGGCGAACACCAGCGCGATCGCGGTCAGGGCCTTCTCGCCGCCCGACAGCAGGTGGATGGTGCTGTTCTTCTTGCCCGGCGGCTGCGCCATCACCTGCACGCCGGCGTCGAGGATCTCGTCGCCGGTCATCACCAGCTTGGCATTGCCGCCGCCGAACAGGCTGGGGAACATGCGGCCGAAGTGCTCGTTGACCTGGTTGAAGGTGGCCCCCAGCAGGTCGCGCGTCTCCAGGTCGATCTTGTGGATGGCGTTCTCGAGCGTGGTGATGGCTTCGTTCAGGTCGGCCGACTGCGCGTCGAGGAAGGCCTTGCGCTCGCGTGCCGCGGTGAGCTCGTCGAGCGCCGCGAGGTTGACCGCGCCCAGCGCGGCGATGTCGCGGTTGATGCGGTCGATCTCGCCTTGCAGGCCGTAGAGCTTGACGTTGTTGTCGGCCACGTTGCGGGCCAGCGCCTCCATGTCGACCGCGGCCGCGGTGAGCTGCTCCATGTACTGCGCACCGCCCAGCTGCGCCGCCTGCTCCTCGAGCTGCAGCTTCGTGATGCGGTCGCGCAGCGGCTGCAGGCTTTGCTCGTGCGCGAGCCGCTGCTCGTCGGCGCGGCGCAGGCGCAGGGTGAGGTCGTCGTATTCGCTGCGCTTGGCGCCGAGCGCGGCCTCGCGCTCGAGCTTGAGGGCCAGCGCGGACTGCAGGCCGGCCTGCGCGGCGGCGTCGGTCAGCACGGTGAGCTCCTCGTGGAGCTGGGCCGCCGACTGCTCGTTGGCCGCGACCTGCTGGACGGCGGTCTCGATGCTGCGTTGCAGCTCGCCGCGCCGCGCGGCCAGCGCGCGCGACGAGAACTGCGCTTCCTGGGCCTGGCGCTCCAGCGCGCGCAGCTGCTCGCGCGCCCCGGCCAGCTTGCGCTCGGCGGCGATCACGCCTTCCTCGAGCTCGGCATGGCGCTCCTGGGTGTTGGCGAGCTGCATGTCGAGCTCTTCGAACTTCGCCTCGCCCGTGGCGCTGCGCTCGTTCAGCTCGTCGAGCTGGCTGTCGATCTCGGCCAGCTCCTCGTCGAGCTGGGCGCGCCGCGCAGTGGTCTGCTCGGCCTGCTGCGACAGGCGCAGCAGCTCGACCTGCAGCTGGTGGGCGCGGGTCTGGGCCTCGGCCGCCTCGCGCCGTGCCGACACCAGTCGCTGCGAGGCCTCGGTGTAGGCCGCCTCGGCGCGCACCGCGCTGCTGCGGGCCTCTTCGGCGATCAGCGATTGCGCCCGCAGCTGGCGCTCCAGGTTCTCGATCTCCTGGGCGCGGGCCAGCATGCCGGCCTGCTCGGAATCGGGCGCGTAGAAGGCGACCGCGAACTGGCTCACGGCATGGCCCTCGCGGGTCATGATGACCTCGCCGTGGGTGAGCTGCGAACGTGCCGCCAGCGCGTCGTCGAGGTTTGCCGCCGTGTAGACGCCTTCCAGCCAGTCGTTGAGCAGCGCCTTCAGGCCCGCATCGCCGAGGCGCAGCAATTCCGACAGGCGCGGCAGCGTCTGGTGGGTGTTGGCGATGGCAGCCTGCGGGGGCGTGTAGAAGGCCAGCTTGGCGGGCGGTGCGTCGGCGGCGAAGGCGCGCACCGTTTCGACCCTGCCGACCTCGAGCGCGTTGATGCGCTCGCGCAAGGCCGCTTCGAGCGCGGTCTCCCAGCCGGTCTCGATGTGGATCCTGGTCCACAGGCCGGGCAGGCCGTCGAGGCCGTGCTTGGCCAGCCAGGGCTTGAGCTTGCCTTCGGTCTGCACCTTCTCCTGCAGGGCGCGCAGCGCCTCCAGGCGGGCATTGAGGTCGGCCTGCCTGGCGGCCTCGGTGTTGACCTGGTCCTGCTTGAGGCGGCGGTCGTCGTCGAGCGCGGGCACCTGCTCGGTCAGCTCGTGCAGGCGGGCGTCGGTGGTCTGGTGGGCCTCTTCGGCGACGGTGAACTGGCGCTGGAGCTCTTCCAGCCGCTCGGTGTCGGGCGCGGCGAGCTGGCGGCGCTCGCCGTCCAGGCGCTCGCGGCGGCCGTTGAGCTGGCGGCGCTGCTCGTCGATGTTGCGGCTCTCGGCGGCCAGCACCTGGATCTGCTGCTGCACGACGGCCACCGCGCCGCGCTGCTCGTTGCTGCGCGACTGGGCCGCGCGCAGCGCATCCTCGAAGCCCGGCAGGTTGCCCGACTGCTCCTCGGCCTGCGCGCCCAGCACCTCGCTCTGCTCGTCGGCCATGGCGATCTGGGCGGCGATCTGCTCCAGCTCGTCTTGCGCCTCGGTCTGGCGCTGCGTCCATTGCTCGCTTTGCGCCTTGAGCTCGGCCAGGCGCTGCTCGATGCGCTGGCGGCCTTCGACGACGTAACGGATGCGCTCCTCGAGCCGGCTCACCTCGAGCGCGGCTTCCGCCAGCGAGCCCTGGGCGGCATGCAGCTCGTCGCTGGCGGCGTAGTGGGCCTGGCGGATGGTCTCGAGCTCGGCCTCGCCGTGGCGCAGCTCGGCCATGCGCTCCTCGAGCGCGTTGGTGGCGGCCAGCACCTCCTTCTTGACGCGCTCTTCCTCGCTCGCCGCGTCGCGGTGCTTGAGGAACCACAGCTGGTGCAGCTTGAGCGTGCCCTGGTCCTGCAGGCCGCGGTACTGGCTCGCGACCTCGGCCTGCTTCTCGAGCTTGTCGAGGTTGCTGTTGAGCTCGCGCAGGATGTCTTCGACGCGGGTGAGGTTCTCGCGCGTGTCCTTGAGCCGGTTCTCGGTCTCGCGCCGGCGCTCCTTGTACTTGGACACGCCGGCCGCTTCCTCGAGGAACAGGCGCAGCTCCTCGGGCTTGCTCTCGATGATGCGGCTGATGGTGCCCTGGCCGATGATGGCGTAGGCCCGCGGGCCCAGGCCGGTGCCGAGGAAGACGTCCTGCACGTCGCGGCGGCGCACCGGCTGGTTGTTGATGTAGTAGCTGGAGGTGCCGTCACGCGTGAGCACGCGCTTGACGGCGATCTCGGTGAACTGGTTCCACTGGCCGCCGGCGCGCGCATCGCTGTTGTCGAACACCAGCTCGACGCTGGAGCGGCTGGCCGGCTTGCGGTTGCCCGAGCCGTTGAAGATGACGTCCTGCATGGACTCGCCGCGCAGCTCGGAGGCCTTGCTCTCGCCCAGCACCCAGCGCACCGCGTCCATGATGTTGGACTTGCCGCAGCCGTTGGGGCCGACGACCCCGACGAGCTGGCCCGGCAACTGGAAATTCGTGGGTTCGGCGAACGACTTGAAGCCGGAGAGCTTGATCGAATTCAGGCGCATGGAAAGACAGCGGCAAAGCGCGAGGCGGGTGCGCTCAAGTCGTTGATTTGATTGAAAAAACCCGCGATGACGCGGGCTAGTTGAAGGGCTGGATGATACCATCGCGCCCCCCTCGGAACCCTCTCGAAACGTCACCGCCATGGCCAAGTCCGCCGCCTCCAAGGGCGCGCCCAAGCAGCGCGAAATGCCCGTCGATCCGCCCTCCGCGCCGAGCAAGGAACTGCACGTTTTCCCCAATCCGGCACCCGAGCGCGACTACGTCATCCAGTTCCAGGTGCCCGAGTTCACCTGCCACTGCCCGCTGACCGGGCAACCCGACTTCGCGCACTTCACGATCGACATGATCTGCGACAAGCTGTGCGTGGAGCTCAAGAGCCTGAAGATGTACTTCTGGAGCTACCGCAACGAGGGCGCGTTCCACGAGAAGGTCACCAACACCATCCTGGACGACATGGTGAAGGCGACCGATCCGCGCTTCATCCGCATCACGGCGAAGTGGTATGTGCGCGGGGGGATCTACACCAACGTGGTGGCCGAGCATCGCAAGAAGGGGTGGAAGCCCGAGGCGGTCGTCGTGTTGCCGCAGCACCCCTCGCAGACCGGCACGCTGTAGCCCGGGTGCAACCCGGGTTCCCAACCCGGGCCACAGGTACGCTGCTTGCCGATGCGTCATCCATGGCAGGCCCCATCCTCATCGGCATCTCCGGCTGGCGCTACGCCCCCTGGCGCGGCGTGTTCTACCCGCCCAAGCTGCCACAGCATCGCGAGCTCGAATACGCCTCGCGCATGCTGCCCACCATCGAGATCAACGGCTCGTTCTATTCCCTGCAGGATCCCGCCTACTACGCCGAGTGGCACGACGCCACGCCCGAGGGCTTCGTCTTCGCGGTCAAGGGGCCGAAGTACATCACCCACCTGAAGCGCCTCAACGACATCGAGACGCCGCTGGCCAACTTCTTCGCCAACGGCTTGTTCGAGCTCAAGGACAAGCTCGGGCCCATCCTCTGGCAGTTCCCGCCGATGATGCAGTTCAGGCCGGAGCGCTTCGAGCCCTTCTTCGCGCTGCTGCCGCGCGACACCGCCGCCGCCGCCGACATGGCGAAGGGCCACGATCACCGCGTCGAGGGCCGCACCAGCCTCCTGCCCGATCGCAAGCGGCCGCTGCGCCACGCGGTGGAGATCCGCCATCCGAGCTTCGTCGATCCGGCCTTCGTCGCGCTGCTGCGGCGGCATCGCATCGCACTGGTCGTCGCCGACACCGCCGGCAAGTGGCCGCTGCTCGAGGACCTGACCTCCGACTTCGTCTACCTGCGGCTGCACGGCGACAAGGAGCTCTACGCCAGCGGCTACAGCGACGCGGCGCTGTCGCGCTGGGCCCGGCGCATCCGCACCTGGAGCGAAGGCGGGCAGGTCGACGATGCGCGGCTCGCCTCGACACGTCCGGGCCCGAAGCGCGCCGCACGCGACATCTACTGCTACTTCGACAACGACGTGAAGGTCCACGCGCCCTACGACGCGGCCACGCTGATGCGCAAGCTGGGCATTGCCAGCCCGCTGGGCGACAAGGGGCAGCCGGTGTGGCCGAAAGAATGGAAAGCGCCGGCACTGCGAACCGGCAGCGAGGCCTTCAGGCGTTCCTCGTAGCCCGGGTGCAACCCGGGGATCGGCCGCGGACCACCCACCCCGGGTTGCACCCGGGCCACACCGCTGTGCGAAGCAACACGCGCGCCGCCATGCGTGCACGACCCGCACGCCGATAATCGCGGCATGAACCCGTTGCTCGCCAGGCTGCACCCCTACCCCTTCGAGCGACTGCGCGCCCTCACGCGCGACATCACCCCCGACCCGCAGTACAAGCCCATCGGCCTGGGCATCGGCGAGCCTCGCCATCCGACGCCGGCGCTGGTCCTGGAGGCGCTGGTCGCCAACCTCAAGGGACTGGCCCACTACCCCGCCACCGCCGGCGACCCGGGCCTGCGCCAGGCGATGTGCGACTGGGTCACGCGGCGCTACGGCGTGGTGCTCGACGCCGCCACGCAGGTCCTGCCGGTCAACGGCTCGCGCGAGGCGCTGTTCGCCATCGCCCAGACCGTGATCGATCCGACGCAGCCCGGCGCGACCGTGGTCTGCCCCAATCCGTTCTATCAGATCTACGAGGGCGCGGCCCTGCTGGCGGGCGCGCAGACAGCCTTCGCCAACAGCGTCCCGGCGCGCAACTTCGCCGCCGACTGGGATTCGATCGACGACGCCACCTGGGCCCGCACGCAGCTGGTCTACGTGTGCTCGCCGGGCAACCCCACCGGCGCGGTCATGCCCCTGGCCGAGTGGAAAAAACTGTTCGAACTCAGCGACCGATTCGGCTTCGTCATCGCCTCCGACGAGTGCTACTCCGAGATCTACTTCCGCGACGAGCCGCCGCTGGGCGCGCTGGAGGCCGCGCACGCATTGGGCCGCACCGACTTCCGCCGGCTGGTCGTGTTCACCAGCCTTTCCAAGCGCTCCAACGTGCCCGGCATGCGCTCGGGCTTCGTCGCCGGCGACGCGGCCGTGCTCAAGTCGTTCCTGCTGTACCGCACCTACCACGGCAGCGCGATGAGCCCGACCCTGCAGCAGGCGAGCATCGCCGCCTGGTGCGACGAGGAGCACGTGATCGCCAACCGCGACAAGTACCGCCGCAAGTTCGCGCAGGTCACGCCCATGCTGGCCGAGGTGATGGACGTCGCCCTGCCCGACGCCGGCTTCTACCTGTGGGCCGACGTGTCCCGAATCGCACCGGAGGGCAGCGACATCGCCTTCGCCCGCGGGCTGCTGGCTCAATACAATGTGGCGGTACTTCCGGGCAGCCTGCTGGCGCGTGAATCACACGGCGCCAATCCCGGCGCCGGGCGTATCCGCATGGCGCTGGTCGCAGAGGTCGACGAATGCCTGGAAGCCGCGCGGCGCATCTGCGCCTATGCCCGCTCCGTGGCCCCCTCACCGCTTGTCACGCCATGACCCAAGAACTCTCGTCTCTTATCGACCTCGCGTGGGAGAACCGCGCCTCGCTCACCACCACCAACAGCCCGGAGATCCGCGCGGCCGTGGAGCACGTGATCGCCGACCTGAACAAGGGCCGCGTGCGCGTGGCCGAGCGCCAGGGCGTGGGCCAGTGGACCACGAACCAGTGGGTGAAGAAGGCCGTGCTGCTGTCGTTTCGCCTGCAGGAAAACCAGCTCATGCAGGCCGGCGAGCTGGCCTTCTTCGACAAGGTGCAGACGAAGTTCGCGCACCTCAGCGAGGAAGAGATCCGCGCCACCGGGGTGCGCATCGTGCCGCCGGCCGTCGCCCGCCGAGGTTCCTACATCGCGAAGAACGCCATCCTCATGCCCAGCTTCGTGAACATCGGCGCCTACGTCGACGAAGGCACGATGGTCGACACCTGGGCCGCGGTCGGCTCCTGCGCGCAGATCGGCAAGAACGTGCACCTGTCGGGCGGCGTGGGCATCGGCGGCGTGCTCGAGCCCATGCAGGCCAATCCGACCATCATCGAGGACAACTGCTTCATCGGCGCGCGCTCCGAGATCGTCGAGGGCGTGATCGTCGAGGAGAACTCGGTGATCTCGATGGGCGTGTTCATCGGCCAGAGCACCAAGATCTACGACCGCACCACCGGCGAAGTCATCTACGGCCGCGTGCCGGCCGGCTCGGTGGTGGTGAGCGGCAACCTGCCCAGCGCCGACGGCAAGTACAGCCTGTACTGCGCCGTCATCGTCAAGCGCGTCGATGCCCAGACGCGCGCCAAGACGAGCATCAACGACCTGCTGCGCAGTTGAACATGAGGAGCCCGGCACCGAACCTCGCTCGCCGGGCCGGCCTGAGCGCAGCCCTGCTTGCGCTCGCGCTGCTCGCCGCCGGCGTCCACGCCGCCGAAACGCTGCGCGTGCTCGCGTGGCCGGGCTACGCCGATCCCGACATCGTCAAGGCCTTCGAGAAGCGCCACCAGGTCAGCGTGCAGGTCACCATCGTCGGCTCCGACGAGGTGCTGTGGGACCGCGTGAGCGGCAACGCCGGGCGCGACTTCGACGTCTTCGCGGTCAACACCGCCGAGCTCAAGCGCTACGTCGACAAGGGCCTGAGCGTGCCGCTCAACCTGGCCAACATCCCCAACGTCGCCCACCAGCTGCCGCGCTTTCGCGAGCGCGAGCGCATTCCCAACCTCGTGCGCGACGGCCAGGTCTATGCCGTGCCCTACACCTTCTCGGAGATGGGCCTCATCTACGACCGGCAGCAGGTCAAGGAGCCGCCGAGCTCCATCGGCGCCCTGTGGGATCCGCGCTTCAAGGGCAAGGTGCTGGCCTTCGACACCGGCGGGCACAACTTCTCCATCGCCGCGCTGGCGCTGGGCAAGCCCGACCCTTTCCAGCTCGACGAGACCGCCTTTCGCGAGGTCGCGGCCCACCTGGTCGCCCTGCGCCGCAACGTGCTGACCTTCTACAGCCTGCCGGAGGAATCGGTGGAACTGTTCCGCGACCACAAGGTCGCGCTGCTGTTCGCCAACTACGGCACCCAGCAGGTCCAGCAGCTCAAGAAGGCCGGCGCGGACATCGGCTACGTCATCCCGCGCGAAGGCGCACTGGCGTGGCTGGACTGCTGGACCGTCACCCGCGGGGCGAAGAACAAGGCCCTGGCCGAGGCCTGGATCGACCACATGCTGGAGAAGTCGGTGAGCCACACCCTCACCGAGCGCCAGGGCCTGGCCAACACCGTCGAGCCCGGCGAGGCCGACGACGGCCGCAACAAGATCATCTGGCTCGAGCCGGTCGAGGATGCGAACCGGCGCTCCACGACGTGGGGCCACATCGTCTCGGGCGACCGGCCGGTCGCCCTCGGCGCGCGGTAGCCCTGTGTACGCCATGCGCCTGGGGATCCGCTTCCGCCTTGGCGTGCTGCTGGCGGCCTTCGGCGTCCTGGCCACCGGCCTCACCGGGCTGTACTCGTACACCCAGAGCCGCGAGCTGCTGGTGCGCGCCGCCGAGCGGGACCTGATGAGCGCCACGCAGGTCTTCGGACGACGCCTGTCCAGCGCCATCCGCGACAGCAGCGACGACGTGCGCATGCTGGCCGAGCTGGAGCTCACGCGCGGCATCGCCGCCACCCCGGCCAGCGCCCGCGACGATCAGAAAGCAGCGCTCGCCGACGCCTTCCACGCGATGCTGCGCGCCAACCCGCAGTACTTCCAGGTGCGCCTGATCAGCGCCTCCGACCACGGCCTGGAGCTGGTGCGCGTCGATCGCGACGGCCAGGGCACGGTGCGCGTGCCCGACACCCTGCTGCAGGAGAAGGCGCACTTCCCCTATGTGTTCAGCGCGCTCCCGCTGCACGGCGGCGAGGTGTTCCTGTCGAAGATCGGCATCAACCACGAGCTCGGCTCGCATGCAGCGCTCAACCAGCCCACCCTGCACGTGTCCAGCCCGGTGGTCGCCGGCGACGCCGCCTCGCTGGGCCTGGTGGTGGTCAGCGTCGACGTGAACCGCGTGTTCGCCGAGCTCAAGGCCGACCTGCCGGCCCACCTGCAGCTCTTCCTCACCAACGAGTGGGGCGACTTCCTCATCCACCCCGACCCGGCGCAGACCTTCGGCTTCGACCAGGGCCGCCGGGTGATGATCCAGGACAGCTTCGCCGACGTGCAAGGGCTGCTGCAGGGCAAGACCCAGCCGCTGCTCGCGCGGGCCGACCTGGGACAGGGCGAGGCCAACCCGGTGCTGGGCGCCTTCATCCGCCTGCCCCTGGGACGCGAGCCCGACCCCACGGCCAGGCCCGGTGCGCGATCGCGCTTCGTGGTGCTGGGCATCGCCGAGCCGCTGTCCGAGATCATCCAGGCCACGCGCGTACTCGGTCGCACCACGGTGCAGATCGTGCTGGCCTTCAGCGCCGTGGCGATCGTGTTGGCGATGTTCGCGGCGCGCCTGGTCACCCGCCCGCTCAACCAGATGACGCGCGAGATCAAGCGCTTCTCCAGCGAGCACGCGGTGGGCGAGCTGCCGACCGCGCGCCAGGACGAGATCGGCGAGCTCGCGCGCGGCTTCGACGAGATGCAGACCCGCATCAAGTCGACGATGGCCGAGCTCGACGCCAGCCGCAACCGCATGGCGCACATGGCGCGCCACGACACGCTGACCGGCCTGCCCAACCGCGCCGTCTTCATCGACCGCCTCGAGCACGCCATCCTCTCGACGCGCCGCAACGGCGGCTGCCTCGCGGTGCTGTTCGTCGACCTCGACCGCTTCAAGCGCATCAACGACAGCCACGGCCATTCGGTGGGCGACCAGGTGCTGGTGCTGACCGCGCGGCTGATGAAGGCCACCGTGCGCGAGGTCGACACCGTCGCACGCTGGGGCGGCGACGAGTTCGTCATCCTGCTGGAGGCCATGGACGAGGAGCACGAGGCCCGTCGCGTGGCCGAGACCCTGCTCGACAAGTTCTCGCGCCCGCTTCGCACGGCCGACCTGGACGTCGACATGGGCGTGAGCATCGGCATCAGCATGTACCCGCGCGACGCCTTCGATGCCAACGAGCTGATCCAGCGCGCCGACGAAGCCATGTACCTTGCCAAGCACCGGCAAGGCAATCGTTACAGCGTGTTCGGCAGCGAGATGGGGCCGGAAAGCGTGAAATGATCCGGAACAGGGGTTCGGGCAACGCCCGACAATGTCCGGCTGAAAGTCAACGGGGGATTTGTTCATGAGCGGCAACATGGAGCGCGTCCTGCGCCTGATGGCGGACAAAGGCGCGTCCGACGTGTACCTGTCGGCCAACACGCCCATCCTCATCAAGATCAACGGGCAGATCCTGCAGCTGTCCGACCAGCCGCTCACCCACGCCCAGCCGCGCCAGTTGCTGTCGGAGCTGCTGACGCCCTCGCAGCTGGAAGAGCTGGAAGACACCGGCGAACTCAACGTCGGCGTGGGCCTGGCCGGTGTGGGCAGCTTCCGCCTCAGCGGCTTCAAGCAGCGCGGCTCCATCGCCGCGGTGTTCCGCTGCATCCCGCATCACATCCCGGCGCTGGACACGCTCAGCCTGCCGCCGCTGCTCAACACCCTGGTGCTGGAAAAGCGCGGCCTGATCCTGATGGTGGGCGCCACCGGCACCGGCAAGACCACCACCCTCGCCTCCATGCTGGAGCAGCGCAACCAGCAGATGGCCGGCCACATCCTCACCATCGAGGACCCGATCGAGTTCCTGTTCAGCAACAAGAAGTCGGTGGTCAACCAGCGCGAGGTCGGCCGCGACACGCAGTCGCTGCAGGTCGGCCTGAAGAACGCGCTGCGCCAGGCGCCCGACGCCATCCTCATCGGCGAGATCCGCGACCGCGAGACCATGACCGCCGCCATTTCGTATGCGCTGTCGGGCCACCTGGTGCTGTCGACGCTGCACGGCAACAACAGCTACCACGCGCTGGGCCGGATCCTGTCGTTCTACACGCCCGAGGCGCGTCCCGCCCTGCTGGCCGACCTGGCCTCGGGCCTGCGCGCCATCGTGTCGCAGCGCCTGGTGCGTGCGACGGCGGGCGGGCGGGTGCCGGCGGTCGAGGTCATGCTCAATACCAAGCTGGTCTCCGAGCTCATCGAGCAAGGCGACTTCAACGGCGTCAAGGAGGCGATGGAGAAGTCGCTGGCCGAGGGCTCGCAGACCTTCGAGCAGGACCTGGCGCGCCTCATCACGCAGGGCACCATCACCCGCGACGAGGGCCTGGCCTTCGCCGACTCGCCCACCAACCTGATGTGGCGCCTGCAGAACGACATGAGCCCCGTGTCGCGGGTCGAGAAGAAGAAGGAAGAGCCGGACGACCAGCCGACCTTCACCGAGATCACGCTCGATGTGCGGCCGGACGAGCTGAGCACCCGCGGGACGATGACGCAGTACTGATGTCGCGCGCCCTCCAGCTCACCGAGCAGCTCATCTCCTGCCGCTCGGTCACGCCGGACGACGGCGGGTGCCAGGCCCTGATCGCCCAGCGGCTGTCGCCGCTGGGCTTCGATTGCGAGACGCTCGTCAGCGGCCCCGGCGACTTCCGCGTCACCAACCTCTGGGCCCTGCGCCGGGGCACGCGCGGCGCGCAAGGCACGCTGCTGGCCTTCGCCGGCCACACCGACGTCGTCCCCACCGGCCCGCTGGCGCAATGGCACAGCGATCCCTTCGTGCCTACCCACCGCGACGGCAAGCTCTTCGGCCGCGGCGCCGCCGACATGAAGACCTCGCTCGCGGCCATGGTGGTCGCGATCGAGGAGTTCGTCGCGGCCCACCCGCAACACGCCGGCTCGATCGCCTTGATGATCACCAGCGACGAGGAAGGACCGGCCCTCGACGGCACGGTGAAGCTGGTCGATGCCTTGCAGGAACGCGGCGAGCGCCTCGATTGCTGCATCGTCGGCGAGCCCACCTGCGTCGACCGTGTCGGCGACATGATCAAGAACGGCCGGCGCGGCAGCCTGTCGGGCAAGCTCACGGTCAAGGGCGTGCAAGGCCACATCGCCTACCCGCAGCTCGCCAAGAACCCGATCCACCTCGCGGCGCCGGCGCTGGCCGAGCTGGCAGGCATCGAGTGGGACCGCGGCAACCGCTACTTCCCGCCCACGAGCTGGCAGATGTCCAACATCCACGGCGGCACCGGCGCGAGCAACGTCATTCCGGGCGAGCTGGTGGTCGACTTCAACTTCCGCTTCAGCACCGAGTCGACGCCCGAGGGACTGAAGCAGCAAGTGCATGCGGTGCTCGACAAGCACCAGCTCGACTACGACCTCGCCTGGACGCTGGGCGGCGAGCCCTTCCTGACGCCGGTCGGCTCGCTGAGCGAGGCGATGACGGCCGCGATCGGGGCCGAGACCGGGCTCACTCCGGCGCTGTCGACCACGGGTGGCACCTCGGACGGTCGCTTCATCGCGAAGATCTGCCCGCAGGTGGTGGAATTCGGCCCGGTCAACGCCACCATCCATAAAATCGATGAGCACGTCGACGTGTCCGACATCGAGCCGCTGAAGAACATCTACCGGCGGACGATGGAAAATCTGCTCCTATGACTTTGATCGAACTGATAACGGCCGAAGCCGCCCGCCTCAAACAGGCGGGCGTTTCGTTTGGGCACGGCACCACCAACGCCTTCGACGAGGCCGCCTGGCTGGTGCTGTGGGCGCTGGGCCTGGAGCTCGACGCGCTGGAGACGCATGCCCAGCGGATCCTCACGCCCGAGGAGCAGGCCAAGGCCGAAGCGCTGGTCGCGCGCCGCATCGAAACGCGCCAGCCCGCCGCCTACCTCACCCACGAGGCCTGGCTGCAGAACGTGCCCTTCTACGTCGACGAGCGCACCATCGTCCCGCGCTCCTTCATCGCCGAGCTGCTGGCCGACGGCGAAGGCAGCGGCACCCTCGATGCGTGGCTGTCCGACCGCACCCAGCGCGTGCTCGACCTGTGCACCGGCAACGGCAGCCTGGCGGTGATCGCGGCGATGGCCTATCCGGAGGTGGTGGTCGATGCCGCCGACATCTCCGACGATGCGCTGGCCGTGGCGCGCATCAACGTCGACAAGCACCAGCTGGGCAAGCGCATCACGCTGGTCAGGTCGGACCTGCTGGCCGGCGTGCGCGGACCGTACGACCTCATCCTGTGCAACCCACCCTACGTCAACACCGCCAGCATGGACGCCCTGCCCGCCGAGTACCGGCACGAGCCGGCCATGGCCCTGGCCGGGGGTGCCGACGGCATGGACCTGGTGCGCGCCATCCTGCGCGACGCGCCTTCGAAGATGACGCCCGACGCCGTGCTGGTGCTCGAGATCGGCAACGAGCGCGCCCACTTCGAGCACGCCTTCCGGCGCCTCGAGGTGGCTTGGCTGGAGACCAGCGCCGGCGACGACCAGGTCCTGCTCGTCACCCGCGACGCGCTGGCCCGCTGGGGGCAACGATGATCAGCCTGCGCGAGCTGACCTTGCGCCGCGGCACCAAGGTCGTGCTGGACAACGCCACGGTGACGCTGCAGCCCGGCGAGAAGGTCGGCCTGGTCGGGCGCAACGGCGCGGGCAAGTCCTCGCTGTTCGCCTTGCTGACGAACCGGCTGCACGCCGACGGCGGTGATCTCGACATGCCGCCGCGCTGGCGCCTGGCCGAAGTCGCGCAGAACATGCCCGAGACATCCGAGGGCGCGACCGATTTCGTGCTGCAGGGCGACACGCGCCTCATGGAAGCCCAGGCGCAGCTGGCACAGGCCGAGGCCGCCGACGACGGCCACGCCATCGCCGAGGCGCACCACGCGATCAGCGATGCGGGCGGGTTCGATGCACGCGCCCGTGCCCAGGCCATGCTGCTGGGGCTGGGCTTTCGCACCGACCAGCTCGACGCGCCGGTCAACAGCTTCTCCGGCGGCTGGCGCATGCGGCTGCAGCTGGCGCGGGCGCTCATGTGCCCGGCCGACCTGATGCTGCTCGACGAGCCGACCAACCACCTCGACCTCGATGCCCTGGTGTGGCTCGAAGCCTGGCTGCAGCGCTACGAAGGCACGCTCATCGTCATCAGCCACGATCGCGAGTTCCTCGACGCCATCACCCGCGTCACCCTGCACCTCGACGACGCCAAGCTCACCCGCTACACCGGCAACTACACCGCCTTCGAAGAGATGCGCGCCGAGCGCATGTCGCTGCAGCAGGCGAGCTACGAGAAGCAGCAGGAGCGCATCGCCCACCTGCAGAAGTTCATCGACCGGTTCAAGGCCAAGGCCTCGAAGGCCAAGCAGGCGCAAAGCCGGGTGAAGGCCTTGTCGCGGATGGAGAAGCTCGCACCGGTGCTGACCGCCGCCGATTTTTCGTTCGAGTTCCGCGAGCCGGTGTCGCTGCCTAACCCGATGCTGGCGCTGGACGAGGTTGCTTGTGGCTACCGTGCGCCCCCGGTCGCCGAGTACGGCGACACACCCCCCGAGGGGGTCGAGCCCGGCTTGGGGCGGCCCGGCGCCGGGCTCGGCGACAAGATCATCGTGCGCGGCATCAACCGCGGCGTGCTGGCCGGCCAGCGCATCGGCATCCTCGGCGCCAACGGCCAGGGCAAGTCGACGCTGGTGAAGACGGTGGCGCGCACCCAGCCCGCGCTCGCCGGCACCATCACCGAAGGCAAGGGCCTGGCGATCGGCTACTTCGCCCAGCAGGAGATGGACGTGCTGCGCCCCGACGACTCGCCGCTCAACCACATGATCCGCCTCGCCCGCGAGGTGAGCCCGCAGGCGCGCGAGCAGGAGCTGCGCAACTTCCTCGGCCAGTTCCGCTTCGAGGGCGACATGGTCAACCAGGCCGTGGGTACGCTCAGCGGCGGCGAGAAGGCGCGGCTGGTGCTGGCCATGCTGGTCTGGCAGCGGCCCAACCTGCTGTTGCTGGACGAGCCGACCAACCACCTCGACCTCGACACCCGCGAGGCGCTGTCGATGGCGCTCAACGAGTTCGAGGGCACGGTCATGCTGGTGAGCCACGACCGCGCGCTGCTGCGCGAGGTCTGCGACGAGTTCTGGCTGGTCGCCGGCGGCGGCGTGCGCCCCTTCGACGGCGACCTCGACGACTACCAGCGCTGGCTGCTCGACACCGCGAAGGAGCAGGCGAAGGCCTTGCGCGAGACCGCCGCGGCCAAGCCTTCGGACGATGCGCCCAACCGGCGCGAAGACCGCAAGGCCGCCGCACTGGCGCGCCAGCAGCGCGCCGACCAGGTCAAGCCGCTGCGCAAGGAGCTGATCCGCATCGACAACCGCCTGGGCGTGCTGTTCAGCGAGCGCGACGAGCTGGAGGCGGTGTTCGCGCAGAACACGCTGGCACCGGCCGAGCTGGCGGACAAGGGCAAGCGCTTGAAGCTGGTCGGCGACGAGATCGAGCAGCTCGAAGGGCGCTGGCTGGAGCTGAGCACCCAGATCGATGCGCTGACTTCGTAGCCCGGGTGCAACCCGGGGATCGCATCACGCCGTCCTCACGAACTCCGCCACGAACGAGCGCTTCGCCCCATCGGGGAACACCACCTTCACCTCGTCCCCCGCCACCTGCTCGACCCGCCCTTCGCCGTACCGAGGCACCTGCACCTCGTCCCCCGCCTTGAACGGCGCGATCGATTCGACCACCACTTGGGGCGCCGGCTCGACCACCCGCTCCGGCGGCGGCTGCAGGCAGTTGTCGCACTGGCCGCAGCGCTCGCCGCCCAGGGGCTCGTCGAAGTAGTCGAGCAGCACGCGCCAGCGGCAGAAGCCCGTCTGCGCGTAGAACACCATGCGCTCCAGCGCCTCCTGGTCGCGCTCGGCCTTCTCCTCGTAGCCCTTGGCCAGGCGCTCGAAATCATCGACGCCGCCGGTCGCGCGGGTCGCCAGCGACCAGGTCCGGGCGCGATTGCTGCGCGCGTGCCCGGCATCGCGCAGCAGCTGCAGCGCCACCGCGATGCGGTTGCGCGGCACCGCGCTCAGGGTGCCGGCGATCTCTTCGATGCCCACCGGGCGCGTCGCCGCCGACAGGACGGTGCACACCGCCAGCAGGTCTTCGGCGGTGGGATAGCGCTTGGCCAGGAAGAACTGCTGAACCTGGCGGTCCTTGCGGTGGAACAGCAGCACGCAGTCGGCCGGCTCGCCGTCGCGTCCCGCGCGGCCGGCTTCCTGGTAGTAGGACTCGAGGTTGCCGGGCATCTGGTAGTGGATGACGAAACGCACGTCGGGCTTGTCGATGCCCATGCCGAAGGCGTTGGTCGCCACCATGATGCGCGCCCGGCCGGTCATGAACAGGTCCTGGCTGGCGTTGCGCTCGGCGGTGGGCATGCGGCCGTGGTAGCGCGTCACCGGCTCGCCGCAGGCGCGCAGCCGAGCGTGTACTTCTTCGCATGCCTTCACCGTGGCCGTGTAGACGATGCCACATCCGCGCGCGCGCGACAGCGCCTCGCGCAGCTGCTCGAACTTGGCCTCCTCGCGCGTCGCCTGCGCCACCTGGAAGCGCAGGTTGGGCCGGTAGATGCCGGTGTTGACCACGTGCATCTGCGGGCGGCCCAGCTGCTGGCGGATGTCCTCGATCACGTCGGCGATGGCGGTGGCGGTGAGGGCCAGCACCGGCGGGTCGCCCAGCAGCTTGAGCGCGCTGCCGATCTCCAGGAAGGCCGGGCGGAAGTCGTGGCCCCATTGCGAGATGCAGTGCGCCTCGTCGACGACGAACAGCCCCACCCTCTGGCGCTGCAAGGTCGCGATGAAGTGCGGGTCGGCCAGCCGCTCGGGCGTCGCGAACACGATGGCGCTGTCCGATCCGGCGATGCGCTCCAGCGAGGCGGCCTGCTCGCGCTTGGGCTGGGCGCTGTTGAGCTGCTCGGTCGCGACGCCGGCCTGCTCCAGCTTGTCGGCCTGGTCCTTCATGAGCGAGATCAGGGGCGAGACCACCACCGTGGTCCCTTCGAGGTGCAGGGCCGGCAGCTGGTAGCACAGCGACTTGCCGGCGCCGGTGGGCATGATGGCGAGGGCGTCGCCGCCGTCGAGCACGCGCGCGATCACCTGCTGCTGCCCATCGTGGAGCCGGCTCAGGCCGAAGGTGTCGCGCAGTGACTGCCGCACGGCGGCCGGAATGGCGGGAGCGGTCATGCCGGCGAGTGGGCAATCTGCATTCCCGTCCTTGTCCCCGCGATTGGAAAGGACTTGCACATTTAAATTGCGTGCAATACAATTGCGCCATGTCGAAACCGATGTCCCCGGGCCGGGTGAATTCCGCCGAGATGCTCAAGCTGGACCACCAGCTGTGCTTCGCGCTGTATTCGTCCTCGCTCGCCATGACCAAGCTGTACAAGCCCCTGCTGGAGCCGCTGGGCCTGACCTACCCGCAATACCTCGCGATGCTGGTGCTGTGGGAAGGCGACGGCCTCACCGTCTCCGAGCTGGGCCAGCGCCTGCAGCTCGACTCGGGCACCCTCACGCCGCTGCTCAAGCGGCTCGAGGCCTCGGGCCTGGTGCAGCGCCAGCGCGACAGCGCCGACGAGCGGCGCGTGCTGCTGAGCCTCACCGGCGCCGGCCGCGCGCTCAAGCTGCGCGCCGCCAAGGTCCCGCCGCAGGTCGCCTGCGCCGCGGGCTGCAGCCTCGACGAGCTGGCCGCGCTCACGCGACGGCTCAAGCAGCTGCGCGACGAGATCCAGTCCTTTCCGCAGCCGGACGCCGCCTGACGGCGCCGGTTTTCATCCCCTCCCGCTCACCCACCAAGGAAGCACCATGGCCCTCGACAAAGTCCTCTACACCGCCCACGCCACCTCCACCGGGGGCCGCGAAGGCACGTCCAAGACCAACGACGGCGCGCTCGAAGTGCGCCTGTCCACGCCGAAGGAACTGGGCGGCGCCGGCGGCCCGGGTACCAATCCCGAGCAGCTGTTCGCGGCCGGCTACTCGGCCTGCTTCATCGGCGCGATGAAGGCGGTGGGCCCGAAGCTGAAGATCCAGGTTCCGGCCGATGCGTCGATCGCCGCCGAAGTGGGCATCGGCCCCATTCCCACCGGGTTCGGGATCCAGGCCACGCTGAACATCTCGCTGCCCGGCATGGACCGCGAAACGGCGCAGAAGCTGGTGCAAGCGGCCCACCAGGTGTGCCCGTACTCGAACGCGACGCGCGGCAACATCGACGTCACGCTGAACATCGTCTGAGGACGGCGACCGCCCACGCGGTCAAAGCAGCGTAAGCATCAGCTCCACCCGCGCCTTCTCGGGCGTGAGGTCGTCGGCGGCGGCCCAACGGTCGCCGTCGGCCGCGACCACCCGGCCCGCGCGGGTGCGCGTGCTGCGCAGCACGCGCACGCCGCGCGCCTGTGCTTGCAGCAGCGCCTGCTCCAGCTCGGCATGCAGCGTGCCGTTGCCCGTGCCCGCGATCACCAGCCCGCGCGCGCCCGCATCGCACAGCGCGAGCACGGTCGCGGCGCGTGCGCCGGCATGGCTGGTGACGATCTCCACCACCGGCCAGGCACCCGCATCGGCAGGCAGGCGCTCGACGCCGATCGGGTCCCCGGCCGGCCAATCGCGAATGCGGCGCAACCGGCCCTCTTCCACCCACGCGATGGGACCCGCATCGCCCGAATCGAAGGCGTCGATGCGATAAGGGTGCGTCTTGCGCAGCTCGCGCGCGCCGTGGACCTGGCCGCCGAGCACGCCCAGCACCCCGCGTGCGCCGGGGGTGCGCGCGACGGTCACCGCATCGAACAGGTTCTGCGGCCCATCGCTTTGCAAGGCGGTGGCCGGCCGCATCGCGCCGGTCAGCACCAGCGGCTTGGCCGGCGCGAGCACGCGGTGCAGGAACCAGGCCGTCTCCTCGAGCGTGTCGGTGCCGTGCGTGACCACCACGCCCGCCACGTCGCGCCGCCCCAGGTGATGGGCGCAGCGCGCCGCCAGCTCGCGCCAGGCCGCATGGGTCATGTCCTTGCTGTCGAGCTGCGCGACCTGCTCCGCCTCGATGGCCTGCAGCGACGGCACGGCCGCCACCAGTTGCGCGACCGCGACCTGCCCGGCCGTGTAGCCGACGTTGTCCAGGGCGTGGCCGGCCGTGCCGGCAATGGTGCCGCCGGTGCCGAGCACAACGACGGTGGTGGGGGGGTTTTGCATTTTTTGCGAAGCTGGATGAAAATACAGGTACTGGATGGACGTTCAGTTGGCCGCTTCATGCCCCATGCAGCCTGCCACCGACAAAGCGAGGCCCCATGCAAGACGCCCCCAAACTCACCGACCGACAGCAGCAGATTCTCGACCTGGTGCAAAGCGCGATCGAACGCACCGGCGCCCCGCCCACGCGTGCCGAGATCGCCAGCGAGCTGGGCTTTCGCTCGGCCAACGCCGCCGAAGAGCACCTGCAGGCCCTGGCCCGCAAGGGCGTCATCGAGCTGGTGGGCGGCACCTCGCGCGGCATCCGCTTGAAGTCTGACACATTGCGTGCGCTCAACCAGATCCGCGGCAAGCAGTTCAGCCTGCCGCTGCCCAGCCTGGCGCAGCTCTCGCTGCCGCTGGTCGGCCGGGTGGCCGCGGGCAGCCCCATCCTCGCCCAGGAGCACATCGACCAGACCTACCTGATGGAGGCCACGCTGTTCGCGCGCCGGCCCGATTTCCTGCTCAAGGTGCGCGGCATGAGCATGCGCGACGCCGGCATCATGGACGGCGACCTGCTCGCCGTGCAAAAGGCCACCGACGCCAAGAACGGCCAGATCGTCGTCGCGCGCCTGGGCGACGATGTCACCGTCAAGCGCTTCAAGCGCACCCGCACGAGCATCGAGCTGATCCCCGAGAACCCCGACTTCAAGACCATCGTCGTGCCCTTCGGCGACGTCGACTTCCAGCTCGAGGGCCTGGCCGTCGGCCTGATCCGCAACAACATGCTGATGTGAGCCCCATGGCGTCCGCCGTGGTGATCAAGTCACCCAAGGCCGCGAGCGCGGCCGAGTGCAAGACGCTCGAGCAGTTGCCCAACATCGGGCCCTCGCTCGCCGCCGACCTGCGCCTGATCGGCATCCATTCCCCGAAAGAGCTGCGCGGCAAGGATGCGTTCGTCCTGTACCAGAAGCTGTGCGCGGCGACCGGGCAGCGGCAGGATCCGTGCGTGCTCGACACCTTCATGGCCGCGACCGATTTCATGGGCGGCGCGCCCGCGGCGCCGTGGTGGCGGTACACCGCGCAGCGCAAGGCGTTGTTCGGCAGCGTGTAGGCGCCATCCGCGTCCCGGGTTGCACCCGGGCTACCGCCCGTAGCCCGGGTGCAACCCGGGATCGCACTCCCCTCAGGAGCCCGGTACCAGCACCAAGGTCTGCTCCGCCTTCCCGCCCCACAGCGGCACGTACTCCACCGCCGCCCACCGCCCCACGAAGCGGTGGTACAGCGACGAGAACACGATCCCGCTCTGCCCGCTCGAATGCATCACCCGCGACTGCGCCGGATCGGCCAGGTCGTACAAGGCGCGCAACGACGGCCCGTGCTCGTCGAGATACAGCTCGCCGGTGGTCCGGTCCGGTCGCAGGTTCACCCGCGACACGTTGATCGTGTAGGAGTCGCCACCCACCGGGGTGCGCAGCTCGAACCAGCGCGCCAGCAGCTTCACGTGGCTGAACGGCCGGTGCTCCGAGCGCGCGATGTGCACCCGCCCCCAGTGCCAGGCGGCCGGGTCCGCACCCTGGGAGGCCTGCAGCTCGTCCAGCGCCCGCGTGAAGGCCGCGTCGATCTGCTGCTGGCAGGTCTCGACGGCCGGCGTGCCCTTGTCGTCGCACCACCAGCCGTCGTTGCGCTCCAGCACCGCCTCGGTGGCATCGCGGAAGCTGCGGCCGGCGCGCTCCCACAACGCCGCACCCATCTCGTCGGCGAACAGGCCCTGCGCAAGCTGGCGCGCCCAGGCCCAGAAGATCAGCGGCGCGGCGCCCTCGGCCCGCATCGTGCCGTCGAAGCCCTCGAGCTGCCGTTGCGCGGCGCCCGCCAGCGCGTGCGTCGAGTGGGCCTTCTGCAGGAACGGCAGCAGCCGCCGCGTCGCGAGCGAGACCACGTCGCCGTGCATCTGCGCGAGGCTGCCCATGTCATGGGTGGGACGCGCGGCCAGCAGCTCCTCGATGCGCTGCTGGCGGTAGGGTGCCGCCCATTCGCTGCCGATGTAGTGCGGGTAGTCGGCGGCATGGATCTTCTGGTTGGCGGTCGCGATCCAGCCGCGGGCCGGGTCGAGCTCTCTCGGCGTGAGTTGCGCGGGCAGCCAGCCGGCCCAGTCGTAGCGCGCCTCCCAGCCCGGCGCCGGCACCAGGCCGCGCAGGTCGTTGTCGGGCCGGCGCAGCGGCACCCGCCCGGCCGACACCACCCCGATGTGCCCGTCGCGGTCGGCCACCACCATGTTCTGCATGGGCGCCACATAGGCCGCCGAGGCGGCGACGAACTCGGCCACGGATTGCGCCCGGTTGAACCCGATCGACGCGTCCAGCGTGCCCGCGCCGGCATCGGGATCGAGCGCGGTCCAGCGCATGGCCAGCGCATACGCCGGCTTGTCGGCCGGCCCGGTCAGGCCCTCGGTGGCACGCCCGGCGTCGGAGATCACCGGGCCGTGGCGCGTGGCGCGCGCCGTCATGGTCACGTCGGGACCGCCCTTGACCTTGATCACCTCCTCGAAGGTCTCGAAGCGCGCCCAGCCCTCGGGCGTCTGGTAGCGGCCGGCATCGTCGGGCGAGATGCGCTCCAGGTAGAGGTCCTGCACGTCCGGCCCGGTGTTGGTGAAGCCCCAGGCGACGTGCTCGTTCTGGCCCAGCACCACGCCCGGCAGCCCGGGCATGGTGGCGCCCGCCACCTTGAGCCCCGGCGCCTCCAGGCGCGCGAAGTACCACAGCGCCGGCGCGCTCAGCTTGAGGTGCGGGTCGTTGGCCAGCAGCGGCTTGCCGGTGGCGCTGTGCGAGCCGGCGATCACCCAGTTGTTCGATCCGATGCCCTCCAGGCCCGACTCGGGCGCCGCGGCCTGCGCCTGCTGGCCCAGCTTGCCGTCCACGCGCAGGCTGCGGAACAGGGCGGCGTAGTCGGCGGTCGGCAGCGGCTTGTCACCCGGGTACGGCGGGACCAGCTCGTCGATGCGCGCAACCGGCAGCTTCAGCGACAGGCGCATGCGCAGCAGCTCGGTGCTCCAGTTCCCGCCCAGGTCCCAGGCCATCATGATCGCCCACGCGAGCGTGTCCTCCGGGGTCCAGGGCTCGGGCGCGAGGCCGAGCACGACGAACTCCGGCGGGCGCGCCTTCATCGCGTCGCGCAGGTAGCTGTTGATGCCCGCCGTGTAGGCGAGCACCACCGCCCGCGCCTGCGGCCCCGTGCGCGCCCATTGCGCCGTGGCGGCGCGGCGCACGCCCAGGGCGCGCAGGAAGCGGTCGTTGTCCAGCGCGGCCTCGCCGAAGGCCTCGGACAAGCGGCCGGCGCCGATGCGGCGGTGCGTCTCGAGCTGCCACAGCCGGTCCTGCGCATGCACGAATCCGAGCCCGAAGGCCGCATCTTCCAGCGATCCGGCATGGATGGTGGGGATGCCCTCGGCGTCGCGCTCGATGCGGATCTCGGCCCCCGGTCCGGCCAGGCGGAAGCTTCCGTCCGTCTGCGGAAGGACGCGGACGACATAGGTCGCGGCGGCGGCCGCCGCGAGCAACAGAACCGCCAGGACGGCGAGGGCGATGCGGCGCCACCAGGTCATCGAAGCACTCCAGGGTCGTGGGGGCTGCAAGCGTATCGCGACCAGGCTTCGATCTGCGGCGCCGCAGTCTTGCTTTTCGTGCGATCGCCGCCCCGACGCCTCCCGAAAATCGGCAACACAACCCGCGGGCCAAGGCGGGACAGGGAATGCGTCATGTGGTGTGGTCTTCTGGTTCATCTGCCGTCGTCGTCGTCGACCGCCGCCAAGCCGGCCGCGACGCCGGTGCGCGTCGAAATCTGCCCGCCGGCCCTGCAGCGGGGTCCGGTCGGCTGGAAACAGCGCTTCGTCGACTGGCTGGTCGGCGGCTGGCCGGCCGAGGACGACGAAGAGCCCGAGGTCGACGCGCCCTCGGCGTCGAGCGCGACGCCGCTCGCGGTCGTGCGCCTGGAGTTCGTGGGCGCGCTGGACGACATCGCGACGCCCGGGGCGACAGACCTGGCCCTTCGCATCCGCCATGCCCGCTCGCTGCGCGAGCTGTGGCATCTGCGCACCGAGGTCTTCAATGTCGTGTCGAGGCACGCCGGCCAGGGTGAGGCCACGGCCCGCCTGCAGCAGCTGAACCGCCATTTCCCGGCCCGCGCGCCGCGCAGCGGGTTCGGCGGCTTCGACGCCGAGCCGCATGTCGGCTCCCTGAATCGCTAGATGAGTTCGTAGGGTGGGCTTCAGCCCACGCGGACGTCGCAGCGTGGGCTGAAGCCCACCCTACGGGCAAGCGTCACCGCGACGCGATGGCCAGCTTCACGCCCAGGCCGACGAACAAGGCGCCAGCCGAGCGCCTCAACCACAGGCCCGCGCTGCCCTTCGACAGCCCGGCCCGCACGCTGCCGGCCAGCCAGGCGACGCCCACGTTGACGGCCGTGCCGCCGATGTCGAACAGCAGCCCCAGCGCGAGCAGGCCCAGGGTCTGGCCGGGCGCGCCGGCGTTGATGAACTGCGGCAGGAAGGCCAGGAAGAACAGCGCGACCTTGGGATTCAAGGCATTGGTCAGCGCGCCCTGCCAGAACACCCGGCTCGGTGCGACCACGACCGGCCCCGCCTCGGTGGATGAGCGGGCCGGCCGGCGCAGCATGCCCACGCCGATCCAGACCAGGTAGGCCGCACCCGCCCACTTCACCACCTCGAAGGCCAGCGCCGAGGTCGCGAGCAGCGCCGACAGCCCCAGCGCTGCCAGCACCATGTGCACCCCGCAGCCGGCGCCCACGCCCAGCGCCGCCATCACGCCGGCACGGCGTCCATGCGCCGCGCTGCTTCCGGCGACGAACAGCATGTCGGGACCCGGCGTGAGGTTGAGCAGCAGCCCGGCCGCGACGAACAGCGGCAGGTCGTGGATCGGCAGGTCCATGCAATCAGGTCTTCAGTGCGCCCAGGAAGTCGGTCTTGCCCAGGTCGACGCCGTTGTGGCGCAGCAGCGCGTAGGCGGTGGTCATGTGGAAGAAGAAGTTGGGCAGCACCAGGTGCTTGAGGTAGGGCTCGCCCTTGAGCGTCATCGTGCCGTCGCGGCGCGGCACGGTGACGTCCTTGTCCTCGGTGCCCTCGATCTTGTCGGCGGGGACCGACTGCACGAAGGCGATGGTCTTGCGGATGCGCTCGCGCAGCTCGTCGAGGGTCGCTTCGTTGTCCTCGTACTTGGGCGCCTCGACGCCGGCCAGCCGCGCCACGCCGAACTTGGCCGCGTCGCAGCCGATCTGGATCTGCTTGGTGAAGGGCAGCATGTCGGGCGCCAAGCGGGCGGCGAGCAGCACGCCGGCGTCGAACTTCTTCGCCGTGGCATGGGCCTCGGCCTTGTCGAGCCAGCTCAGCAGGTTGCCCATCATGCGGACGAAGATGGGCACGCTGGCGGAGTGCATCGAGAGGGACATGTCGTCTCCTGGAGGTGTTGGTGTCGCGGGAGTCGCGATGCTACTGCGCACGAAAGGGCCGTGCAGAGCGGGCACAATGGGCCGAGCGCCGCAACGCCAAGCTCCTCCGTGAACATCATCATCCTCGACGACTACCAGGACGCCGTGCGCAAGCTCAAGTGCGCGAGCAAGCTCGAGTCCCTCAACGCCAAGGTCTTCACCAACACCGTCAAGGGCATCGGCCAGCTCTCGGTGCGGCTGCGCGACGCCGACGTGCTGGTGCTGATCCGCGAGCGCACGCAGTTCCCCAAGCAGTTGCTGGAGAAGCTGCCGCGCCTGAAGCTCATCTCGCAGACCGGCCGCGTCGGCTCGCACATCGACGTCGAGACCTGCACCCGCATGGGCATCGCGGTCGCCGAGGGCGTGGGCTCGCCGGTCGCCCCCGCCGAGCTGACCTGGGCCCTGATCATGGCGGCGATGCGGCGACTGCCGCAGTACATCGGCAACCTCAAGCACGGCGCGTGGCAGCAGTCGGGCCTGAAGGCGGCGTCGATGCCGGCGAACTTCGGGCTGGGCATGGTGCTGCAGGGCAAGACGCTGGGCATCTGGGGCTACGGCAAGATCGGCCAGCGCGTCGCCGGCTACGGCCGCGCCTTCGGCATGAACGTGATGGTGTGGGGCAGCGAGGGCGCGCGCCAGAAGGCGCTCGACGACGGCCATGCCGCGGCGCCGGGCTGCACCGAGTTCTTCGCCTCGTCCGACGTGCTCAGCCTGCACCTGCGCCTGACCGACGCCACGCGCGGCATCGTCAAGCACGACGCGCTGGCCCACATGAAGCCCGCCGCCCTGCTGGTCAACACCTCGCGCGCCGAGCTGATCGAGGAAGGCGCACTGGTGTCGGCGCTCAACCGCGGGCGTCCGGGCATGGCGGCGGTCGACGTCTTCGAGAGCGAGCCCATCCTGCAGGGCCATCCGCTGCTGCGCCTCGAGAATGCGGTGTGCACGCCGCACATCGGGTATGTGGAGCAGGACAGCTACGAGGCTTACTTCAGCGCGGCGTTCGACAACGTGGTGGCCTTCGTCAACGGGCATCCCGCGAACATCATCAATCCAGAGGCGCTGAAAGTGCTTCGCTGAGTCTGCGCATTCGCGCTTCGGGGAGGAACCATGAAACGAGAACCACATCGCGTGGTGGGTTGGTTGCTGGCGGCTGTCGTCGGGATGGCGTCGGCACTGGGCATCGAACAGGCGTGCGCCGCTGACGCGCTGCCCGCGGCCCAGGACTTTTTCCGGCATCCGGCCATGAGCGAGCCGCAGCTGTCACCTTCGGGCAAGCTCCTGGGGGTGCTCCTGGCGGGCAACAACGGCCGCATCAGGCTCGCCGTGATGGACCTCGACGACCCCAAGCAGTCGAAGACTGTCGCTGCGATCAGCGACGCGGACGTGCGCAGCTTCAGGTGGGTCAACGACCGCCGCCTCGTGTTCGATGCCATCGACCTGTCGTCGCCGGGTGGCGATCAGTACGGCTACGGGCTGTTCGCGGTCAATGCCGACGGCACCGGCTTTCGCAAGCTCGTCAAGCACCGTCCGCCGGTGGGGATCTCACAGGTCGACACCCAGATCGACTCGCGCGAGCTGTCATGGACCCACAAGCTCAAGGCGACCGTGGACGACGGCTCGGACGACGTCATCGTCGAGCAGCACGAATACGGCGCCAACCGGCAGCCGCTGGGCACGTCGCTCCTGCGCCTGAACACGATCACCGGGCGCGTCGCCTCGCTGGTGCGGGGTGCGCCAAGCGGAACCTACGGCTGGCTGGTGGACTGGAAGGGCGAGCCGCGAGCCACCTACGCGCTGCAGGAAGGGCTGATGCGGATCTACTGGCACGACATCGCCGCCGGAACGTGGGTCCAGCTGAACGAGAGCCCGTGGCACGACATGCCGATGCAGCTTGCCGGCATCGACGGCGGCGGCAATTTCTTCGTTCGAGCCCTGCGCGCGGACAGGGCGGGCACGATGGCGCTGTACCGCTATCGAGTCGCGGAGCGCCAGCTCGAGTCTGAACCCTTGGTCTCGCTCGACGGATTCGACTTTTTCGGCGAGTTGATCTTCGACCACTCGACGCATGCGCTGGTCGGCGCCCAATACCGCACCGATGCGCTCGGCACCGTGTGGTTCGATCCGGTGCGGCGCAGTCTGCAGGCGCAGGTCGACAAGGCGCTGCCGTCCACCGTCAACACCATCTCGTGCCGCCAGTGCGCCGAGACCCGGCACGTGCTCGTGCGCTCCGCGTCCGACCGCCAAAGCGCCGTGTACTCGCTGTTCGACCCCAAGGAAAACCGACTGCATCGGTTGGGCGCGTCGCGGCCGTGGATCGATCCCAAGGCGATGGCCGAACGCAACTTCCACCGCATCGAAGCGCGCGACGGCCAAAGCATTCCCGTCTACGTGACGAAGCCTCGCGAGGGAAAAGGCCCCTGGCCGGCGGTCGTCGTCGTGCACGGCGGGCCGTGGACCCGTGGCGCCGACTGGGAATGGCAAGGCGTGGCGCAGTTCCTCGCGTCGCGGGGTTACGTGGTCATCGAGCCGGAATTTCGAGGCAGCTCCGGTTTCGGAAGCCGGCACTTTCGCGCCGGATTCAAGCAATGGGGCCTGGCGATGCAGGACGACGTCGCCGACGCGACACGCTGGGCCATCAAGCAGGGCACGGCCGATTCCGATCGGATCTGCATCGGCGGCTCGAGCTACGGCGGCTATTCCGCCCTGATGGGCCTGGCCCGGGATCCCGACCTGTACCGCTGCGGCATCGCGCTGTCCGCCGTGACGGACATCGCCGCGCTCTACGACATGCACTGGAGCGACACCTCCGAGATCTGGAAGCAGTACGGGATCGCCATGCTGGTCGGCGATCGCGACAAGGACGCCGCGCAGTTCGACGCCACCTCGCCCTTGAAGCTGGCATCGCGCATCCGCCAGCCCATCCTCATCGCCCACGGCGGCAGCGACTACCGCGTGCCCATCGAGCACGGCGCCCGCTTTCGCGATGCGGTGTCGGCGCACAACAAGGACGTCGAATGGGTCGTCTATCCGGACGAAGGCCACGTCTTCCTTTTGGTCGACAACAAGGTCGACTTCTGGACCCGCGCCGAGAAGTTCCTCGCCCGTCGCCTCGCATCGCCGCGGACCGCGCAGGCGGTCAAGTCGCCCTCGTAAACTGGGGACCATGCCGTCCCCCGATCCCGCCATCGCCGGCCCGCGCTCGCTCTCCGATCTCTTCTTCACCTTCAACCGCATGTCGCTGCAGGGCTTCGGCGGCGTGCTCGCCATCGCGCAGCGCGAGCTGGTCGAGCGCAAGGGCTGGATGACACGCGAGCAGTTCGTCGAGACGCTGTCGGTGAGCCAGGTGCTGCCCGGCCCCAACATCGTCAACATGACGCTGATGATCGGCGATCGCCACTTCGGCTGGCGCGGCGCGATGGTGGCGCTGGCCGGCATGCTGCTGGTGCCGACCGTCATCGTGCTCGTGCTGGCCGCGCTCTACGCCGAGTTCGCGAGCCAGCCCGTCGTCGCCGGCGCACTGCGCGGCATGGGCGCGGTGGCCGCGGGCCTGGTGATCTCCACCGGGCTCAAGCTGCTGCTCACGCTGAAGAAGAGCGCGATGGGCCTGCCGCTGGGTCTGGCGTTTGCCGCGCTGATGTTCGTCGCGATCGCCTTGCTGCACTGGCCGCTGGTGTGGACGCTTGTGGTGCTCGGCCCGATCGCCATCGCCGTCGCGTGGACGCGCCTGTGAGCACGGCGCTGACCGCCTCGGAGCTGTGGGGCCTGTTCGGCCACTTCTTCCTGCTGAGCTTTCTCGCGGTCGGTGGGGCCATCACCACCACGCCCGAGATGCACCGCTACCTCGTCATCGAGCACCACTGGCTGGGCGACGCGCAATTCACCGCCTCGGTGGCGATCGCGCAGGCCGCACCCGGTCCCAATGTGCTGTTCGTCGCGGTGATGGGCTGGAACGTGGCCGGGCCGATGGGCGCATTGGCCACGATGAGCGGCATCCTGATTCCGTCGACGGCGCTGTCGCTGTGGGCCAGCCGCTGGGGCGAGAGCCGGCGCGAGACGCGCGGCGTGCGCGCCTTCACGACCGGCTTGGCGCCGCTCACCATCGGGCTGCTGCTGGCGACCGGCTGGGTGCTGGCCGGGCCGGCGGCCGGGCGGCCGGGCTCGATGCTGCTGGTGGCGGCGACGGTGCTCGTGATGCTGCGCACCAAGCTCAGCCCGATGTGGGCGGTGGGTGCCGGCGCGATCGTGGGAGCGCTCGGTTTCGCGTAGCCCGCGGTCAGGCCGTCGCGGGTTCGCTCAGCGCATCGGCGACGAGCATCGGCAGCTCGGTCAGGTCCCGCGCCACGCCGGGCGGCAGGTCATCCCAATCGGAGCCGGTGAACAGCACCTCGGTGTCGCCCTCGGGGCTGCTGCGCACGCAGATCGCCAGGGGCACCTCGGGGTGCGAGCCCGGGCCTTCCATCAGCACCGGCGTACCGCCGGCGGCCGACTCGAAGACGATGAGCGTCGCGTCGTCGGGCGCCTCATACGGCTTGGGCTGATTGCCCAGGCGGGCGAACACCGAAAGTCCGTGCCGCTGCGCACAGGCCTCGATTCGCTGCACGGTTTCAAGCACGCGAAAGCGGCTCGACTGCGACAGCGACTGGCGCTCGTTCGCCATCGCGCCGCGACCCATGCCGAATGCCGCCATCACGACGGCCACGCTGCCAGTCATCCAGACGCGGAACGGGTGTTTCATTCGAGAGCTCCTTCGGCCAACCACCGCCGACGCGAACGAGTTTTGGCTCGCTGCGTGACCTCCCTGTGAACTGCGGTAACCGCGGCCCCTCAGTGGGGGCTCTCGAAGAAGATGTAGTTTGTCGCATAGTCGCTGATTTCGAAATAGACCCTCTTTTCCCCGGGGTCGACCATGCCGTTCAGGTTCTCGTCGAGCACCCCGTAGCCGAAGCGGTACGAACGCGGCAGTTTGTCGTCGGTGCCCAGGGCGGTGCTGATCTTGTCGATCCTGAGAAAACGTTTGACCAGCTTGTCGCCCGCATAGACCTCGAGAACGCCGTTGGTGCCGGTCCAGTTCTGGATCTCGCGCCGCAGCTGGTTCTGTCGCTCCTGGGTACAAGATGTGAGCGCGACCAGCGCCGCCACCGCGCACAAGGCTTTTCTCATCGTTGCATCCTCACTTGGTTCCGAAGATCTTGTCACCGGCGTCGCCCAGCCCGGG
Source organism: Piscinibacter sp. (assembly GCA_036377015.1). Lineage (GTDB taxonomy): Bacteria > Pseudomonadota > Gammaproteobacteria > Burkholderiales > Burkholderiaceae_C > Albitalea. The sequence continues at coordinate 114,847 of DASUZE010000070.1, read as the reverse complement.
AATGATGTAGCCGACCTCGTTGAGGTGGCTGTCGATGGCCGCGGCCCAGCAGCGCACGTCGGGATGGGCCTTGCCCAGCGCAGCCACGCCTTCGGGCGCAGCCACCAGCACCAGGGCGCGGATGTCGGTGCAGCCGCGGCTCTTGAGCAGGTCGACCGTCGCGATCATCGAGCCCGCGGTGGCCAGCATGGGGTCGATGATGATGGCGGTGCGCTGGTCCAGGTGGCCGACGAACTTCTCGAAGTAGTTCTCGGGCTGCAGCGTCTCGTGGTTGCGGCTCAGGCCCACCACGCTCACCTTGGCGTTGGGAATCATGTCGAGCACGCCGTCGAGCATGCCCAGGCCGGCGCGCAGGATGGGGACCACCGTCACCTTGCGGCCGCTGATCTGGTCGACCACGGTGGGGCCGCTCCAGCATTCGACCGTGGTCTTCTCGAGCGGGAAGTCGGCGGTGGCCTCGTAGGCCAGCAGGCGCGCGAGCTCGTTGGTCAGCTCGCGGAATTTCTTGGTCGAGATGTCGTGCTCGCGCAGCAGCCCGACCTTGTGCTTGACCAGCGGATGGGTGACGTCGATGACGGGCATGGGGTGCGACTCCAGCAGGATCGCACCAGTGTATTTCTTCGACCCCGGGTTGCACCCGGGCTACTTGCGGGCGTTGATCGAGCGCAGGTAGGTGACCAGGTCGTTGGTCTGCTCGTCGGTCAGCTCGGCGCCCCACGGCGGCATGAACTGCGAGCGCCCCATCGCCTCGCCGCCCATGCGGATGATGAGGCCGAAGTAGGCGTCGTTCTTGTCGCTCATGCGCAGGTTGGCGGGCCGCGGGTTGTACAGGCGCGCGGCGCGGCCGTTGCCGTCGGCGTTGAAGCCGTGGCAGGTAACGCAGTAGTTGGCGTAGACCAGGCCGCCGCGGAACACGCCCGCGTCGGCGCTGTCGCGCGGCAGGATCGCACCCTGCGCCTTGTCCGCGCCCTTCTCCGCCGCCATGGCCGAGGTGCCGACAAGCGCGACCATCACCAGCGTGGCCAGGCCCCAGGCGGTGCCGAAGGCCCACAGGCGGCGCAGCGGAATGCGGCAGGTCACTTGCTCACCTCGATGACCAGCTTCATGTCCGGATGCACCGCACACTCCACTTCCACCGTGCCGGGTTTGTCGAGCGTGATGCTCTTGGCGCCGCCCTGGCCGTAGGAGCCGAGGTCGAAGCTCTTGGCGTCGGACAGCGAGAACACGTTGTGCGAGAACGGATCCTCGTTAACGAACTTCACCGAGTCGCCCAGCTTCACCGAGATCTTCTTGGTCGAGAAGGCCTTGCCCTTCTGCAGGACCACATGCTCGGCGGCGATCGCCGAAGCGCCGCCCGCCACGAGGAAGGCCGCGCAGGCGGCCTGGATGCACCACATTCTCATCGTCACACTCCTTCGAAACCGAAATCCATGCGGGTCACTGCATCACCGACGCCAGCCGCTTCAACATGCGCGACGAGGTGTCGGACAGCGCGACGGCCGTGCCGTCGAGCAGCTGGGCATGCGAATGGCCCGCCTGCAGCGTGCCGTCGAGCGAACCGACGTCGCCGTCCATCTCGCGCACACGGCCGGTCTGGCGCTCGAACGCGGTGCGGAAGCCCTGCACGTCGGACGACATCGCCTCGATCAGCTGGCGGTTGTGCGCCGCCGAGGCTTCCAGCGCCGCGATGCGCTGGGCGCAGTCGTCCATCAGCTCGCGGGTCCTGCCGACCGATTTCTCGGTCGAGGCGAGCTGCTCGTTGATGTCGTCGCTGGCGCGGCGGATCTCGACCGCCGCCGTCTGCGTGTCTTCCGACAGCTTGCGGATCGACTGCGCGACGACGTTGAAGCCGCGACCGGCCTCGCCGGCGCGCGCGGCCTCGACCGCGGCGTTCATCGACAACAGCCGCGTGGTGGAGGAGATCCGCGCGATGCTCTCGGTGAAGCCGGCGATCTGGCTGCGGCTCTTTCCCAGCGCCAGCGTGATCTCCTGCAGGCCGCGCATCTGCGACACGGTGGCCTTGACCTGCTCCGCCACCACGCCGGCTTCGCTGGCCTGCTGGCGCGAGGTCGCCATCGAGGTCTTGCAGGTCTCGGTCAGGGTCTCCAGCTCGGCCAGGGCGCGCTGGGTGTCGTCGCCCATCGCGCCGAACGAATCGCGGAAGCGGCCGATCATCACCGTGAGGTGGTCGTTGGCCTGGCGCACGTCGCTGTTGAGCTGCGACAGGCGATGCCCGTCGGCGTCGAGCTGCTCGGCGCACTCGTGCACCTCGGCCAGCAGCCGCTCGACCGCATCCGTGCGCGACAGCCGCTTCATCAGCCGCCAGTAGAAGACCAGGGCCAGCGCCACGCCGCCCGCCGACGCGCCCAGCAGGCCCATCAGCAGGGTCTGGAAGCTGGCCTGGCGCTGTTCGGCGCCGCGCGCGATGGCCGCGCTCTGCGCCTTCTGGATGGAGGTCGACAGCTCGTCGATGCGCTTGAGCGGCTCGGCGATGCCGGCGAGCACCTCCAGCGCCTGCGCGCTCTCGCGCTTGCGTGCCGCGACGACGACCTTCATGCGAGGCGGCTTGACGGCGTCGACCAGGCGCGCCATCTCCTCGACCTCGGGGTTGTCGGGCAAGGCCTGGCGCAGCGCCGAGACCGAGTCTTCGAGCCGCGAGGCGGCCGCGATGGACGCAACCGCGGCCGCGCGCACCGCCTCGGCATCGCTCAGGGCGATCGCCTGCATCAGCAGCCGATCGACCTCGAGGATGGCCTGGCGGGTGGTGGTGGCCGCCTGCATGCGCGCGTCGGATTCCTTCTCGCTCGCCGCGACTTCGCGCAGCATCTTCCACATCAGTGCGCCGGAGGTGCCCGCGATGCCGATGATCAGCACGATCACGAGCATCGCGAACACCGTGACCTGGCGCTTCCATTGCGACACGCCGCCACCCGATCGGCGCGCGGGCTGCTTGAGCGTGGTGGAGCTCATGTCGAGGCCGGATGAGAGACGGCGAACGAAGCGGTCACTGCGGCAGGTAAGGCACCGCGATCGGCTTGCGCTGGCCGCTCAGGGCCTTCATGAACGCGACCAGGTCGTCCTTCTCCTGCTCGTTCAGGTTGAGCGGCTTCATGGTCGGCGACAGGTTGGACTTGTCGTCGCCGCCGCGGACGTAGTGCTCGACCACGTCGCGCAGGGTGGCGGCGGAGCCGTCGCGGAAGTACGGGGCGGTCAGCTCGATGTCGCGCAGGCCCGGGGTCTTGAAGGCGCCCTTCATGCTGGCCACCTTCTTGATGCCGAAGCGGCCGGGGTCGGGATCGCCATCGCCGACCTTGGCGATGCCGATGTTGTGGAAGCCGTTGTCGGTGAAGTTGGGCGCCGAGTGGCAGGCCGCGCAGTTGCCCTTGCCGGCGTCGGTGAACAGCTTGTAGCCGCGCCACTGCTGCATGGTCAGCGCCTTCTGGTCGCCGGCCAGCCAGCGGTCGAAGGGCGAGTCGTTGACCACCACGGTGCGCTCGAAAGCGGCGATGGCCTTGGCGATGGTCTCTTCATTGACGCCTTCGCCCGGATAGGCCTTCTCGAACATGGCGACGTAGGCCATGTTGCCGCGCAGGCGGCCGAGCGCCACGCCGAAGTCGGTGTTCATCTCCTGCGGCGTCTTCATGGGCCCGAGCGCCTGGTCTTCGAGCGACTTCTTGCGGCCGTCCCACATGAACTGGGTGTTGTAGGCGGTGTTCATCACCGTCGGCGTGGCGCGGCCCAGCACCTGGCCGCCCCAGCCCACGGCCGTCTTCAGGCCGTCGGACCAGCCCAGCGAAGGGTTGTGGCAGCTCGCGCACGACATCGCGCCGTTGCCCGACATGCGCGGATCGAAGAACAGCGACTGGCCGAGCTCGATGCGCGCCGGCGTGCTCAGGTTGTCCTTGGGCATGGGGACCGGCGGCAGCTTCCAGGCCTGGTCGGCCGCGTTGGGTGCCGGCGCCCAGGCCGCGCCGCCCTTGTCGGCGCTCCAGGAAGGTGTGGCGAAAGCGCAGAGCGCAGCGGCCAGCGCGGTGATCGGCGCGAGTTTCTGAACCATGACGATGTCCCCTTTCAGCCGGAATTCGCCCGGCCAGCCCCACGATGAACCGCCGACCCGTCAAGGCCGGCTCGATGATTCTTCGACAGCTCGATTCGGGGACTTGAGTCGAAAAGGCGATGAAAGGCGTCTCATCTTTCACACCGAGCGGTTGAGGTGACCCGCGACGGCTGCGCACGATCGTGCGTTTGCCTACGAATGGTGCAGCAACTCAGGGAGAACCCTTGCCGCGGGGCCTCGAAGCACCGCGTGGGCCTGGTCGTCGATCTCGCTCGGATGCGGGTTGACGATGGCGACGAAGGCGCCGGCGCGCCGCGCGGTGTGCACCAGGCCGGCGGCCGGCCAAACCGCGCCGGAAGTGCCCACGACCAGCATCAGCTCGCACTGCCGCGCGGCCGCCTCGGCAGCTTCCATCGCGCCGGGCGGGAGCAGCTCGCCGAACCACACCACGCCGGGTCGCACCCGGTTGCCGCAGCGGCCGCAGCGTGGCGGGCGACCGGCGTCGGCCTGCGCCGGATCGCAGGCCGGCCGCTGCGCACAGGCGTCGAGCCAGCGGTCCTGGAGGATGTCGCCGTGCAGGCGGATCGCGTCTGTGCAGCCGGCGCGCTGGTGCAGGTCGTCGACGTTCTGCGTGACCACCGTCACGCGGCCGGGACGGGCGCGCGCGAAGGCGGCGATGGCGAGGTGGCCGGCGTTGGGCTGCGCGCGGCGCACACCGGCGCGGCGCTCGGCGTACCAGTCCCACACGAGCTGCGGATCGGCACGAAAGCCCTCCTCGCTGGCGAGCGCGGCCGGGTCGAAGCGCGACCACAGGCCGGTGAGTGCATCACGGAAGGTCGGTATGCCACTCTCGGCCGACATGCCCGCGCCGGTGAACACGCAGACCGCGCCGGCGCCCTGCAGGCGCTGCCTGGCGGCGGCCAGCGCGGCGTCGTCCATCAGCCCTCGCGCTGGCGCAGCGCCTCGTACAGGCAGATCCCCGAGGCGACCGACACGTTGAGGCTCTCGACCGCGCCCTTCATGGGCAATCGAACCAGCTCGTCGCAGGTGCGGCCGGTGAGCTGGCGCATGCCGGTGCCTTCGGCGCCGAGCACCAGCGCGAGCGGGCCGGTCAGGTCGAGCTCGTAGAGCGACTTGGGCGCGTCGTCGGAGGTGCCGATCACGCGGATGTCGCGCTCCTTCAGCTCGTTGAGCGTGCGGGCCAGGTTGGTCACCATGAAGTAGGGCACGGTCTCCGCCGCGCCGCTGGCCACCTTGGCGACGGTGGCGTTGATGCCCACCGCATGGTCCTTGGGTGCGATGACCGCGTGGGCGCCGGCGCCGTCGGCCACCCGCAGGCAGGCGCCGAGGTTGTGCGGGTCGGTGATGCCGTCGAGCACCAGCAGCAGCGGCGGCCCGTCGACCGCGTCGAGGGTGTCGTCCAGCGAGTGCTGCGTCGCGAGCACCTCGACCCGTGCCACCACGCCTTGGTGGCGATGGCTGCCGCACATCTTCGCGAGGCGCTCGTCGTCGCTGTCCACCAGTTTCGCGCCGGCCTCGGTGGCGCGCTCGACGAACTGGCGCATGCGCTGGTCGCGCCGCGTCGCGTCGACGTGGATCTCGACGATGGACTTCGGCGCCGTCTTCAGCCGCACGGTGACGGCATGGAAGCCGAACAGGATCTTGTTGCTCATGGGCAGATGGTAAGCGCCCGTGCGCAGGGCGGCCGCCGCGACTATCTTTCACCTCGGTGTCATGGCCGCCGAATAGCGTGCCGCACCCGTTCAACAACAACCGAGGAGTCCAACCATGCACGCCTGGAATACGCTGCGCGCGGCGATGTGCATCGCCGGCGCACTGATGGCCGCCGCCCCGGCAACGGCCCACGACCACCGTCGCGCCGAGAACGCGCCCCTGGTCATCGGCCACCGCGGCGGCGCCACCGGCTACCTGCCCGATCACACATTGGAAAACTACGCGCTGGGCATCGCCTTGGGCGCCGACTACGTGGAGCCCGACCTGGTCGCCACCAAGGACGGCCACCTGATTGCCCGCCACGAGCCCAATCTCATCGCCACCACCAACGTCAAGGACCTGCCGCAGTTCGCGAATCGCAGGCGCATGGTCGCCATCGACGGCGGCGCGCCCGAGGAGGGCTTCTTCGCCAGCGACTTCACCCTGGCCGAGATCAAGCAGCTGCGCGCCGTCCAGCCGCTGTCCGACCGCGACCAGTCGTTCAACGGCAAGTTCATGATCCCGACGTTCGAGGAGGTCATCGAGTTCGTCAAGCGCAAGTCGCGCGACGAGGGGCGGCGCATCGGCATCTATCCCGAGACCAAGCACCCGACCTACCACCAGACCATCGGGCTGCCGCTCGAAGACCGGCTGCTGGCCGTGCTGCAGCGCGCGGGCTGGAACCACCGCAGCGCGCCGGTGTTCATCCAGTCGTTCGAGACCGCCAATCTGAAGTACCTGCGCAGCCGCACCAGCGTCCGCCTGGTGCAGCTGGTCGACGCCAACGACGTCAACCCGGACGGCTCGATCGACCTCACGGCGCCCTTCGACAAGCCCTACGACTGGACGGTCGCCCACCGCCCGGGCACCTTCGCCGACCTGGTCACGCCGGCCGGCCTCGCCGAGGTGCGCACCTATGCCGACGGCATCGGGCCATGGAAGCCCTACCTGATCAGCAGCAAGTGCAAGACGGTGGTGAACAACGCCTGCGCCGACGTCAACGGCGACGGCGTGATCGACGAGCGCGACCGCGTGCTGCTGCCGCCCAGCGAGGTGGTGGCCAACGCCCACAAGCTCGGCCTGGTGGTGCACCCGTTCACCTTCCGCAACGAGCAGAAGCGCCTGACCGGCAGCTACAACGGCAACCCGGTCAACGAGTACCTCGCGTTCTACGCGCTGGGCGTGGACGGCCTGTTCAGCGACTTCGCCGACACCGCCTTCGCGGCGCGCGCGATGTTCCTGCTCAGGCACGATCCGGACTTCGCGCGCTGCCTGGTGAACCAGCACAAGTGCGAGAAGAACAACGATTGAGTGCGGCCTATGGCCGCCGCAAGGCCATGAAGGCCATCACCAGCCCGATCAGCACGGGCTGGTGCAGTATGTAGAAGCTGAGGCTCCAGCGACCGAGCACCGCCGTCGGTCGCAGCATCCGCGGCACCGGCCGAGTCACCCACTCGCGCCGGTGCGCCAGCACCCACTGCCCCGCTGCCATCCCCCACCACATCACGCCCACCCAGGGCAGCAGCGGCACGAAGTCCTCGGTCGGCGGCTTGCGCGTGACCAGGCCGATCCAGTTGGTGGCGCGGGTGTCGAAGAACGGATGCTGCACGAACAGCGGCAAGGCGATGGCGATGGCGCCGAGGGCCCACAGCCAGCGCCCCCACGCCGCGCTGGCGCGCACGACGATCAGCATCACCGCGATTGCATGCAGCACGCCGAAGCTGATGTAGCGCTGCCTGAACATCAGCCACGAGCCCAGGCTCACCAGCACCGCGCACCCCGCCACCTGCGCCCAGCGGCGCCAGAAGCGCGACCAGGGCTGGCGTTGCTCGCTGGCGACGGCCTGGCCGAAGCCGGCGCAGAACAGGAACAAGGTGACGATGGCGGTGCGCTGCTGGGTCCAGAACGGGTCGGTGTAGAAGTTCTGCTGGGTGAGGCGGAAGTGGCTCAGGTCGAAGCAGAAATGAAAGATGGCCATCCAGACGATGGCCACCGCGCGCAGCGCATCGAGGCGATCGAAGCGTTCATGGGGATGGCTCACGCGCGCGACGATACCAGTAGCCCGGGTGGAACCCGGGTGCGCCAGGCCCCGGGTTGCACCCGGGCTACGCGAAGGCGACCGTGCTGCGCTTCAGGCCGATGAGCTCCAGCTCCGCGAGCACGGCCACCGCCATCGCCTGCACGGCGATGAAGGCTTCTCCCAGGACATTGGGATGGAAGCTGCCGCCCAGCGCCACCCAGGCCGACTCGACGATCCACAGCACGTTGAGCACGATCACGGCCCACACGGCCGCACGCGGCACCTCGCCCTGGCGGGCCAGCCACAGCAAGGCCGCGGCCCAGGGGAACAGGGCGAGGCCGGCCGCCAGCAGCAGGCCGGACGGCAGCGCCAGCAGGTCCTGCAGCACGCTGGCGCCGGCGGCCATCAGCGCGCCGGCCGCGGCGCTGACCAGCGCATCGGCAACGAGGACACGGCGAAGAAACGGGGACATGGACACGAGGGACATGACGAGCTCCTTGGCGGATTGACGAGAGCCCATGGTCGGCAGGCGCCGGTGCCGGGTCGATAACCTGCGAGGTCATGGCCGGCGCGCAGGCGCTGGGCTATCGTTGCCGCCATGCAAGCCACCCTGTCCCATCCCAAGGTCGGCACGCTGATCCGCGAATGGCGGCAGCGGCGCCGGCTGAGCCAGCTCGACCTCGCCTGCGAGGCCGACATCTCGACCCGGCACCTGAGCTATGTCGAGACCGGCCGCGCCTCGCCCAGCCGAGAGATGCTGATGCACCTGGCCGAGCGGCTGGACGTGCCCTTGCGCGAGCGCAACACCCTGCTCACCGCGGCCGGCTTCGCGCCCATCTACCGCGAGCGGCCGCTGCAGGACCCGGCCCTGGACGCCGCGCGCCAGGCGGTCGAGCTGGTGCTGCGCGGTCACGAGCCCTACCCCGCGCTGGCCGTCGATCGGCACTGGACCCTGCTGGCGCACAACCGCACGGTGCCGCTGCTGCTGGCCAACGTGGACCCGAAGCTGCTCCAGCCGCCGGTCAACATCATGCGGCTGAGCCTGCATCCGCAGGGCCTGGGATCGCGCATCGTCAACCTGGCGCAGTGGCGCGAGCACCTGTTCCTGCGCCTGAAGCACCAGATCGCGGCCACCGCCGATCCGGTGCTGGCCGAGCTGCTGCGCGAGCTGCAGGGCCTGCCGTTCGACGCCTCGCGCTCGCGCGGGGATCCCATCGACCCCAGCGGCGTGGCCGTGCCGCTGCAGTTCGAGACGGCGCACGGCGTGCTGTCCTTCATCGGCACGACGACGGTGTTCGGCACGCCGGTGGACATCACCCTGTCGGAACTGGCGCTGGAGACCTTCTTCCCGGCCGACTCCCGTACGGCGGAAGTGCTTCGTCGCCTGGGTGACGGACAAGCCAGCGCCGCGGCCTGATAAACAGGGATGTAGTTCGAGGAGACACGGCATGACGGAATCGGTGCACCAGCGGATCTGTCCTTTCTGCGAGGCCTGCTGCGGCCTAGAGGTCCGCATGCGCGACGGCAAGGTGATCGGCATTCGCGGCGACGACGCCGATGTCTTCAGTGCCGGCTTCATCTGCCCCAAGGGCGTGGCGCTGAAGGACCTGCACGAGGACCCCGACCGCCTGCGCACGCCGCTCATCAAGCGCGAGGGGCGCTTCGTGCCGGCAAGCTGGGACGAGGCCTTCGCCGAGATCGAGCGCCGGCTGCCGCCGCTGATCGCCGCGCACGGCAAGGACACGGTGGGCATCACCCTGGGCAACCCGACCTCGCACAAGTTCGGCCTCATCCTGTACGGCGCGCGCCTCATCAAGGCGCTCGGCACGCGCAACCTCTTCACCGCCTCCACCCTCGACCAGATGCCCAAGCAGCTGTCCAACGGGTTGATGTTCGGCGGCTGGTTCACGATGGCGGTTCCCGACATCGAGCGCTGCGACTTCCTGCTGATGCTGGGCGCCAACCCCATGGCGAGCAACGGCAGCCTGTGGACCGTGCCCGACTTCCGCGGCAAGGCAAAGGCGATGCGGGCACGCGGCGGCCGCATCGTGGTCATCGATCCGCGCCGCACCGAGACGGCCGAGATCGCCGACGAGCATCACTTCATCCGCCCCGGCGCCGACGCCTTCCTGCTGCTGGGCATGGTGCACACGCTGTTCGACGAGAACCTGGTCAAGCTGGGCCGGCTGGCGGCGCACCTGAACGGCGTCGACGAGGTGCAGGCGGCGGTCAAGGGCTTCTCTGCCGATGCGGTGGCCGCGCGCTGCGGCATCCCGGCCGCCACCATCCGGGAGCTGGCGCGCGAGCTGGCGCGCGCCGAGCGCGCCGCCGTCTACGGCCGCATCGGCACCTGCGTGCAGTCCTTCGGCACGCTCAACTCCTGGCTGGTCGACGTGCTCAACGTGTTGACCGGCCACCTCGACGAGCCCGGCGGTGCGATGTTCACCAAGGCCGCGGCCTTCGCGGCCAACACCGCCGGCCCGCCCGGCAGCGGCCGCGGCGTGGTGACCGGCCGATGGAAGAGCCGCGTGAGCGCTGCGCCCGAGGTGTTCGGCGAGGTGCCGATGAACTGCCTGGCCGAGGAGATCGAGACGCCGGGGCCCGGGCAGGTCAAGGCGCTCGTCACCATCGCCAGCAACCCGGTGCTCTCGGCGCCCAACGGGCCCCGCCTGGCGGCGGCGCTCGACCGGCTGGAGTTCATGGTCAGCATGGACATCTACGTCAACGAGACCTCGCGCCATGCCGACGTCATCCTGCCGGGCGTGTCGCCGCTGCAGGACTCGCACTACGACGTGCCGTTCCCGATGTTCTCGCACCGCAACCACGCCCGCTACAGCCCGGCGGCCCAGCCCATGCCCGACGGCCATCCGCCGGAGTGGCAGACGCTGATGCGATTGGTCGCCATCGCCAAGGGACTGGGCCCGAAGGCCGATGTGCTGGCGCTGGACGACCAGTACATGGCCGACGACGTGCGCAAGCAGGCCGGCGAGCATGCCGATGCGGTGCTCGCCGCCTTGTCGGTGCGGCGCGGGCCCGAGCGGCTGCTGGACCTGGCGCTGCGCAGCGGCCCCTATGGCGACCGCTTCGGGCAGAAGCCCGACGGGCTCAACCTCGACAAGGTGATGGCAGCGCCGCATGGCATCGACCTCGGCGCGCTGCAGCCACGCATCCCCGAGGTGCTGCGCACGCCGTCGGGACGCATCGAGCTGGCCCCCGCCCCGCTGATCGCCGACGTGCAGCGTGCCGCCGCCGACCTGCAACGCCCGGCGGACGAGATCGTCATCGTCGGCCGCCGCCACGTGCGATCGAACAACAGCTGGATGCACAACCTGCCGCTGCTGGCCAAGGGACCGAACCGCTGCACGGCGCAGGTTCATCCCGACGATGCACGACGGCTCGGCTTGGCGGATGGCGCGACGGCGCGCATCACCGGCCAGGGTGGCCGCGCGGTCGAGGCGCAGGTGGAGGTGACCGACGCGATGATGCCCGGCGTGGTGAGCCTGCCGCACGGCTGGGGGCACGACCTGCCGCAGACGCAGATGAGCGTCGCGCGCGAGCGGCCCGGGGCGAATCTGAACGCGGTGCTGGACGACTCGGTGTGGGATCCGCTGTCGGGGAATGCGGTGCTGGGCGGCGTGCCAGTCACGGTGACGCCGGCGTAGCCCGGGTGCAACCCGGGATCTCCGGTCAGGCCCCGGGTTGCACCCGGGCTACGACCGAATACGCGTCGGCGTGCTGCCGAAGCCATTCATCCGCGAGCCTCGAATCCTGCTGCCACGGATGGAAATCCTCCCGGAAATACGCCCGCCACGGCCCGAACGTGTGGCGCACCAACCCATGCTTCCCGAAGAAGAACCCGAATGCGCTGCGCCAGGTCCGCCAGCGCAGCAGCTCGCCGTCGTGCCACAGGTTGCGCGCCGTCTGCCGCAGCACGTCGGTGACGAAATGGAAGGTGACCATGCGCATCCATCGACGCCGCCAGACTTCGTTGCCGTCCATGGCGCGGTACATGTCGAAGGCGACGGCGCGGTGCTCCGACTCCTCGCAGGCATGCCAGAGCCACATCGTCTGCAGGCGTTCCGGCGCTCCCTCCACGACCTGCGGATGCTCCAGCATGTGCTGGGCCAGGATGGCGGTGAAGTGCTCGGTGGCGGCGGTGATGCCCACGCAGGCGCGCGCGCGTCGCAGCGGATCCTCGATCTGCTTCAGCAGCTCCAGCCGCTTCAGGATGCGCGACTCCCAGGTGTTGACGTGGCCCTGCGCCGCCAGGCGGCCGTTGAACAGCGCGTGGATGCGACGGTGGGTCGCCTCCTGGCCGACGAAGCCTTGCACCTCGGCGTCGAAGCGGGCGCGGCGCTCGGACGGCAGGGTCTTCGCGCCGTCGCGCACCGAGTCGATGAAGAACTGCTCGCCCACCGGAAAGCTCATCGACAGGGCGTTGAAGTAGGCGCTGCGGAAGGCATCGCCGCCGTTCCAGTGGCGCTCGAACGGCGCCTCGAGGTCGATCAGCAAGCGACGAACCACCAGCGAGGCCATGCAAGTCTCCGAGTGACGAGCCTGGTACCGACTGGTACCAGGGGTTGAGCGGCCACTGTGCCAAGCGGCTGTGGTACTGTCAAGTACCGATTTTTCTCCCTTCGACCGCATGGCCATCGCCCTCGACGCCCCGCCGCTGCTGACCGACCACCGTCGCCGCCTGCTCGACGCCATGTCGGAGGTGGTGGCCCGCAAGGGTTATGCCGAAGTCACCATCGCCGACCTGGCCGCCGAGGCGCGGGTCTCGCGCCGCACCTTCTACGAGCACTTCGCCTCCAAGGCCGAGTGCCTGATCGCGCTGTACGACGTGGCCAGCGGCCAGGCGCTGCGGGTGTTGCGCGATGCGATCGATCCGCAGCGCGACTGGCATCTGCAGGTCGAGCAGGCGATCGAGGCCTACCTGTCGTGCCTGGCCTCCAGCCCGGCCCTGCTGCGCACGCTGTTCATCGCCATCCTCGGCCTGGGGCCGGAAGGGCTGGCGGCGCGGCGGCGGGCCAATCTGCGGCTCGCCGACTTCATCCTGGAGGTGGTGAACCAACCGCCGCGCGCGAAGCCTTTGCCGGCCGCGTTTGCGACGGGGATCGTCGGGGCGATCAACGAGCTGATCCTGGAGGCGATCGAGCAGGATGCGGTGGACAAGTTGCCGGAGATGACCGCGGTCGCGGCGCACTTGGCACGGGCGGTGATCGACGAGGCGTAGCCCGGGTGCAAGCCAGGGTCGTCCACCGCCTCGATCGTCCCGGGTTACACCCGGGCTACGAGGTCAGCCCAGGCCTTCGGATCGGTGCGCTTGAGCCCACGCAACTCCTCGAGCAGCTCGGTCGACCGTCGCTCCTTGGCTTCGACCTTGATCCGCTCGATCTTCTGCGCCAGCGCCAGCAGGTCCTTCACCCGTGGGTCCTTGGCCGCGGCGGGCGTCGCCTCGGCGATGGCGACCATCGCGTCCATCATCCGTCCGATCTGGCGACCGTAGCTGTGCCGGCTGACGACTTCCTTCTCGACCTCGGGCGCGGATGAATTCGCGTTCGTCACCTGGATCACGTTGCCGAAGGTCCAGCCCGGGTTGATCGGCTGCTGCAGCCATTGCGGCGCCCAGGGCACGGGCCAGGGCCAATTCGGTGACATGACAGCGCTCATTGGTTTCTCCCTCAGTTCACGAACCGCCGCGCATTGGCGAACATGCGCATCCACGGACTGGGGGCGCTGCGCTCGCCCGGAGTCCAGCTCATCAGCACGTTGCGGAACACCCGCTCCGGATGCGGCATGAGCACGGTGAAGCGCCCGTCGGGCGTGGTCACCGCGGTCAATCCCTCGGGGCTGCCGTTGGGATTGAACGGATACGACTCGGTCGGCAGGCCGCGGTGGTCGACGAAGCGCATCGTCCGATGCACCTCGACCGCGTCGCCGCGCTGCGAGAAGTCGGCGAAGCCTTCGCCGTGGGCGACCGCGATCGGCAGGCGGCTGCCGGCCATGCCGGTGAAGAAGATCGACGGACTGTCCATCACCTCCACCAGCGACAGCCGCGCCTCGAACTGCTCGCTCTTGTTGCGCGTGAACTTCGGCCAGGCGCCGGCGCCGGGGATGATGGGCGCGAGCGCCGCCATCATCTGGCAGCCGTTGCACACGCCGAGCGCGAAGGTGTCGGTGCGCTGGAAGAAGGCCGCGAACTGGTCGGCGAGCACCGGGTTGAACATGATCGAGCGCGCCCAGCCCTCGCCGGCCCCCAGCGTGTCGCCGTAGCTGAAGCCCCCGCAGGCGATGAAGCCCTGGAACTGGTCGAGCCGGGCGCGCCCGGCCTGCAGGTCGCTCATGTGCACGTCGAAGGTGTCGAAGCCCGCCTTGTCCATGGCGTAGCTCATCTCGACGTGGCTGTTCACGCCTTGCTCGCGCAGGATGGCCAGCCGCGGCCGCGCCTTGCCGACGAACGGCGCCGCGACGTCCGCGGTGGGATCGAAGCTGAGGTGCAGGTGCAGGCCCGGATCGTCGGCGCGCCCCGCGGCCTCGTGCTCGGCGTCGGCGCAGGCCGGGTTGTCGCGCAGCCTGGCGATGCGCCAGCTCACCTCGTCCCAGGCCTGGTGCAGCGCGGCCAGCGGCGCGCTGAACACCGCCTTGGTGTCGCGCCACACCTCGACCACGCCGCGATCGTTGGGCTTGCCGATGAAGTGGCTGTGCCGCGACAGGCCGTGCTGGCGCAGGGTCTGCATGACGGCGTCGCGCTCGGCAGTGGCCACCTGGATCACCACGCCCAGCTCCTCGCTGAACAGCGCGCGCAAGGTGAGTTCCTCGCGGCGCGCGCTCACCTGCGACGCCCAGTTCTTCGAGTCGCCGTATTCGGCGCGGCTGTCGCTGATGCCGTCGCCTTCGGTGACCAGCAGGTCGACATTGAGGCTCACGCCGAGGTGGCCGGCGAAAGCCATCTCGCACACCGCCGCCCACAGGCCGCCGTCGCTGCGGTCGTGGTAGGCCAGGATGCGGCCCTGCGTGCGCAGCTCGTTGATCGCCGCGACCAGCGCCTCGAGCTGCGAAGGATCGTCGAGGTCGGGCACGCGGTCGCCGAACTGGTCGAGCACCTGCGCGAGCATGGAGCCGCCCAGGCGGTTGCGGCCGGCGCCCAGGTCGATGAGCACCAGCGTGGTGTCGCCGGGCTGAAGCTGCGGCGTGAGCGTGGGACGCACGTCGGACAGCGTCGCGAAGGCCGAGACGATGAGCGACACCGGCGCGGTGACCTGCTTCGCGTCGGCGCCTTCGCTCCAGCGCGTGCGCATGGACAGGCTGTCCTTGCCCACCGGCACGCTGATGCCCAGGGCCGGGCACAGCGCCAGGCCGACCGCTTTCACGGTGTCGTAAAGCGCCGCGTCTTCGCCCGGCTCGCCACAGGCCGCCATCCAGTTGCAGCTCAGCTTGACGCGCTCGAGCTCGATGGGCGCGGCCAGCAGATTGGTGAGGGCCTCGCCCACCGCCATGCGGCCCGAGGCCGGCGCGTCGAGTGCGGCGAGCGGCGTGCGCTCGCCCATGGCCATGGCCTCGCCCCGGAAGCCCGCGTAGTCGGCCAGGGTGACGGCGCAGTCGGCCACCGGCACCTGCCACGGACCGACCATCTGGTCACGGTGGTTCATGCCGCCCACCGTGCGGTCGCCGATGGTGATCAGGAAGCGCTTGCTGGCCACGGTCGGGTGGCGCAGGACGTCGAAGGCGAGCTTGTCGAGCGCGACGTCGTTCAGGTCCAGCGCCGGCAGCGATCGGGCCACGCGGGTGACGTCGCGATGCACCTTGGGCGGCTTGCCGAGCAGGACGTCCATGGGCATGTCGATGGGGCGATCCTCACTGCCGGGCTGCTCGAGCCGAAGCTGCTTCTCCTCGGTCGTCACACCCACCACCGCGAACGGGCAGCGCTCGCGCTCGCACATCGCCTCGAACAGCGGCAAGGCCTCGGGCGACACGGCCATCACGTAGCGCTCCTGGCTCTCGTTGCACCAGATCTCCTTCGGCGCGAGGCCGCTTTCCTCCAGCGGCACCTGCGAGAGATCGAAGCGCGCGCCCTTGTGCGCGCCGTCGACCAGCTCGGGGAAGGCGTTGGAGATGCCGCCGGCGCCCACGTCGTGGATGGCGAGGATGGGGTTGTTCTCCCCCAGCGCCCAGCAGTGGTTGATGACCTCCTGCGCGCGCCGCTGGATCTCGGGGTTGCCGCGCTGCACCGAGTCGAAGTCGAGCTCGGCCGCATTGACGCCGGCCGCCATCGAGCTCGCCGCACCGCCGCCCATGCCGATGCGCATGCCCGGTCCGCCCAGCTGGATCAGCAGCGTGCCGGCGGGGAACTCGCGCTTGTGGGTCTGCGTGGCCGAGATGCTGCCCAGGCCGCCGGCGATCATGATGGGCTTGTGGTAGCCGCGGCGCTGGCCATCGACGGTCTGCTCGTAGACGCGGAAGTAGCCGCCCAGGTTGGGCCGGCCGAATTCGTTGTTGAAGGCCGCGCCGCCGAGCGGGCCGTCGATCATGATCTGCAAGGGGCTCGCGATGTGGCCCGGCTTGCCGTAGGGCGTGCGCTCCCAGGGCTCGGACGTGCCCGGCAGCTGCAGGTTGGACACCGAGAAACCGGTCAGGCCCGCCTTGGGCTTCGATCCGCGGCCTGTGGCGCCCTCGTCGCGGATCTCGCCGCCGGCGCCTGTCGACGCGCCCGGGAAGGGCGAGATCGCCGTGGGATGGTTGTGCGTCTCCACCTTCATCAGCACATGGGCCGTCTCCCGGCGCGCGCCGTACTGCGGCGCGTTGGTGAAGCCCGTCGGCAGCCAGCGCTCGATCTCGCCGCCTTCCATCACCGAGGCGTTGTCGCTGTAGGCCACCACCGTGTGCTGCGGCGCGACCCGGTGGGTGTGGCGGATCATCTGGAACATCGAGTGTTCCTGCGGCGCGCCGTCGATGGTGAAGCGGGCGTTGAAGATCTTGTGCCGGCAGTGCTCGCTGTTGGCCTGGGCAAACATCATCAGCTCGACGTCGGTCGGGTTGCGCTGCAGGCCCTTGAAGGCATCGACCAGGTAGTCGATCTCGTCCTCGCTGAGCGCCAGGCCGAAGTCCTTGTTCGCCGCCTCCAGCGCGCTGCGGCCGCGAGCCAGCACGTCGACGTGCTCCATGGGCTTGCCCGGCTGCTCGTCGAACAGGTGGGCGGCGTCCCCGCGTCGCCACAGCACGCTCTCGGTCATGCGGTCGTGCAGCAGCGCGGCGGCGTTGCGCCGCTCCTCGTCGGACAGGGGCTTGGGGCTGCCGATCAGGCCGCTCTTCAGGCTCAGGCGGAACTCGGTGACGCGCTCGATGCGCTTGACGGCGAGGCCGCAGTTGTGGGCGATGTCGGTGGCCTTGCTGGCCCAGGGCGAGACCGTGCCGAGGCGCGGCGCCACCACGATCAGCGCGCCGTCGGTCGGCCCTTCGTAGGGATCGCCGTAGCGCAGCAGTGCCTCGGCCTTGTCCTTGTCGACGCGCACGAGCGGCCCCTCGCTCCAGACCCAGTGCACGTGGCGCGCATGCACCCCGGCGATGCGGGGGTTCACGGCCTGCAGCTTGGGCAGCAGCGCCTGGGCGCGGAAGGCGGAGAGCGCATTGCCCCCCTCGAAGTGTTGCAGGTGCTTGGGGGTGGACGTCACGCTGGTGCTTCGGCTTGAAAGGAAGGCCCGGAACGCCTCGTGGACGGCCGGTGGAAACCCGCGATTTTACGGGGTGGGTGAGATAATCCCCTCCCATGACGATCTCCATCAAGACCGCAGCCGATGTCGAGGGCATGCGCATCGCGGGACGACTCGCCTCCGAAGTGCTGGACATGCTGACCGCGCACGTCAAGCCCGGCGTCACGACCGACCACCTGGACAAGCTGGCCCACGACCACATCGTGAACGTGCAAGGCGGCATTCCCGCGCCGCTGAACTACGCGCCGCCCGGCTACACGCCCTACCCCAAGTCGATCTGCACCTCGATCAACCACCAGGTCTGCCACGGCATCCCCAACGACCGGCCGCTGAAGAACGGCGACATCGTCAACATCGACGTCACCGTCATCAAGGACGGCTGGCACGGCGACACCAGCCGCATGTTCGTGGTGGGCGAAGGCTCCATCGCCGCCAAGCGGCTGTGCAGCTTCACGTACGACGCGATGTGGCGAGGCATCGTCAAGGTGCGGCCCGGCGCGCGCCTGGGCGACATCGGCCACGCCATCCAGACCTTCGCCGAGAACAACGGCTTCTCGGTGGTGCGCGAGTTCTGCGGGCACGGCATCGGGCGCAACTTCCACGAGGAGCCGCAAGTCCTGCACTACGGCCGCCCGGGCACGCTGGAAGAGCTGGTGCCGGGCATGATCTTCACCATCGAGCCCATGATCAACGCCGGCAAGCGCGAGATCCGCGAGATGACCGACGGCTGGACCATCGTCACCAAGGACCGCTCGCTGTCGGCGCAGTGGGAGCACACCGTGCTGGTGACCGAGACGGGCTACGAGGTGCTGACCCTGTCGGCGGGCAGCCCGCCGCCGCCGGCGTTCGTGACCGGTCAGGCCGCGGCGCAGACGGCTCCCGCCCACTGATGGACCGCCCCCACGTCGCTGCGCTCCTGCCCCCCACGGGGGCGCAGGTCCGCCTTGGGGCGGCCCGGCGGCGGACCTGACCGCCATGTCCGCGATCCCCGAGGTTCGCGAGGCGCGCCCGCGCAGCGTCGGCGAGCTTCGAGCGCGCTTTCGCCAGGGCAAGGCCGCCCTGCTGGAGCATTTCCGCGCGTCGCGTCCCACGTCGACCGCCGCGACGCGCCTGATCAAGGCCCTGACCCGCCATGTCGACCGCACCCTGATCGACCTCTGGGAGCACGCGCTGATGCCGCCCGGCGCCGCGCTGCTCGCCGTGGGCGGCTACGGCCGCGGCGAGCTCTTTCCGCACTCCGACGTCGACGTGCTGGTCCTGCTGCCGCCCGACCAGGCCCACGCCAACGACGCCCTCAAGTCCTCGGTCGAGGGCTTCATCACCGCCTGCTGGGACATCGGCCTCGAGATCGGCTCCAGCGTGCGCACCGTCGCCGAGTGCCTGGAGGAAAGCCAGCGCGACGTGACCGTGCAGACCGCCCTGCTCGAGTCTCGCTACCTGTGCGGCGCGCGCCGCGTGTTCAACCAGTTCCGGCGCGCCAACACCGACGCCATGGACGCCAAGGCCTTCCTGCGCGCCAAGACGCTGGAGATGCGCCAGCGCCATCAGAAGTTCGAAGACACGCCGTACTCGCTCGAGCCCAACTGCAAGGAGAGTCCCGGCGGACTGCGCGACCTGCAGGTGGTGATCTGGGTGGCGCGCGCGGCGGGCCTGGGCAAGAACTGGAACGAGCTCGCCGGCAAGAGCCTGATCACGCCCTTCGAGGTCAAGCAGCTGCAGCGCAACGAGGGCGTGCTCAAGCTGATCCGCGCCCGGCTGCACATGGTGGCCGGCCGGCGCGAGGACCGGCTGGTGTTCGACCTGCAGACCGCCGTGGCCGAGAGCTTCGCCTACGCGCCGACCAAGGGGCAGCGCGCCTCCGAAGTGCTCATGCGGCGCTACTACTGGGCCGCCAAGGCGGTCGCGCAGCTGAACCTGATCCTGATGCTCAACATCGAGGAGCGCATCAACGGGCTGCAGGACGCGCCGATGCGCCCCATCACCGACAAGTTCCTCGAGCGCGGCGGCATGCTGGAAGTGGCCAGCGACGACCTGTACGAGCGCGACCCCAACGCCATCCTCGAGACCTTCCTGACCTACCAGACCACGGTGGGCCCCAAGGGGCTGTCGGCACGCACGCTGCGGGCGCTGTACAACGCCCGCGAGCTGATGAACGGCGAGTGGCGGCACGATCCCGCCAACCGCGCCACCTTCATGAAGATGCTGCAGGCCACCGAAGGCCAGACGCACGCCTTCCGGCTGATGAACCAGACCTCGGTGCTGGGCCGCTACCTGTGGGTCTTCCGGCGCATCGTCGGGCAGATGCAGCACGACCTGTTCCATGTGTACACCGTGGACCAGCACATCCTCATGGTGCTGCGCAACGTGCGGCGCTTCCTCATCCCGGAGCATGCCCACGAGTACCCGTTCTGCTCGCAGCTCGCGGCCGAGTTCGACCGGCCCTACGTGCTGTACGTGGCGGCGCTGTTCCACGACGTGGCCAAGGGACGCGGCGGCGATCACTCCGACCTGGGCGCGAAGGAAGTGCGGCGCTTCTGCCGCGAGCACGAGATCCCGCGCGAGGATGCGGAGCTGATCGAGTTCCTGGTGCAGCGCCACCTCACCATGTCGCGCATCGCGCAGAAGGAAGACCTGTCCGACCCCGAGGTCATCGACAACTTCGTGCAGATGGTGGGCACCGAGCGGCGCCTGACCGCGCTGTACCTGCTGACGGTGGCCGACATCCGCGGCACGAGTCCCAAGGTCTGGAACGCCTGGAAGGGCAAGCTGCTCGAAGACCTGTACCGGCTCACGCTGCGCGCGCTGGGCGGGGCGCGGCCCAACCTCGACGCCGACATCGAGGCCCGCAAGCAGGAAGCGCGTCACACGCTCAACCTGTACTCGATGCTGCCCGACACCGAGGCGCCGCTGTGGAAGACGCTGGAGATCAGCTACTTCGCGCGTCACGACCCCGGCGACATCGCCTGGCATGCGCGCTCGCTGTACCGCTTCGTCGAGACCGCCGAGCCGATCGTGCGGGCGCGGCTGTCCTCGCTGGGCGAGGGCCTGCAGGTGCTGGTGTACTCGCCCGACCGGCCGGACCTGTTCGCGCGCATCTGCGGCTACTTCGACAGCGCGGGCTTCAACATCCTGGATGCCAAGGTGCACACCACCAAGGCCGGCTATGCGCTGGACACCTTCCAGGTCATCAGCCCGCTGATGGACCAGCACTACCGCGACCTGATCTCGCTGGTCGAGACGCAGCTGTCGCAGGCGCTGGAGGCGACCGGGCCGCTGCCCGAGCCGAGCCGCGGCCGGCTGTCGCGGCGGGTCAAGTCGTTTCCGATCACGCCGCGCGTCACCTTGCGGCCCGACGAGCGCGCGCAGCGCTGGCTGCTGGGGGTGTCGACCAGCGATCGCTCGGGCCTGCTGTATGCCATCGCGCGGGTGCTGGCGCGGCATCACATCAACCTGCAGCTGGCGAAGATCACCACGCTGGGCGAGCGGGTGGAGGACACCTTCCTGATCGACGGGTCGGCGTTGCAGGTGAGCAAGTCGCAGCTCGAGATCGAAAGCGAGCTGCTGGACGCCATCACGCCCTGACGCCGGCATGCCGCTGATCAGCATCCCCGCCGCCGAGGCGATCGCCCGCCTGGACAGCTTCGACACGCTCATCGACGCCCGCTCCGAAAGCGAATACGCCGAGGACCGCGTGCCCGGCGCGGTCAACTGGCCCAGCCTCAACGACGAGGAGCGCAAGCGCATCGGCACCGAGTACAAGCAGGTCTCGCCCTTCGCCGCCCGCAAGCGCGGCGCGGCGCTGGTGGCGCGCAACGTGGCGGCGCACATCGAGCGCGAGGTGATGGACAAGCCCAAGGACTGGCAGCCGCTGGTGTACTGCTGGCGCGGGGGGCAGCGCAGCGGTGCGCTGGCGGTGGTGCTCAACCAGATCGGCTTTCGGGTGCATGTGCTCGAAGGCGGCTATCGCGAGTACCGGCGGGCGGTGATGGCGGACCTGGAGCAGCTGCCCCAGCGCTTCGGCTATCGCGTCGTCTGCGGCAAGACCGGCTCCGGCAAGAGTCGCCTGCTCAAGGCCTTGCACGAGCACGGCCACCAGGTGCTGGACCTGGAGACGCTGGCCAACCACCGCGGCTCGGTGCTCGGGCTGGTGCCGGGCAGCCCGCAGCCGACCCAGAAGCAGTTCGACTCCCGCGTGTGGGATGCCCTGCGCCGCTTCGATCCGCAGCGCATCGTGTGGGTGGAAAGCGAGAGCAAGAAGGTCGGCGAGCTGCGCGTCCCCGAGGCCCTGATGGAGCGCATGCGCTCGGCGCCTTGCCTGCGCGTCGAGCTGCCGTTGGAGGCGCGGGTGCAGCTGCTGATGGAGGACTACGACTTCTTCGTCAAGGACGTGCCGGCGTTCTGCGAGCGGCTGAATGCGTTGCGGGCGCTGCGCGGGAACGAGACGATCAACGGGTGGCAGGAGGCGGCGCACGCGGGCCGCATCGAGGAGGTCGTGCGCGAGCTGCTGGTGAAGCACTACGACCCGACGTACCTGCAGTCGATGCAGCGCAATTTCGCGGGATTCGAGGCGGCGCAGGCGATCGCGGCGGATGACGGATCCCACGCCACCTGGTCCCGCGTGGCACAAACCTTGTAGCCCGGGTGCAACCCGGGTCCCGGGTTGCACCCGGGCTACGGCGTCAGCGAATGCATGCTCTCCACGCCGAGACGGGGGAATGCAAAAGGCCCGGCATCGCCGGGCCTTCATTTCCGGAGCAAGACGCTCCTCACCCCATGTGCAACCCGCCGTTGATCGAAAAATCAGCGCCGGTCGCAAACCCCGACTCATCCGATGCCACCCACGCCACGATGGACGCGATGTCCTCCGGCGTGCCCAGCCGCTTGACCGGAATCCCCGCCACGATCTTGTCGAGTACGTCCTGACGGATCGCCTTGACCATGTCGGTGGCGATGTAGCCCGGGCTCACGGTGTTCACCGTCACGCCCTTGTTCGCCACTTCCTGCGCCAGCGCCATCGTGAAGCCGTGCATGCCGGCCTTGGCGGCCGAGTAGTTGGTCTGGCCGAACTGGCCCTTCTCGCCGTTGACCGACGAGATGTTGATGATGCGGCCCCAGCCCCGCTCGAGCATGTCGTCGATGACCTGCTTGGTCACGTTGAACAGGCTGGTGAGGTTGGTCTCGATGACCGCGTCCCAGTCGGCGCGGCTCATCTTGCGGAACATGCCGTCGCGCGTGATGCCGGCGTTGTTGACGAGCACGTCGACCGGGCCGTGATCGGCCTTGGTCTTCTGGAAGGCGGCGACGGTGGAGTCCCAGTCGCCCACGTTGCCCACCGAGGCGTAGAAGGTGTAGCCCTGCGCCTTCTGCTCGCCCAGCCACTTCTCGAAATCGCGGCTCGGGCCGCAACCGGCGATCACCTTGAAGCCATCCTTGTGCAGGCGCTGGCACATGTTCGTGCCGATGCCGCCCATGCCGCCGGTCACGTATGCCACTTTCTGAGCCATGTTCTCTCTCCTTGTCGATCGGTTCGGATGACCCCGGATGCCTGTAGCGTGGTCGCGCGAGACATGCGGGTCAATCGGGTTCCCACTAAGACGTAGAACTTACCGTTCCACCGTCAACGCAACACCCATGCCACCGCCGATGCACAGCGAGGCGATGCCCTTCTTCGCGTTGCGCTTCTGCATCTCGTGCAGCAGGGTCACGAGGATGCGGCAGCCCGATGCACCGATGGGGTGGCCGATCGCGATGGCGCCGCCGTTGACGTTGACCTTGCTCGTGTCCCAGCCCATTTCCTTGTGCACGGCGCAGGCCTGCGCCGCGAAGGCCTCGTTGATCTCGAGCAGGTCGAGGTCGGCCGGCTTCCAGCCCGCGCGCTGCAGCGCGCGCTGCGATGCGGGCACCGGGCCCATGCCCATGGTGGCGGGATCGAGTGCAGCCGAGGCGTAGCTCGCGATGCGCGCCAGCGGCGTCAGGCCCAGTTGATCGGCGCGCTTGGCCGTCATGACCACCACGCCGGCGGCGCCGTCGTTCAGGCCCGAGGCATTGCCCGCGGTCACCGAGCCCGCCTTGTCGAAGGCCGGGCGCAGGCCGGCCAGCGCCTCGGCGTTGGTCTTGCGGTTGATGAACTCGTCGTTGGCGAAGACGACCGGATCGCCCTTCTTCTGCGGGATCACGAAGGGCACGATCTCGTCCTTGAACCTGCCGGCGTCCTGCGCGGCCGCGGCCTTCTGCTGCGACGCCAGCGCCAGCGCGTCCTGGGCCTCGCGGCTGATGCCATGCTGCTTGGCCACGTTCTCGGCCGTGATGCCCATGTGGTACTGGTTGTACACGTCCCACAGGCCGTCGACGATCATCGAGTCGACCAGCTTCCAGTCGCCCATGCGCTGGCCGTCGCGCGAGTTCGGCAGCACGTGGGGCGAGAGGCTCATGCTTTCCTGGCCGCCGGCGATGACGATGTCGGAGTCGCCGTCGCGGATGGCCTGGGTG
Organism: Piscinibacter sp.; assembly: GCA_036377015.1. GTDB lineage: Bacteria > Pseudomonadota > Gammaproteobacteria > Burkholderiales > Burkholderiaceae_C > Albitalea. Next base: position 90,858 of record DASUZE010000070.1, on the reverse strand, counting down.
GCGAGCATCACCGCCTTCAGGCCCGAGCCGCAGACCTTGTTGATGGTCATCGCCGGCACGGTGTTGGGCAGGCCGGCGCGGATCACCGATTGGCGCGCCGGGTTCTGGCCGGCGCCCGCCTGCAGCACCTGGCCGAGGATGACCTCGTTGATCTGGTCGCCGCTCAGCTTGGCGCGCTTGAGCAGCTCGACGATCACGGCGGCGCCGAGCTCGGGGGCGGCCGTCTTGGCCAGGGTTCCGCCGAACTTGCCCACGGCGGTGCGGGCGGCGGCGACGATCACGATGTCGGTGGTCATGGGGGTCTCCAGTTGATGCGGATGAAAGCGGGTCGGGGCGTTCAGGCCTTCTGCTTGACGTAGCGGCCCGGTGCGGGTTCGATGGGCTTGTGGTTGCGATTGCCGATGCTCTTGGGCGCGGCGATCAGCTTGCCGGCGTGGCCCTTGAGCCAGGTCGCCCAGTCGGGCCACCAGCTGCCCGCGTGCTCGCCGGCCTTGTCGAACCAGGCCTGGGCCTTGGCCGGCGTGGCGGCGGTGGCGCCGATCCAGTGGCTGCGTTTCTTCTTGGCCGGCGGGTTGATCACGCCGGCGATGTGGCCGGAGGCGCCCAGCACAAAGCGCTTGGGGCCCTTGAGCACCTGGGTGTTGCGGTAGGCGCCGTCCCAGGGAACGATGTGGTCTTCCTTCGAAGCGTAGATGTAGGCCGGCGTGTCCACCAGGCCAAGATCAAGTGCCTCGCCGCATACCGTGAGCCGGCCCGGCTCGACCAGGTTGTTCTCGAGGTAGGTGTTGCGCAGGTACCAGCAGAACATCGGGCCCGGCAGGTTGGTGCTGTCGCTGTTCCAGTACAGCAGGTCGAAGGGCGGCGGCGTCTCGCCCTTCAGGTAGTTGCCGACGACGTAGTTCCAGACCAGGTCGTTGGGGCGCAGGAAGCTGAAGGTCGAGGCGAGCTCGCCGCCCTTGAGCAGGCCGCCTTCCTGCGGGCTGGCCGCGCCGATGGTCATCTCGCGCATCTGCACGCTGGCCTCGTCGATGAAGAGGTCGAGCACGCCGGTCTCGCGGAAGTCGAGGAAGGTGGTGAGCAGCGTCATGCTGGCCGCCGGCTTCTCGCCACGTGCGGCGAGCACCGCCAGGGTGGTCGCAAGAATGGTGCCGCCGATGCAGAAGCCCAGCGTGTTCATCGTCTCGGAGCCGGTGATCTCCTGCACGACGCGCATCGCGCGGATGCTGCCTTCCTCGATGTAGTCGTCCCAGGTCAGCTGCGCGACGCTGTCATCGGCATTGCGCCAACTGATGACGAACAGACGATGGCCCTGCTCCACCGTGTAGCGGATCAGCGAGTTCTCCGGCTGCAGGTCGAGGATGTAGAACTTGTTGATGCAAGGCGGCACGAACAGCATGGGCGTCTCGTGCACCTTGGCGGTCAGCGGCTTGTATTCGATGAGCTGGAAGAGCTCGTTCTCGAACACCACGCTGCCTTCGGTGGTGGCGACGTTGCGGCCGACTTCGAACACGCTCTCGTCGGTCTGCGACACGTGGCCCTGCTGGATGTCCTGCAGCAGGTGCTGCAGGCCCTTGCCGATGCTCTCGCCCTTGGTTTCCAGCGCCTTGCGCTGCGCTTCGGGGTTGAGGGCCAGGTAGTTGGCGGGCGAAGCGGCCTCGATCCACTGCTGCACCGCGAAGCGGATGCGCGCCCGCGTCTTCTCGTCACCCTTCACCTCGTCGGCCAGCTGCAGCAGCGTGCGGGCGTTGAGGAGGTACATCTGGGCGGTGAAGGCCGCGGCCGGGTTCTCCATCCAGGCCTGCCCGGCAAAGCGCCGGTCGCCGATGGCCACGCCGTTGGCCTTGGCGTCGTTGGCCGGCGACTGCAGCCGCTGCAGCGACTGGTTCCACAACTCGGTGGCCTGCTGAAGGTAGTCGGACTGGACCTGCGTCAGCGCCGGCAGGGGCAGATTCAGGCCCGACAGGGCCTTGAACATCTCGCCGGCGTTCGACCCGAAGGCACGGGCGGCGTCGTTGCTCTCGACGGCCGCCGTGAATGAAGGCTTGCTGCTCACGCGTCTCCTCGCATTTCCTGCACGATGTGTGATGCTTCGCACGTTGTACGCCGAATGGCTGACCCCGTCATGACGGATCATTTCATATTGTAGTTTTGCGTTTCATTATACGGCATGTATTTGGTCGCGCTAGCGTGGATCTACGTAGTCCTCATGATGGCCGCGGCCGAAGCGACCAGCCCGAATGGCACCGTGGTCGGCGCGGTATTCACCTTCCTGCTGTATGGCGTCATGCCGCTGGCGCTCGTGCTGTACATCGGCGGCGCGCCGGCACGCCGCCGCACGCGGCGTGCCAGGGAAGACGCGGAGGCCGCCGCCTCAGCCGCCGTCGTGCCGCCAGACGGCAGCGACCATGCGCCCGGTGACCCGGTCGCGCCGGTACGAAAAGAACCGTGAGCCTTCCTCGTAGCTGCACCAGTTCCCGCCGGTGATGGCGCGCAGGCCGGCGCGCTGCAGCCGGTCGCGCGCCAGCTGCGGGAGATTGGCGAGCCACTTCCCTTCGCTGGCGGGACGAAAGCGCAGCGAATCGCGGCCGTCGGTCGGAGCGCCGAAGGCGCGCAGCACGTCGACACCCACCTCGAAACGGCGCGGGCCGATGCACGCGCCCAGCCAGGCCTGGACCTCCGCCGGCTCGCAACGCGCTGCGTCGCACAGCGCGGCCAGGGTGCGCTCGACGACGCCGGCCGCCAGCCCGCGCCAGCCGGCGTGCGCCGCACCCACGCCGCCAGGCGCCGCGAAGAGCACCGGCAGGCAGTCGGCGACCTGGGACGTGCAGGCAATGCCGTGCTCGGTGGTCACGGCCGCGTCGGCCTCGTGCACGGGCGCGTTCGGCTGGCCATCGGCCGCGACGAGGCGCACCACGCGTGCGCCGTGGACCTGGTTCAGGTAGACCGGCGTCACGCCGATCACCCGCTCCAGCAACGCCTTGTTGCGCGCCACCGCCTGGTCGTCGTCGCCCAGGCCGGCGCGCAGGTTCATGCTGTCGAAGGGCGGGCTGCTGAAGCCGCCGCGCCGCGTGGTCATCACCGCCCCGGCGCCGGGCGCGTTCCAGTCGGGGAGCAGCCAGTCAGGATGCATCAGGGCAGGCGGAGGGCTGCGTGCCGGCGAAGGCGTCGAGCTTCATGCACTCGTCGAAGACACGCATGACGGTGGGCACGTGGTCGAGGCGGCAGTTCATGCGCTGCGCATTGAAGATCTGCGGCACCAGCACCACGTCGGCCAGGGTCGGCGTGTCGCCGTGGCAGAAGCGCCCGGTGGCCGGATGGCCGGCGAGCTGACGCTCGACGACCTCCAGGCCGCTCTCGGCCCAGTGCTGGTACCAGCGGTTCTTCTGCTCGTCGGCCAGGCCCATGTCGTGGACCAGGTAGCGCAGCACCCGCAGGTTGTTCAGCGGATGGATCTCGCACGCGATGTCGAGGGCGAGCGCGCGGATGCGCGCCCTTGCGGCGGCGTCGCCCGGGAGCAGCGGCGGCCGGGGGTGCGTCTCCTCGAGGTACTCGATGATGGCCAGCGACTGCGTGAGCACCTGGTCGCCGTCCTTGAGCAGCGGCACGAGCCGGGCCGGATTCATGTCGGCATAGGCCGGCGCGAGCTGCTCGTTCTTGAGCAGGTGCACCGGCAGGTAGTCGTAGGCCAGGCCCTTGATCGCCAGCGCGATGCGCACCCGGAAGGATGCCGAGGAACGGAAGTAGTTGTAGAGCTCCATCAGCCCCGGACCCGATCATCCTGAGCTTGTCGAAGGACCAGCTTCACGTCCAGCGTGCCGATGCCGTCGATGCGCGCGCTCAGCGTGTCGCCGGCCACCACCGCGGCCACGCCCTCGGGTGTGCCGGTGAAGATGAGGTCGCCCGGTTGCAGCTCCCAGGCCGCCGACAGGTGTTCGATGACCTCGGGGATGTTCCAGATCAGCTTGCCGATGACGCTGGTCTGGCGCGCCGCTCCGTTGACCTTGAGCTCGATGCGGGTGTCGGGCCCGAGGCCCGCCTGCGCCGCCGGCACGATGGGGCCGATCGGCGCCGATGCGTCGAAGCCCTTGGCGATGCACCAGGGGCGGCCCTGCTTCTTCATCTCGGCCTGCAGGTCGCGGCGGGTCATGTCCAGCCCCACGGCATAGCCCCACACATGGTCCATGGCGCGTGCGGCCGGGATGTCGCGCCCGCCGCGACCGATGGCGACCACCAGCTCGACCTCGTGGTGAAGGCTGTTGGTGAGGCTGGGAAAGGGCATCTCGACCGGGATGCCTTCGACCCCCGGCAGCACCGCGTCGGCCGGCTTCATGAAGAAGAACGGGGCCTCGCGGCCGCTGTGGCCCATCTCGATCGCATGTTCGACGTAGTTGCGCCCGACGCAGTAGATGCGGTGGACCGGGAACTCGGCGCCGGGCTGGCCGCCCTTGACCGGAACCGACGCGACGCGCGGCGCGGGAATCACGTATGCCATGAACAAATGCCTCCAAAGTGCTCGTTCGATGATGCCACGGGCCCGGTGTCCGGGTTCCTCGCGCGGCATCGCAAAGCTAAACTCGTCGGATGTTCCAAGCGCGCAGCATCAAGCATTGCAAGGCCTGCGGCGGCGAGGCACCGTACAGCATCCCGCCCGACGACAACCGGGAGCGGGCCATCTGCAAGGTCTGCGGGACCATCCACTACGAAAACCCGATCAACGTGGTGGGCACGGTGCCGGCCTGGAACGACAAGGTCCTGCTGTGCCGGCGCAACATCGAGCCCCGCTACGGGCTGTGGACCTTGCCCGCGGGCTTCATGGAGCTGGGCGAGACGACCGCCGAGGGTGCGGTTCGCGAGACCGAGGAAGAAGCCGGCGCGCGCATCGACCTGCATGGCCTGTTCACGCTGCTCAACGTGGTCCGCGTGGGCCAGGTCCATCTGTTCTATCGGGCCAGCCTGCGCGACACCGACTTCGCACCCGGTCCCGAGACCATCGAGGCCCGCCTCTTCCGCGAAGACGAGATCCCGTGGGAGGAGCTCGCCTTCCGCACCGTTCGCGAGACCCTGCAGCGCTACTTCGAGGACTCACGGCGCGGCCGCTTCGAGCTGCACTGCGCCGACATCTGAATGCCGATGAACGACCCGACCGCAAGCACGCCAACGCCGTCCACCGTGCAGCGCTTGCGGGAAGACCTGGTCCATCCCGACCCGCTGCTCGACTGCCTGGTCGAGGTCTGCCGGCTGCACGGCCAGGCGGCGTCGCGTGCGTCGCTGTCGGCCGGCCTGCCGCTCGATGCCGAGAACCAGGGCCGCCTGTCGATCGAGCTGACCGAGCGCGCCGCCGCGCGCGCCGGCATGGCCGCACGCCTGCAGCGGGTGCCGCTGGCGCGCATCGACAGCGCCGCCCTGCCCGCCATCCTGGTCCTGCGCGGCAACAACGCCTGCGTGCTGCTGGGCTGGGAGATGGTCGACGGCGTGCCGCATGCGCGCCTCCTGCTGCCCGAGACCGGACAAGGCTCGGTGAGCCTGGCCGCCGGCGACCTGGCCCAGCGCTACAGCGGCGTGACGCTGTTCGTGCGGCCGCATTTCCGCTTCGATGCGCGCACGCCCGAAGTGCGCAAGCCGGTCGCGCGCCACTGGTTCTGGAGCGCGGTGCTGGGCCAGCGCTTCGTCTACCGCGACGTGCTGTGGGCCGCCCTGCTCATCAACCTGTTCGCGCTCGCGTTCCCGATGTTCTCGATGAACGTCTACGACCGCGTGGTGCCCAACAACGCCCTCGAGACGCTGTGGGCGCTGGCGGTCGGCGTGCTGCTCATCCTCGGCGCCGACCTGTTCATGCGCCTGCTGCGCAGCCATTTCGTCGACGAGGCCAGCGCGCGCATCGACGTGCAGATCTCGGCCGTGCTGATGGAGAAGGTGCTGGGCATGCGGCTGGAGCACCGGCCCGAGTCGGTGGGCTCGTTCGCGGCCAACCTGCGCGGCTTCGAGCAGGTGCGCGACTTCATCGCCTCGAGCACCGTCACCGCGCTCATCGACCTGCCCTTCGCGCTGGTGTTCGTGGTCGTCACCGCCTGGATCTCGCCCTGGCTGGCGCTGCCGGTGGTGGTGGCCTTTGCCGTGATCCTGGTCGTGGGCTACGTGCTGCAGCACCGGCTGCACCAGCTCTCGGAGACCACCTACAAGGCCAGCGCGCTGCGCAACGCCACCCTGGTCGAGAGCCTCACCGCCATCGAGACCATCAAATCGCAGGGCGCCGAGAGCGTGGTCCAGGCCAAGTGGGAGCGTGCCAACGCCTTTCTCGCCAAGACCAACGTGAAGATGCGGGCGCTGTCGTCGTCGGCGATGTACAGCACCAGCACGCTCACGCAGCTGGTCTCGGTGGTGGTGATCCTGATCGGCGTGCACCTCATCGGCCAGAAGGACCTGACCATGGGTGCGCTGATCGCCGCGACCATGCTCTCGGGCCGCGCACTGTCGCCGGCCGGGCAGATCGTCGGCCTGCTGATGCAGTACCAGGGCGCGCGCACGGCGCTCGACTCGCTCAACAAGATCATGGACAAGCCGGTCGAGCGGCCCGAGTCCGAGAGCTTCGTGCACCGGCCGCAGCTGCGCGGCGACATCGAGTTCCGCAACGTCAAGTTCTCCTATCCGAACCGGCAGGACTCGGCCATCGAGGGCATGAGCTTCAAGATCAGCGCGGGCGAGCGGGTGGCGCTGATCGGCCGCGTGGGCTCGGGCAAGTCGACGGTGCAGCGGCTGATGATGGGCCTGTACCAGCCCACCGACGGCGCGGTGCTGATCGACGGCATCGACCTGCGCCAGCTCGACCCGGCCGACCTGCGCCGCAACTGCGCGCACGTGTCGCAGGACGTGACCCTGTTCTACGGCACGCTGCGCGAGAACATCACCTTCGGCCTGCCCTATGCCGACGACTCGGCCATCGTGGCCGCCGCCGAGCTGGCCGGCATGACCGAGTTCGTGAACCGCCATCCGCGCGGCTTCGACATGCCGGTGGGCGAGCGCGGCGAGTCGCTCTCGGGCGGCCAGCGGCAAAGCGTGGGCATCGCGCGCGCCGTGCTTCACAACGCGCCCCTGCTCCTGCTCGACGAGCCCACCAGCGCGATGGACTTCTCCACCGAGGCGCAGATCACGGCGCGCATGACGCACTTCGTGCAGAACAAGACGGTGGTGCTGGTCACCCACCGCACCTCCATGCTCGCCATGGTGAACCGCGTGATCGTGGTCGACGGCGGCAAGATCGTCGCCGACGGCCCGCGCGACCGCATCATGGAAGCGCTGGCCAACGGGCGCATCGCGCGGGCGGCATGAGCGGCATGAGCGGCGGAAACGAACCCACCGAAGGCCGCGTCAACGCCGGCTTGATGCGCGCCGGCGCGTCCGCTCTGACCGGGTTGGAGCGCATCCGTCGCGCGCTCGAGCCGCTGACGCGCCGCCTGTTCGGCCCCGACCGCGCCGAAGAGGCCGGCCGCGCCGGCTTTCGCAGCTTCGAGCAGGAGGCCGACGCGGTCATGTCGCGCAGCGGCACCGCCCGCGCGCAGCAGATCGTGCGCGCCGCGGTCGTCGTGCTGCTGCTGCTCATCGTGTGGGCCTCGTTCGCGCAGGTCGAGGAAGTGACGCGCGGCGAAGGCAAGGTGATCCCGTCGCGCCAGCTCCAGGTGGTGCAGGCGCTGGACGGCGGCGTGGTCTCGGAAATCCTGGTGCAGGAAGGCCAGGTCGTCGAGGCCGGCCAGCTCTTGGTGAAGATCGACGAGACGCGCGCCACCTCCGGCGTGCGCGAAAGCGCGGCCCAGGGCTTCGCGCTGCGCGCCCGCCAGGCCCGGCTGCGCGCCTTGGCCGAGGGCTCGGCCTTCAAGCCGCCCGAGGTGCGCGACGGCAACGCCGAGGAGAAGCGCATCCTCGAGGAGGAGCGGCGCCTGTACGAGACCCGCCTGTCCGAGCTGCGCACCCTGATCGCCATCAACGAGCAGCAGCTGCAGCAGCGCCAGCAGGAGCTGAGCGAGATGCGGGCGCGCAAGAACTCGGCCGAGCGCCAGCTCGAGCTCGGCCAGCAGGAGCTCGCCAAGACGCGTCCCCTGCTGGCCAGCGGCGCGGTCTCGGAGGTCGACATCCTGCGCCTGGAGCGCGACGTCACCCGCGCCCGCGGCGACTCGGAGCAGGCCGGCGCGCAGATCGCCCGGGTCCAGGCCGCCATCGGCGAGGCGCAGCGCAAGATCCAGGAAACCGAGCTCACCTTCCGCAACGAGTCGCGCAAGGAGATGGCCGAGGTGCTGGGCAAGCTCAACGCGCTGAACGAGGGCGCAGTGGCCCTGGCCGACCGCGTCGAGAAGTCGCAGGTCAAGAGCCCGGTGCGCGGACGCGTGCAGCGCCTGCTGGCCAACACCGTGGGCGGCGTGGTGCAGCCGGGCAAGGACATCGTCGAGATCGTCCCGCTGGACGACAACCTCGTGCTCGAGGCCAAGGTGCAGCCCAAGGACATCGCCTTCATCCACCCCGGGCAGGACGCGACGGTGAAGTTCACCGCCTACGACTTCTCCATCTACGGCGGGCTGGCCGCGAAGGTCGAGAACATCAGCCCGGACACCGTGGTCGACGAGCGCGGCAACGCGTTCTACCTGGTGCGGGTGCGCACCAGCCAGCGCGACTTCAACGAGAAGATGCGCGTGATGCCGGGCATGACGGCGGAGGTGGATGTGCTCACCGGGCGCAAGACGGTGATGGCGTATCTGCTGAAGCCGGTTCTGAAGGCCAAGGCCTACGCATTGCGAGAGCGGTAGCCCGGGTGCAACCCGGGACCATCGCCCGTTCTTCGCCGAGAGCCCGGGTTGCACCCGGGCTACGAGACTTCCGTCACAAACTGACACACTGGCCGAAAAGGGTGGGTTGCTTCGGCCTTGCTGTCGGTTTCCTTATGCGTGTTCGAGCCCGTGGCTTCGGTGACTCCGTTCACGAAACGCGGCCCTCGCCGCGCAGATAAGACCCGTATCCTCGCCCGGAGCGCGTGCCGTTTCGGCGCGCGCACGTGCATTGAAGGCCGCGCATGCCCACCATCGTCCAGACCGTCGAAGGCAAAGTCACCGGCTTGTGGGGCGCTGCCCTCATCCGCGGCGCCGATGGAAAGATGCGGCAGCTCCACCTGGGCGACATCGTCCACCGCGGCGATCAGATCCTCACCACGCAGGACGGCATCGTCGAATTGACGCCCGAAGCGGCGCGGCCAGTGGCGGCGGTGCCCGTGGGCGACGACCTCGACCGCGTCATCTCCGAGCTGAACCAGAACGAGCCGACCGCCGCGACCGCCGCGACGCTGGGCGGTGACGGCGGCGGCGAAGTCGGCGAGGGACTTCGCGTGGAGCGGGTGACCGAGACGCTGAGCGCCGGCGGCGGACTGCCGGTGCCCGGCGAGCGCGTCCAGCCCCAGGGGTTTGCCAGCAACAACCAGCTCGGCACCACCGACGGCCAGAACGGCACGCCCCAGCCCCAGTCGGCCAGCAGCGGCACGACGCTGACGCTGACCGGATCGACGGCCACCGTCGGCGAAGGCGGCTCGGTGAGCTTCACCGCCACCGTCGGCAGCCCGGTGACCGGCAGCCCGCTGGTCGTGCTGCTGTCGAACGGCCAGACCATCACCATCCCCGTCGGCGCCACCAGCGCCAGCAGCGCGCCCTTCGCCGTCCGTCCGGACGATGCCTATGCGCAGGGCGACCAGGCTCTCAGCGTCGGCGTGAGCGGCACCCAGGGCGGCGACTTCGCGGCGATCGACACGCGCTCGAGCGCCGCCGTCGTCGTGACCGACCAACCGGGCACGACCACGCTGACGCTGGCCGCTTCCTCGGCCACGGTGGCCGAAGGCGGCTCTGTCGTCTACACCGCCAGCGTCGACCACCCGGTCGCGGGCAGCGACCTGGTGCTGACGCTGTCGAACGGCCAGACCATCACCATTCCGGTCGGCGCCTCCAGCGCCAGCAGCGCGCCGGTCGCGGTGCGCTCCGATGACGTCCAGCGCCAGGGCGACGAGTCGATGAGCGTCGGCGTCAGCAGCACGCGCGGCGGCAACTTCGAAAGCCTGGACAGCCGGTCCACCGCCAGCACGCTGGTCAGCGACCGCGTCGACACCACCACCCTGAGCCTCACACCCTCGGCCGCGGCCGTCGCCGAAGGCGGCTCGGTCGTCTATACCGCCAGCGTCGACCATGTGGTGGCGGGCAGCGACCTCGTGGTCGCGTTGTCGAACGGCCAGTCGATCACCATCCCGGTGGGCGCGTCCAGCGCGAGCAGCGCGCCGGTGGCGGTGCGGGCCGACGATGCGTATGCGCAAGGCGACCAGGTCGAGCTGGTCATCGTCACGGGCACCAGCGGCGGGCGATTCGAGTCGCTGGATGCCAACGCGAGCGCCAGCACGCAGGTCAGCGACCACATCGATGCCAGCACCTTGACGCTCGGCGCGTCGTCGGCGCTGGTGGCCGAGGGCGGCTCGGTCGTCTACACCGCATCGGTCAACAACCCCGTCAGCGGCAGCGACCTCGTCGTGGCCTTGAGCAACGGGCAGACGATCACCATTCCGGTGGGCGCGTCCAGCGCGAGCAGCGCGCCGTTCGCGGTGCGCGGCGACGACGCCTATGCGCAGGGCGACCAGACGCTGACCGTCGGCATCGCCGGCACGACCGGTGGCAGCTTCGAAGCGCTGACCACGACCTCGACGGCAAGCAGCATCGTCAGCGATGACGTCGACGCGACGACCGTGACGCTGACCGCCTCGACGGCCAACGTGGCCGAGGGCGGCTCGATCGTCTACACGGCCAGCGTCAACAACGCCGTCGCGGGCAGCGACCTGGTCGTCAGCCTGTCCAACGGGCAGAGCATCACCATCCCCGTGGGCGCGTCCAGTGCGAGCAGCGCGGCGTTCGCGGTACGCGCCGACGATGCCTATGCGCAGGGCGACCAGACATTGACCGTTGGCATCGCCGGCACGACCGGCGGCAACTTCGAAGCGCTCAGCACCACCTCGACGGCAAGCAGCGTTGTCAGCGACGACCTCGACGCCACGACCGTCACGCTGACTGCCTCCACGGCCAACGTCGCCGAGGGCGGTTCGATCGTCTACACCGCGACGGTCAACAACGCGGTCACCGGCAGCGACCTGGTCATCGCCCTGTCCAACGGCCAGTCCATCACCATCCCGGTCGGCGCCTCCAGTGCCAGCAGCGGCGCGTTCGCCGTCCGGGCCGACGACGCCTACCTGCAAGGCAACCAGACCCTCACGGTCGGCATCGCCGGCACGACGGGTGGTACCTACGAAGCGGTCACCACGACGTCGACCGCCAGCACGGTCGTCAGCGACGACCTCAACGCGACGACGGTCACCCTGACCGCGTCCAGTGCGAACGTCGCCGAAGGCGGCTCCATCGTCTACACGGCGACGGTCAACAACGCGGTCACCGGAAGCGACCTGGTCGTCAGCCTGTCCAACGGGCAGACCATCACCATCCTGGTTGGCGCCTCCAGTGCCAGCAGTTCGCCGTTCGCGGTACGCGCCGACGATGCCTATGCGCAGGGCGACCAGACATTGACCGTTGGCATCGCCGGCACGACCGGCGGCAACTTCGAAGCGCTCAGCACCGCCTCGATTGCCAGCAGCGTCGTCAGCGACGATCTCGACGCCACGACCGTCACGCTGACCGCGTCCACCACCAGCGTCGCGGAGGGCGGCTCGATCGTCTACACCGCGACCGTCAACAACGCCGTCACCGGCAGTGATCTCGTCATCAACCTGTCCAACGGCCAGACCATCACCATCCCGGTCGGCGCCTCCAGTGCGAGCAGCGCGGCGTTCGCGGTCCGCGCGGATGACGCGTATCTCCAAGGCAACCAGACACTGACGGTCGGCATCGACAGCGCGACCGGCGGCGCCTTCGAAGCGCTCACCACGACGTCGACGGTGAGCTCGGTGATCAGCGACGACCTCGACGCCACCACCGTCACCCTCAGCGCCTCGGCCGCGAACGTCAGCGAAGGCGGCTCGATCGTCTACACGGCCACCGTGAACAGCGCGGTGACGGGCAGCGACCTGGTCGTCACACTGTCGAATGGGCAAACCATCACCATCCCGGTCGGTGCGTCCAGTGCAAGCAGCCCTGCCTTCGCAGTCCGGGGCGACGATGTCCACCTGCAGGGCGATCAGACCCTCACCGTCGGCATCGCGGGCACCGCAGGCGGCAGCTACGAAGCGCTGTCCACGACTTCGACTGCCAGCACGATCGTCAGCGACGACCTCGACTCGACGACCGTCACGCTGACCGCGTCCACCGCCGCTGTCACCGAAGGCGGGTCGATCGTCTACACGGCCACCGTGAACAACGCCGTGACGGGCAGCGACCTGGTCGTCAGCCTGTCCAACGGGCAGAGCATCACCATTCCCGTGGGCGCGTCCAGTGCGAGCAGCGCGGCGTTCGCTGTGCGCGGCGACGACGCCTACGTCCAGGGCGACCAGACCGTCACCGTCGGCATCACCGGCGCCGTCGGCGGCGACTTCGAAGCGCTCAGCACCACCTCGACCGCAAGCAGCGTCGTCAGCGACGACCTCGATGCCACGACGGTCACGCTCACCGCCTCCACGGCCAACGTCGCCGAAGGCGGCTCCATCGTCTACACGGCGACGGTCAACAATGCCGTGACCGGCAGCGACCTGGTCATCACCCTGTCCAACGGCCAGACCATCACCATCCCGGTCGGAACGTCCAGCGCCAGCAGCGCAGCCTTCGCTGTGCGCGGCGACGATGCCTACGTCCAGGGCGACCAGATGCTGACGGTCGGCATCGCCGGCACGACGGGTGGGAGCTACGAAGCGCTCACCACGACCTCGACAGCGAGCAGCACCGTCAGCGACGATCTCGATGCGACGACCGTCACGCTGACTGCCTCCGCCGCCAACGTCGTCGAAGGCGGCTCCATCGTCTACACCGCCACGGTCAACAACGCCGTCGCCAGCAGCGACCTGGTCATCAGCCTGTCCAACGGCCAGACCATCACCATCCCCGTCGGCGACTCCAGCGCCAGCAGCGGCGCATTTGCCGTCCGCGCCGACGACGCCTACGTGCAAGGCGACCAGACCCTCACCGTCGGCATCACAGGCACGGCCGGTGGCAGCTACGAGGCGCTGTCCACGACCTCGACGGCCAGCACCATCGTCAGCGACGACCTCGATGCCACGACGGTCACGCTCACCGCCTCCACCGCCAACGTCGCCGAGGGCGGCTCGATCGTCTACACAGTGACGGTCAACAACGCCGTCACCGGCAGCGACCTGGTCATCAACCTGTCCAACGGCCAGACCATCACCATCCCCGTCGGCGCCTCCAGCGCGAGCAGCTCGCCATTCGCGGTGCGCAGCGACGATGCCTACGCGCAAGGCAACGAGACTCTCACCGTCGGCATCGCGGGCACCGCAGGCGGCAGCTACGAAGCGCTGTCCACGACCTCGACTGCCAGCACGATCGTCAGCGACGACCTCGACGCGACGACCGTCACGCTGACCGCCTCGACCGCCGCTGTCACCGAAGGCGGCTCCATCGTCTACACGGCCACGGTCAACAGCGCCGTCACCGGCAGCGACTTGGTCATCAGCCTGTCCAACGGCCAGACCATCACCATCCCCGTCGGCGCCTCCAGCGCCAGCAGCGGCGCGTTCGCCGTCCGCGCCGACGACGCCTACGCGCAAGGCAACCAGATCCTCACCGTCGGCATCACCGGAACCACCGGCGGCAATTTCGAAGGGCTCACGACGAGCTCGACCGCCAGCACCGTCGTCAGCGACGATCTCGACGCCACCACCGTCACGCTGACCGCCTCCACCGCCAACGTCACCGAAGGCGGCTCCGTCGTCTACACGGCCAGTGTCAACAACGCGGTGACGGGCAGCGCCCTGGTCATCAGCCTGTCCAACGGCCAGACCATCACCATCCCCGTCGGTGCCTCCAGCGCCAGCAGCGCGGCGTTCAACGTCCGCGCCGACGACGCCTACACGCAGGGCGACCAGAGCCTCACGGTCGGAATCACCGGCACCGCTGGCGGGAATTTCGAAGCGCTCGGCACCACCTCGACCGCCAGCACCGTCGTCAGTGACGATCTCGACGCCACGACCGTCACGCTGACCGCTTCCGCGGCCAGCGTCGCCGAGGGCGGATCCATCGTCTACACCGCCACGGTCAACAATCCAGTGACAGGCAGCGACCTGCTCGTCAGCCTCTCCAACGGCCAGGCCATCACCATCCCGGTCGGGGCATCCAGCGCCAGCAGCAGCGCGTTCGCCGTCCGCGCCGACGACGCCTACGCGCAAGGCAACCAGATCCTCACCGTCGGCATCACCGGCACCACCGGCGGCAATTTCGAAGGGCTCACCACCACCTCGACGGCAAGCAGCGTCGTCAGCGACGACCTCGACGCCACGACCGTCGCGCTGACCGCCTCCGCCGCCTCTGTCACCGAGGGTGGCTCCATCGTCTACACCGCCACCGTCAACAACGCCGTCACCGGCAGCGACCTGGTCGTCAGCCTGTCCAACGGCCAGACCATCACCATCCCCGTCGGCGCCTCCAGCGCCAGCAGCGCCGCGTTCGCCGTGCGCGCCGATGACGCCTACACGCAGGGCGATCAGACCCTCACCGTCGGCATCGACAACACGACGGGTGGCCAGTTCGAAACGCTGTCCACCGCCTCGACGGCAAGCACCGTGGTCAGCGACGACCTCGACGCCACCACGGTCACGCTCACGGCGTCCGCGGCCAGCGTCGTCGAAGGTGGGTCCATCGTCTACACGGTGGCGGTCAACAACCCCGTCGCCGGCAGCGATCTGGTCATCAACCTGTCCAACGGCCAGACCATCACCATCCCCGTCGGCGCCTCCAGCGCCAGCAGCGCGGCGTTCGCGGTCCGCGCCGACGATGCACACATCCAAGGCAGCCAGACGCTCAGCGTCGCAATCGCCGGCACGACCGGTGGCAACTTCGAGGCGCTGACGACAACCTCGACCGCCAGCACCGTGGTCAGCGACGACCTCGATGCCACGACAGTCACGCTGACGGCCTCCGCGGCCAACGTGACCGAAGGCGGCTCCATCGTCTACACCGCCACGGTGAACAACGGCGTCGCGGGCAGCGACCTGGTCATCAGCCTGTCCAACGGCCAGACCATCACCATCCCGGTTGGCGCCTCCAGCGCCAGCAGTGCAGCGTTCGCCGTGCGCGCCGACGACGCCCATGTGCAGGGCGATCAGACCCTGACGGTGGGAATCGACGGCACCATCGGCGGCAGGTTCGAAGCGCTCTCGACGACATCGACGGCCAGCACGGTGGTCAGCGACGACATCGATGCCACCACCGTCACGCTCACGGCCTCGACCACGAACGTCGCCGAAGGCGGGTCCATCGTCTACACCGCCACGGTCAACAACGCCGTCGCGGGCAGCGACCTGGTCATCAACCTGTCCAACGGCCAGACCATCACCATCCCGGTCGGTGCCTCCAGCGCCAGCAGCGCGGCGTTCGCCGTGCGCGCCGACGATGCCTACGTGCAGGGCGATCAGACCCTCACCGTCGGCATCACGAGCACGGCCGGTGGCAGCTACGAGGCGCTCAGCACGACTTCGACGGCGAGCACCGCAGTCAGCGACGACCTCGATGCCACGACAGTCACGCTGACGGCCTCCACGGCCAACGTGACCGAAGGCGGCTCCATCGTCTACACGGCCAGCGTGAACAACGCGGTGACGGGCAGCGACCTGGTCGTCAGCCTGTCCAACGGCCAGACCATCACCATCCCCGTCGGCGCCTCCAGCGCCAGCAGCGCGGCTTTCGCGGTCCGCACCGACGATGCCTACATGCAGGGCGATCAGACCGTCACCGTCGGCATTACCGACGCCGTCGGCGGCAACTTCGAAGCGCTCAGCACCACCTCGACCGCAAGCAGCATCGTCAGCGACGACCTCGATGCCACGACCGTTACCCTCACGGCATCGACCGCCAACGTGACCGAAGGCGGCTCGATCGTCTACACGGCCATCGTCAACAACACCGTGACCGGCAGCGACTTGGTCGTCAGCCTGTCCAACGGCCAGACCATCACCATTCCGGTGGGCGCCTCCAGCGCCAGCAGCGCGGCGTTCAACGTCCGCGCCGACGACGCCTACGCCCAAGGCAGCCAGACCGTCACCGTCGGCATCGCCAGCACGACCGGCGGCAGCTACGAAGCGCTGACGACGACCTCGACTGCGAGCAGTGTCGTCGACGACGACCTCGATGCCACGACGGTCACGCTCACCGCCTCCACCGCCAACGTCGCCGAAGGCGGCTCCATCGTCTACACGGCGACGGTCAACAATGCCGTGACCGGCAGCGACCTGGTCATCGACCTGTCCAACGGTCAGAGCATCACCATCCCGGTCGGCGCCTCCAGCGCGAGCAGCGGCGCATTTGCCGTCCGCGCCGACGACGCCTACGTCCAGGGCAACCAGACGCTCGCAGTCGGCATTGCCGGCACGACCGGTGGGAGCTACGAAGCGCTGACCACGACTTCGACGGCCAGCACGGTCGTCAGCGACGACCTCGATGCCACGACGGTCACGCTGACCGCCTCCACCGCCAACGTCGCCGAAGGCGGCTCCATCGTCTACACGGCGGCCGTCAACAACGCCGTGACCGGCAGCGACCTGGTCGTCAGCCTGTCCAACGGCCAGACCATCACCATCCCCGTGGGCGCGTCGAGTGCGAGCAGCGCCGCGTTCGCGGTCCGCGCAGACGACGCCTACGTGCAAGGCAACCAGACCGTCACCGTGGGTGTCACCGGCACCACCGGCGGCGGCTACGAAGCACTCACAACGACCTCGACCGCGAGCACCGTCGTCAGTGACGACCTCGACGCCACGACCGTCACATTGACCGCGTCCACGGCCAACGTCGCCGAGGGCGGCTCCATCGTCTACACCGCAGCGCTCAACAACGCCGTCACCGGCAGCGCGGTGGTGGTCAGCCTGTCCAATGGCCAGACCATCACCATTCCCGTCGGCGCGTCCAGCGCCAGCAGCGCGGCGTTTGCAGTCCGTGCCGACGATGCCTACGTGCAAGGCAACCAGACCGTCACCGTCGGTGTCACCGGCACCACCGGTGGCAACTTCGAAGCTCTCACCACCACCTCGACCGCGAGCACCGTCGTCAGCGACGACCTCGACGCCACCACCGTCACCATCACCGCCTCCACCGCCAACGTCACCGAGGGCGGATCCATCGTCTACACGGCCACGGTGAACAACGCCGTGACCGGCAGCGACCTGGTCGTCGGCCTGTCCAATGGGCAGACCATCACCATCCCGGTCGGCGCGTCGAGCGCCAACGGGCCGGCCTTCGCGGTGCGCGGCGACGATGCCTACGTCCAGGGCGACCAGACCGTCACGGTCGGCATCACCAGCGCCGTTGGCGGCAACTTCGAGGCGCTCACGACCACCTCGACTGCCAGCAGCATCGTCAGCGACGACCTCGACGCCTCGACAGTCACCCTCACGGCCTCGACTGCAAGCGTCACCGAAGGCGGCTCGATCGTCTACACGGCCACTGTCAACAACGCCGTGACCGGCAGCGACCTGGTCGTCAGCCTGTCCAACGGCCAGACGATCACCATTCCGGTGGGCGCCTCCAGCGCCAGCGGCGCGGCGTTCAACGTCCGCGCCGACGACGCCTACGTCCAAGGCAACCAGACCGTCACCGTGGGCATCACCGGCAGCACGGGCGGCAACTTCGAAGCGCTGACCACGACATCGACAGCCAGCTCGGTGGTCAGCGACGACCTCGACGCGACGACCGTCACGCTGACCGCTTCCACCGCCAACGTGACCGAAGGCGGATCCATTGTCTACACCGCGACCGTCAACAACGCGGTCACCGGCAGCGACCTGGTGATCAGCTTGTCCAACGGCCAGAGCATCATCATCCCCGTGGGTGCGTCGAGCGCGAGCAGCGCGGCGTTCGCGGTCCGCGCGGATGACGCCTACGTGCAGGGCAACCAGACGGTCACGGTCGGTATTGCCGGCACGACCGGTGGCAGCTACGAAGCGGTCACCACGACATCGACCACCAGCACGGTCGTCAGCGACGACCTCGACGCCACCACCGTCACGCTGACGGCCTCCACCGCGAACGTCACCGAAGGCGGATCGATCGTCTACACCGCGACGGTCAACAACGCTGTCACCGGCAGCGCCCTGGTCGTCAGCCTGTCCAACGGCCAGTCCATCACCATCCCGGTCGGCGCCTCCAGCGCCAGCAGCGCTGCGTTTGCAGTCCGCTCCGACGATGCCTATGTGCAAGGCAACCAGACCGTCACCGTCGGAATCAACGGCACCACAGGCGGCGCGTTCGAAGCGCTCACGACGACATCGACGGCCAGCACGGTCGTCAGCGACGATCTCGATGCCACCACCGTCACGATCACCGCCTCCACGGCCAACGTTGCCGAAGGTGGATCGATCGTCTACACGGCGACCGTCAACAACGCAGTCACCGGCAGCGACCTGGTCGTCGCCCTGTCGAACGGCCAGTCCATCACCATCCCGGTCGGCGCCTCCAGCGCCAGCAGCGGCGCATTCGCCGTCCGCCCCGACGACGCCTACGCACAAGGCAACCAGACCCTCACTGTCGGCATCGCCGGCACGACCGGTGGTGCCTATGAAGCGGTCACCACGACGTCGACCGCCAGCACGGTCGTCAGCGACGACCTCGACGCCACGACGGTCACATTGACCGCCTCCACGGCCAACGTCGCAGAGGGCGGCTCGATCGTCTACACGGCGACGGTCAACAACGCCGTCACCGGCAGCGCCTTGGTCGTCAGCCTGTCCAACGGCCAGTCCATCACCATCCCGGTCGGCGCCTCCAGCGCCAGCAGCGCGGCGTTCGCGGTGCGCGCCGACGACGCCTACGTCCAAGGCAACCAGACGGTGACCGTGGGCGTCACCGGCACCACGGGTGGCAACTACGAAGCACTCACCACCACCTCGACCGCGAGCACCGTCGTCAGCGACGACCTCGACGCCACCACCGTCACCCTCACGGCCTCGACCGCAAACGTCACCGAAGGCGGCTCCATCGTCTACACCGCCACGGTCAACAACGCCGTGACCGGCAGCGCACTGGTGGTCAGCCTGTCCAACGGCCAAACGATCACCATCCCCGTCGGCGCCTCCAGCGCGAGCAGCGCTGCATTCAACGTGCGCGCCGACGATGCCTACGTCCAAGGCAACCAGACGGTCACCGCCGGCATCACCGGCACCACCGGCGGCAGCTACGAAGCTCTCACCACGACCTCGACCGCCAGCACGCTGGTCAGCGACGACGTCGACTCGAGCACCCTCACCCTCACCGCATCCGCGGCCAACGTCACCGAAGGCGGCTCCGTCGTCTTCACCGCCACCGTCAACAACGCGGTGACAGGCACCCCGCTGGTCGTCACGCTGTCCAACGGCCAGACCATCACCATCCCGGTCGGCAGCAGCAGCGCGAGCAGCGCCGGCTTCCCGGTGCGCGCCGACGATGCCTACGTCGAAGGCAACCAGACCCTGACGGTCAGCGTCAGCGGCACCAGCGGCGGCAACTACGAAGCGCTGGCCAGCACCAGCAGCACGACCGTCACGGTGAGCGACGATGCGGACGCGACCAGCGTCACGCTCAGCGCCCCGGCCAGCGCGCCCGAGCACGGCAGCATCCTCTACACCGCCACGCTCACCAGCGCGGCGCAGTCCAACGTCAGCGTCGTGCTGTCCAACGGCGCCACCATCCAGATCGCCGCCGGCGCGTCGTCGGGCTCGGTCAGCGTGGCCGCGCCCGACAGCCCGGGCAGCGTGTCGGCGAGCATCGTCTCGGCGAGCGGCGGCAACTTCGAGAGCCTGCAGCCCAACGCGGCGCCGGCCAACACCACCATCACCAACGTCAACGACGCGCCCGTCGCGTTCGCGGACAGCGCCTCGGCCACCGAGGCCAGCGGCACGCTCAACGGCACGGCCGGCGTGGACCCGAGCGGCAACGTGCTCGCCAACGACACCGACGTCGATGCCGGCGACACCAAGACGGTGTCCGCCGTCGCCTTCGGCGCCACCAGCGGCAGCGTCGGCACCGCGCTGGCCGGCGCCTACGGCACGCTGGTGCTGCAGGCCGACGGCAGCTACAGCTACCAGGTCGACAACAGCAGCGCCGCCGTCCAGGCCTTGCACTCGGCGGGCGACACGCTGACCGAGGTGTTCAGCTACACGATGCGCGACACCGCCGGCCTGACCAGCACCAGCACGCTGACCGTCACCCTCCACGGTGCCAACGATGCGCCCGTGGCGGTGGCCGACGTGCGCAGCGTGGCCGAGGACAACAGCGCCAGCGGCAACGTGCTGTCCAACGACACCGACGTCGACGATGCCTCGCGCAGCGTCACCGGCTTCACCATCGCCGGCGTGGCCGGCAGCTTCGCGCCCGGCGCGAGCGCCAGCATCGCCGGCGTCGGCACCTTCACGCTGGCGGCCGACGGCAGCTACAGCTTCGTGCCGGCGGCCGACTTCAACGGCGCGGTGCCGGCGATCACCTACACCGTCAGCGACGGCGCACTCACGTCCAGCACGACGCTGGCCATCACGGTCAGCGCGGTCAACGACGCGCCGCTGCTCGACCTCGACGCCAACGACTCCACCGCCGCCGGCGCCAACCGCGCCGCCACCTACACCGAGAACGGCGCGGCCGTGTCGATCGGCGACGTCGACGTGCACATCGCCGACGTCGACAACGCGACGCTGCAGGGCGCGACCATCACGCTCACCAACCTGCAGGCCGGCGACCTGCTCGCGGTGGGCTCGCCCCTGCCCGCGGGCATCCTGGCCACCATCAACAGCGCCAACAGCATCACCCTGAGCGGCGCGGCCTCGCTGGCCGCGTACGAGTCGGCGATCCGCGCCATCACGTTCTCCAACACCACCGACAACCCCAGCACCACGCCGCGCACCATCCAGGTCAGCGTCGACGACGGCGCGCTGGGCAGCAACGTGGCGACCGCCACCATCGCCGTGGTCGCGGTCAACGACCCGCCGGTGAACACCGTGCCGGGCGCGCAGACCACGGCCGAGGACACCGCCCGCGTGTTCAGCGCGGCCATCGGCAACGCGATCACCGTGGCGGATCCCGACAACGGCACGCTGACGACCACGGTCACGGCCACCAACGGCACGCTCAATGCGGTCGCCTTCGCCGGCGCCGTCATCTCCGGCAACGGCAGCGGCTCGATCACGATCAGCGGCAGCGCGGTCGCCATCAACGGCGCGCTCGACGGCCTGAGCTACGCGCCGAACGCCAACTACAACGGCGCAGCCACGCTGACGGTCAGCACGAGCGACGGCACGGCGTCCGACGTGGACAGCGTCGCGCTCACGGTCACGCCGGTCAACGACGCGCCGATCACCGTGGCCGACGCGGCCAGCACCGCCGAAGACACGGTGCGCAACGGCAACGTGCTCACCAACGACAGCGACGTCGAAGGCAGCTCGCTGTCGGTGACGCAGTTCAGCGTCGCCGGTGTCGCAGGCAGCTTCGCCGCCGGCAGCACCGCCACCATCGCCGGCGTGGGCACGCTGCGCATCAACGCCGACGGCAGCTACACCTTCACGCCGGCGCTCAACTACAACGGCACGGTGCCGGTGGCCACCTACACCGCGAGCGACGGCAGCGCCACCTCCACCGGCACGCTCAGCCTCACGGTCACGCCGGTCAACGACGCACCCACCGCGGTGGCCGACAGCGCGACCGCCGTCGAGGCGGGCGTGACGGCCGGCACCAACCCCAGCGGCAACGTGCTGGCCAACGACACCGACGTCGACAGCGGCGACAGCAAGTCGGTCTCCGCCGTCAACGGATCGGCCGCGCTCGTGGGCGCGGCGGTCGCCGGCACCTACGGCACGCTCACGCTGAACGCCGACGGCAGCTACAGCTACGCGCTCAACAACGCCAACGCGACGGTGCAGGCGCTGCGCCCGTCCAGCGCGCCGCTGACCGAGACCTTCAGCTACACCATGCGCGACGCCGCCGGCGCGTCCGGCGGCACGGTCAACCTGGTGATCAGCATCACCGGCACCAACGATGCGCCGGTGGCCGTGGCCGATACGCGCGCCGCGACCGAGGGCAGCACCGTCAGCGTGGCCGCGTCGGGCGTGCTCGCCAACGACACCGACGTCGACAGCGGCGACACCAGGACCGTCTCCGCGGTCAACGGCTCGGGCGCCCTGGTCGGGGCCGCGGTGGTCGGCACCTACGGCACGCTGACGCTGCAGGCGAACGGCAGCTACACCTACACGCCCAACGATTCGCTCGGCGCCGGCGCGGTCGGCACCGACGTCTTCAACTACACCGTGGTCGATGC
Source organism: Piscinibacter sp. (assembly GCA_036377015.1). Taxonomy (GTDB): domain Bacteria; phylum Pseudomonadota; class Gammaproteobacteria; order Burkholderiales; family Burkholderiaceae_C; genus Albitalea. The sequence goes on along the minus strand of DASUZE010000070.1, from coordinate 68,412 downwards.
GCTCGGCGCCACGTCGAGCTCCACGCTCACCTTCACGGTGACGGGCACGCAGGACGCGCCCACCGCGGTGGCCGACACCGCCACAGCGGTCGAAGCCGGCGTCAGCGCCGGCGTCAACCCAAGCGGCAACGTGCTCGCCAACGACATCGACCCGGACACCACCGACACCCTGGTGGTGAACCGCGTCAACGGCTCGGCGGCGAACGTCGGCGTCGACGTGGCCGGCACCTACGGCACCTTGCATCTCAATGCCGACGGCAGCTACACCTACACCGTCAACAACAACAACGCCGCCGTCCAGGCCCTGCGCCTGCCGACCAACACGCTGACCGATACCTTCAGCTACCGGATGACCGACGGCTCGGGCACCAACAGCACCGCCAACCTGGTCATCACCATCCAGGGCGCCAACGACGCGCCGGTGGCGGTCGCCAACACGCTCACGATCGCCGAGGACGCGAGCACCACCGTCGCCGCCGCGTCGGGCGTGCTGACCAACGACACCGACGTCGACAGCGGCGACGGCAAGCTGGTCGTGAGCATCGCCACCGGCGCCACCACCGGCCTGGTCACCCTGCCGCTGGTCGGCACCTACGGCACGCTCACCATGCAGGCCAACGGCGGCTACACCTACGTCGCCGACCAGGCGGCCGCCGACACGCTCGCCGCCGGCCAGACCGCGACCGAGGTCTTCACCTACGTGATGCGCGACACGGCGGGCGCCACCTCGTCGTCCACCCTCACCATCACCGTCACCGGCACCAACGACGGCCCGGTGGCGAACAACGACCAGGCCAGCGTCGGCACCGGCGCGACGCTCGTCGCCAGCGCCGCCAACGGCGTGATCCTGTCCGGCTCGGCCCCGTCGGGCCACGACAGCGACGTCGATGCCGGCACCGTGCTCACCGTGGCGCAGGCCGTCGCCGGCACCGGCGCCCCGGCGACCGCGGTCAGCGCGGGCGGGACCACCTTCACCGGCACCTACGGCGACCTGCTGCTGCGCAGCGACGGCAGCTACAGCTACGTCGCCAACAAGGCCGGCTCGGTGGTCAGCGGCGCCATCGTGGACGACGTGTTCACCTACCAGCTCTCCGACGGCGCCGGCGGCACAGCCAACGCCACGCTCACGGTGCACGTGACGGGCAGCGCCTCGCCGACGGCGCCGGCGCCGACGATCACCGCGCTGGCCAATCCGCTGGGCCTGAACGGCGAGTACTACGGCTACAACGACAGCAACCCGGGCTCGGGCAGCACCGTGCGCCGCCACGGCGACGACGGCACGCTGGGCAACCTGGACCACGTGTCCGACTTCAGCACCATCGTCAACGCGCGCAACGCCGCCATGGGCGGCAGCAACGCCATCCTCGGCACCGAGACCGCCGCGACGACCAACGCGGTCGATGCGCGCTTCGTCGCGAAGACCCTGGACTACGGCAGCAGCCCGGCGGTGACCGCCGGCCTGGGCAGCAACGCCAACGTCGCGGCGGGCGGCTCGACGGCCGGGCTGACCGACACCAACAGCCAGCTGTTCAAGTTCCTTCACCGCACCAGCGGCAGCGACGCGGGCAGCATCAGCGTCGAGACCGGCACCGCCGACAACGACAGCCTGGGCAGCGGCCCGACCAGCGGCCTGGGCACCACCAGCGACGCGGCATTGCGCATCACCGGCATGGCTTACATGGCGGCCGGCCTGTACGACATCCGCGTCACGGCCGACGACGGCTTCCGCCTGCGCATGGACGGGCAGACGGTGGCCATCTTCGACGACATCCAGTCGCCGACCACCCGCACCTACAGCGGCGTGCCCATCGACGGCGGCCTGACGCCGCTCGAGCTCATCTACTGGGAGCAAGGCGGCAACGCAGTGCTGAAGGTCGAGTTCAAGCTCGCCGGCGCGGCCGACAGCACCTACACCGTGCTGGGCTCGGGCAACCTGCCGCTGTACAGCAGCGCCAGCGCGCCGGTGCTGTCCGAGGTCCAGGACATCGTGCCCGGCGCGAGCTCGGGAACCTACGACCTGCGCACCGGCAGCACGCTCATCGGCGGCTCCGGCAACGAGACGCTCAACGGCAACATCGGGCGCGACAAGCTCGTCGGCGGGGCGGGCAGCGATTCGCTCTCGGGCGGCTCGGGCGACGACATCCTGATCGGCGGCCAGGGCGCCGACGCGCTCACCGGCGGCAACGGGCACGACGTGTTCCGCTGGGAGCTGGCCGACAGCGGCAGCGCCGGCGCGCCGGTCACGGACATCATCAACGACTTCGACAACGCCAGCTACTCGGGCGACGTGCTGGACCTGCGCGACATCCTGGTCGGCGAGACGCACGCGGCCAACAGCGTCGTCATGCCGGTGGTGGGACTCACCAACACGCTGGGCATCACCGCGAGCAACGGCAACCTCGGCAACTACCTGCACTTCTCGGTGTCGGGCAGCGACACGGTGGTCGAGATCAGCTCGACCGGCGGGTTCTCGGGCGGCTACAGCGCCGGCGCGGTGGACCAGGTGATCACCATCACCGGCGTGAACCTGGTGGGGGCGTTCGCCAACGACAGCCAGGTGATCAACGACTTGCTGAAGCGGGGCAAGCTGCTGACGGATTCGTAGCCCGGGTGCAACCCGGGTCGCGGCATCCCGGGTTGCACCCGGGCTACGCAGGCGCGCCGATTGCCTGAGCAGTGGAATGCCCCGTGAAGTCTGCGGGGCGGGAGCACTGCCATGGATTCCTCTCGCTGCACCCGCTGGGCCGCCCTGGCCACGGTACCCCTGATCACGCTGGTGGCATGCGGCGCCACCCAGACCCTGCCGCCCGAGCAGACGGTGGGCGCTTCGCCCACCCTGCCCGAGCCGGACAAGCAGCTCATCCCGACCGTGCAGGTCGCCCCCGTCAAGGGCTGGCCCTCGGGCGGCAAGCCCGCCGCCGCTCCGGGCGTGGCCGTGAACGCTTTCGCCACCGGCCTGTCGCACCCGCGCTGGCTGCTGGTGCTGCCCAACGGCGACGTCCTGGTCGCCGAGACCAACGCGCCGCCCAAGCCCGAGGACGGCAAGGGCATCAAGGGCGCGGTGATGAAGCAGCTCATGAAGAAGGCCGGCGCCGGCGTGCCCAGCCCCAACCGCATCACGCTGCTGCGCGACGCCGACGGCGACGGCGTCGCGGAGACGAAGAGCGTGTTCCTGGCCAACTTGAACTCGCCCTTCGGCATGGCGCTCATCGGCAACGACCTGTACGTCGCCAACACCGACTCGGTGATGCGCTTTCCGTACCAGCAAGGCCAGACATCCGTCGGCACCATGGGGACCAAGCTCACCGACCTGCCCGGCGGCCCGCTCAACCACCACTGGACCAAGAGCCTGATCGCCAGCCGCGACGGCAGCAAGCTGTACGCCACCGTGGGCTCCAACAGCAACGTCGGCGAGAACGGCATGGCCAAGGAAGAAGGCCGCGCCGCCATCTGGGAGATCGACGTCAAGACCGGCGACAAGCGCCTCTTCGCCACCGGCCTGCGCAACCCCAACGGCATGGCCTGGGAGCCGCGCAGCGGCACGCTGTGGACCGTGGCCAACGAGCGCGACGAGCTCGGCAACGACCTCGTGCCCGACTACCTCACCTCCGTGCGCGACGGCGGCTTCTACGGCTGGCCCTACAGCTACTACGGCCAGCATGTGGACGATCGCGTGAAGCCGCCGCGGCCCGACATGGTGGCCAAGGCGATCAAGCCCGACTACGCGCTCGGCGCGCACGTCGCCGCACTGGGGCTGGCGATCGCCGAAGGCACGGCCTTGCCCGCGCCCTTTGCCAACGGCGCCTTCATCGGCGAGCACGGCTCGTGGAACCGCAAGCCCCCGAGCGGCTACAAGGTGGTGTTCGTGCCGTTCGGCGACGGCAAGCCGAGCGGGCCGCCGGTGGATGTGCTGACCGGGTTCCTCAACGACAAGGGCGAGGCCCTGGGGCGGCCGGTGGGCGTGGCGATCGACAAGCGCGGGGCGCTGTTGGTGGCAGATGATGCGGGGAACACGATCTGGCGGGCGGCGAGCGCGCGCTGATTCGTAGGGTGGGCTTCAGCCCACGCGGAGGCGGCAGCAGGTCGACGTCCGCGTGGGCTGAAGCCCACCCTACAGCTTCATCTCAAGGCGGATCTGCCAATTCACGAACGACCTTGCCGTCGTTCGCGACATCTCCTGCGCCCCGTCGTCGATGAACGCGCTGCCCGTCACGTACTCCAGCGGCGCGACGTTGCTCGCCGTCACCCGCAGCCGCAGGTCCGGATCGAAGGTCCATACCGCCGTCGCGTCGATCACCCGCTTGCGACCCTGGGTCGCCCACTGCGTGTCGCTCAGGCGCGTGTCGTAGCCGGGCGTCCAGTTCAGGTTGGCGCCCACCGTGAGCGGCAGCCCGCGGAACCGGTAGTCGACGCCGAGGTTCGCCGTCGCGCCCGGCTGCTGGTCGAGCCGGTTGTCGGGCCCAGGCACCCCATCGACCCGCGAGCGGAACAGGCTCAGGTTGGCGCGCAGGTCCAGCGGCAGCGCGTCGGCCCAGACATCGGAGGCGCGGAACTTGGCCTCGAGCTCCAGGCCCTGCGTCATCGCGTCGCCCACGTTGCGCGGCCGCGCCACCCAGCGCGGCACCGGCGACCAGGACACGTCCTCCAGCGTGGTCAGGGTGCGGATCAGGTCGCGAATGCGGCGATGGAACAGGTTGGCGCTGAGCAGGCCGCCGCCCGGCAGGTAGCGCTCGACGGCCAGGTCGATGCCGGTGGCGAGCTCGGGCCGCAGCTCGGGGTTGCCGGCCCGGTCGGGAAACGCCGCCGCATTGGTGCCGCTCGCGGCATAGCGGCTGTTGACCGACGGCCGCGCGATCAGGCTCTGCAGGGGCGGCGCCCGATAGCTGCGGGTCAGGCTCATCCGGAGCTGGTCGCGGCTGGCCGGATCGGGCTTCCAGACGGCGTGCGCCAGCGGCGTCCAGACGCTGCTGCGGTTGTGCAATGCCACGCCGTGCTCGCCTTCGCCGCGGGTGGCGATGCCTTCCCAGCGCAGGCCGGCATGCAGTGCCCAGCGCGCCGTCGGGCTCCACTCGTCCTGGGCGTAGGCGGCAATGCGCGTGCTGCCGGCGGACAGCGTGTCGGCGAAGTCGGACAGCTCGGGGCGGCGCTGCTCGCGCCGGCGCGTCGCCTCGACCTCGGCACCGCTCACCAGGCTGTGCGACTCGGCCAGCGTGGTCGACGCCTTGATGCCGGCGCTCGCCGAGTCGTCGCGCACGTCGGAGCCTTCGTCGAGGCTGCGCGAGAGCTGGTCGCCCACGAACTCCTCGCGCCGCGTGTTGTTCACCGCATGGGCCCGCCCGACGCTGCCTCGCCACTCGAGGCGCGTGGCGTCGGACAGCCGGCGATTCCACTGGGCGTTCAGGCGCGCCAGCGTGAAGCGGGCGTCGCCGGTCCAGGCGGCGCGCTCGTAGGGCGTCGGACGCGCCGGATCGACCACCGACGGCGTCAGCACCGATTCGCCGCGCGTCGGTCCGGTGATGTGCAGCAGGAAGGGCGTCCAGGTGGTCACCTCGCCGCGATCGCCGCGCCATTGCAGGCGCGACGTGAGGTGCAGGCCCTTGCGCCGGTCGTGCGTCGTCGTCGCCTCCGACTGCGCCATCTGCACGCTGCCGTCCGCGAGCGAGCGGCGCTCGGTGGTGGTGACCGACTCGCCGTCGCGGGTTCGCAGGTAGACCGACGGCGATACGTTGATGGTCCAGTCGCCGATCGTCTCGTTGCGCGTCCATGCCACGTGAGGCTCGACGTTCGCCTCGCTCGCGTCCAGCGTCAGCTTGAGCTCGTTCAGGCGCTTGCGGAAGCCTTCGCGCAGCACGATGTTGACGGTGCCGGCGATGGCGCGCGTGCCGGTCTCGGCGGTCGGGGCGCGCAGGATCTCGATGCGCTCGATCTGCTCCGGCACCAGCGTATCGAGCGAGAAGCCGGGCGGCACGCGCTCGCCGTCGAGCAGGATCTGGGTGTAGCCGCCGCCCAGGCCGCGCAGCCGGATGGCGCCGCCGCGGCCCGGCGCGCCCTGCAGCGTGACGCCGGGAAGGCGCTTGAGCACCTCGCCGACGGTGCTGTCGCCGAAGCGCTCGATCTCGTCGCGCCCGATCACGATCTTGGCCGCGGTCGACTGGCGGCGCTGCTCGGTGTCGCCGGCACGGCCGCCGGTGATCTCGACGCGCTCCAGGCGCGCCGGCGCCGAGGCCTGCGCGGCGGGCGGCTCGACCTGGGCGGCGGCCGGCGAGACGGCGAGGACGAAGAGAACCGCGGCAAGGCTGCGGGAGGGCACGCGGGTCATGCGGACGATTTTGCCAACTCCGCGTGGGCTGACTTCGTCGGCTGGGCGACCTGCGGAAGCAGGTAGCCCGGGTGCAACCCGGGATCGTGGTGGCCACGGGGACCCGGGTTGCACCCGGGCTACGTTCTTCTCGTCGAACGCCCGGTTCAAATCACTTGGGCGCGTACAACACGTAATCCGCCGTGTACGCCACGCGCGCCTTCTGCCCGAGCATGGCCGTGGAGCACCCCTGCCCCGGCGCGTTGCCGCCGGTGGTGCTGACACGCTGGACGCTCGTCACCTTGCTGAACGCGCCCGCGCCACCCACCGACTTCGTCGTCAGCAGCAGCCACGGAATCGCGCCGGCCTGCGGCGCGTCGGCGCGGGCCTTGACGGCGCCGACGATCTTGCTGCCGTCGCTGCTCTCCCAGTGCGGGCCGGCGTAGTGCTTGCCGACCGTCTTGCCGTTCATGTCGAACAGCTCGGCTTCGGGTGCGACAAACGCCCAGTCGGCCGCGGCGGGGTCGTCCTTCTTCGCGCGGCATTCGTAGATCTGCACGCCGCGCGCGGCCAGCACCGACATGCGCGCCTCGCTCGCATCGGGCTTGAGGTTGTCCGGCACCGACACGCTGGGCGTGGAGGGTTGGCTCGCGCAGGCGGCGAGGACCAGGGGCAGGCAAAGCGAGAGGCTGCGTTTCATCGTGAAGATCTCCAAGAGAGGGGGTCGGAGCACCGACCTACGGAGTGTCCGGCGTTTTGGACGCAGCCTGGTTGCAGTTCGCGATGTTCACGGCCCGCCCGGCGGCAGCAAGGCCTTGGCCAGCGTGCCGAGCAACTGGTGCCCGCGATCGCTGGTCAGCTCCCAGAACATCGCCCCACCCAGGCGCCGCTGCTTGATGAAGTGCAGCTTGGCGCGCAGCGACTCGGGGTCTTCGTAGCTGACGAACTCGCCGGTCTGGGGGTTGTAGACGTAGGGCGCGTGCGCCGCCGCATTCCAGTGCCGGGTGAAGCCGTTGCGGTTGACGAGCTGGCTCTCGATGTCGCTGTAGTCGAGCGCGCCCTGCTCCCAGCTGCCGCGGCCCGGCCCCTCGCAGGACTGGTACTCGCCGTTGCGCGCCGCCCCGCACTGGCGCCAGCTGTAGCCGTAGAACGGCACCCCCAGCACCAGCTGGCGCGGCGGCACGCCGGCCGCGAGGTACTGGCCGACGAGGTCGGCGACGTTGTTGCGCAGGTTCGGCCCGCCGGGGCTCACCTGCTCCGGATCGTGATAGAGCGGTGCGAGGTGACCGGCGACCTTGTTCCAGGTGCCGTTCATGTCGTAGGCCATCAGGTTCATCCAGTCGAGCTGGGCGGCGACGGCGCGGATCTCGGTGTTGCGCAGGTAGTCCTCGTTGTTGCCCACGGCGGCGGTCAGCAGGTAGCGCCGGCGATCGGCGCGGCCGGCGGCATCGAGCTTCTGGCGCATCGCCTTGAGCAGCAGGGTGAAGTTCTCCTTGTCCTGCGGCCGCCGCACGTTGCCGGGCATGCCGCCGGACACCGGGAACTCCCAGTCGACATCGATCCCGTCGAAGCCGTGCTTGCGGATGAAGGCCACGCCGCTGTCGGCGAAGCGGGCGCGCGACTCGGGCGTGAGCGCCACGTCGGAGAAGGACGCCGAGCCCAGCCAGCCACCGACCGAGATCAGCGTCTTCAGATGGCGATGCCGCTTCTTGAGCTCGCGCAGCCGGGCGAAGTTGTCGGGTCCCGAGGTGTCGAGCGCCGGATCGCCGACCACGATCTCGCCGTCGGTGATGCCGGCGAAGGCGTAGTTGAGGTGGGTGATGCGGCTGGCCGGGATCTTCATCGGCGACACGTAGCGCGCCGGCATCGACGAGGCCAGGTAGTACGCGACCACCTTGTAGCGGGGCGGCGTTGCAGCCGCCGTGGCTTGCGCCGCGATGGCCGGGCCGGCGGCGGCCAGCAGCAGCATCAGGCAGGACAGGCAGCGTCGAAGTCGGTTCATGGACAGTGGGTGCGAGGACATTCGGGGCGCAGGTGTAACCGATTTCGGCAACGCACGTGCCTGTCCCGAAGCCGACATGCTCGCATCTCGCGCTGCGCTAACCTGTTCGCATGAACCCTCGATTCGACGGCAAGGTGGTGCTGGTCACCGGCGCGGCAGGCGGCATCGGGAGCGCCGCCTCCCTGGCTTTCGCGGCGGCTGGCGCGTCGATCGTGCTGAGCGACCTCGACACGCAAGGCGGCGAACGGCTTGCGGCGCAGATCGACGCGGCGGGCGGACGTGCGGCCTTCGTTCGCGCCGACGTGTCGCGCGGCGCCGAAGTACAGGCGCTGGTGGCCGCCTGCGTGTCGCATTTCGGCCGCCTCGACGTGGCTTTCAACAACGCCGGGATCGAGCTCGAGAACCGGGCCACCGCCGACTGCGAGGAGGACACCTTCGACCGCGTCGTCGGCGTCAACTTGAAGGGCGTGTGGCTGTGCCTGAAGCACGAGATCGCGCAGATGGTGCAACAGGGCGACGGCGGCGCCATCGTCAACACCGCCTCGGTGGCCGGGCTGATCGGCGCGCCCTTCATGCCGGCCTATTGCGCCAGCAAGCACGGCGTGGTGGGCCTGACCAAGGCCGCCGCGGCCGAATACGGCCGGCACCGCATCCGCGTCAACGCGGTGTGCCCCGGCGTCATCAACACCCCGATGATGGAACGCGCCTTCGCCGCCGATCCGCGTCGCAAGCCGCGGATGGAGCGGCTGCACCTGCTCAAGCGCGTCGGCGAGCCGGACGAGGTGGCGCAGGCGGTGCTGTGGCTGGCATCGGATGCGGCGAGCTTCGTCACGGGCCACCCCATGGCCGTGGACGGCGGGATGGTCGCGATCTGAAGGCGCAGCCCGGGTGAAACCCGGGACGTGCCAACCGCCGCAGGACCCCGGGCTGCACCCGGGCTACAGGTACATCGCCAGCAGCGCGGCCAGCGCGGGCACTGCCTGCACGAAGAAGATCTTCTTGTTGACGGTGGCCGCGCCGAACACGCCGGCCACGACCACGCAGGCAAGGAAGAAGAGCTTGACCGGCCCGCCGGCCGCGCCCAGGCACAGCCCCCACACCAGGCCCGCTGCGAGAAAGCCGTTGTACAGCCCCTGGTTGGCGGCCAACGCCTTGGAGGCGCTCGCGAACTCGGGCGTCAGGCCGAAGGTGCGCCGGCCGAAGGGCTTGTCCCAGAGGAACATCTCGAGGACGAGGAAGTAGACGTGCAGCAGGGCGACCAGCCCGACAAGGATGTTTGCGAGCATGGTGCCCTCCGGTTTTAGAAGAATTGGATTACATCACCGCCGGCGACAATGCCCGCATGAGCCGCGTCCTCGCCGTCCACCGCAACGCCGTCCACGGCTTCTCCAAGCGGCCCCAGCCGGGCATCCGCCTGCTGGCCGGGCTGGGCGTCGAAGGCGACGCCCACCTCGGCGTGACGGTCAAGCACCGCTCGCGGGTCGCCCAGGATCCCACCCAGCCCAACCTGCGCCAGGTGCACCTGATGCACGCCGAGCTGTTCGACGAGCTGCGCGGCAGCGGCTTCGACATCGCACCCGGCGAGCTGGGCGAGAACGTCACCACCGCCGGCATCGATCTGCTCGCGCTGCCGGCGGGCACGCGACTGCTGCTGGGCGCCAGCGCGGTGGTGCAGGTCACCGGCTTGCGCAATCCCTGCCGGCAGCTCAATGCGTTTCGATCCGGGCTCATGAACGCGCTGGTCGCACGCGATGCGCAGGGCGGCCTGGTCCGCAAGGCCGGTGTCATGGGCGTCGTCCTGGCCGGCGGCGACGTGCGGCCCGGCGATGCGATCGGCGTGGAGTGGCCGCCCCTGCCCCACCACCGACTCGAGCGGGTCTGAGCGCCCACAAGCGCCCGTCGCGGTGGCAACATCCGGCGCATGACGATGCGTGCCGTCTCCGTCGACGACGTCGCCTCCGGCGACCTGTGGCTGGGGTCCATGCCGGGCCGCTTCGAGCGTTATGCCGAATTCGCCGCGGAGGCGCGGCGCCATCGGCTGAGCATGGTGGTGTGCCTCGCACCGGCGGAAGAAGTCGCCTCGCTGTCGCCCAGCTACTGGCAGGCGGTCGGCGAAGGCACGCTGGGCTTTCGCTGGGTCAACCTGCCGATGCAGAACTACGGCATGCCGGCCGACCTGCCGGCCTTTCGCGACGGCATCGAGCGCGCCGCGCAGGCGCTGAAGGCGGGTGACGCGGTCATGCTGCATTGCGCCGCCGGCATCGGCCGCACCGGCACTGCGGCGGCCTGCCTGCTCAAGCAACTCGGCCTGGACACGGCCGAGGCCATGCAGCGGGTGCGCGACGCCGGATCGAACCCCGAGACCGCCCTGCAATCCGGCCTGGTGGACCAGTTTTGAGCCTGCCCACCCTGTTCGCGGACGACACGATCGTGGTCGTCGACAAGCCCGCCGGCATGCTGTCGGTGCCGGGGCGCGGCGAAGACAAGGCCGATTGCGCGGCACGCCGCGTCCAGGCCGTGCATGCGGATGCGCTCGTCGTCCATCGCCTCGACATGGCCACCTCGGGACTGCTGCTGATGGCACGCGGCGTCGAAGCGCAGCGCCGGCTGGGCATCGCCTTTGCGGGACGGCGCGTGCACAAGCGCTATGTCGCGGTGGTGCAGGGTCTCGTGCCTGAGGCCTGCGGCGAAATCGACCTGCCCTTGATCGCCGACTGGCCGCGGCGACCGCGGCAGAAGGTCGATCCGGTGCAGGGCAAGCCGTCGTTGACGCGCTTTCGCGTGCTCGACACCGACCCCTCCGCCGGCACGACGCGTGTCGAGCTGGAGCCGGTCACCGGGCGCTCGCATCAGTTGCGGGTGCACTTGCAGGCGATCGGGCATCCGATCGTCGGGGACGCGCTGTATGGAACGGCGGGGTCGCGGTTGATGCTGCATGCGGCGGGCCTGCGATTCGGGCATCCGATGAGCGGGGACGAGATCGCGCTGCGCAGCGAAGCGCCGTTTTGAGAGCGTCCCGGGTTGCACCCGGGCTACGAATACGGGTAGCCCGGGTGCAACCCGGGATAGGACCGCAGGATCCGGTACGCCGACGGCGGCCTTCGATCCGATTCCAGCAATGCGAATCCATCCACCGACCAGACGATGTCCTCGCGCTGCGCCGGCACCACCGCGCCCTGCGCCCTGCGGGCCAGCGTGACATGGGCTCGAAGCTTCCGCCTTTCGGGGACGATTCCGAACGCGTCCAGCGCCTGTCCCAAGCGAGCGTGCAACTCCAGCAGCGGCTCCGGCGTCGCCGACGGAGCCAGCACCGCGATCCCGCCCGGCCACAGCTCACCCCGCTCCAGCCGCAGCTCGAAGGGCTGGCACGACACCGCCAGCGCATCCATCAAGCCCGGCAGGCGCTCGCGCGCCACGTCGCCGAGAAAGTGCAGCGTCATGTGAAGCTTGTCGGGCCGCACGAGCGCGGCGCCGCGCGGCCAGGACCACCCCGCGGCATGGCGGACCACCGCGTCGCGCACCTCATCGGGCGGCCACACCCCGACGAACACGCGCGCGACGTCGCTCATCGGCCCGACGTCACCTCGTCGGCGATCTCGACGGCCAGCCCGCTCGCGCCCACCGCCGACGCCGGCGCGAAGCCCTGCAGGTCGCCCGGCTGCGGCATCGCATTGCCGCTCTTCGAGATGCGCGCCCCGACCACCACCTTGCCGGCGCTCGACAGCTTCGCGGCCGGCGACATCGCCATGCTGTCGTCGAGCGTGAACTGCAGCGGCAGGTCCTTGACCTGCTTGCGCAGGATGGCCAGCGGCACGCGCGGGCCCTCGACGGCGCGTGCGAAGACGAACACGGTGTCGCCCGGCGCGACCTTGCCGGCAAGCCGCGGCGACAGCGTGACGGTGCCGCTCACGCGACCACCCCCGGCCGGTGCCGGTGCCGCCGCCTCGGCCGCGGGCGGCATGCCCGCGAGCTGGCGCGCCTGCGCGATGCTGCCGCGGATCTGGCCGGCGAAAGGACTGTCGGCCGGCTCGACCTGGGACAGCGTCTCCCAGTAGCGCACCGCCCCGGGATAGTCCTTGCGGTCGAAGGCCAGCATGCCGGCGAAGGCGAGCGCGCGGACGTTGCGCGCGTCGAGCTTGAGCGCGCGCTCGACCAGCTGCACCGGCTCGCCTTGCACCGCGTTCTTGTCGGCCACCGCGATCGCCACCGCCAGGTCGGCCAGGATGGTCGCGTCGTCGGGGCGCAGGCGCGCGGCCTTGCGGTAGCTGTCGACCGCCTCGGCCGTGCGACCCAGCGCCGATTGCGCACGCGCCATGAGCTGCCATCCCTGCGCGTCGTCGGGACGCGCCTTCAGTCGCTCGGCGAGCTGGTCGATCAGGGCGGCCACCTGCTGCGCGTCGGGCCGGCGCTCGGCGTCGCCTTCGGCAGCGCTGCCGGGGCCGATGCCGAGCTGCCCGGGCGTGCCCACCCAGGCGTAGCCGCCCGCCGCGATGGCGAGCACGAACACGGCCAGCGACCCGGCCAGGCCGACGGCGCGCGGCGGCGCACCCTCGGCGGTGGAACGCCGCCACAGCGGACGCGTGAGCAGCGCCGTGGCCACCAGGCCCAGCAGCACCGCAACCAGCACGAAGGCGGTCATGACGGCGTCCCCTCGTCCGGCACGTCGAGCTCGTCGGGCTCGAAGCGGTCGGCGCTCATGCGCAGGCGCTTGCGCAGCACGACCACCAGCACCACCAGGCCGCCGACCAGCAGCAGCGCGGGTCCGAACCACAGCAGCCAGGTCGTGCCCTTGACCGGCGGGCGGTACAGCACGAAGTCGCCGTAGCGGTCGGTCATGTACTTGATGATCTCGTCGTCGCTCTTGCCTTCGCGCAGCATGGTGCGCACCTGCTGGCGCAGGTCGGCCGCGAGGTCGGCGCTGGAGCCGGCGATGGTCTCGTTCTGGCACACGAGGCAGCGCAACTCGGCGGCGATGCGCACCATGCGGGCCTCGAGCACGGGGTCGTCGGAGGCCGGCGGCGCGTCCTTGGCCATCGCCCCGAGCGACAGCAGCGCCAGCATCAACACGGTCAGCAGCCTACGCATTCAATTCCTTCAGCAGCGGCTCGATGCGCTCCAGCAGCACCTTGGGCGTGAGCGGCCCGATGTGCTTGAAGCGGACCATGCCCTTCTTGTCGATCACGAAAGTCTCCGGCACGCCGTACACGCCGAAGTCGATGCCGACCCGGCCGGTCTGGTCGAAGGCCGAGGCGTCGTAGGGGTTGCCGAACTGGCTGAGCCAGGCCAGCCCTTCGGCGCGCTGGTCCTTGTAGTTGAGGCCGATCACCGGCACGCTCTTGGTCCGCGCGAAGGCCATCAGCGTGGGATGCTCCTCGCGGCAGGCCACGCACCACGAGGCCCAGACATTGAGCATCCAGACCTGGCCCAGCAGGTCGTCGCGGCGGATCTGGCGCTGCTCGTCGTCCAGCCGCGTCAGCGTGAAGGCCGGCGCGGGCTTGTCGATCAGCGGCGAAGGCACTTCGCGCGGATCGAGGCGAAGGCCGCGCCAGAGAAAGAACACCAGCAGCGCGAAGATGCCCAGCGGGATGATGAAGCGCAGTCCCTTCATGCCGCGGCTCCTGCGGTGGTGGTGGTCGCCTGATCCTGGCGCTGCTTGGCGCGGTAGCGCCGGTCGGTGGTGGCGAGCGCGCCGCCCAGGGCCATGAGCAGGCAGCCGGCCCAGATCCAGTTGACGAAGGGCTTGACGTAGACGCGCACGATCCACGCGCCGCCGTCGACCGGCTCGCCCAGCGAGACGTAGAGGTCGCGCGCGATGCTGCGATGGATCGCGGCCTCGGTCATCGGATTGCGCTGCACGCGGTAGACGCGCTTCTCGGGCCGCAGCGTGGTGACCGTGTCGCCGTTGCGCGTGACCTCGATCAGGCCCTGCACCGCGTCGTAGTTGGGTCCTTGCAGGGTGCGGAAGCCGCGGAAGGCGAACACGTAACCCGCCACCTCGGTGGTGTCGCCGGCGGCCATCTTCACGTCGCGCTCGACCTCGTAGGTCTTGACCATGCTCACGCCGAAGGCGAACACCGCCACGCCGAGGTGGGCCAGCATCATGCCGACCATGTGGCGCGGCAGCAGCCGCACGCGCTCGACCAGGCGGGTCTTCACGCCGGCCGCGGGACGCACCCGCTCCCACAGGTCGGTCGCGACCGAGGCCATGATCCAGAAGCTCATCAGCAGGCCCAGCGTGGCCCCGAGCGTGATGCGGCCGGCGGCCCAGCCGACCAGCAGCGCGGCGACCAGCGCCACGCCGGCCGCCCAGCGCAGGCGCCGCGCCAGGTCGGGCAGCTCGGCCTGCTTCCAGCGCGCCAGCGGGCCGATGCCCAGCAGGAACACCACCGGCGCCATCAGCGGGAAGAACACGGTGTCGAAGTACGGCGGGCCGACCGAGATCTTGCCCATGCCCATCGCATCGAGCACCAGCGGGTACAGCGTGCCCAGCAGCACCGACAGCATCGCGACGACGAAGAGCACGTTGTTGGCCAGCAGCGCCGACTCGCGCGACACCAGACCGAAGCGCGCACCCAGCCCGACCTTGGGCGCACGCCAGGCGTACAGGGTGAGCGAGCCGCCCACCACCACCGCCAGGAAGGCGAGGATGAACAGGCCGCGCCGCGGGTCGGTGGCGAATGCGTGGACCGAGGACAGCACGCCGGATCGCACCAGGAAGGTCCCGAGCAGCGACAGCGAGAACGCGATGATGGCCAGCAGCACCGTCCAGGACTTGAAGGCGCCGCGCTTCTCGGTGACGGCCAGCGAATGGATGAGCGCCGTGCCGGCCAGCCAGGGCATGAACGAGGCGTTCTCGACCGGATCCCAGAACCACCAGCCGCCCCAGCCGAGCACGTAGTAGGCCCACAGGCTGCCCAGCATGATGCCGACGGTGAGGAAGGACCAGGCGGCCGTGGTCCAGGGGCGGGTCCAGCGGGCCCAGGTCGCGTCGAGGTTGCCGCCGATCAGCGCCGCCACGGCGAAGGCGAAGGCGACCGAGAAGCCGACGTAGCCCATGTAGAGCATGGGCGGGTGAACCACCATGCCCGGGTCCTGCAGCAGCGGGTTCAGGTCGTTGCCGTCGGCGGGCACCGGCGCCAGCCGGTCGAAGGGGTTGGAGGTGAGCAGCATGAACAGCAGGAAGCCGGCGCCGATCAGCCCCATCACGGCCAGGATGCGCGCCACCACGGGCAGCGGCAGGTTGCGGCTGAGCTGCGCCACCGCGAGCATCCAGCCGGTCAGCATGAGCAGCCACAGCAGCAGCGAGCCTTCGTGGCCGCCCCACACGCCGGCGATGCGATAGGCCAGCGGCAGCGCGCTGTTGGAATGCGAGGCGACGTAGAGCACCGAGAAGTCGTCGCGCACGAACGCGCTCATCAGGCACACGAACGCGAAGGCGACGAGCAGGAAGTGCGTCTGCGCGGCCGGCCGCGCGATCGCCATCCAGTGGGTCTGGCCGCGTGCGGCGCCCACCAGCGGCAGCGTGCCCTGGATCAGCGCGACGGCAAGCGCCAGCAGCAATGCGACCTGGCCGAGTTCGGGAATCACTTCGACGTCTCCTTGACCACGCTGTGGCCGATGCGCTCGTTGACCGCCGACGCGCGCTTGACCGCTTCGGCCGCCTCGGGCGGCATGTAGTTCTCGTCGTGCTTGGCCAGCACCTCGCGCGCGACGAACACGCCGTCGGCGTCGATCTGGCCTTGCGCGACCACGCCCTTGCCTTCCTTGAACAGGTCGGGAAGGATGCCCTGGTAGCGCACCGGGATGGTCTTCGCGGTGTCGGTCACGAGGAAGTTCACCGCCAGGCCGTCGCGCTTGACGCTGCCGGCCTGCACCAGCCCGCCCAGGCGGAAGGTGCGGCCGGCGGGCGCCTCCTTGGCGGCGACTTGCGAGGGCGAGTAGAAGAAGACCAGGTTGCTCTGGAAGGCGTTGAGCACGAGCGCGGTGGCCACACCCACCGCTGCGACGATGCCCACCACGATGGCAATGCGTTTGCGGCGCGGCGTCATGACAGCTCCTCCACGTTGCGCATCGCATCGATCCACGCCCGACGACGACGACGCGCCGCCAGCCAGGGCTCGGTCGCCATCAACAAGGCCGTCACGAGATACGCCCCCCAGACATACAAGCCATAGCCGCCCATGTCGAAAAAATCCGCGGCGCTTGCCCAATTCATGCGTGTTGCTCCTTAGGTGCAGCGGCCAGCTCGCGCACCCAGTCGGCGTCCGACTCGCGCTCCAGCACCACGGCGCGCGCGCGCACGAAGACCACCGCGAAGGCGTACGCCCAGAACGCGAGAGTCATCAGCAGCATCGCCGTGAGCATGGTGCTGGCCATCTTGGGCGCCGCGGTCAGGCTGACCGTGGCGCCTTGGTGAAGGGTATTCCACCAGCGAACCGAGAAATAGATGATGGGTATGTTCACCGCCCCGACCAGGGCGATCACGGCGCCGGCCTTGTCGCCGCGCCGCACGTCGTCGATGGCCGCCACCAGCGCGATGTAGCCCAGGTAGAGGAAGAGCAGGATCAGCTCGGAGGTGAGGCGCGCGTCCCAGACCCACCAGGTGCCCCAGGCCGGCTTGCCCCAGAACGAGCCGGTCCACAGGGCGATGAAGGTGAACAGCGCCCCGGTGGGCGCCAGCGCATGCGCCAGCATGAAGGCCATGCGGATGTTGAACATCCAGCCCACCGCCGCCCAGCCGGCCATGGCCATGTAGATCACCATCGACATCCACGCCGCCGGGACGTGGATGAAGATGATGCGGTAGGACTCGCCCTGCTGCGCGTCGGTGGGGGCGACGAAGAAGCCGATGTACAGGCCGGCCGCGGCCAGGATGGCGGCGATCGCCCACAGCCACGGCAGCAGGACACCGGCCAGCCGATAGAAGCGCGACGGCGCCGCAAAAGTGAACAGGCGAATCCGATCGTTCATGTCCTAACCCTACTCCACCGAGATCCGCAGCGCCGCGGCCGTCGCCACCGGCGCGGTGAGCGCCGTCACGATGAGCAGCGCGCCCAGGATCGAGAAGTGCCCGCCCGCCGATTGCCCGGCATCGACCGCGGCCACTGCGCCGCTGCCGAAGATCAGCGCCGGCACCGCCAGCGGCAGCACGAGAAGAATGACCAGCACCCCGGCGCTGCGCAAGCCCAGCGTCAGCGCCGCGCCCACCGCGCCCAGCAGGCTCAGCGTGGGCGTGCCCAGCAGCAGCGAGACGACCAGCGTGGCGATGGCGTCGCGGTGCAGGTCGAACATCAGGCCGAACAGCGGCGCGGCGGCCACCAGCGGCAGCCCGGTCACCGTCCAGTGGGCGGCCGAGCGGGCGGCGGCGACGACGACGGCGCTGTGGCCCGACAGCAGCATCTGCTCCAGCGAGCCGTCGGCGTGGTCGCCGGCGTAGAGCTGGCTCACCGACAGCATCGCCGCGAGCAGCGCGCACACCCACACGATGCCCGGCCCGATCTGGCGCAGCATCTGCGGCTCCGGCCCGACGCCCAGCGGAAACAGGCTGGCCGCGACGACGAAGAAGGCGATCGGCAGCAAGGCCTCGATGCGGCGGCGCATCGCCAGCTTGAGGTCGCGCAGGTACAGGGCGAAGAACAGGTCGCGCATCAGCAGTAGCGATCGAGGTCGACCTCGATCGGCGCGAGCCGGGCGGCGTCCAGGGCCAGGTGGCTGGTGAGCAGGACGCTGCCGCCGCGGCCCGCGTGCTCGACGAGCAGGCCGTTGACCCGCTCCACGCCGTCGGTGTCGAGCGCATCGAAGGGCTCGTCGAGCAGCCACAGCGAGGGCGCCGTCTCGACCGCGAGGCGGGCGAGCGCCACCCGCCGCCGCTGCCCCTGCGACAAGGTGCGGACCATGGCGTCGCGGCGGCCGGCCAGGCCCAGGCGCTCCAGCGCGGCCCGCACGGTCGGGCCGTCGCTGGCGCGCCCGTGCAGTCGCAGCAGAAAGGCCAGTGCCTCGCTCACGCTCAGGTCTTCCTTGAGTGCGTTGGCGTGGGCGATGAAGACCAGCGCCCGCTCGGGCGTGATGGTGCGGGCCGGCACGCCGTCGATCAGCACGTGGCCGTGCTCCGGCGACGACAGCCCCGCGGCCAGCCGCAGCAGGCTGGTCTTGCCGCGGCCGTTCTGTCCGCGCAGCCAGACGATGCGGCCGGCGGGGACGTCGAGGTCCAGGCCCTTGAAGAGGAGTCGGGTGCCACGGCGGCATGCCAGCTCGCGCGCGACCAGGCGGGGCGCGGGCAGGGGGGAGGACGGCAGGGCGGAAGGGATCACGTCGTCGAGGCGCAGGTGGTCGGCGGTGGACGACGCGCATTGTCGCTGCAAGTCCCGGGCCGGCATCGGCCTTGCGTCCCCGAGCGCAGGGCCGCGTTCCCGAACATCCAGATACGACAGGCCCACCTCTGAAACGAGGCGGATCTCGTTTCGTCTTCTCACATTTGACGCAACTGCTCGCAGACGAGACGCAAAAGCGTCAGCGTTTCAAGGGAGACAGGGTGTAAGCGGTGTTGCGTACGCCAACTCTTGACGTTTTTTCCGGTTCTCCCACCTTGTAGATTCGACAACCAAGCGTGGCACGTGATCTGCGTTACCCATCGGGGGCGTTGACTTGTGTCAATCCACACAGCAATCAGACGGGGGAATCGCATCGCCATGTTCGGCATCGCCAAGGCTCAACCTGCCCTGGGCATCGTCCGCGGGCTGCTCGGCGCCAAGGCGCCGGCGGGCTGGCTGCGGCGCGAGGAAGCCATCATGGGCACGGCCATCGGCGTCGAGCTGTGGAGCGAGGACCGCGCTGCGGGCGAGGCCGCGATCGACGCGGTCATGGCCGAGATGCATCGCATCGATCGGGCGATGAGCCCGTTCAAGCCGCAATCGGAGCTGTCCGTCGTCAACCGCGTGGCCGCACGCCGGCCGGTGACGCTCAGCGACGAGATGTACCGCCTGGTCGAGCGCGCCATCGCCTTCTCCGAGCTGTCGGGCGGCGCCTTCGACATCACCTACGCCGCCGTCGGCGCGCTCTACGACTACCGCGAGGGGACCGGCCCGTCCGACCAGGCGATCGAGCGGGCGCGCGCGGCCGTCGGCTGGCGCCACCTGCTGCTCGACCCGCGCGAACGCAGCCTGCGCTTCGCCCGCGACGGCGTGCGCATCGACCTGGGCGGCTTCGCCAAGGGCCATGCGGTCGACAACGCCACCGCCTTGCTCAAGCAACGCGGCATCGCCCATGCGTTCGTCAGCGCCGGCGGCGACAGCCGCGTGATCGGCGACAAGCGCGGGCGCCCCTGGACCATCGGCATCCGCCATCCGCGCGTCCCGGGCGAGGTCGTCGCCGTGCTGCCGCTGGAAGACGTCGCCATCTCCACGTCGGGCGACTACGAACGCTATTTCGTGCGTGACGGCGTGCGCTGTCACCACCTCATCGATCCGAAGACCGGGCGCTCTCCGAGCAGCGTGCAGAGCGTGACCATCCTCGCCGAGGACGGGCTCACGACCGAGGCGCTGTCCAAGACGGTCTTCGTGCTGGGAACACAAGAAGGACTGCGGCTCATCGAGTCGCTTGGGGGAGTCGACGCAGTCGTGGTCGACGCTGGCGGTGAATTGCATTACTCGTCCGGGTTGCGATGCGGGACCACTCCGCCGCAAACCCGGCAATAGACGCGCACCTCGCTCGTTGACCAGGATTTCGTTTCAGGAGGCGAACATGACGATGAAGCACTTTGGAGGGATGGGCGCGCTCGCGTGCGCCGTGGCAGCGCTGGCGGCAGTGACCGCCGGCTGCGGCAGCGGCAGCGCGAGCGACTCCACGACGGTCACCGTCAACGGTGACGTGCCGGTGGCCTACGTGATGCGCGCGAGCTCGATCGGGGCCAACCCGACGAACGCCGCACCCACGGCCGAGGGCGGCGACCTGATGATCCGCGAGAAGTCATCGGCCAGCGCGCCCGAGCACAACATCACGGCGCGCTTCACCCAGGGCCACGGCGACGCCTCGGATCCCGAGGTGTCCTACGACGGCAAGAAGATCGTGTTCGCGATGCGCTGCCCGACGTCGAACACCTCGACGCTGGCCGACGGCACCACGCCCGCCTGCACCGGCCGCTGGAACATCTGGGAATACGACATGACGTCGGGCCTGACCAGCGGCACCTTCAAGCGCCTGACCAGCTCCACCACCGACGACGACGTCGATCCGGCCTACCTGCCGGCCGGCGGCGGCTTCGTGTTCACCTCCAACCGCCAGACCAAGTCGAAGGCCCAGGCGCTGGGCCGCACCTACTTCGCGCTCGACGAGTACGAGCGCGAGCGGGTGATGAACCTGCACACCATGGACGCGCAGGGCGCCAACATCACGCAGATCTCGGTCAACCAGAGCCACGACCGCAACCCGACGGTGCGCCCGAACGGCGACATCATGTTCTCGCGCTGGGACCACGTCGCCGGCCGCAACCACTTCAAGATCTTCCGCGCCAAGCCCGACGGCACCGACATGTTCGTGCTGTACGGCTCGCACAGCGAAGGCAACAGCTTCCTGCACCCGCGCGACATGGACCCGGCCGGCAAGTACAAGGGCTTCGTGTCCTCCGACCTGATGCCGCTGTCGGGCACCGACGAGGGCGGCGGCCTGGTCTTCGTCGACGCGCAGAACTACTCCGAGCAGAACACGCCGGCCAACAAGACCATCCAGGCGCAGGGCGGGCAGACCTACATCACGTCGCAGCAGTTGAACATCGGCCGCGGCCTCTCGCAGTACGGCCGCGTGACCACGCCCTATCCGCTGTGGGACGGCACCGACCGCGTCCTGGTGGGCTTCCGTCCCTGCGAGGTCACGCGCGACGGCAAGGTCGTCTCGTGCGCGACGCTGACCGACGCCGAGAAGACGCGACTCGGCGACCGCGACCGCCTGGTCGCCGAGGTGCAGGCCGACTCGCTGCAGGACAACGTGCCGCCCAACTACGCGATCTACATGTACGACCCCGGGCAGCAGACCTGGCTGATCGTGGCCGCGCCGCCGCCGGGCTTCATGTACACCGACCCGATCGCGCTGCAGCCTCGCACCGAGCCCAACGCCACGCCGCCGACCAGCGTCGACGCCACCCTGGCGGCCAGCAACATGGGCCTGCTCGAAGTGCGCAGCGTCTACGACACCGACGGCCTGGGCCGCATGGGCGACCCGGTGCTGGGTGCCATCGACCTGGGCGCGGGCTGCACCACCGCCATCGCCAAGCGCACGCCCCAGGATGCCGGCGACACGCGTGACCTGGTGGCCGACATCGCCCGCATGAAGGACCCCGCCGACGCGGCCTACAAGTGCGCCCCGGCGCGCTTCGTGCGCGCGGTGCGTGCCGTCGCGCCGCCGTCGAGCATGATGGGCCTGCGCAGCGCCATCGGCGAGACCGAGTTCGAGATGCAGCAGATCCTCGGCTATGCGCCGATCGAGCCCGACGGCTCCTTCAAGCTGCAGGTCCCGGCCGACACGCCCATCGCGCTGGCCATCATCGACGCCAAGGGCCGCGCCTTCCAGACCCACACCAACTGGATCCAGGTCCGCCCCGGTGAGCGCCGCACCTGCGACGGCTGCCACAGCCCGCGTCGCGGCGGTGCGATCAACTCCGGCAGCGTGGTCAACAGCGTGCCGGCGGCGATGCTGCCGGCGATGGCCGCCGAGCACCGCTCGGGCGAGACGCTGGCCGCGACCCGCACGCGCCTGTTCCCGACCATGCTGAGCCTGCAGCCGGATCCGGTGACGACCGACGTGTGGGCCGACACCAGCCAGCCCAACGTGACGGCGCGCACCGCGATCGCCCTGCGCTACAACAACGGCGTCCCGGCGGAAAGCCTCGGCACGCCGGCGCCGACCAACGGCATCATCAACTACCCGGACCACATCGCTCCCCTGTGGACGCGCGACCGCGGCGCCAACACCTGCACCACCTGCCACAACGACTCGGTCAAGCTGGACCTGCGCGGCACCACCGCCGGCACCGGCCGCCTCACGTCGTATGAAGAGCTGCTGGTCGGCGACCCGGTGATCGACGGCAACACCGGCCTGCCGGTCGTGCGCATCCGCGAAGGCGTGCCCGAGGTCGAGCGCGGCGCGGCCCTGGTCGACACCGGCGCCAGCGAAGGCGACGTGATCGGCCTCACGCGCAAGAGCCGGCTGGGCGAGATCATGTTCGGCGAGAACATGATGGCGGGCGCCGACGCGCGCACCACCCACCCGAACCCGCCGGCCGGCGCGCCCAACCACGCGACCATGCTGAACGCGGCCGAGAAGCGCCTGATCGCCGAGTGGATGGACATGGGCGGGCAGTACTTCAACGATCCGTTCAACGCCGCCTCCCAGGTGCGCTCGATCAACGGCCTGAGCCAGACCGCCTTCAACACCCAGGTCTTCCCGATCCTGCGCAGCACCTGCGCCAACGGCTGCCACCAGGCCGTGGGCAGCGGCACCGCCGCGGGCGCTCCCGCCGTCGGCACGAACTTCCGCAACAACCGCTTCGTGCTGACCGGCGACCCGGAAGGCGACTTCGGCGTGACGCTGTCGATGATCTCGAACGCCTGCACGCCGGCCTCGAACTACCTGCTGAGCCGGCCGTCGACCGTGCCGCATCCGTCGGGTGCGCTCACGCAAGGCACAGCCGTGCTGCCGCCGGGCAGCGCCAACTACAACACCATCGCGGCCTGGATCCAGGGAGGTTGCTGAGGCAGCATGAGGTCTTTCACTCGCTCTCCTCGCGCCCTGCGGGCGCGCCTCGCCCAGGTCCTGCTGCCCTGCGTCGCCGCAGCGGCGGTGGTCGCCTGCGGCGGGGGCGGAAGCTCCAACCCCTTCGACAACCCGCCGGATGTGACCAACCCGGCGGGCGTGTCGGGCCAGAAGCTCTCGTTCGCCTACTTCCAGCGCTGCATCAATCCGATCTTCCTGGCCCAGTTGCAGACCAACCAGGGCGGGACCGTCTCGACGCAGACCTGCGCCGGATCGGGCTGCCACGACAGCACCACCGGCACCGGCGGCGCGCTGCGCATCACGCCGAGCGCGACGGTGCTCGATGTCACCGACCCGGCCAACACGCCCGACGTGATCCGCGCCAGCAACATGTACAAGAACTTCTATTCGGCGCAGGGCTCGGTCGTCATCGGCCAGCCCACCCACAGCCGGCTTCTGACCAAGCCGCTGCTCATGCAGGTTCTGCACGGCGGCGGCCTCATCTTCCTCAGCGACCAGGATCCCAACGCGAAGCTGATGCAGTACTGGATCACGCATGCCGTGCCGGCAGGCGCGGACGAATTCAGCACGGCGAGCAACGGCATGTTCACGCCACCCGATCCGAACACCGGGACCTGCAACACCCAATGACCTGTCCGCTCTCCGTTTTTCACGCTGCGCGCCGCGGGCGCGCATTCGTGTTGTTGTGCCTGGCGTTCGTGGCGTTGTTCGCCCTGCCCGCACGCGCGGCCGACGACGCCCCGAGCGAGCGCCTGACCATCACCGATCCGTACATCGAGCTGCGCACCGGGCCGGGCCGCGGCTACCCGATCTTCTTCGTGGTGGCGCGCCAGGACTGGATCGAGATCGAGCTGCGCTTCACCGATTGGTACAAGGTGCGCACCTCCAACGGCAAGGTCGGCTGGGTCAACCGCAAGCAGCTCGAGACCACCCTGACCGACGCCGGCGGCAAGAAGAGCTTCCGCGACATCGTGATCGACGACTACCTGGGCCGCAAGGTGCAGCTCGGTGCGGCGTGGGGGCGCTTCAAGTCGGAGCCCATGCTCAAGTTCTGGACCAGCTACAAGCTGTCGGAAACGCTCACCGCCGAAGCGACCCTGGGCCAGGTGCAAGGCGTGTTCTCGGGCACCGACTTCTGGCACCTCAACCTGCTGGCCGAGCCCTGGTCCGACAAGCGCCTGTCGCCCTTCGCCGGCATCGGCTTCGGCAAGTTCAGGAACTTTCCCAACCTGAGCCTCGTGAACGCGCAGCCCACCGACGCCAAGCTCGCCAACGCCGGCATCGGGGTGCGCTACTACATCACCGACCGCTTCGTCGCACGCGCCGACTACACCATCTACACCGCCTTCGTCGCCGACACGAAGAGCGCCGAATACAAGGCGTTCACGCTCGGACTCTCGTTCTTCTTCTGACGACCCGGACACCATGATCACAAGATCCCTCGCCCTCGCTCTGGCCTTCGCCGCCCTGCCCGTCGCTGCCCAGGTCCAGGACCAGAAGCCGGCCAACGAGCAGGTGATCGTCCCCGAGGTGCCGCGCCGCGAGGTGAAGCTGCCGCGCTTCCCGTCGAAGGACTTCGAAGTCGGCGTGTTCGGCGGCGTGTACTCCACGCAGAACTTCGGCTCCAGCCCGGTGGGCGGCATCCGCCTGGGCTACCACATCACCGAAGACATCTTCGTCGAAGGCGTGCTCGCGCAGACCACGGTGACCGACGACTCCTTCCGCCAGATCCTGCCGGGCGGCGTCTTCACCGACAACAAGGAGAAGCTGCAGTACTACAACCTGTCGGCCGGCTACAACCTGCTGCCCGGCGAGGTGTTCATCGGCAGCAAGTGGGCCAAGGCGACCCAGGTCTACCTGATCGGCGGCGTGGGCAGCACCAAGTTCAACCAGCAGCG
This sequence comes from Piscinibacter sp., assembly GCA_036377015.1. Classification (GTDB taxonomy): domain Bacteria; phylum Pseudomonadota; class Gammaproteobacteria; order Burkholderiales; family Burkholderiaceae_C; genus Albitalea. The sequence goes on along the minus strand of DASUZE010000070.1, from coordinate 43,451 downwards.
CCGCCAGACCATCAACTTCGGCCTCGGCCTGCGTCTCATGCTGGCCGACCGCTGGGCGGTCCAGGTCGACATGCGCGACCACGTCTTCACCCTCGACCTGCTCGGCAAGCGGCAGAGCACGCAGAACCTCGAGCTGACGAGCGGACTCACGTTCTTCTTCTAAAACACGGATGTCGTTGGCATGAACAACATAGTCTTCCCTGCCCTCGTGCGCGCAGCCCGCTGGCTGGCCGTCGCCGCCGTGGCCTGCGCGGCCGGCGCGGCGGTGCCGGCGGTCGCACCCGCCGCGGTCGCGCCCGACTTCACCCTGCGCACCATGGACGGCCCCAACCTGCGCCTGCAGGAGCAGCGCGGCCGCGTGGTGCTGGTGAACTTCTGGGCCACCTGGTGCGGTCCGTGCCGCCAGGAGATGCCGCACTTGAACCGCCTCTACGACAAGTACCGCAGCTCCGGCTTCACCCTGCTGGGCGTGAACATCGACGACGACGCGCGCCTGGCGGCCGAGGTCGCGGCCAAGCTGGGCGTGCGCTTCCCGGTGCTGCTGGACACCGACAAGAAGGTGAGCCGCCTGTACGACATGAGCGCGATGCCCGCCACGATCGTGATCGACCGCGACGGCAAGGTGCGCTTCATCCACCGCGGCTACCGCGACGGCGTCGAGAAGACCTACGAACAGCAGATCCGGGACTTGCTCAAGGAATGAACACGACCCGCCTTTCCTTGCTGGCCCTGGCCGCCGCGCTGCTGGCCGGCTGCAGCGCGCCCGAGCCCTGGGTCAAGCCCTACGAGCGCGAGCGCCTGGCCGATCCCATCATGAAGATGTCGATGGGCACGCTGGTCGACAAGCACCGCGAGCACGTGCACGAGGTGCGCGAAGGCGCGCACGGCGCCAACGGCGTGCAGGGAGGCGGCTGTGGCTGCAAGTAGCTTCTCGATCGCCGGCTTGCTGCGCGGCCTGGCCGGCCTGCTCGGCGGCTTGCTGGCCGCGAGCTCCGCACGCGCCGTCACGCTGCCCGAGGACAGCGCCGAGGCCATGCTGCACGTCTACAAGGGTGGCGGCCTCACGGCGGCCGGCCCGGCCTTCCTGGTGCGCAAGAGCGTGGCCGACAAGGTCTCGCTGACCGGCTCGGTGTACGTCGACGCCGTGAGCAGCGCCTCGATCGACGTCGTCACCTCGGCCAGCCCGTACAAGGAGACGCGCACCGAGGTCTCGGTCGGCGGCGACTACGTCTACCGCGATTCGCAGATCACGCTGTCGCTCAGCAACAGCAAGGAGCCCGACTACCAGGTCAACAGCATGAGCGCCGACATCGCGAACGAGGTGTTCGGCGGCATGACCACGGTCAGCCTGGGCTACACGCGCTCGTCCGACAAGGTCGGGCAAAAGGGCACGCCGGGATGGTTCGACAGCGTCAAGCACTGGCAGTACCGCCTGGGCCTCACGCAGATCCTCACGCCGCGCTGGATCGCGAGCCTCAACTACGAGGTGATCGCCGACGACGGCTACCTGGGCAGCCCCTACCGCGTGGCGCGGGTGTTCGGCGCGGCCATCCCCGAGCGGCTGCCGCGCACGCGCTCGTCGCGGGCGGTCAAGCTGCGCGCGGTGGGCGACCTCGGCTCGCGCGACGCCATGCGCGCCGAGTACCGCTACTTCTGGGACACCTGGGCGATCAAGGCGCACACCGTCGAGGCCGGCTACAGCCGCTACTTCGGCGAGCAGTGGCTGGCCGACGCCTACGTGCGCCTGTACAAGCAGGATGCGGCGCTGTTCTACAGCGACAACGCCCAGGGCGAGACGCTCTATGTCACGCGCAACCGCCAACTAGGCACGTTCAACAGCCTTGGCCTCGGCGCGAAGCTCGCCTATACCTGGAAGCGCGTGCCGGGCAAGTACGAGATCAAGGCCAACGGCGCCTACGAGCTCGTCCGATTCAAGTACAGCGACTTCACCGACGTTCGCACCGGCGGCCTCTACTCGATGTCCGCGAACGTGCTGCAGCTCTACCTGACTGCGACCTTTTGAGAGAGTGGTTCCCATGTTCAAACGATGCTGCAGCCTGTTGGCCGCGTGTTTCCTGATCGCAGTCGCGGGGCTGCCCGCGGCCCGGGCGCAAGACGCGAAGCCGGCGGCGCCCGCGGCCTCGGCGCCGGCGCCTGCCGCCCCGGCCAGCGCCCCGATGGCCAACGCCGCGTCGACCAGCCTCGACGGCCGCATCCAGGATGCCAAGGGCGACGTCATCAAGCTCAACCGCGACCTGCTGGTGCTCGAGGAGGAGCTGCTCTTCCCCGCCAACACGCAAGTGGCGGTGTTCGTCTCGATGGACGTGGGCAAGCTGTTCGAGCTCGACTCGGTGCAGGTCAAGCTCGACGACAAGATCGTCACCAACTACCTGTACACGCCGCTGGAAGTGCAGGCCCTGCACCGCGGCGGCGTGCAGCGCGTGTACCTGGGCAACCTGCGCGCGGGCGACCACGAGATCGTGGCCTTCTTCACCGGCAAGGGCCCGCACGACCGCGACTACAAGCGCGGCACCACCATCAAGTTCGACAAGGGCACCGACCCGAAGTACATCGAGCTGCGCATCAAGGACTCCACCGGCAAGCTGCAGCCGGAGTTCGACGTCAAGGTCTGGCAGTAAGCCCTCCATGCGCTCTCGCAGTCGATTCCCTCTGGTGCGGCGGCTCGCAGCCGCGGCGATGCTGGTCGCGGCAGGCGCCGCGTCGGCCGCCGGCGATCCGCCGAACGCGATCAAGGATCCCCACTACGGGGACACCCTGTTCCATTTCTTCCAGGACCGCTACTTCACGTCCATCACCACGCTGATGACCTCGCAGCACTTCGATCGCGTGTCGCACCACGCCGACGAAGCCGAGGTCCTGCGCGGCGGCATGCTGCTGTCCTACGGCCTGCACCGCGAGGCGGGGCAGATCTTCGCGCAGCTCATCGAGAAGGGCGCCAAGCCCGCGGTGCGCGACCGGGCCTGGTTCTACCTCGCGAAGATCCGCTATCAGCGGGGCTTCCTTGCGGAGGCCGAAGAAGCGATCGCGCGCGTCGAGAACAACCTGCCGCCCGAGCTCGACGACGAGCGCGGGCTGCTCAAGGCGCAGCTGCTGATGGCGCGCCAGGACTACGCCGGCGCCGCGGCCGTGCTCGACGGCATGAAGGCACGCACCGGCGCAGGCCTCTATGCGCGCTACAACCTGGGCGTCGCGCTGATCAAGAACGGCGACTTCGCCGGCGGCAGCAAGCTGCTCGACGAGCTCGGCCAGATGCCGCTCGCCAGCGACGAGCACCGCACCTTGCGCGACAAGGCCAACGTGGCGCTGGGCTTTGCCGCCCTGGTCGACAACCGGCCCGAAGCCGCCCGCCAGCACCTCGAGCGCGTGCGCCTGGAAGGCCTGCATTCGAACAAGGCGCTGCTCGGCTTCGGCTGGGCCGCCGACGCGCTCAAGCAGCCCAAGCTCGCACTGGTGCCCTGGATGGAGCTGCAGCAGCGCGACCTCAGCGACTCGGCCGTGCTCGAGGCCCGCATCGCCGTGCCCTACGCCTATGCCGAGCTGGGCGCCTTCGGCCAGTCGCTGGAGCGCTACAACGAAGCCATCGCCGTCTTCGAGCGCGAGGCCGTGAGCCTGGACGAGTCCATCGCCGCCATCCGCGCCGGCAAGCTCGTCGAGGGCCTGATCGAGCGCAATCCCGGCGACGAGATGGGCTGGTTCTGGACCATCCGCGAGCTGCCCGAGATGCCGCACGCCGGCCACCTGTCGCAGGTCCTGGCCGAGCATGAGTTCCAGGAGGCGTTCAAGAACTACCGCGACCTGCGCTTCCTGTCGAAGAACCTGCAGAACTGGCAGGACAACCTGGGCGTGTTCGGCGACATGCTCGAAAACCGTCGCAAGGCCTACGCCGATCGCCTGCCCAAGGTGCTCGACGCCGCCAAGGCAAGCGAGAACGGCCTCGATGCGCTGCAGAAGCGCCGCGACACGCTGGCCGCCGAGCTCGAGCGCGCCGAGGCCGATGCCGACGGCGCGGCCTTCGCCGATGCGAAGCAGCGCGAGCTGATGGAGCGCATCGACAGCGTGCAGGCCACGCTCAAGCAGCTCGGCGACGACGCCGAGTTCGCACCCGCGCGCCACAGGGCCCGGCTGGCCGCCGGCGCCATGACCTGGCAGCTGGCGCAAGACCATCCGGGCCGCGTGTGGAAGGCGCGCAAGGGCCTGGCCCGCATCGACACCGAGCTGGCCGAGGCCAAGCGCCACGACGCCGCCCTGGCCCAGGCGCAGAAAGACGAGCCGGTGCGCTTCGACCAGTTCGGCAACCGCATCGGCGACCTCGGCAAGCGCATCGGCGTCCTCATCCCGCACGTCGCGGCCCTCGGCAAGGAGCAGCAGCAGGCCGTTCAAGACATCGCCGTGGCCGCCCTCAGCCGCCAGAAAGAGCGCCTGGCCGTCTACATGACGCAGGCCCGGTTCGCCGTCGCGCAGCTCTACGACCGCGCCAACCTCGCGAGGAATCCCGATCATGCGACCCCGCAATAGCCTGGCGCTGCTGCTGGCCTGCGGCCTGGCCGCCTGCGCGGGCAAGCGCAACGCCATGCCGCCCGAGCCGCCCACGCTCAAGAGCCTGGCCAACCGCACGGTCACGGTCGAGCCCGACGACGGCATCCCGAACAGCGAAGAGAAGGCCATCGTGGCCTACCGCAAGTTCCTCGAGATCGCACCGAAGGCGCCGCAGCGCGCCGAGGCCATGCGCCGCATCGGCGACCTGGAGATGGACGTCGCCGACAACCGCAGCGCGAGCGGCCAGGGCAACGCCAACGGGCCCGACTACAAGGAAGCCGTCGCGCGCTACCAGGACTACCTCAAGGCCTATCCCAAGGACCCGAACAACGACCGCGTGCTCTACCAGCTCTCGCGCGCGCAGGAGCAAGGCGGCGAGCTCGAGACGGCGCTCAAGACCCTGGACCGGCTGGTCGCCGAGTACCCCAACACCAAGTACCGCGACGAGGCCCACTTCCGTCGCGGCGAGCTCTTGTTCACCACCCGCGACTACGTCAAGTCGGAGCAGGCCTACGCCACCGTGCTCAAGGGCGACAGCGTCAATCCGTACCACGAGCGCGCGCTGTACATGCACGGCTGGTCGCTGTTCAAGCAGGGCCGGCTCGAAGATGCCCTGCATTCGTTCTTCGGCGTGCTCGACCTGAAGGTCGCGAACCGCGACGAAGGCGCGCTGGACACCCTGAGCGACCTGAGCCGCGCCGACCGCGAGCTGGTCGAGGACACCTTCCGCGTCACCAGCCTGAGCCTGACCAACCTGCAAGGTGCGGAATCGATCCCCGCCTACATGACCACGGCCGACCGGCGCAGCTACGAGTTCCGCGTCTACGAGCAGCTGGGCGACCTCTACATCAAGCAGGACCGGACCAAGGACGCGGCCGACACCTTGAGCGCCTTCGCGCGGCGCAACCCGCTGCATGCGCAGGCGCCGCAGCTGCAGGCCCGCGTGATCGAGATCTACCAGCAGCAAGGCTTCGCCAATCTCGCCCTCGAGGCGAAGAAGGACTACGCCTCGCGCTACGGCGTGACCAGCGAGTTCCGCAAGGCCAATCCGCAGGGCTGGGAGAAGGCGCAGCCGCTGGTCAAGACGCACGTCGCCGAGCTGGCGCGCCACTACCACGCGAGCGCGCAAAAGAGCAAGGCAACGGCCGACTACCAGGAAGCGGTGCGCTGGTACCGCGCCTACCTCGAGTCCTTCCCCGACGATCCCGAGGCCGCGCAGAACAACTTCCTTCTCGCCGAGCTGCTGTTCGAGGACAACCGCTTCGCGCAGGCGTCGGCCGAATACGAGAAGACCGCCTACCAGTACCCGCGTCACGCCAGGAGCGCCGACGCCGGCTATGCCGCGCTGCTGGGCTACGCCAGGCAGGAAAAGGCCGCAGCCGCGGGCGAGCTGCCGGCGCTGCAGCGCGCCTCGGTGGCCAGCGCGCTGCGCTTCGCCAAGGAGTTCGAAGGCGACCCCCGCGCCGGGTCGGTGCTCACCAACGCGGCCGAGAAGCTCTTCGCCCTGCGCGACACCGAGCAAGCCAGCGTGGTCGCGCAACAGGTGCTCGACCTCAAGCCGGCGGCCGCGCCCGAGCAGCGCCGCGTCGCCTGGACGGTGGTCGCGCACACCGCCTTCGATCGCGGCGCCTTCGACAAGGCCGAGCACGGCTACGGCGAGGTCATCGCCCTCACGCCCGAGAAGGACCCGGCCCGCAACGACCTGGTCGAGCGCCAGGCGGCGGCCATCTACAAGCAGGGCGAGCAAGCGCGCAGCGCCGGCAATGCGCGCGACGCGGTGGCGCACTTCAACCGCGTCGCCGCCGTCGCGCCGCAGTCGTCGGTGCGCGCGACGGCGCAGTACGACGCCGCCGCCGCGCTCATCGAGCTGAAGGACTGGGACGCCGCCACCCGCACCCTCGAAGACTTCCGCCAGCGCTTCCCCAAGCACGCCTTGCAGGATCAGGTCGGCGGCAAGCTCGCCACGGCCTACATGGAAAAGGGCAACTGGGCCCAGGCCGCCGGCGAGCTGGAGCGCATGTCGGCTGCGCAGAAGGATCCCAAGCTGGCGCGCGATGCGCTGTGGCAGGCCGCCGAGCTGTACGAGAAGGCCAACCAGCGCGCCCCCGCGGCGAAGATCTACGAGCGCTACCTCAAGCAGAACCCCGAGCCGCTGGAGCTCGCGCTCGAAGCCCGTCATCGCCTCGCACGCATGGCCAAGGCCGACGGCAACCCCGCCCGCGAGCTCGCGCTGCAGAAGGAGATCTTCCAGGCCGACCAGCGCGGCGGCGCGGCCCGCACCAACCGCACCCGCTACCTCGGCGGCATGGCCGCGCTGGCGCTGGCCGAGCCGGTGGCGGCGGACTACCGGAAGATCGCGCTGGTCGAGCCGCTGGCCAAGCAGCTGAAGCTCAAGAAAGCCAAGATGGAAGAGGTGCTCAAGGCGTACTCGGTCGCGGCCGACTATGGCGTGGCCGACGTGACCACCGCCGCCACCTACCACACGGCCGCGCTCTACCAGGACTTCGGCAAGGCGTTGATGGCCTCGCAGCGCCCCAAGAAGCTGTCGAAGGCCGAGCTGGAGCAATACAACGTGATGCTCGAGGAGCAGGCCTTCCCCTTCGAGGAGAAGGCGACCGAGCTGCACGAGGTCAATGCGCGCCGCGCGTCGCAAGGCATCTACGACACGTGGGTGAAGCAGAGCTTTGCGGCATTGCGTGAGCTGAGGCCGGTGCGCTATGGCAAGAACGAGCGCAGCGAAGGGGTGGTCGATGCGATCCGTTGACATGCCCATTCGCTCGCTCGCCCTCGTCGTGCTGTGCGCCGCCGTCGCCGGTTGCGCGACGGTGAACGACTCCCTGAAGACGGTGAAGGAAGCGGTCGTCGATCCGGTTGCGAAGGTCATCGCACCTGCACCCGCCGCGTCGTCCGCCGCCCCGGCACCCGCCGCGCCCGTGGCCGCCGTCGAGCCCCAGACGCCGGTATCGCCGACCGCCCAACGCGACTTCGACAACGCCGTGCGCCTGATGCGCAGCGGCCGCGTCGACGAGGCCGAGCGCGGCTTCCGCGCCCTCGCCAAGTCCAACCCCGAGCTGGGCGGTCCGCATGCCAACCTGGGCGTGATCCTGCGCCAGCAGAACAAGCTGCCCGAGGCGGTGGCCGAATTCGAGCTGGCGGTCAAGGCCAGCCCGAGCCAGCCGGTGTTCCACAACCAGCTGGGCGTCGCCTACCGCCAGAACGGCCAGTTCGCCAAGGCGCGCGAAGCCTACGAGAAGGCCATCGCGCTCGATCCCAACTACCCCGCGGCCCAGCTCAATCTCGGAATCCTGCACGACCTGTACCTGAACGACGGCCCGCGTGCGCTGGAGCTGTACGGCCGCTACCTCGCGCTGTCGCCGTCGGGCGACGCGACGGTGACCAAGTGGATCGCCGACCTGAAGAACCGCAAGGCGCCGCCGGTCCAGGTGAGCCGAAAGGAGAAGGAATGAAGTTCCTCGCCCTCGTCATGCTGGCGGCGGCGCTCGCCGCGCCGGTGTTCGCGCAAGACCGCGCCGACATCGACAAGACCCAGATCATCGGCAACCGCGAGCTGCCCAAGGTCCTCTACATCGTGCCCTGGAAGAAGCCGCTGCCCGGCGATCTGTCGGGCCGACCCGTCGAAAGCGTGCTCGACGAGGCGCTCGCGCCGGTCGACCGCGACGTGTTTCGCCGGCAGGTGCAGTACGACGGCCTCGTCAAGCCGCAGGCATCCGCCACCCCTTCCGCGCCGGTCCGCAAGTAAGGCCCGGTCAATCCTTTCGTTGAGCAGCAGTTGATACACGGAGATCCAGAAATGAATACGTTCCAGATGGTGGTCAAGTTCTTCCAGGACTGCGGGTTGTTCATCTACCCCAGCCTCCTGATCATGGCCCTGGGTGTGGCCATCGCGATCGAGCGCTTCGTGTTCCTGAACCGCGCGCGCAGCGAGAACCGCAAGGTGTGGGAGAAGGTCCTGCCCATGCTGCAGAACGGCCAGTTCAAGGAGGTGCACGGCGTGACCTCCAAGTCCGATGCGGCCATCGGCAAGATCGTCAACTACGGCCTGACCCGCATGCAAAGCCCGGGCCGCCGCGAAGACTTCGACGCCGCGATGGAAGAAGGGATGATGGAGATCGTGCCGCGCCTGGAAAAGCGCACCCACTACATCGCCACCTTCGCCAACGTGATCACGCTGGTGGGCCTGCTGGGCACCATCATCGGCCTGATCAAGGGCTTCACCGCGGTGGCGCAGGTCAATCCGGCCGAGAAGGCCGAGCTGCTGTCGGCCTCGATCTCGATCGCGATGAACAACACCGCCTTCGCGCTGATGGTGGCCATCCCCTTCCTGCTGATCCACTCCTTCCTGCAGGCCAAGACCAGCGAGATCGTCGACGGCCTCGAGGCCGCCAAGATCAGCTTCCTGAACCTGGTGCAGCGCCTGCGCGCCGAGTCGGGCGCCACCGGCGTCGTGCGCTGAGGCGCGGCCGTCTCCCTGCTGCGAATCGAAAGGCCAGCCCATGCGAAACCGACGCTTGCGCAAGCACGCGGCGCATCTCGAGATCACCGCGTTCATCAACCTGATCGTGGTGCTGGTGCCCTTCCTGCTGTCCACCGCCGTGTTCACGCGGCTGTCGGTCCTCGACCTCTCGCTGCCGGCGCAGTCGTCGGGCGCCGCCGAGCAGCTCAAGGAAAACAACCTGCAGCTCGAGGTGGTGATCCGCCCCGATTCGCTGGAAGTCGGCGACCGCATCGGCGGCCTGATCCAGCGCATCCCCAACGCCGGCGGCGCGCACGACCTGAAGTCGCTGCAGGCGCTGATGGTCATGCTCAAGGGCAAGTTCCCCGACAAGCTCGAAGCCAGCGTGCTGGCCGAGCCCAACACCTCGTACGACGTGCTGGTGCACGTGATGGACGCGGTGCGCGCCGCCCACACGGCGCAGGGCCCGAAGGTGACCCACACCGAGCTCTTCCCCAACATCTCGATCGGCGACGCGCCGGTCGTCAAACGCTAGGGTCGTTCGCATCATGAAGCTGACCCCGCTGCAGAAGCGCGCCGAGCGCAAGAGCCGCAACCAGACGATGGTCGACATGAACCTCGTCTCGCTGATCGACGTCTTCACCATCCTCATCTTCTTCCTGCTGTCCAGCGCATCGGGCGTGGAGCTGCTGCCCAGCCCCAAGGCGGTGAAGCTGCCCGAGGCCTTCGTCGAGAAGAGCCCCAAGGAAACCATCGTGATCGTGGTCAGCGCCGAGGACATCATCGTCGACGGCCGCAGGGTCGCCTCGGTGGCCGAGGTGATGAAGATGCAGGGCGACCTGATCGCGCCGCTCAAGGCCGAGCTCGACCTGCTCGGCAACCGCCAGGTGGTGCGCGCCGAGAACCAGGCCCAAACCAAGCAGGTCACCATCATGGGCGACAAGGACATCCCGTACCAGCTGCTGCGCAAGGTGATGGTGACCAGCGCAAGAGCGAACTTCAGCGACGTGTCGTTCGCGGTTCGCAGGAAGGACGTATGAGCGCCGCCACTCTTGTGTCTTTCCGGGTGCCGGTGCTCCCGTGGGCGCCCTCGATCGAAGACGACGCGCGCTTCCGGCGCATGCTGCATCGCGTGCTGTTCGTCGTGGCGCTCTTGTGCCTGGCGATGCTGTTCGTGCCGCCGCCCCAGGTCGACCGCACGCAGCCGCAGGAGCTGCCTCCGCGCCTGGCCAAGCTGCTGCTCGAGAAGGAAACCCCTCCCCCGCCTCCGCCGGTCAAGCAGGAGAAGCCGAAGGACACGAAGGAGCCCAGCACCAACAAGCCCGATCCGGCCAAGCCGGAGCCGCCCAAGGCCGCGACCGTGCCCGAGGCGCGCCGGCCGCAGCCGAACAAGCCGCCCGGCGAGGTGCTCGACAACGTGCGGCGCAAGGCCGCCGGCGTGGGCCTGCTCGCCATGAAGGACCAGCTCGCCGAGCTGCGCGGCGCGCCGGTCGCGGTGCAGCTCAAGGAAGACATCAAGCAAGGCCCGGGTGTGGGCACCGGTGTCGGCGTCGGCGTGGGTGCCGGCACCGAGGCCGGGTTGCCCGCCCGTTCGATGATCACGTCCAACGCCGCGGGCGGCAGCGGCGGCATCAACACCGCCTCCTACAGCCGCAACACCGGCGGTGGCGGCCTCGCAGGACGCGCGACCACGCTGGTCGAGGGCGTGGCCGGCGGCGGCGGCGGTGGTGGCTTCGGTGGCGGTGGCGTGCGCGGCGGCAAGGGCACCGGCAACGGGACCGGCGCCGGCGGCACCCTCCAGAAGGGCGGCAGCGGCAAGGCCTCGCGCTCCATCGAAGAGATCAAGCTGGTCTTCGAGCGCAACAAGGGCTCGATCTACGCGATCTACAACCGCGCCCTGCGCGAAGACCCGAGCCTGCAGGGCAAGGTCGTGGTCGAGCTGAAGATCTCGCCGGCCGGCAACGTGGTCGACTGCCGTGTGGTGTCGAGCGAGCTCAAGGCCTCGGAGCTGGAGAGCAAGCTGCTCGCGCGCATCCGCCAGTTCGACTTCGGCGCCAAGGACGTCGACCAGATGGTGGTCACCTGGCCGGTGGACTTCCTGCCGTCCTGATCGACGCCCCCGCGGCTGCGGCCAGCCTGAACCGCCAAGCCGACCGGCGGGTGCAGGCGGTCAGCGTATTCCGGCTTGTCGGCACGCCGGCCTGAGGAATCCAGGGCGACGCAGCGCCCTGAAGTGACACCGAGGGCCACAGGGGTATGCGGCCGGTGGAACCATGGGGCGATCCTGGAGCAGTACGCCATGACCGCCACGACAATCGCAGCCGACTCGCAGACCCATGACACCGCCGCGATCATGCGAGGCCTCTACGGCGACGGGATCATCGCGCTCAAGGGCGCCTTCGACCGCGAGTGGGCCCAGCGCCTGCGCGAGGACATCGACGCGCTGTTCGCCGAGGCGATCGGGCGACCGCATGGCGCGCTGCCGCGCGGTCCCGAGCGCTACTACGTGGAAGTGCATCCCGAGCGCCTGCGCGGCTTCGTCGACATCGCGACTCACCCCTGGTTCGTCGCCGTGTGTCTCGCGGTGCTGGGCCCCGAGTACAAGATCGTCGAGGTCGGCTTCGACGTGCCGCGCCCCGGCGCGCAGGACCAGCCCTGGCATCGCGACTTCCCGATGCCGGACAACACCCGCATCGGCCGCCGCCTCGATTCGCTGGCGTTCAACCTCACCGCCGTCGATACCGTGCTCGCGATGGGTCCGCTCGAGATCGCGCCCGGCACCCAGTGGGACGACTTCGCCCCGCCTCCCTTCGAAGACCGCGAGGCCGGCATGTTCCCGCCGCGCGCGCTGTGGCCGCGCTACCGGGCGCTTGCGCAGCAGCGCATGCCGCAGATGGGTGACATCTCCGCGCGCTCCGCGCTGACCATTCACCGTGGCACGGCAAACCGCTCGGGCCAGTCGCGGCCGGTGGCCGTCGTGGGCGTGGACGGTCCCGGCGCCTGCAATGCGCAACGCCACGACGTGCAGGTCACGCGCGCTTACGAAGTCAGCTTGCCGTCCTTCGTGCGCGAACACATGACGTATCGCCTGGTGGACCGGCTGGAGAACATCGACCAGGCCCATTCGATTCGCGGCCTGCTGGAGTACGGAGCACCGCGCGGCGTGTGAAATCGTTATCAGTGCTATCACCGATGGCCGCTCGGCGAACTTGGATCCAAGAATCGCGCCTCGCCGGTCCGGGGTCGGCCCGGCGCCACTTCAGCTCAGCGAGGTCTTATGCAGCATCCACGACGTTCGCTACTCGTCCTTGCCGCGGCCGCCGCCGCCTGCGTGTCGGCCCTCGCCGCCGACACAGGTGCGCCCAAGCTGGCGCAGAAGTCCAGCTACAAGGTGGGCTTCGCACAATCGGAGAACAACAACCCCTGGCGCATCGCAGAGACCAAGAGCATGCAGGAGGTGGCCGCGAAGTGCGGCTGGCAGCTCGTGGTCACCGACGCGGGCGGCTCGGCCGCCAAGCAGGTGGCCGATGTCGACTCGATGATCGCGCAGAAGGTCGACCTCATCGTCCTGCCGCCGCGCGAGGAAAAACCCTTGATCCCGGCGGTGATGAAGGCCAAGAAGGCCGGCATCCCGGTCATCCTCGTGGACCGCAACGTCGACCAGAAGGTCGCCAAGGCGGGCCGTGACTACGTGACCTTCATCGGCTCCGACTTCGTCGACCAGGGGCGCCGCGCGGCCGAGTGGTTGGTGAAGGCCTCCGGCGGCAAGGCCACCATCATCGAGCTCGAAGGCACCACCGGGTCCTCACCCGCGAACGACCGCAAGAAGGGCTTCGACGCCGTCATCGCCAAGAACGCCGGCATGAAGATCGTGGCCTCGCAGTCCGGCGATTTCGCGCGCGACAAGGGCCGGCAGATTGCGCAGTCGCTCCTGCAGGCCCACCCCGGCGCCACGGCGATCTACGCCCACAACGACGAGATGGCCATCGGCGCCATCACGGCGCTGGAGGCAGCCGGCAAAAAGGCGGGCAAGGACGTGCTGGTCGTGTCGATCGACGGCACCAAGGACGCGCTCACGGCGATCACGCAGGGCAAGATGGGCGCCACGGTGCAGTCGTCGCCTTTCTTCGGCCCGGTCACCTGCAAGACGGCACAGCGCTACGCGAAGGGCGAAAGCATTCCACCGTGGGTGAAGGTCGAAGACAAGTTCTACGACACGTCGAACGCCCAAGCCAACATGGCCGACGGGTACTGACCCGCGGCCTGCGCGCCGCGCCATGCCAGCGCCCCTGCTCTCGCTGACCGGCGCGCACAAGCACTTCCGAGGCGTGCCCGCGCTGCGCGGCGCCTCGCTCGAGGTGCTTGCCGGCGAGGTGCACGGGCTCATCGGACAGAACGGCGCCGGCAAGTCGACGATCATCAAGACCGTCACCGGCGTCTACCGCTTCGACGAGCGCGACGACCGCGGCGAGCTGCGCTTCGCGGGCCTGCCGGTGCGCTTCACGGGGCCGGGCGAAGCGCGGCAGGCCGGCATCAGCACCATCTACCAGGAAGTGAACCTGGTGCCGCAGCGCTCGGTGGCGGAGAACATCTTCCTCGGTCGCGAGCCACGCCGCTTCGGCCTCATCGACTGGCGCCGCATCGAGCGCGAGGCCGCCGCAGTGCTTGCGGGGTTCGGCTTCGACATCGACGTGCGGCGCGTCGCCGGCACGCTGTCCACCGCCGAGCAACAGCTCGTCGCGATCGCGCGGGCCGTTTCGGTGGACGCGCGGCTCGTGATCATGGACGAGTCGACTTCGTCGCTGGACGAGCACGAGGCCGAGGTGCTGTTTTCGATCGTGCGGCAGCTGAAGGCGGCCGGACGCTCGGTGCTCTTCGTCTCTCACCGGCTGGACGAGCTGTTCGCGGTGTGCGACCGCGTGACCGTCATGCGCGACGGGCAGACGGTGGCCGTGTCGGCGATGAAGGACGTCGGCCGTCTCGAGCTCGTGACCGCGATGCTCGGCAGGGAGCTGTCGGCGGTGCACCGCGAACGGCGCGCCCACACCGCGACCGGCGTCGCCGGGCCGCCGCTGCTCACCGTGACCGACGTGAGGTCGCCGCCGCGCCTGCGGCACGCGAGCCTGGTGCTGCAGCCGGGCCAGACCCTGGGCCTGGCCGGGCTGCTGGGCGCGGGTCGCACGGAGCTCATGCGCGCCATCTTCGGCGCCGATCCCGTCCGCAGCGGCGCGATGACCTTTCAGGGCGAGCGCGTGTCGCTCGCCTCGCCGGCCGATGCCATTGCACGCGGCATCTGCTATCTCTCCGAAGACCGCAAGTCCGAAGGCATCTTCGCCGACCTGTCGGTGCGCGAAAACATCACCATCGCGCTGCTGCCCACGCTGGCCCGTGCCGGCGTGGTCGATCGCGGGCGGCAACAGGACATCGTGGAGCGCTTCGTCGCGCAACTGGGCATCCGCACCGCCCACCTCGACCAGCCGGTGCGCGAGCTCTCGGGTGGCAACCAGCAGAAGGTGCTCCTCGCACGCTGGCTGGCGATGCGACCTCGCGTGTTGATGCTCGACGAGCCCACCCGCGGCGTCGACGTGGGTGCCAAGGCCGACATCGCGCGCCTCATCGGCGAGCTCGCCGACGGCGGCATGGGGTTGCTGCTTACGACGTCCGAGCTGGAAGAGCTGGTCGCGCTGAGCGATGCCGCGGTGGTGGTGCGCGAAGGCCGTACCGTCGCGCATGTCGATGGCGACGCGTTGGACGAGCGCACCCTCATGGCGGCGATGGCCGAGGGAGAGGCGAGCGCCGCGCACACCGTGGAGACGCGGTGAACCGGCCGCAGCAGACACCGCTCTCGCTGCCGGTCGCGCCGGGATGGCGCGGGAGGCCGCGCCTTCATCACACCGGCGCACTGATTGCGATGGCCGCGCTGCTCCTGTTCAACGTGGTCGCCACCCCGAACTTCGTCTCGCTGCAGACCTTCAACGTCAACCTGACGCAGGTCGCCACCATCGTGATCGTCGCGGTCGGCATGACGCTCGTCATCGCGACGGCGGGCATCGATCTCTCGGTGGGCTCGCTGATGGCGATCGCCGGCACGCTCGCGCCCATGCTGTTCGGCGCGGTGGCCGGCGCGCCCGGGGTGGCGCTCGCCATCGTGCTGCCGATGGCTGCGACGTGGGCTTGCGGCTGGTTCAACGGCTGGATGATCACGCGCTTCGCCATCCAGCCCATCGTCGCCACGCTGGTGCTGTTCATTGCCGGGCGCGGCATCGCGCAGGTGATGACCGGCGGCAACCTGCAGACTTTCAGCCACCCCGGCTTCGCGTGGCTGGGCACCGGGTACTTCGCCGGCATCCCGTTTCAGGTGTGGCTGATGCTCTCGATCGTGGCGAGCTCCGCATGGCTGCTGCAACGCACGGTGTTCGGGCGGCAGCTCGTGGCCACCGGTAGCAGCGACCGCGCCGCCCGCATGACCGGCATCCCGGCGGCGCGAATCAAGCGGCAGGTGTACGCGTTGTCCGGCGCGCTCGCCGGGCTGGCGGGGCTGATCACGGTGTCGATCAACTCGTCGTCCGACGCCAACCTCAACGGGCTCGGGATGGAGCTCGACGCCATCGCGGCGGTCGCGGTGGGGGGGACGCTTCTCACCGGCGGCCGCGCCAGCGTGGTGGGCACGCTGATCGGGGCGCTCATCATCCAGCTCACGCGCTACACGTTGCTGGCGCACGGCGTGCCCGATGCGGCCGCACTGGTCGTGAAGGCGGCGATCATCATCGGCGCGGTGTGGGTGCAGGGACGGCGATGAACCAGCAGCGTCAGCTCGTCGGCGTGGCGCTTGCGATGCTCGCGATGGTGCTGTTCGGCGCGGTGCGCTACGAGCACTTCGCGAGCGCCTACAACGCGCTCGAGTTCGGCCGCTACAACGCGATGTTCGTGATGATTTCCATCGGCATGGCGTTCGTCATCATGTCGGGCGGCATCGATCTCTCGGTGGGCAGCGTGGCGGCCCTGTCGTCGGTGGTGTCGGCCCTGGTGTCGCCGCACAGCGCTGCAGGCGCGCTGGCAAGCGGCGTGCTGACAGGCGCGGCGTGCGGCGCGTGCAACGGACTGATCGTGACACGGTTGCGCATTCAGCCCTTCATCGCCACGCTCGCGATGACGATGGCGGCGCACGGCGTCGCATTGCTGCTTGCCGACAACCAGCCGGTCGCGGTGTCGTACGACACCGGATTCACCGAGCTCGGGCAAGGCGATTGGCTGGGCCTTCCCGTGCCGATGTGGTTTGCCGGCGCCGTGTTCGTCATGGCGGTCGTCGCCCACGGCCATTCCGCCTTCGGGCGCCATTCGCTGGCCATCGGCGGCAGCCCCGAGGCGGCGCAGCTCATGGGCCTGAACGTGCAGCGTCAGCTGCTGCTCGTGTACGTGGTGTCCGGCGCGCTGGCTGGTCTCGCGGGCGTGATGCTGGCCGCACAAGGCTCTGGGCAACCCAACGAGGGACTCGGGTGGGACCTGTTCGCCATCTCGGCGGTGGTGGTCGGCGGGACCCTGCTGACCGGCGGGGCCGGCTCCATCGTCACCACGCTGCTGGGCGTGCTGCTGCTGGGCCTCGTGTTCAACCTGCTCAACTTCGAGAACGGGCTCGGCCGCATCACGCTGTCGTCGTACTGGCAGTCGGTGGTGCGCGGCATGTTCCTGCTCGCGGTGGTGCTGCTCCAGGCCCATCTGCTGCGCAGGCGAGTCCGGGACCAGGGCCCGGAGAAACTGCGAACGAAGGCGCAAAGAAATCAGGCACCCGGAGGTGCCTGATGGAATGACGCGAGGAACAAATTCTTGGCGGAGTGGACGGGGCTCGAACCCGCGACCCCCGGCGTGACAGGCCGGTATTCTAACCAACTGAACTACCACTCCATTGCCGGCTCGCACCGGCGACAACTTCACCAGCTCTCGCTGGCGGCAGGTTTTTGGATCGCTCCGCAAGCCCTGCCCAACTTGGCGTCCCCTAGGGGATTCGAACCCCTGTAATCACCGTGAAAGGGTGGTGTCCTAGGCCTCTAGACGAAGGGGACTGATTCTTCGCTGCTGAATTGCTTCAACACCCTGAACTGCGCGCCACCTTGGATTTTGGTGGAGGTAAGCGGGATCGAACCGCTGACCTCTTGCATGCCATGCAAGCGCTCTCCCAGCTGAGCTATACCCCCTCTGTCCAACCGACCTTCGAGGAAAACGCGCTGTTCAAGCGAGACCGCGATTATAGACAGATTTTCATGCCCCCTGCAAACGCGCCCGGACCGTTTCCCTTGGGAAGAGCTCCAGTACGGCATCGATCGAGGGCGTTTGCGCACGACCGCACACGAGCACGCGCACCGCGTGCGCCAACTGCGGCATCTTGAGCCCGTGCGCGGCGATGGTTTCCTTGATCGCCGCGTTGATCGCCGCCTTGTTCCATTCGATGCCGGCGAGCTTGTCGCGCAAGGTTTGCAGCGCCGGCTTGACGGCTTCGGTGACGTGCGTGGCCAGGTCGTCGGGCGACGGCTGGACGTCGGCGAAGTACGGCATGAGCCAGTCGGCCAGCTCCACCGTGGTCGCGCAGCGGTCCTTGAACAGCGCGACGCGCCTGGCCACCTCGTCCATCGGCGGCGCGATGCCGCGACGCACGAACTGCTGCGCCACCAGCGTCGCGAGCCGGGCCTCGTCGACGGTCTTCACGTAGTGCGCATTGACCCAGCTCAGCTTGGCTGCGTCCCATTGCGCGGGGCTCTTGGACAGGTGGCTGCCGTCGAACCACGAGACCAGCTGCTCGCGGGTGAACAACTCGTCGTCGCCGTGGCTCCAGCCGAGTCGCGCCAGGTAGTTGAGCATTGCTTCGGGCAGATAGCCCGCTTCCTCGTAGGCGGTGACGCTCACCGCGCCGCGCCGCTTCGAGAGCTTCTGGCCGTCGTCGCCCAGGATCACCGGCACATGGCCGAACAGCGGCAGCGGCGCGCCCAGCGCATTGAAGATGTTGATCTGCCAGGGCGTGTTGTTGACGTGCTCGTCGCCGCGAAACACGTGGGTGATGCGCATGTCCCAGTCGTCGACCACCACCGCGAAGTTGTAGGTGGGCACGCCGTCGGCGCGCAGGATGATGAGGTCGTCGATCTCGCGGTTGCCGATCGTGATCGGGCCCTTGACCAGATCGTTCCAGGTGACGTCGCCGTCCGTCGGATTGCAGAAGCGGATCACCGGCTCGACGCCCGCAGGAATGGGCGGCAGCACCTTGCCCGGTTCAGGACGCCAGGTGCCGTCGTACCGGCGCTTCTCGCCACGCGCTTCCTGCGCCGCCTTCATCGCATCGAGCTCCTGCGGCGTGCAGTAGCAGCGGTAGGCGGTGCCGGCCGCGAGCATCTGGTCGACCACGGCGCGATAGCGGTCCAGCCGCTGCATCTGGTAGATCGGGCCCTCGTCGCAGTCCAGGCCCAGCCACTGCATGGATGCCAGGATCTGGTCCACCGAGTCCTGGGTCGAACGCGCGACGTCGGTGTCTTCGATGCGCAGCACGAACTGGCCGCCGTGATGACGGGCGAAGGCCCAGGAATACAGCGCCGTGCGCGCCGTGCCGAGGTGCAGAAAGCCGGTGGGCGACGGCGCGATGCGCGTGCGAACGGTCGAGGTCATGCGGAAGGACGGATCAGAGTGAGGTGAGGCCGCGCAGCAGGTCGGCCTTCAGGTCGTCGAGGTGCTCCAGGCCCACCGCCACGCGGACCATGCCCTGGGTGATGCCGGCGAGCTGGCGCTGCTCTTCGGTCAGCCTGCCGTGCGAGGTGCTGGCCGGGTGCGTGATGGTGGTCTTGGTGTCGCCCAGGTTGGCGGTGATGGAGCAGATCTTCGTGCTGTCGATGACGTGGAAGGCGTTCTTGCGGGCGAGCACGGCGCCACCGCTGACCTGCCCATCGACGATGAACGACACCACCGCACCGCCGCTGCCCGACTGCTGCGCCATGGCGAGCTCATGCTGCGGGTGCGACTTCAGGCCCGGGTAGAACACGCGCTCGACCCCGTCCTGCTGCTCCAGCCAGGACGCCAGCGACAGCGCTGCCTCGCTTTGCGCACGCATGCGGATGGACAAGGTCTCCAGCCCCTTGAGCACGACCCAGGCGTTGAACGGCGACAGGCTCATGCCGGCGCTGCGCATGACCGGCACGAGCTTCTCGTTGATCAGCGACTCGCTGCCGCAGATGGCGCCGGCCAGCACCCGGCCCTGGCCGTCGAGGTACTTGGTGCCCGAATGCACGATGAGGTCGGCGCCGTATTCCACCGGCCGCTGCAGCGCGGGCGAGCAGAAGCAGTTGTCGACCGCCAGCAAGGCCCCGCAGCCCTTGGCGATGGCCGACAGGGCACGGATGTCGCACACCTCGGTGAGCGGATTGGTCGGCGATTCGGCGAACAGCAGCCTGGTGTTGGGCTTCACCGCGCGCCGCCATTCGTCGACGTTCGTCTGCGACACGAAGCTGGTCTCGACGCCGAACTTCGCGAACTCGCGGCCGAACAGCATGAGGGTGGCGCCGAAGACGCTGTGCGAGCAGACGACGTGATCGCCGGCCTTCAGCAACCCCAGCGCAAGCAGCAGGATGGCGCTCATGCCGCTGGCAGTGGCGATGCACGCTTCGGTGCCCTCGAGCGCGGCCAGGCGGCGCTCCATCATCGTCACCGTCGGGTTGGTGAAGCGCGAGTAGATGAAGGCTTCCTCTTCGTTGGCGAAACGCGCGGCCGCGGACGCGGCGTCGGGCTGCACGAAGCTCGATGTGAGGAACAGCGCCTCGGAGTTCTCGCCCCAGGCGGTGCGCGGAAGTCCCTCGCGGACGGCGAGCGTGTCGAGGTGCACGCCCTCGGGCCAGGTCAGGCGCGGCAGCTTCTTGTCGGCCATCAGCCCTGCTCCGCCGCGCCCTGCAGGGCCAGGCGCGAGCGGTCGGGGCCGTCCTCGTCTTCGCCCTGCGAGCGGCGTTGGGCGGCGATGGTGTCGAAGTCTTCGGCCGACACGTCGCCGGTGATGTAGTTGCCGTCGAAGCACGAGGCCTCGAAGCCCGCCAGCTTGGGGTTGAGCTGCGCCACCACGCGCTTCATCGCGGCGACGTCCTGGTAGATGAGCGCGTCGGCGCCGATGAACTGGCGGATCTCCTCGATGCTGCGGTTGTGCGCGATCAGCTCGTCCTTGGTCGGCATGTCGATGCCGTACACATTCGGAAAGCGCACCGGCGGCGCGGCCGAGGCCATGTAGACCTTGCGCGCGCCGGCATCGCGCGCCATCTGCACGATCTCTTTCGAGGTGGTGCCGCGCACGATGGAGTCGTCGACGAGCAGCACGTTGCGGCCCTTGAACTCGGTGGCGATCGCGTTGAGCTTCTGGCGCACCGACTTCTTGCGCATGCCCTGCCCCGGCATGATGAAGGTGCGACCGACATAGCGGTTCTTCACGAAGCCCTCGCGGTAGGGCTTGCCGATCTTCTGCGCGAGCTGCATGGCCGAGGGCCGGCTCGACTCGGGAATGGGGATCACCACGTCGATCTCGGAGGGCGGCATGGTCGAGATGAGCCGCTGGGCGAGCGTCTCGCCCATGTTCAGCCGCGCCTGGTAGACCGACACGCCGTCCATCACCGAGTCGGGACGCGCCAGGTACACGAACTCGAACATGCAGGGGTTGAGCGTCGGGTTCTCGGCGCACTGCTGCTGGTGGACGTTGCCCTCGAGGTCGATGAAGACGGCCTCGCCGGGCGCCACGTCGCGGATCACCTTGTGGCCGGTGCCCTCGATCGCCACCGACTCGCTCGCGACCATCACCTCGCGGCCCTCCGGCGTGACGCCTTCGCCGAAGCACAGCGGACGGATGCCGAAGGGATCGCGGAAGGCGAGCAGGCCGTAGCCCGCGATCAGCGCCACCACGGCGTACGAGCCCTTGATGCGCTTGTGGACCGCACGCACCGCCTTGAAGACCTCGTCGGGCGTGAGCGGCAGGTCACGCGCGGCCACCTCGAGCTCGTGCGCCAGGATGTTGATCAGCACCTCGGTGTCGCTCTCGGTGTTGATGTGGCGCCGGTCGACCGCGAAGAGCTCCTTCTTCAGCGCATGCGCGTTGGTCAGGTTGCCGTTGTGGACCAGGACGATCCCGAAGGGTGCGTTGACGTAGAAGGGCTGCGCCTCTTCCTCGTTGTAGGCATTGCCCGCGGTCGGGTAGCGCACCTGGCCCAGGCCCACCGTGCCCGGCAGGCCGCGCATGTTGCGGGTGCGGAACACGTCGCGCACCATGCCGCGCGCCTTGTGCATGAAGCACTTGGTGCCCAGCATGGTGACGATGCCGGCGGCGTCCTGCCCGCGGTGCTGCAGCAGCAGCAGCGAGTCGTAGATCAACTGGTTGACCGGCGCCTTGGAGATCACACCGACGATGCCACACATGAACTGCTCCAGACTCAAACAGGCGACGAGGGACTCATCGCGGAAGATGCTCGGCAATCTGCGGCGGCAGCACCGGCTTGATGCCGTGCAAGGCGCCATTCAACCAGACCGCGCCGCGCGACGCCTGCCAGGCATGCGATTTTGCGAGCGAGGTCAACATCACCACCGTCGTGATGGCCAGCATGACCACCAGCGCCCGGGCCACGCCGAAGGTGGCACCCAGCGCGCGGTCGACGAGGCTGAGCGGGGTGGCCTGGATCACCAGGCGCAGCAGCCGCGCCAGCAGCGTCCAGACCAGCAGCACCACGACGAAGGTACATGCGAACGCCGCGGCGTGATTCAAGGCCGAGGCCGGCTTGCCGACGGGCAGATGGGTCGCGACCTCGGGCGCCAGCCATTGGGCCGCGAAATACGCCACGACCCAGCCCAGCAGCGACAGCACCTCGAAGACCAGCCCGCGCATCAGGCCGACCACGATGGACAGCGCCAGGATGCCGATGAACACCCAGTCGACCCAGCCCAGCTCGATCATGGTCGCCTCCGCCTCACAGCGTGAGCACGACCGCCGGCGACCCGGCAGCCTTGATCTTGGCCATGACACGGTCGGCCTCTTCGCGCGAGGCGAACGGGCCCACGCGCACGCGGATGCGGCTGCCTTGCGCGGTTTCTGCCACCTGGGTGTAGGTCTTCAGGCCCAGCTTCTCGACCTTCTGGCGCGTTTCACGGGCGGCCGTGGTGTCGGCGAAGGCGCCGACCTGGACGACGAAGCGGCCGGCGTCCTTCTTGGCCGACTCTTTTTCGGCCGCCTTGCCCTCGAGCAGGGCCTGTGCGCGCTCGGCATTGGCCGCGGCGACGGTGGTCTTGTCGGGCGCCGGCGCGGGCTTGGCGGCCACCGGCTTGGGAGGCGCCTCGCTGGCCTTGGCGGGCGCGGGCTTGGCCGGCGCGGGCACCTCGCGGCTGGCCTCGGCGCGGGTTTCGGGGACGGCGTCGGTGGCCGGCGCCGACGCCGCGGCCACCGGCTCGGCCGGCGCCGCCGCCACGGGCTTGGCCGGCCGCGCCGAGGGCATGACCAGCGGTGGCGCAGCTTCCTTGCGCGGGATCTCGATGGGAATGTCGACCGGAATCGGCCGCGGCTGGGTCTCGAACAGCAGCGGGAAGCCGATCACGCCGATCACGACCAGCACCACCGCGCCAATGAGGCGGCGGCGGGCGCGCGTGCGGGCTTCCTGGACGAGGTCGGCCGGGGCATCCGCCTCCGCAGCCGGTGGTGCCTTGTTGCCGGACTTGCGCTGGAAGATGGACAACAAACCCATGCCGTGCGGACTCGGAGGTAGGCGATGTGAGGGGCGGCGCCGGGACGCCGCAGGCCGGTTCAGCCGACGTGCGCGGCGCCCAGCCGGGGCAACCCCTTCTTCAGCACACCACCCACGGTGTAGAAGGAGCCGAAGACCACGATTCTATCAGCGGGGTCTGCGTGACCAAGGGCTGCATGCAGCGCATCGGAAGGGTCGGCATGGGTGTGCGTGGTCACCGGAGCCGGGCCCTTCGGCAGCAGCCGCCCGTGCAGCGCCTCGAGCTCGGCGGCCTTCGCCCCACGCGCAAGCGGCAGGTCGCAGAAATGCCAGTGGTCGACCAGCGGCGCCATGCGCGTGAGGATGGCTGCCAGGTCCTTGTCCTGCATCGCGCCGAAGACCGCATGGGTGCGCGGGTAGAAGCCCATCTGGTCGAGGTTCTGCGCCAGCGTGGCCACCGCATGCGGGTTGTGGGCGACGTCGAGGACCAGGGTCGGCTGGCCCGGCACGATCTGGAACCGGCCGGGCAGCTCGACCAGCGCCAGGCCGTTGCGCACCGCCTGCGCCGTGATGGGCAGGCGCTCACGCAAGGCCTCGAAGGCCGCCAGCACGCCCGACGCATTGAGCAGCTGGTTGGCGCCGCGCAGGGCGGGATAGGCCAGGCCGTTGAAGCGCCGTGCACGTCCGGCCCAGGACCACTGCTGCTTGTCACCGGCGTAGTTGAAGTCGTGCCCGAAGCGCCACAGGTCGGCCTGGATCTCCGTCGCGCGGTCGATCACGCTTTGCGGCGGCACGGGGTCGCTCACCACCACCGGCCGGCCGGTGCGCATCACGCCGGCCTTTTCGCGCCCGATGGATTCACGATCGGGGCCGAGGTACTCGACATGGTCGACGTCGATGCTGGTGATGATGCTGCAGTCGGCATCGAAGACGTTCACCGCATCGAGACGGCCGCCCAGGCCGACCTCCAGGATGACCAGGTCGACCTCGGCCTGCGACAGCAGCCGTGCGATGACCAGCGTGGTGAACTCGAAGTAGGTGAGGCCGATCTCGCCGCGCGCCTGCTCGACCGCCTCGAAGTGCGGCAGCAGCGCTTCGGCGCTCACCATCGCGCCGTTGACGCGGCAGCGCTCCTCGAAATGCACCAGGTGCGGCTTGATGTACAGCCCCACCCGCCAACCGCTTTGCAGCGCGATCGTTTCCAGCATGGCGCAGGTCGAGCCCTTGCCGTTGGTGCCCGCCACCGTGATCAGCGGCACGTCGAACGACAGGCCCAGGCGCTCCCGCACGCGCTGGACACGCTCCAGCGACATGTCGATTTCCTTCGGATGCAGGCGCTCGCAGCGCGCGAGCCAGTCGTCCAGGGTGGTGGGCAGCGTGTCGTCGGAAGGCATGGAATCGATGGTAAGTCCGCAAATGCCGAAGGCGGCCGAAGCCGCCTTCGATGCGATGCCTGCGCGGCTCAGGCGACGGCGTCGGCGCTTTGCCGCTGGAGCATGGCCACCGCACGGGCAATCGTGCCGCGCAGCTCGCGACGGTCGACGATCATGTCGATCGCGCCGGTCTGCAGCAGGAACTCGGCACGCTGGAAGCCCTCGGGCAGCTTCTCGCGCACGGTGTTCTCGATGACGCGCGGCCCGGCGAATCCGATCAGCGCCTTGGGCTCTGCGATGACCACGTCGCCGACGAAGGCGAAGCTGGCCGACACGCCGCCCATGGTGGGGTCGGTGAGCACGCTGATGTAAGGCAGCCTGGCTTTCGCCAGCCGCGTCAGGGCGGCATTGGTCTTGGCCATCTGCATCAGGCTCAGCAGGCCTTCCTGCATGCGCGCGCCGCCGGTGGCGGTGAAGCTGATGAAGGGCGTCTTCTGCTCGCAGGCCGTCTCGACGCCGCGCACGAAGCGCTCGCCGACCACCGAGCCCATCGAGCCGCCCATGAAGTCGAACTCGAAGCAGGCGGCGACCACCGGGATGCTGTGGACCGCGCCGCCCATCACCACCAGCGCGTCGGTCTCGCCGGTGCTCTCGAGGGCTTCCTTGAGGCGCTCGGGGTAGCGCTTGCTGTCCTTGAACTTGAGCGCATCGACAGGCATCACTTCCTGGCCGACCTCGTAGCGGCCTTCCGGGTCGAGGAAGGCGTCGAGGCGGGGGCGCGCGCCGATGCGGTGGTGGTGGCTGCACTTGGGGCAGACGTTGAGGTTCTGCTCGAGGTCGGTCTTGTAGAGCACGGTCTCGCAGGCCGGGCACTTGATCCACAGGCCCTCGGGCACCGAGCGACGCTCGCTCGGGTCGGTCTGCTGGATCTTGGGGGGCAGCAGTTTCTCAAGCCAACTCATGCATGTGCTCCTTGCAGCGAATCGAGTGCGCTGCGGATATCGGCGATGAACCGGCCGCCCGCGGCGGCGACGTTTTCTCGCGACTGGCCTTCCAGCAACTGGACGATGGCCGAACCGATGACCACCGCATCCGACACCGCGCCGACAGCCTTGGCGCTTTGCGCGTCGCGAATCCCGAAGCCTACACCCACCGGCATCTTCACCAATGCCTTGATGCGCGGAACCATCCTGGCGACGGCCTCGGTGTCGAGGTGGCCGGCGCCGGTGACGCCCTTGAGCGAGACATAGTAGACGTAGCCGCTGGCCACGCGGGCGACGTCCTTCATGCGCTGCTCGGTCGAGGTGGGCGCGAGCAGGAAGATGGGGTCGAGCCCGGCCGCGCGCAGCGTGCCCGCGAAGCTCTCGCACTCTTCCGGCGGGTAGTCGACCACCAGCACGCCATCGACGCCGGCGAGCTTGGCGTCGGCCACGAAGCGCTCGATGCCGTAGCGCTCGATCGGGTTGGCGTAGCCCATGAGGACCAGGGGCGTCGCGTTGTCGTGGGCGCGGAACCCCCGCACGATGTCGAGCACCTGCGGCATGCCGATGCCCTTGGCCAGCGCCCGTTCCGCCGCGCGCTGGATGACCGGGCCGTCGGCCATGGGGTCGGAGAAGGGCACGCCCAGCTCGATCACGTCGGCACCGGCCTTGGCCATGGCCAGGAGGATCTCGACCGTCGCGTCGGGATAGGGATCGCCGGCCGTGATGTAGGGGATGAGCGCCTTGCGGCCTTGCCCGGCCAGTTTGGCGAAGACGTTGGTGATGCGGCTCACAGCGGCCCCTTCATCACGGCGTCTGCGCCCTTGACCGTCTGGCCGCGGCACGAGGGTCGGCAGAAGAACGACGCGTTCGACAGGTCGGCCACGGTGCCGATGTCCTTGTCGCCGCGACCCGACAGGTTCACCAGCAGATGCTGGTCGGGCCGCATCGTGGGCGCCATCTTCATGGCGTGCGCGACGGCATGGCTGGATTCGAGCGCCGGGATGATGCCTTCGGTGCGGCACAGGCGATGGAACGCCTGCAGCGCCTCGTCGTCGGTGACGCCGACGTATTCCGCGCGCCCGAGATCCTTGAGGTAGGCGTGCTCCGGGCCCACGCCGGGGTAGTCGAGGCCGGCGGAGATGGAGTGCGTCTCGGTGATCTGGCCGTTCGCGTCCTGCAGCAGGTAGGTTCGGTTGCCGTGCAGCACGCCGGGCGAGCCTGCAGACAGCGAGGCCGCGTGCTTGCCGCTGGCCAGGCCCTGCCCGGCAGCTTCTACGCCGATCAGGCGCGTGGCCTCATGGCCGATGTAGGGATAGAAGATGCCCATCGCGTTGCTGCCGCCGCCCACGCAGGCGATCACGGCGTCGGGTTGGCGGCCGATCATTTCCGGCATCTGCACCAGGCACTCGTCGCCGATCACGCGCTGGAAGTCGCGCACCATGGTCGGATAGGGATGCGGGCCGGCCACCGTGCCGATGATGTAGAAGGTGTTCTCGACGTTCGTGACCCAGTCGCGCAAGGCCTCGTTCAGCGCGTCCTTGAGGGTCTTGGAGCCGCTCTCTACCGGCACCACCGTGGCGCCCAGCAGGTGCATGCGATAGACGTTGGGCGACTGGCGCTTGACGTCCTCGCTGCCCATGTACACCACGCACTCCAGGCCGTAGCGCGCGCAGATGGTCGCCGTGGCCACGCCGTGCTGGCCGGCGCCCGTCTCGGCGATCACCCGCGGCTTGCCCATGCGCCGCGCGAGCAGCGCCTGGCCGATGGTGTTGTTGACCTTGTGCGCGCCGGTGTGGTTCAGGTCCTCGCGCTTGAGGTAGATCTGCGCGCCGCCGAGCTCGCGGCTCAGCCGTGCGGCGTGGTAGATGGGGCTTGGCCGGCCGACGAAATGCGCGAGCTCGGACTGGAATTCGGCGAGGAACGCCGGGTCGTTCTGGGCTGCGGCATACGCCTCTTTCAACTCGTCGAGCGCATGGATGAGCGTCTCGGCGACGAAGGTTCCGCCATAGGGGCCGAAATGCCCGCGCGCGTCGGGCTGGTGGTAGTTCAACATGGAAGGAATCCGTTTCTTCAGGCTTCGGTGGCAGCGATGCGGGCATCCGCCTCTCGCACCGCTTCGCAGAACCGGCGGATCGCCGCGGCATCCTTGATGCCCTTGGCGGCTTCGACGCCGGAGCTCACGTCAACGGCCCAGGGCCGGACCCGAAGAATTCCTTCGATCACATTTCCGGCATGCAACCCACCAGACAAAACGACTGGAAGGGGCACGTTTCGTGGAATGAGTGACCAATCGAAGACCTTTCCGCCGCCACCGTAGCCCTCGACGAGCGCATCGAGCAGGAGGGCCCGGGCGTCGGGATAGCGAGACGCGAATTCTAGCAAGTCGAGGTCCGGCGCCATGCGGGCTGCACGCAGGTAGGGTCGTTGCGGCGCGGCGCAGTCGGACGGCGTCTCGTCGCCGTGAAATTGCAGGACCAGGTGCGGCACGGCCTCGACCGCCTCGGCGATGAGCTGCGCCGGCGCGTTCACGAACAGGCCGACCGGTGTCACGAACGATGGCAGGCGGCCGGCCAGCGCGCGCGCACGATCGACCGAAACATGCCGCGGGCTCTTGTCGTAGAACACCAGGCCGATGGCATCGGCGCCCGCATCGACGGCCGCGTCGACGTCGGCTTCGCGGCTCAGGCCGCAGATCTTGATGCGGGTGCGTTGGGGCATGTGGTGCTCACGGCAGCCAGTCGAACGCGGGCGTGCGTTCGGGAAGGGCGTGGACGGCATCGTAGTACGGCCCGACGAAGTACAACCCGTCCGGGGCGAAGGTGGGAGCGGCCCGGCTGCGATCGCGCGAAGCCAGCACCTCGGCCATCCAGCCCGGCGGCCGGCTGCCGCTGCCGATGGCGACCAGGCAGCCCATGATGTTGCGCACCATGTGATGCAGGAAGGCGCTGGCGTCGAAGTCGAAGCGCCAGTACGCGCCGCGACGGTGGATGTCGATGGCGCGCAGCTGCTTCACCGGCGAGGCGGCCTGGCATTCGGCGGAGCGGAAGGCGCTGAAGTCATGCTCCCCGAGCAGCAGCAGCGCGGCGGCGTGCATGGCTTCGATCGACAGCGGGCGGAAGGTCCAGCCTGCGGCGCCGGCCTCGATCGCGGGCCGCACCGGCGATTCGAGCAGCAGGTAAGCGTAACGGCGCCCGCGCGCCGAATTGCGGGCATGGAAGTCGGCGAGCACCGGCTGGCACCACTGCACCGCGATGTCGCGCGGCAGGTAGCGGTTGGTGCCGCGCACCCAGGAGAAGGGCTCCCGGTGCACCTCGACGTCGATGTGCACGACCTGGTTGAGGCCGTGCACGCCGGCATCCGTGCGCCCGGCGCAGACCGTGCTCACCGCACGATCGGCGAAGCTGGCGAGCGCCGCCTCGACCTTGTCTTGAACGGTGTGGCCATCGGGCTGGCTCTGCCAGCCGTGGTAGCCCTGGCCCCGATAACTCAGGCCCAGGGCCAGCCTCATCTCGCGAGCGGCAGCGATGCGGGCAAGGCGCTGCTGCGAACGTCCCGGCTCAGGCCAGGTCGTCGAGCATGCCTTGGGCCTTGGTCTTCAGCGCGCCGTTGGCCTTGGCCACCACTTCCTGAAGCAGGTCGCGTGCGCCCTCCATGTCGCCGATCTGGCGGAACTCCTCGGCCAGCTCGAGCTTGCGCGCCAGCGGGTCGCCGCCCTCTTCGTTGACGCCGATGTCGATGCCCGACAGGTCGGCTTGCGGCTCGGCGCGTGCCGGCGCGGGCGCCGGGGCCTGGCCCGGTGCATCGAGGTCGAGCGAGATGGCGGACAGGTCGAAGTCCATGGCGAAGTCGGACGACGGTGCACCTGCAGGTGCAGCGGTGGGCGGCAGCTCGGGGACCGATCCGAAGTTGAGCGAGGCTTCCGGCTCGCGCTGCGGCTGGCGCGGCATCGGCTGGGTGGTGACCAGCGGAGACGGCGCGCTCACCGGCTCGGCCGGCAGGTCCAGGTCGAGGTCGAGGTCCACCGAGCCGCTGTCGACGGCGTCGGCTTGGGCCGCCTGCTGGCGGGCCTGTTCGATCTCGGCGTTGGCACGCTCGAACTGCGAGGGCGACGGGAGCACCGACTGCGGCATGGTGCTCGCGCCCAGCGGCTCGGTCATCGGCGCGCCTTCGGCGCTCTGCGAGGTGGGTGCGCCGCCCGGCTTGTAGAGCGCATTGTCGGGATCGATCTGCTGGCCGAGCTCTTGTGCCTTCGCCCAGTCGTCGCCCTCGCCGCGCGTCAGCGAGAACAGCTGGGTGGCGAGGAGCTCGAAGCCCTTGATGTCGCGCCGCTTGGCATAGACCTCGAGCAGCTTGGTCCGGATGGCCAGGCGTTCGGGGTTGCTGCGCATCGCCTCCTTGAGGATTTCCTCCGCCTGCAGGTCGCGACCGTAGGCGAGGTAGACGTCGGCCTCGGCCACCGGATCGACGTCACCGATGGCGTCGAGCTGGCTCAGCGAATAGCTCATCGACGACGACGCACCGCCGGCGTCGCGCGTGTCGATGCGTTGGCCGCCGCTGGCGCCGAAGAACGAGTCGGGCTGCAGGCGGCTCTCGAGGAAGGAGGTCTCGCCGCTGTCCTTCTTGGAGCGGCGGGTGAAGCGGTAGATGCCGAAGCCGGCGAGCAGCGCGACGACCGCGGCGCCCAGTCCGAGTGCCCACGGGTTGTCGTCGAACATCGAGCCGAGGAAGCTGGGCTCCTCGACCGGCGGTGCCGTCGGACGCGCCACCACCGGCGCGCTCGCAGGCGCCTTGACGACCACGGGCGCCGAGGCGGCGGGCGTGGGCACGACCGGCGCGCTGGCTGCCGGCGCCTGGGCGACGACAGCCGGCGTGGTGGCCGGAACGGCGACCGAGGCGGCAGGCGCGGGCGTGGGGGCCGCGGCAACGGGCGCGGGCGCCGGTGCGGGCGTGACCGGCGCAGGCGGGGGGGTCGGCACCGTGGGTGTCGCGACCGGCGAGGTCACGGTGGCGCCCGGTTTGGCAGTCGCAGCAGCGGGAGAAGGCGCCGGCGCGGCCGGGGCCTTGGCCGCCGGCGCCGACGCGGCACCGGACAGCTTCTTCAGTTCTTCGACGTTCTTGGACAGCTCCGCCACGCGGGTCGAAGCGTCCTTCTTCTCGCGTTCGCGCGCGACCTGCTCTTCCGGCGCCGAGGCCTTGCCGCCCGCAGCAGTGCCCTTGCTGAGCGTCAGCTTGTCGGGGGTCGGGGCAGCCGCCTGCTTGCGGTCTTCGACGCTGGCCTGCACCTTGCCCGCGGCCTGGCGCGACGAGCCCTCGGTCTTGGCATCGGGCACGCCGCTGGCGAGCCGTTGGCGATAGGCGCCGAAATCGGCGCTCTGTGCCTGGATGACCTCGCGCGCTTCGTTCGCGCTGATCGCCTTGGCCGCATCGGCGCTCGGCACCGAGAGCAGCACGCCGGACTTCAGCCGGTTCATGTTGTTCTCGATGAAGGCATGCGAGTTGCCGCGATACAGCGACACCAGCATCTGGTCGAGCGACACGCCCTGGCGCTGCGTGCGGCCGGCGATGCGCGACAGCGTGTCGCCGGGGCGGACCCGGTATTCGTCGGCGCCGGTGGGACCCGACGCAGCCGGCGTCTCGCTCGCACGCGCGGTGTCGGTGGCGGGCGGACGAGGCTGGCGGCGCTCGGCGCGCGGAGTGACCGGCGCCACCGGCGCAGGAGTCGGTGCGGCCGCGATCGACGGCGCGGGCGCCACTGCAGGTGCCGCCGGTGCGGGACTGATCACCGGCGCGGTGGCCGGCGCGGGTGCGGGTGCGGCCGCCATGTTGCGCGTGGGCGGATCGAACAGCAGCGTGTATTCGCGCACCAGGCGGCCGGTGTTCCACGAGATCTCGAGGATCACGTCGACGAAGGGCTCCTGCACCGCACGGTCGCTGCTCAGACGCAGGTAAGGACGCCCATCGGCTCGACGCAGCAATTGCGCCGTGGTGTTGGGCAGCACCGCGTTGTAGTCGACGCCCGCGGCCCGGTACGACTCGGGCGGCGCGATGCGAATGCGCAGGTTGGAGGCTTCTTCCGGCGTGAGGCTGGTGATGTCGATCTCGGCCTTCAGCGACTCGCCCAATGCCGACTGCACGTTGAGCCGCCCGAGCCCGAGCGCCGATGCATCCGGCACGGCGGCGAGCCACAGCGCAGCCGCAGCCACTCCGGTCAAGGCGAATCGCCCGTTGTACAGCGAGGTTCGTTTCAAGGCGTCTCCCAACACACGATCATGCGAATGCCCACTGACATTCGACGCATCGCCGGTTTGATTGGTGTGCCAATGATGCACAACCGGCAAAAATCCAATAAATCACAATAGCATCAAGCAGATACGGTGACAAGCTCATGCAATTGCTGACATTGCCTCACAGCGCGCACCGCAGCCCGATAACGTCAATATGTCGCGGTTGGGCAACGTGTGAATCGTTGCCCACTTCCGATTTTCAGGCCTCGAGCAGGATCCGCAGCATGCGACGCAGCGGCTCGGCCGCGCCCCACAGCAGCTGATCACCGATAGTGAACGCGCCCAGGTATTCGGGGCCCATCGCCATCTTGCGCAGCCGACCCACGGGGATCGTCAGCGTGCCGGTGACGGCCACGGGCGTGAGGTCGCGCATCGTCGCTTCGCGCTCGTTCGGCACCACCTTCACCCACGCGTTGTCGTTGGCGATCAGCGCCTCGATGTCGGCCAGCGGCACGTCCTTCTTGAGCTTGAAGGTGAGCGCCTGGCTGTGGCAGCGCATCGCGCCGACACGCACGCAGAAGCCATCCACCGGCACCGCCGGCGTGCCGAAGCCCTCGCCCTGACCGAGGATCTTGTTGGTTTCGGCTCCGCCCTTCCACTCTTCGCGGCTCACGCCATTGCCCAGGTCCTTGTCGATCCAGGGAATGAGGCTGCCGCCCAGGGGCACGCCGAAGTGGGATGTCTCGGCCTCGCCGAGCGCACGCTGCTTGTCGACGATGCGGCGGTCGATCTCGAGGATGGCGCTCTTGGGATCGGCCAGCAGGTCCTTCACCTCGGCGTTGAGCGTGCCGAACTGGGTGAGCAGCTCGCGCATGTGCTGCGCACCGCCGCCCGACGCCGCCTGGTAGGTCTGCGTGCTCATCCACTCGACCAGGCCCGCCTTGTACAGCGCGCCGACACCCATCAGCATGCAGCTCACGGTGCAGTTGCCGCCGATCCAGTTGCGCCCGCCCTTGGCCAGCGCGTTCTTGATCACGGGCAGGTTGACCGGGTCGAGGATGATGACGGCGTCGTCCTTCATCCGCAGCGTGGACGCCGCGTCGATCCAGTGGCCGGTCCAGCCGGCCGCCCGAAGCTTCGGGAAGACCTCGCTGGTGTAGTCGCCCCCCTGGCAGGTGATGACGATATCGCAGCGCTTGAGCGCCTCGATGTCGTGGGCGTCCTCGAGGGTGCCCGCGTTCTTCGCGAACGACGGCGCCTTGCCGCCAGCGGCACTGGTGCTGAAGAACACGGGCTCGATCAGGCTGAAATCGCCCTCGGCCTGCATGCGGTCCATGAGCACGGATCCGACCATGCCGCGCCATCCGACCAATCCTACGATTCTCATCTCAATGCCCTTGTGAGTTGTTCAAACCTCTCCGCCTCGTCCGGCTCGAATCGCCGGAGAGGTAGGGGCGAGACGATCCGAAGCTGGCTAGCTCTTGGTAATGGTTTTGGTAATGGCAGCCACGACCGCGTCGCCCATGGCTCGGGTGCCGACGCGCGTGGTGCCTTCCGACCAGATGTCCGCCGTGCGCAGACCCGAGGCAAGGACGTGCCTGACGGCCGACTCGATCCGGTCGGCCGCCTCGGGTTGGGACAAGGAGTAGCGAAGCATCATGGCAGCAGACAGGATTGTAGCCAAAGGGTTGGCCACGCCCTTGCCGGCGATGTCGGGTGCGCTGCCATGACTGGGCTCGTACAGCCCCTTGCCGGCGGCGTTCAGCGAGGCCGAGGGCAGCATGCCGATCGATCCGGTGAGCATCGCGGCTTCGTCGGAGAGGATGTCGCCGAACATGTTGCCGGTGACCAGCACGTCGAACTTCTTCGGCGCCTTGACCAGCTGCATGGCGGCGTTGTCGACGTACATGTGCTCGAGCTCGACATCCGGGTACTGCGCATGAACCTCGGTGACGATGTCCTTCCAGAACTGGAATGTCTCGAGCACGTTGGCCTTGTCGACGCTGGTGACGCGCTTGGCGCGCTTGCGCGCGGCCTGGAAGGCGACGTGGGCGATGCGCTCGATCTCGGGTCGCGAGTAGCGCATGGTGTCGAAGGCTTCGGTCTGCCCTTCGAAGGCGCCGTCGGGAGCCAGGCGGCGCCCGCGCGGCTGGCCGAAGTAGATGTCGCCGGTCAGCTCGCGGATGATAAGGATGTCCAGGCCCGCGACCAGCTCGGGCTTCAGGCTGGACGCGTGGGTCAGCTCGGCATAGCAGATTGCCGGGCGGAAGTTGGCGAACAGCTGCAGGTGCTTGCGCAGGCCCAGGATGGCTTGCTCGGGACGCAAGGACCGCTCGAGCTTGTCGTACTTCCAGTCGCCCACCGCGCCGAACAGCACCGCATCGGATTGCTGCGCGAGCGCGAGGGTGGCAGGCGGCAGCGGATGACCGTGCGCCTCGTAGGCGCTACCGCCCACCAGCGCCTGCTCCAGCTCCAGCGGCAGCTCCAGCACGCCAAGCACCTTCACCGCCTCGGCGACGATTTCCACACCGATGCCGTCACCCGGCAGCACTGCAATCTTCACGGATCGATTCCTTTGGAGGGCGCGCTGGCCAGTCGCTCGACCAGCACCTTTTCACACAGCTTGAAGAACAGGTAGAACATGGCCGCCGCGTAACCCGAAACGACCAGGCCCAGCAATTGGGTGAGGCCGCCTTCCTTCACCGCATCGAGCCCGTGGGTGCCGAGAAACTCGACGTTGGCGCTCAGCACGTGCAGCAGGTTGAGCGACATCAGGCCGAAGAGCACGAAGCTCGCACCCATCAGCAGGAAGGCGAGCCACCACCGTCGAGACAGGAACGCGTAGAGGCGGCTCGGTCCCACGCCGGCCTCAGATGCGATGCGCCAGCCAGGGCTTCTTGAGCAGCCGCTCGGCCTCGAAGGCCTTGATCTTGTCGGCGTGGCGCAAGGTCAGGCCGATGTCGTCGAAGCCGTTGAGCAGGCAGTACTTGCGGAAGGGCTGCACGTCGAAGGACAGCTCGCTGCCGTCGGGCCTGACCACGACCTGGCGCTCGAGGTCGACGGTGAGCTCGTAGCCGACGAAGGCGGCCACCTCGTCGAACAGGCGCGCCACCTCGTGCTCGGGCAGCACGATCGGCAGCAGGCCGTTCTTGAAGCAGTTGTTGAAGAAGATGTCGGCATAGCTGGGCGCGATGAGGGCGCGAAAGCCGAACTGGTCGATCGCCCAGGGCGCGTGCTCGCGCGACGAGCCGCAGCCGAAGTTCTTGCGCGCCAGCAGCACCGAGGCGCCCTTGTAGCGCGGCTGGTTGAGAACGAAGTCCGGGTTCGGCTTGCGCGAGGCCGGGTCCTGGCCGGGAAAGCCGGGATCGAGATAGCGCCACTCGTCGAACAGGTTGGGGCCGAAGCCCGACTTCTGGATCGACTTCAGGAACTGCTTGGGAATGATGGCGTCGGTGTCGACGTTCTCGCGGTCGATCGGCGCGACCAGTCCCTTGTGGATGCGAAACGGCTGCATGGCGGCTACTTCTTCTTGGCGGCGTCCTCGATCGACTCACCGGCTTTCTTGATGTCCTTGCCGATGCCGTCGATGGTGTTGCAGGCGGCGAGGACGAACATCGCGGCAACGACGAGCAACAGGTTCTTCATGGCGTTCCCCTTCCCAACGAATCTGGTTCTATGCGATGCGCCGCACGTCGACGAAATGCCCTTCGATGGCGGCCGCGGCGGCCATCGCGGGACTCACCAGGTGGGTTCGACCCCCCGCACCCTGGCGCCCTTCGAAGTTGCGATTGGAGGTTGACGCGCAGCGCTCGCCCGGCTCCAGCCGGTCGGCGTTCATCGCGAGGCACATCGAGCAGCCCGGCTCGCGCCATTCGAAGCCCGCTGCCTTGAAGACCTGGTCCAGGCCCTCGCGCTCGGCCTGCTCCTTCACCAGGCCGGAGCCCGGCACGACCATGGCGAGCTTGACGTTCGAGGCGATCTTCCCGCCCAGGCGGCGCACCACCGCCGCGGCCTCGCGCATGTCCTCAATGCGCGAGTTGGTGCAGGAGCCGATGAACACCTTGTCGATGCGGATGTCGGCGATCGGCTTGTTGGGCTCCAGGGCCATGTACTGGAGCGCGCGCTCCATGGCATTGCGCTTGTTGGCGTCCTTCTCGCGATCGGGATCGGGCACGCGGTCCTCGATCGACAGCACCATCTCGGGCGACGTGCCCCAGGTGACCTGCGGGCGGATGGTCGACGCGTCGAGCTCGACGACGGCGTCCCAGGCGGCGTCGGCATCGGAGCGCAGCGTGCGCCAGTAGGCCAGCGCCTGCTCCAGCTCGACGCCCTTGGGCGAATACGGTCGGCCCTGCACATAGGCCAGCGTCGTCTCGTCGACGCCGATGAGGCCGGCGCGCGCACCGGCCTCGATCGCCATGTTGCACACCGTCATGCGGCCTTCCATGCTCAGTGCACGGATCGCGGAGCCGGCGAACTCGATGGTGTAGCCGGTGCCTCCGGCCGTGCCGATCTTGCCGATGATGGCCAGCACGATGTCCTTGGCGCCGACGCCGCGCGCCGGCTGGCCCTCGACCCGCACCAGCATGTTCTTCGCCTTCTTGGCGAGCAGCGTCTGGGTGGCCAGCACATGCTCGACCTCGCTGGTGCCGATGCCGTGCGCCAGCGAGCCGAAGGCGCCGTGGGTGGAGGTGTGCGAGTCGCCACAGACCACCGTCATGCCCGGCAGCGTCGCGCCCTGCTCGGGCCCGATGACGTGGACGATGCCCTGGCGCTTGTCGTTCATCTTGAACTGCGTGATGCCGAAGCGGTCGCAGTTGGCGTCGAGCGTGTCGACCTGCAGCCGCGACACCGGGTCGGCGATGCCGTGCGAGCGGTCGGTGGTGGGCACGTTGTGGTCGCTGACCGCCAGGTTGGCCGAGATGCGCCAGACCTTGCGCCCGGCCAGGTCCAGCCCTTCGAAGGCCTGCGGGCTGGTGACCTCGTGCACCAGGTGGCGGTCGATGTAGAGGACGGCGGTGCCGTCGTCTTCGGTGTGGACGACGTGCTCGTCCCAGATCTTGTCGTACAGCGTGCGGCCCATGATGGCGATCAACCTCGTCGAACCTTCGATTTTAGGCGCCTGGAAAGGCCGATGGGCACGCTGCGCCTCGTGGGAAGCGCGGGCGTGCCCATCCGGGACCCGGCGTCAGGCGCGCTGGCCGATGGGCGTGACGTCGCGCTTGACGGCGCCGTTGTACAGCTGGCGCGGGCGGCCGATCTTGTACTCGGGGTCGCCGATCATCTCGTTGAGCTGGGCGATCCAGCCCACCGTGCGCGCCAGCGCGAAGATGGCGGTGAACAGGCTGACCGGGATGCCGATCGCGCGCTGCACGATGCCCGAATAGAAGTCGACGTTCGGGTACAGCTTGCGGGCGACGAAGTATTCGTCTTCCAGCGCGATCTTCTCGAGCTCCATCGCGAGCTTCAGGATGGGGTCGTTGTTCTTGCCCAGCGCGTCCAGCACCTCGTGGCAGGTCTCGCGCATCAGCTTGGCGCGCGGGTCGTAGTTCTTGTAGACCCGGTGGCCGAAGCCCATCAGCTTGATGCCGGAGTTCTTGTCCTTCACCTGCTTGATGAAGTCGCCGATCTTCTCGACGCCGCCCATGCGCTGCACGTCTTCGAGCATGTTGAGCGCCGCCTCGTTGGCGCCGCCGTGCGCCGGGCCCCACAGGCAGGCCACGCCGGCCGCGATGGCCGCGAAGGGATTGGTGCCCGACGAGCCGCACAGGCGCACCGTGGAGGTCGACGCGTTCTGCTCGTGGTCGGCGTGCAGGATGAAGATGCGGTCGATGGCGCGCACCAGCACGTCGTTCGACTTGTACTCCTCGCAGGGCGTGGCGAACATCATGCGCATGAAGTTCGCCGAGTACGACAAATCGTTCTTCGGGTAGATGTAGGGCTGGCCGACGCCGTACTTGTAGGCCATGGCCACCAGCGTGGGCATCTTGGCGATCAGGCGGATCGCCGAGATCTCGCGATGCTGCGGGTTATTGATGTCGGTGCTGTCGTGATAGAAGGCCGACAGCGCGCCGACCAGGCCGGTCATCACCGCCATCGGGTGCGCGTCGCGGCGGAAGCCCCGCAGGAAGAACTGCATCTGCTCGTTGACCATGGTGTGGTTGGTCACGAGCTTCACGAACGACGTCTTCTGGTCGGCGTTGGGCAGCTCGCCGTTGAGCAGCAGGTAGCACACCTCGAGGAAGTCGCAGTTCACCGCGAGCTGCTCGATCGGGTAGCCGCGGTACAGCAGCTCGCCCTTGTCGCCGTCGATGTAGGTGATGTTCGACTGGCAGGCCGCGGTCGACAGGAAGCCGGGGTCGTAGGTGAACTTGCCGGTCTGGGCGTACAGCTTGCGGATGTCGATCACGTCCGGGCCGATGGTGCCCTTGTAGATCGGCAACTCCATGTGGGGGCTGCCGTCGGAGAACGACAGGGTGGCTTTCACATCGGACGGGATCATGGTCGTTCCTTGAAGAATGATTTGAAGACGATCGGTTTGTCTCGGTCGCTCTACGTCGGCGTGCGCATCAAGCGCAGCACCTGCACCACGTCGTCGCGCAGCAGTTCCCCCTCGGGCTCCCGGCGCGCGAGCAGCAGATCCAGCAGGTCGTTGTCGGACAGGTCCATCAGCGCCTCAAGGCCCTGCGCCTGCGACGCGGTGAGCGAGTCGGCATGGCGGGCGAAGAAGCGCTCGACGAACAGGTCGTTCTCGAGCAGGCCACGGCGGCAGCGCCAGCGCAGCTTGCTCAGGGCCCGAGCGTCGATGACAGTCTGCATGGCGTGGCTTGCGGGAAGCTGAAAGCTAGACGGCGCGACGCACCATCAGCTCCTTGATCTTGCCGATCGCCTTGGTCGGGTTCAGGCCCTTGGGGCAGACGTCGACGCAGTTCATGATCGTGTGGCAGCGGAACAGCCGGTACGGGTCCTCGAGGTTGTCGAGCCGGTCACCGGTGGCCTGGTCGCGGCTGTCGGCGATGAAGCGATAGGCCTGCAGCAGGCCGGCCGGTCCGACGAACTTGTCGGGGTTCCACCAGAAGCTCGGGCAGCTGGTGGAGCAGCTCGCGCACAGGATGCACTCGTACAGGCCGTTGAGCTCGTCGCGCTCCTCGGGCGACTGCAGGCGCTCCTTCTCGGGCGGCACCTCGTCGTTGACCAGGTACGGCTTGATCGAGTGGTACTGCTTGAAGAACAGCGTCATGTCGACGATGAGGTCGCGGATCACCGGCAGGCCGGGCAGCGGCTTGAGCACCACCACCCCGGGCAGCGTGCGCATGTTGGTGAGGCACGCCAGGCCGTTCTTGCCGTTGATGTTCATCGCATCCGACCCGCACACGCCTTCGCGGCAGGAGCGGCGGAAGCTCAGCGTCGGGTCGACCGCCTTCAGCTTCATCAGTGCATCGAGCAGCATGCGCTCGCTGCCGTCGAGCTCGACCTCGAGCGTCTGCATGCGCGGCTTGGCGTCGGTGTCGGGGTCGTAGCGGTAGATCTGGAAAACGCGCTTCGTCATGACGTTGTTTCTTAGAAGGAGCGGACCTTGGGCGGGATCGATTCCACCGTCAGCGGCTTCAGGTTGACCGGCTTGTAGTCGAGGCGGTTCCCCTCGCGGTACCACAGCGTGTGCTTCATCCACACCTTGTCGTTGCGGCCGTTCGGGAATTCCGGGCTGTCGGCATAGTCGTTCACGGTGTGGGCACCGCGGCTCTCGTGGCGTGCCGCGGCCGAGACCATGGTGGCCAGCGCCGCCTCGATCAGGTTCTCGACCTCCAGCGCCTCGACGCGGGCGGTGTTGAACACCTTGGACTTGTCGGCCAGGTGGATGCCCTTCACCCGCTCGGCGATGGCCTTGATCTGGCCCACGCCCTCGTCCATGGCCGCCTGGGTGCGGAACACGCCGGCGTGCTGCTGCATGGACTTGCGGATGTCGTTGGCGACGTCCTGCGCGTATTCGCCGCCGGTGCTGTTGTCCAGGCGGGCCAGGCGCGACAAGGTGAAGTCGGCCGCATCGGCCGGCAGTTCCTTGTGCGACGTGGTCTTGGCGAACTCGACGATGTGGTTGCCCGCCGCGCGACCGAACACCAGCAGGTCGAGCAGCGAGTTGGTGCCCAGCCGGTTGGCGCCGTGCACGCTCACGCAGGCGCACTCGCCCACCGCGTACAGGCCGTTGACGATGACGTTCGGGTTGCCGTCCCTGGGCACGACGACCTGGCCGTGCACATTGGTCGGGATGCCGCCCATCTGGTAGTGGATGGTCGGCACCACCGGGATCGGCTCCTTGGTGATGTCGACGTTGGCGAAGTTGTGGCCGATCTCGTAGACCGACGGCAGCCGCTTCATGATGGTCTCGGCGCCGAGGTGGGTCATGTCGAGCACCACGTAGTCCTTGTTGGGACCGCAGCCGCGCCCTTCCTTGATCTCCTGGTCCATGCAGCGCGAGACGAAGTCGCGCGGCGCCAGGTCCTTCAGCGTGGGCGCGTAGCGCTCCATGAAGCGCTCGCCGTTGCTGTTGCGCAGGATCGCGCCCTCGCCGCGGCAGCCTTCGGTCAGCAGCACGCCCGCGCCGGCCACGCCGGTCGGGTGGAACTGCCAGAACTCCATGTCTTCCAGCGGGATGCCGGAACGCGCCGCCATGCCCAGGCCGTCGCCGGTGTTGATGAAGGCGTTGGTCGAGGCGGCGAAGATGCGCCCTGCCCCGCCGGTGGCCAGCAGCACGGTCTTGCCCTGCAGGATGTGGACCTCGCCGGTTTCCATCTCGAGTGCGGTGACGCCCAGCACGTCGCCGCTGGCGTCGCGGATCAGGTCCAGCGCCATCCATTCGACGAAGAACTGGGTCCGCGCCTTGACGTTCTGCTGGTACAGCGTGTGCAGCATCGCGTGGCCGGTGCGGTCGGCCGCGGCGCAGGCGCGCTGCACCGGCTTCTCGCCGTAGTTGGCGGTGTGGCCGCCGAACGGTCGCTGGTAGATGGTGCCGTCGGGGTTGCGGTCGAAGGGCATCCCGAAGTGCTCGAGCTCGTACACGACCTTGGGCGCTTCGCGGCACATGAATTCGATGGCGTCCTGGTCGCCCAGCCAGTCGGAGCCCTTGACGGTGTCGAAGAAGTGGTAGTGCCAGTTGTCCTCGCTCATGTTGCCCAGCGAGGCGCCGATGCCGCCTTGCGCGGCCACGGTGTGCGAGCGGGTCGGGAAGACCTTGGACAGCACGGCCACGTTGAGGCCGGCGCGGGCGAGTTGCAGCGACGCCCGCATGCCGGAGCCGCCGGCCCCGACGATGACCACGTCGAACTTGCGTTTGGAAATCGAGGCGGCCACGTTCACAGTCTCCACAGCACTTGGATTGCCCAGCCGGCACAGCCGACCAGCCACACGAGAGTGAAGACCTGCAGCAGCAGTCGCGCACCCACCGGCTTCACATAGTCCATCCAGACGTCACGCATGCCGACCCAGGCGTGGTAGGCCAGCGAGACGATCACGACGAAGGTCAGCACCTTCATCCATTGCGCGGCGAAGATGCCGGCCCACTTGTCGTAGCCGACGATGGGCACCTTGTTGCCCAGCGCATCCTGGGTCGACCAAGGCCACAGGTACTGGACCAGCAGCGCGACGGTGAACAAGGCCATCAGGGCGCCGGTGATGCGCTGCGACAGCCAGTCGGCCAGGCCGTAGTGCGCACCGACGACGACGCGCTTGGATCCGTAGTTTTTCTCTGCCATCTCGCGTCGCCTCAGAAGAAGAACAGCTTGACGCCGAGGATCAGCGTCAGCACGCCGCTGGCGGCCAGCGTGAACACGGCCGACTGGCGGCCGAACTCCAGGCCCACCGCGTGGGTGGCGTCCATCCAGAGGTGGCGAACGCCGGCGATGAAGTGATGCAGGTAGGACCAGATCAGCGCGAGCACCACCAGCTTGAAGAACCAGGCCGGCACGAACCCCACGCCGGCGACGAACACGCTGGCGAAGCGCTGATAGGAGATTTCCGAGGTGAGGCTGACGTCGAACAGCCAGACGATGAACGGCAGCAGGAAGAACATCAGCATGCCGCTGCCGCGATGCAGGATGGACACGAGGCCAGCCAGCGGCAGTCGGTATTGAAGCGCGTCGACCAGACGCATGGTTCCCGGTCGTTGTCTTGTCGTCGTGTCTGCCATACCCCAACCTGTAATCGGATGAAACCCGAAGATTTTATTGCAATGCAACAGCTCGGCGTTGCGGCCACCGCAATCACGTATTGCGTCGGTCAACTGAGTTCGTTGCGATAGTGATGCGATGCGGTGTTGTAAAGCCCGCGCCGCAGCTCCACCGGCTTGTCGCCGTAGGTCATCGACAGCCTTTCGACACTCAGCAGCGGCGCCCCCACGGCCACGCCGAGCAGCTCGGCCGCCCCCGCGTCGGCCGCGACGGCACGCAGCTTCTCCGACGCGCGGATCATGCGCACGCCGAACTCGCTCTCGAACAGGCCGTACATGGGGCCGCGATAGTCGTCGAGCTTCTCCGCGGTGAGGCCCTTGAAGGCCTGGCCCGGCAGCCAGATGTCGTCGAGGACCACGGGAACGCCGCGGAACGACAGCACGCGGCGCACCTGCACCACCGTGTCGCCCGACTTCAGCTCCAG
This sequence comes from Piscinibacter sp., assembly GCA_036377015.1. GTDB lineage: Bacteria > Pseudomonadota > Gammaproteobacteria > Burkholderiales > Burkholderiaceae_C > Albitalea. Next base: position 1,481 of record DASUZE010000070.1, on the reverse strand, counting down.
CGCGCGCGCGATGTCCGCCGGCGCGCGCAAGCGCCGGCAATCGATGAAGCGACGTTGCGCGCCCGCGGGCTCGCCGTCGTCCGGCGCGAGCCGCAGGAAGCGGAACTGCACCTTCTGCTCGGCATGCGTGGCAACGAAGGTGCCCTTGCCTTGCCGGCGCACCAGCAAGTTGTCGGTGGCGAGCTCGTCGATGGCCTTGCGCACCGTGCCCTGGCTCACCTTGAAGCGCGCGGCGAGGTCGATCTCGCTCGGGATGGCCTCGCCGGGCCGCCACTCGCCTGCCTCCAGGCTGCGCGTGATCAGGGTCTTGATCTGCTGGTACAGCGGGCTGAACGCCGGCGCGTCGCCGTCCGGGACGGCGGATGGGGTCGAGGTCGAAGGCCCGGGCATGCCTGCGATTGCAGCACAGGACGGACCGCAGCGTCCATGAAAGTTGACAGATGTCTTATGTAAGACATAAGAGTGTTGACCGGGTACGGGTTCACCCCTAGACTCGGCCCAGGTTTCGGCACCGGTGGCCTACACTTGCCTGCACTGTTGCGGCCCGAGGCGCTCGCCCCTCCCCCGCCCTCCACGATTTCCTTCATCCCACCTCTTCTGGAGTCCTTCCCATGAGCAAGAAACCCGTTCGCGTCGCCGTCACCGGCGCCGCCGGCCAGATCGGCTACAGCCTCGTTTTTCGCATCGCCGCGGGCGAGATGCTCGGGAAGGACCAGCCCGTCATTCTGCAGCTCCTCGAGTTGCCGATCGACAAGGCGCAAGCGGCGCTGAAGGGCGTCATGATGGAGCTCGACGATTGCGCCCTCCCCCTTCTCGCCGGCATGACCGGCGCATCGGACCCCAAAGTCGCTTTCAAAGACGCCGACATGGCGATTCTGGTCGGTGCGAGGCCGCGCGGTCCCGGCATGGAACGTAAAGACCTGCTCCTCGAGAACGCGAAAATTTTTATCGAGCAGGGCAAAGCCCTCGACGCCGTCGCTTCGCGCAACATCAAAGTGCTGGGCGTCGGCAATCCGGCGAACACCAACGCCTATATCGCGATGAAATCGGCGCCGTCGCTGCCGAAGCGCAACTTCACCGCGATGCTGCGCCTCGATCACAACCGCGCGTTGTCGCAGCTCGCGCAAAAAAGCGGCAAGCCGGTAGGATCGATCGAAAAACTCGTCGTGTGGGGCAACCATTCGCCGACGATGTATCCGGATTATCGCTTCGCAACGTCGGGCGGTCAGTCGATCAAAGCGCTGATCAACGACGAAAGCTGGAATCGCAATGTCTTCCTGCCGATGATCGGCAAGCGCGGCGCGGCCGTCATCGAAGCGCGCGGCCTTTCCTCCGCGGCTTCGGCTGCCAACGCGGCGATCGATCACATGCACGACTGGATCCTCGGCACCGGCAACCGATGGGTCACGATGGGCATTGCGTCCGATGGCAGCTATGGCATACCCGAAGATGTGATGTACGGCTTTCCGGTGACGACGGCC